>JBDNFB010000266.1:0-23369 GCA_041690055.1 Myxococcota bacterium | reverse complement strand
CCGGCGTATCGAGTCGGCGCGGATCCACAGCAGCGGGGTGCCAAGTCGGTGCGAAACCCCAATCCGCCACATCTTCGACGTATTCAGGGAGATTCGATTCCTGGCGCACACCCGTCGCTTCGACGCGATCAATGAAAAAGCTCTGGTGGTCCCAGGCGTAGGTCGGCAGGCGCACGCGTCGGCGCGCATCCGGTTCAAATGCTTCTTCGAGGTCAACTTCAACGCCCGAGGCCCAAAGCCGCCCGAGGCTTGAAAGGAAGAACGTCATATCCGTCGCCTTGTCCGCTTTGTGGCGAAACGAGGGGATGATATTGGGCGCGCCCGCGCCCCCTACGGACTGCTGGCGCACAAAGGAGCAAAGCGCCTGGCCAGGACCAACCTCAAGCAGGACTCGCCCCGGCGTCGCCAAAATCGTCTCAACGCATTCGGCAAAACGCACATGCCGGCGAAGATGTTGCGTCCAGTACTCCGGATCCATCGCCTCTTCGTCGGTCATCAACTGACCGGTCCGGTTCGAGACGATCGGAATGCTCGGAGGCTTCAAGTCCACATTCGAGATAAACGCGCGGAACTCGTCCAGGATTGGATCGAACAAACTGGAGTGCGCTGCTCGATCAATCGGAACCGTTTGAAAGTCGATCTCAGCTTCTTCGAGCCGTTTTTCGAGCGCATCGATCTCAGCCACGCCGCCTGACGCCACGCAAAGCCCGGGCGCATTGATCGCCGCCAGCCCACATCCATCACGGAAATACGGTGTGAGTTCGTCTGCGGGCAGCGAAACGGCGATCATCCGGCCTTCAACCGTCTTCGCCGTCAATTTCCCGCGCAGCGCCACCCAGTCGAGACAATCCTCGTAGGAAATGACGCCCGAGACGCAGGCTGCCACGTTCTCGCCGAGGCTGTGCCCGACGAGGAGCTCCGGCACGATGCCCTTGGATTCCCAGAGCTTGACCATCGCGTATTCGTAAATAAAGATCGACGGAAGCGCCCTCCCAACTTCCTTTAACTGCCCATCCGCGTGTTCA
Source organism: Myxococcota bacterium (assembly GCA_041690055.1). Taxonomy (GTDB): domain Bacteria; phylum Myxococcota_A; class UBA9160; order UBA9160; family UBA4427; genus UBA4427. The sequence goes on along the minus strand of JBDNFB010000266.1, from coordinate 22,344 downwards.
CGTTCTTCTTCCGTGCACAGCAGAAAGGGTCGGATATCTTCACCGGTGCGCTCGAGAAAGAGGTTCAAACCTCGATCGATCTGCTCGCGGAAAATCGGTTCGTTCTCGTAAAGATCCATCCCCATCTGGGCATACTGACTGCCGCCACCGGAGAACATGAAAACGATACCCGGCTTCGACTCCGACGCGGTATGCGTGAAGACGCGGCGCGGATCGAGGCCCTCGAGAAGCTCGATGGCCTCTTCTCGACCGGTCGCAACCAGCACGCGACGTCGTCCGAATTCTTCGCGGCCGGTGCGGAGGCTATAGGCCACGTCCTGCAAGTCTTGATCGGGATTCGCTTCGAGATGCTGTGCCAATCGCTGGCATGCACCGTCGAGAGACTTATTCCCCTTCGCCGAGATTTGCAGCAGGACCTGTTTCGCTTCGCGGGTCGCTGCCGCCTTCTCAGGAATCAGGTCCTCGGCGAGTTCTTCGAGGATCAAGTGCGCGTTCGTGCCGCCGACACCGAGCGAGTTCACCGCGGCGCGACGCGCGAAGGCGCCCCGCTGCCAATCGTGGAGCTTATCATTCACAACGAAGGGCGTATTTTCGAATCCAATCTCGGAATTGGGCCGTTCGTAGTTCAGCGATGCCGGGATCTCTCGATTCCACAGCGATAGAGAGGCCTTAATTAGGCCGACGACGCCCGCCGCAGTGTCGAGATGACCGATGTTTGTCTTCACTGAACCGATGCGGCAAAACTGATTTTTCTGCGCGCCCTCGGACTCCCCCGAGCGAAACGCCTGCGTGAGCGCGGCGACCTCGATCGGATCGCCCATATACGTACCCGTGCCATGGCACTCGATCATGCCGATCGTCGCAGGATCAATATCGGCCAGCGAATAGGCTTCTGTCATTGCCGCCGCCTGACCATCGACGCTCGGCGCGAGGTAGCCGACCTTTTGGCCACCATCGTTGTTCACCGCCGACCCCTTAATCACGGCGTAGATGGGGTCTCCGTCTTCGAGGGCATCTTCCAGCCGACGAAGTGCAACCATGCCGCCGCCACTCGAGAGAACCGTCCCCTGAGCGCGATCGTCGAAGGCACGGCAATGTCCGTCGGGCGAGAGCACCTCGCCGTCCTTGAAGACATATCCCGCTTCGGTCGGGAACAGGATCGTCACGCCACCCGCCAGCGCCATATCGCACTCGCCCGTGAGCAGGCTTTGGCAGGCTAAATGCGTCGCTACTAGGGAAGTGGAACAAGCCGTTTGGACGTTAATGCTAGGCCCCTTCAGGTCAAGCACGTACGAAGCCCGCGTAGCCAGGAAGTCTTTATCGTTCCCGGTATGTCGCAGCAGGAACATGCCAACGGAGTCGACAAGATCCTGGTTGCTGCAAACGTTGAAATAGAAATAACTGCCCATGCCGCAGCCGCCGAACAGACCGATCTGCCCGTCGAAGCGCTTGGGAGTATGCCCTGCGTCTTCGAGCGCCTCCCAGCAAAGCTCCATGAAATGGCGATGCTGCGGATCGAGAATCGCGGCTTCTTTCGGACTGAATCCAAAAAAATCGCGATCGAAGAGTTTCATGTCGCGCAGCGCGGCGCCCCGCTTCACGTATGCGGAATTGCGAAGTGCCTCTTTCGACTCTCCTGAAGCGAGGATGGTTTCGTCGTCATAGTCGACGATCGATTCGCGACCATTCCGCAGATTGTCCCAAAACTCATTCGGAGAATTTGAACCGGGAACGCGAAGCGCCATTCCCACAATCGCGATGTCGTTCTCGCCTGCACCCTCGTCACTCATTCAAAACTTCCCCCACGCCCAGATCCGATGCTCATCGCCTTCCGCAACCCACCCAATCTCAAAAGACTCAACTTCGACCGCCTCGCTTACGGCGGCGGCCCATTGCCTGCTTGCGCTTCTCCGCTCGCGCCTGGCTGGCCTGTGCCACCTCTGCTCCACCATCATCCGAAGCGAGATGCTCGGCGAGCCCCGCCACGGTCGGGAACCGGTAAAGGTCTATCAGCGTGATCGGGTTCTCGAGATTCGCCGCGAGCTTACGATGCGCCTGAACCACGAGCAGCGAATGACCTCCCAGGTCGAAGAAATTATCGTGCACGCCGACCTGCTCTAGATAAAGAACCTCGCGCCAGACATCGGCGATCTGCATTTCGAGATCATTTTTCGGCGCCTTATAATCCACCGTCGACTTCTGCTGCAACTCGTGCGGCGCCGGCAGCGCCTTCCTGTCTACCTTGCCATTCGGCGTCTGCGGAAAACGGTCGAGGAAGAGAATATTCGAAGGCACCATGAACTCGGGCAGCGACTCACGCAAACCGTCCTTCAGCACATTTTCCTGCGGCGACGCATCGTTCTCCGCAATCGAATAGGCCACGAGTCGAACATCGCCGGGCGAATCTTCCCGCGCGATCACGACGCATTCGCGAATGCCAGGCTGGCCTGCCAAGCGCGCTTCGATCTCGCCGAGTTCGATGCGGTAGCCGCGAATTTTCACTTGATGGTCGAGGCGTCCGAGGAAGTCAATGCGACCGTCCGCCGTCCACCGCGCGAGGTCGCCCGTACTGTAAATGCGCGCTCCATCGCGATCACTGAAGGGATCGTTGATGAATTTCTCGGCCGTCAAATCCGGTCGTTCGTGGTAACCCCGAACGACACCTTCGCCACCGATCCAAAGCTCACCCGCCACGCCCACAGGCAGAGGCTCATGATTCGAATCGAGAATGAAGAGCTGGGTATTCGCGATCGGCCGACCAATCGAAATCGAATCGGGTTTGCCCTCGACGGGTTCTGTCGACGACCAGATCGTCGTTTCCGTCGGGCCGTACATATTAGTGACCGTGCCGCTGCAGGCCGAGTCGAGTTCCGCAGCGAGTGATACCGGGAATGCTTCGCCGCCGATCATGAGATGCGGAATCCGTCCAAGCGCCTCGCGGGTCTCGGGATTCGTGAGAAGCATCGTCGCGTGGGACGGCGTGCACTGCAGATGGCTGATCTGATGTCGCTCGACCTGAGCCGCGAAGGAATGATCCGGGACCTCCGCTGTATCCGTTTCCGCGATCACCGCGGCGGCATCAATCGAGCCAGCGGGCCGCTCGTTCACGCGCTGGCGAACCTTGCTGAGCGCTGGCAGTGCATCGAGCACCCTCTGGGTATTCACGCCGAAATCGATCAGACAGGCGATCTCGTCGATGTCGGCGTCCTTGCAGCGCTCGAGCATCTGTTCACAAGCGTCTGCAGTCCCGAACAAGCCACTGGTCTCGTAGTAGCGCTCGAAAGCAAACTCGAGAATCGCGTCCGTCTCGTCTTCCTTCAGCGACTTGAGATCCACATCCTCGGGCTTCGATTCGGCACCCCCCGGACGCTCAAAAGCCGGGAAGGACCACGCGAAGTCCATTACGAGCTTCATCGACGCGCCGAGATAATCCTTCATCGGCTCGCGCACGATCTTGCGCACTTCCGCGTCGTCATCGCCGACGAAAGTGTGCAGCATGCACGTGACCGCGCCGCCCGCCGGCGGAAAGCCCGCATCCTTACGCGCCTGGCGATAGGCCTGGACCTTCACCGCGAGTTCTTCGAGGGTCTGCCCGAGCAAATGCGTCAGCACGTTCAAGCCCGCAGCACCCGCGGCCTTGAACGTATCCACGTTCCCCGCTGTTGTGATCCAGGTCGGCAGCTCCTTCTGAACCGGTCGCGGCAAAGTCGCCGTCGGCACCATAGTGCCATGCGGATTCTCGAATTCGATCGCTTCGCCTGTCCAGAGTCGGCGCACGATATCCGCGTTCTCGAACATATTTTTCTTCGCTTCCGCGAAGGCCTCGGGACGAATCACGAAATCGTTCGGCTGCCAGCCGGAGGCGAAGGAAACGCCCACTCGACCGTTCGAGATATTATCGACGACCGCCCATTCCTCTGCGACGCGCACAGGATGATGCAAAGGCAGCACGCAGCTACTCGCCCGGATCTGCACGCGGCTCGTGACGGCAGCGATCGCCGCACCGGTCACCGACGGATTCGGGAACGGCCCACCGAACGCACCAAAGTGTCGCTCGGGCGTATGCACGGCACAAAAGCCGTTCTCATCGGCGAATTTTGCGCTCTCGAGCATCAGCTCGTATTTTTTGGGACCGGGTCCTGCGTCGCTGCCCCACAGAGCCAGCCCGAGATCAATCGGACGCCAGGGTCGATCGGGCAGAGCACCGCCGACGCCGGCACCGATCTTGCGTTCGCGGTCCGCGAAGACCACGACCTCAAAACCGCGGGTCAGCGTCCAGAGCAGCTCGAGCACCGAGATATCGAAGGAGAGACTCGTCACTGCGAGCCAGCGTCCCGGCGGATCATGGGGCACGCGCTCGTCCATACCCACGAAGAAGTTCACGGCGTTGCGATGCTCAACCATCACGCCCTTGGGCTTGCCCGTCGAGCCCGAGGTGTAGATCACGTAGGCGAGGTTCGCGGCCTCCACGGCGTCCATGGTGTTGCCGGGACGTGCGGACGGCCTTGCGGCGATCGCGTCCGCGTCGCGGTCGAGATCAACCACCGTCGCGGAACAAAACGGCAGGGGCGATTCCGCCTTTGAATGCGTCAGCACCACCGAGGCTTTCGAGTCCTCGATCATGTAGGCAATGCGATCCTCGGGATAGACCGGGTCGAGCGGCACATACGCGCCCCCCGCCTTGAGTACACCCAAGATGCCCACGACCATGTCGAGCGAACGCGCGAGATGCACGCCGACAAGCTGATCCGCGGCAATACCCAGATCGCTCAAATGATTTGCTAGGCGTCCGGCGCGCTCATCAAGCTCGCGGTAGCTGAGCTTTTCGCCCTCGAAGACGAGTGCGGTCGCATCAGGAGAGGCAGTCACACGTGCTTCAAAGAGCGAGCGAACCGTATCGCTTCGATCGAAATCGACGTGGGTCTGATTCCAGTCGTAAAGAATCTCTCGGCGCGTCTCAGCGTCGATCAAAGGCAGCTTCGCCACGATGTCCGAAGAGCCGCTTCCGCCGAGCGCGCTCAGCAGTACACCCAACTGGTCGAGCATGGCCTGCGCCGAGGCCGAGTCGATCGTGCCCGAATCAAAAGCCACCTGCGCCGAAGCGCCGTCGGGCGCGACAAACAATGCCAGATCCGATCCGGCCGGAAGCTTCGCCGTCGCGGGATTCGCATGGATGCCGACCGCCACCGACGGAGCCAGCCCCGCCGAGTGGAGCGGATGGAGGGCCAGTTCCGGATCGCGTGCGATGGCGTCCGTGAGATACGTGCCCTTCTCTCGCACCTTCGCAATCGCGGATCGAACCGCCTGAATGCCTGCCTCAGCGCCGCCGGCCGAATCGATCTCTACGCGCAAAGGCAGCGCATCCGCGAAGAGTTCGCCGAATCCGCTGACCTTCTTCGTCAGCGCATCTTCGGCAAAACTCACGTCAAAGGAAGTCACACCTTGAATCCGAGCCAGGTAAAGCGCGAAACCTGCGATCAGCGATTCCGCCCGCTCGTCGCCCGCCGACCCCGACTTGAAGCCAGAAACATCGAGCGTGCGCCGCTCAGCAGAACCTGTGGCCTGCCCTTCTCCGGAACGATAAGGCGCTTCCACCGGATCGAGCCGCTGCAAGCGACGAATCCAGAAGGCTTCATTCGGAATCGATTCTTCGTTCAGCGCCGTAATCGCCGCGCGGTCTACTGCGTCGCCGATCACCTGCCCCGTCGAGAGTCCGTGACGCTCTGCCGCGCCGGAACCGCTGAGACTCATTCCGCGCGGACAGCGCAGCCCGGACAGCACAACAACGCCGTCGGCACATTTCACGGACCAGCCGAGGTCATCAATCGCAACGAGCGTTCCGACGGGTGCCGTCGATGCCGCGTCGGAAACCGCTGCTCCAGATACGCCAAGCACTCGGCCGCCCGCAAGGATGCGTGCCACCGAGAAAGGATTCCTGTAGCGCTCGCCGAAATCCAGCGCGCGAATCGAACGTACGATCTCTTCCGCGTTCGCGTTCCATTCGATCAAGCTCGCCGCTTCCGGGCGCTGATGCCGACCGAAATACGAACGCAGCAAAGCGTCCTGGACCTGCGGCGCCACCGAGTCTGAGTTGATCTGATCGACCAGCTCACCGAAGGCTTCGATCGCCGCGCCGTAACAAGTCGTGTTCAGGCTGAGCGAGGTGTCTTCAATGGAAACGGGGAACTTGCGCTGAACAAGGATGCGTCCCTCGTCGACGCCGGCAGTCATCTCGTGGAACGTGACGCCGTATTCAGACTCACCGTTAATCAGAGCCCAGGCCGGCGTATACATGCCGGCGTAGGCGGGCAACGGTCCGTCATGAAAGTTGATCGCGCCTCGGCGCGCCATTCCGATCACGTCGTCCGAGATGATGGACAGATTCGTGATGCTCAAAAAATAATCGAAGTCGACGCCGCGCAGTCGATCGCCGAGTCCCTTGCCGGGAGCCACCACTTCGATTCCGGCCTTGGCGGCCCAATCGATGATGGCGTCTTCTTTCGAAACGACGCGGGCAATTACCCACCCCTTCTCGAGCAGAATCTCGCCACACTGCAGAAGCAGTGATTCGGACCCAGCGAGGACACAAGAATGAGGAGAATTGGAGGCGGGAGACATGGCTATTCACTCAGATTCAGGCGGGCAAACCACCGATTCGTGATCAGTTGGAATTGCCTTGCTTATCGAATGGCTCTGGGCTCCCCTTAAACGTTTTTGGCCCACGGGGGCAAAGCCAGGACGTTTATAAGTGACCGGTTGGAGCGAAAAAGGGTAGGGCAATCTTACGGGCGAACCGGCAACTTTGCGAGGACCCGCCACTTTCGGTTGCGCTGGCAGAGAGCGCGATCAAATCCATTGCTTACGAATTTCCGGGTCGCGTCACCAAAGCGCTGCGTGAGGGCAATCGGCCTCTCATATTCATGACCCGATCAACCGTATTGAGGTCACTGTCCTCTAAGGCTCCCAAGGCTCTTAATGCCTCCGAAGGAATAAAGCGCACGTGAAGCTGCTCGTCGTCATCGTGAACTATAAGACGCCGGAGATGACCCTGGAGTCGGTCGTCTCGGCGCTGCGCGAGACCCAGCACATCGCAGACACCAAGATTGCGGTCGTCGATAATGACTCACAGGACGCTTCCCTCGAAAAACTTCGCCAAGCCGCGCTCGACGCGGCTTGGGGAGATCAGGTCGAGATCCTCGCTTCGCCCTGGAACGGAGGATTCGCCTGGGGCAATAACTTTGCGATTCGTCCCGCCCTTGAGAGCGCCGACCGCCCCGAGTACGTCTACCTACTTAACTCCGATGCCTTTCCCGATGAAAACGCGGTGACCGAGCTGGTGAATTACCTCGACTCGCACCCGTCGTTTGGGATCGCTGGCAGCTTCATCCACGGCGACGACGGCGAAACGCACAGGACCGCCTTCCGCTTCCCTTCCCTGGGCAGCGAGCTCGAAGCCCCGCTCGGAATCGGTGTCGTTTCAAAGCTCCTCAATAGCTACATCGTCTCCCCCGACCTCCCGACTTCGACAGAGCGCGTCGATTGGCTGGCCGGCGCAAGCATGTTGATCCGCACGAAGGTCCTCGACGAGATCGGCTTGATGGACGACGGCTATTTCCTCTACTACGAGGAAACGGATTTCTGTCTGCGCGCAGCGCGGGCCGGATGGCCGACCGCGTACGTCGTCGAGAGCTCGGTCACACATATCGGTTCGGTATCGACCGGTATTCAAGACATCTCGAAGCCCACGCCCCAGTTTTGGTACGGCTCGCGACATCGCTATTTCCTGAAGAACCATGGACGCGCGGCGCTCTGGGCCGCAAACACCCTCTATATCGTGGCCGGCCTCATTCGCCGCGCCCGATCTGCGCTGATGCGCCGCCCGAGCCATGAGCCGGCGGGCCATATGCGCGGTTTCATTCGCTTCAACCTCCGCCTCTCCCCGGCGCCGAGCGGCCATCCACCTGGCCGGCCGCAGTCTGCCCCAGCGAAGGTCATGGCCCAGGTCGGTCATAACGCGACCACGCCTAATGCGACTACAGCCTCGGGCTCGGGCTCGGGCGGTGCACAATCATAAGTCGACGTCCGCGTCGGGGCCGTTTGATTGGCCGCTTCATTGAGCTCTTGCTTACGCGATGGCCGCATCTAACCTGAGACGATGGCCCCGAATACGCAGGGAGAGTCTTTTGATCTTCGTCAACGTCGGCAAGCAAATATCCTTCGATCGTTTAATCGGTTGGGCGGACGACTGCGCCGAGACCGAAAGGCGAGACGATGTCGTCGCGCAGATCGGGCCCTCGGATTATGTGCCGCGGGCCTCAAGGTGATCCCCTTCATCGACCCGCCTGAGTTTCGCGCACGCAGGGAGCAGATCGCGCGGCTTCGGAAGTTCTCAGGCTTAGGGCGCCCCTGATGCCGGATCTGCGGAACCTGCTTAAAGCGCCAGCTTGCTTCGGCGCGGAGCGCCTCTTCCTCGCGATCATTCTGGTTCTGGGCATCGCCAGCGCTTGGATGACCGCTTATCGCGATCGGGCCTACGCCGTTCGCTGCGCACCTGAAGCGGATCTCTATCAGGTAGAGGAGTCGATGCGGATCGAGGGATTCCGTTTTTATCCAACGGGTGGCCGGCTCGTGCTTAAGATGGCCGGGGTGGATGAAGGCCACTGGACGATCCGAGAGCACGGCAAGGAAACGACGACTTCAGGCGGCGATGACCCCATTCTGGCTCTCGAGGCTGGGCTGCAGCATTTCGTCCTCCTCGGGCAGGAATCCGGAACCCAGTTTGCCGTTCACACACAATGGGCCCCCGGCGCGCCGCCTGTCGTTACACCGACGCCGATTCGGATTGGCGACGCCTCACCCTTTTCGACCGAAGATTTCGTGATGGATCTGAGCGAGCAATCCAGCGCCGACCTCGCGCGTGCGCGGCAGGTCCTGGCCCGGGTCCCCCACCAGGCCAAGGATCCGGCGCTCGTCCAGATCGCCGACATCGCTGCGTATCTCCAGAATCAACTCGACCCACATCGCGGCGAGCCCCGCCCCCTCATGCACAGCCTGAACGGACTGGACCAATACGCCGCGGCGACCCGAGGCCGATCGAATGTGTACTGTGCGAACTACTCGGAGATCTTCGCCTACTTCGCCAACGTCGCAGGACTGCCGACGCGACTCGTCGATGTGAGGGGCCGATACGACGGGATCTCGCTGGGCGCTCATACCTTCAACGAGGTCTTCATCGCCGATCTGGATCAATGGATCTACATCGATCTCCAACTCAAGACGGCGGGCATTCGCGATGCTTCTGGCCACTACCTGAGTGCGATGGAAGTCATTCGGCGACTCCACTACGACTCCACCGAGGGCCTGGTTGTCCGGGCGCTCGAGCAGGGAAAGGTCGAAGATCGTGCGTTCGATGCATTCGACGACGGCTTAGGCGGCGACCTTCTCCGCGCGCTCCTCTCTTCCGAGAGCGTGGTGGTCTACCTCGGACCCGAGACGCCACGCTTCACCGCAACCGAGCGCTTGAAGCGTCTCTTGCTCTCCCCTCGCCCCGCGATTTGTCCGGGCGGCATTGAGCATCATCCAGGCCGGCGCATCACCGCCACTTTCCTCGCAGGCTTCGTGGGGCTCTACTGGCTCATAAAACGCTTGGCGCACGCTACTCATCGATGTGGGGGCGCGCGCGACTAACCCAATTTAGCCGCGACCCAGAAGCCGCTTGGCCAAGCGCTTCAGCCCCAGGCCCCCGCCGCCGCCATCGTCCTGCTCGAGCTGGCTCTTCAAGAAGATCTGACCGTGCGGCCCGCCGGCCGGCAGCGATGCGACGACCTTCGCATGCGCATAGACATCCATCGGGTCATCGCCGCCTTCGGGCGTCATGCGCGTATGGACGATCCCCGGCAGAAATTCATTGACCAACACATCCGGGTAACGAGCCGGATCGATCTCGCACGCGATCGACTTCGTCAGGATATTCACAGCGCCTTTTGAAGTCGAGTACGCAGATGCGGTCGAGATCGGACCTTTCCAGGCGTAGGAGCCCACGTTCAAGACGCGCCCGCTTCCGCGTTCCAGCATTCCGGGCAGCACGCGATGACACAGGCGAGCCATGCCAACCACGTTGACATCGATCGCCTTGGCCCAGTCTTCGATGTCGGACTCTAAGAAGAGGACCTTCGGATAGACCGCGGCGTTGTTGATCAAAATATCGATCCCGCCAAATTTCGATTCCGTCTCGGAAACGGCGCGCTCCACATCGGCCGCAAATGAAACGTCACCGCAAATGGCATGCATTCGCCCGTCGCAGTAATCCCGCGCCGTCTCGTCGAGATCTGCCTGCGTCCGCCCGAACCCGACGACCTGAGCCCCATCCTTCACGAACCCTGCAGCGAGACCGCGGCCGACGCCAAAACCCGCCCCCGTGATCAGAACTGTCTTGTTTTCAAATTGCATAACCTACCCCTGAACGTGGACTTGGACTTGGACTTGGTTAATTGGCGGCGGGACTACGGCGAAGCAATCCCTCTTCCAGCAGGAAATCTGAAACGACTTCCGCCGCGAAACGCTGCCCCGCGTCGTTCCAATGATCGTCGCCGCCCGCGAAATAGAACTTCTCGGCGCCGTTCTGTTTAAAATGATCGAAGAAACTCACGAACGGAATCCCCCGCGCCTTGGCGAGACTTTCGAGGGGCGCCACCAGGTTTCTGCGGTTGTAATCAGGGAAGCGGGCGCCATCGACGCGGCCGCAGCACTCATAGTCTTCGACGACATCGATCGGATGTGGAATGAAGAGAAGCGCATCAGCAATGCCGCGCTGACTCAGTTTCTCGTGAATTTTCGCGAGCACCGCATTCATCAGGCGGACTTTGTACTCCGCCGACGGACTGCGCGGTTCGAGGCTCAGATCAGCGCTGTAATGGTCCACATGGGTATTTGTGACACGGTCGTTTTTCAAGATCACCGTGTCCTCGAATTCCCGCTTCGCCTCGGCAAGCCACCAGTCCATCAGAGCGATGTCTGAATCCTTCGCCTCGTCGATCCCAACGAAGGGGGACTGCTGCGTGGAAAAAACTTCGCGCACGGCTCGCTTGATCACCGACTCGGATAGACTCATTTCGAATCGCGCCTTCACGAAATCAGCGAGCTCAAAATCGTTGGGAATCATCTGGCCATTGGCATCCAACTCGAAAAGCTTGTTGCGCAGAAGGTCGCCGTAATCGTTCCCCGCGAAGATCGCGACGAGCACGAGATCAGGTTTGTAGCGATCCAGCTCTTCGTCCAGCCGAACCAGCACCTGATCAGGCCCATAGGAACTCACGCCCGCATTGATGACTTCGACCTCGCGACCCAGTTTTTCGCCGAGAAGCACATTCAGCTGGCCAACGAAGGTGTCTTCTTGCTCGCTGTAGGTCGCGTGGATGAAGGAGTAGCCGTAGACCATCACGCGTGTCTTCGAGCCGTCCCCGAGTTCGGGCCCCCGAAATCCGTCGCTATTGATCTGCTGGTAGATGGTTTGCCCCCCGTTCACCGCCATGCGCGTGGTCACGCTGCGCGCGCCGGGTTCGAGCTTGAAGAGGCGATCGGCATCCTCGAGATAGGGCGCTCGGTAACGCGGAGCGAGGAGGATCTCGCCTCCAATTTCGGCGACGATCAGAGTAAAGAACAGCGATCCCGAAAGCAGCAATGCAATCTTGTTCACCGAAAGCGGAAGCAAAGTGCACGCGACCAGAGCGAGGCCGATGCACAGGATCAAAACCTGCCCCATCCCGAATCCGGGCAGCCCGCCGTAGAGCGGGTGATCCGAGATCGCGTAGCCGATGACCAGAGCCGCGATGACCAGCGTTGCGACCCGCACCATTTTCCCCGCCTGATTTGCCTGACTCATGGTTCCTTTGCTTCTCCAGTGCTCTCTCGAGAGCGCCGTCTCAAGAATGCCGTCTAAAGCAATCGGCAAACCGCCCGGTCGGCAAAAGAGTCCGGAGGTCGGGAGGCCACAAAGATATGCCCATCCCACACCCACCGCACAACGCAAACCGATGCAGGCGCCCCCCGTTTCGCGCCCAACACAAATCCGAGCCGCGACGATATCCAATCTGTGATTTTGTCGCGATGACCCTCGTTTAAGACAATGCAACAAGTGACCGACATGCGAATAGGAAGACACTATTATCCGCATGCACCTGGCGTGCTGGAGCCGTTTTGTGACGAATTCGAGTTGGATCCCCGAAAACCCGGAAAGCACCGAATGGGATGCCATTGTCGTGGGAACCGGCATGGGGGGATCTACGGTCGGCGGCGCGCTTGCGAAGCTTGGGCATCGCGTTCTTTTCATCGAGAAGGGAAATTTCCTCTTCGGCGACTATGATCGTGGCGAAGGAACCGAACCCATTCTGACCGACAACAGCCCCGATGAGCGTCTTCGCGCAGGATGGTGGCCTGTGCAGCTCGGCGGCAAGTACGAAGGGCGCGATCTTAACTTCTTCGCCCCACTCGGCTGCGGGACGGGCGGCAGCACGAGCCTGTACGCCTCCCAGCTAGAACGGCTTTCTCCTGTCGACTTCGAGTGCGGAAAGGCCCTGGGCTCTGTTCCCGGCGCGTCGATTCCCGAGCGCTGGCCCATCAGCTACGACGATCTCGCGCCCTATTACCGCCAGGCCGAATCTCTCTATCGCATCTGCGGAACGGAAGACCCGCTTCAGCCCGACCCGGAGGCCGAGTTGGTTGCGCCGCCGCCTCTAAGTGACCGCGATGCCCATCTCTTCAACTCCTTCGAAGAACTCGGTTTGCACCCCTTCCGGGCGCATGTGGGCTGTCGGTTCGTGGAAGGTTGCAACGAATGCGGCGGATCCCTCTGCCCGCGCGCATGCAAGAGCGATGCGGGGCAAATCTCGCTGATGCCTGCCCTCACCAAGCACGGTGCAAAGATCCTTCCGAACTGCGAGGTGATCAAGCTCGAAGCGGATGCGGAACGGGTCACGGGCGTACGGTTTCGACGAGGCGACGAAGAGTGTGTCGCGCGCGGCAAAATTGTGATCGTCGCCGCGAGTGCCTATATGACGCCCGCCCTCCTCCTGAAATCAGCCTCGGGACATTGGCCTAACGGACTCGCCAATACGTCCGGCCTGGTCGGCAAGAATCTGATGATGCACACCTCGGATTTTATCGCCATTCGCGCCGGACGGTCGCTCTCGAGCGAGGGACCGAAGAAAGCGCTGGCTCTGAACGATTTTTATACCCACGAGGGCCGGAAGCTCGGCACACTTCAATCCGTCGGCATCCAGGTCAACCCGGGCTACGTGCTTTACCACCTGCGAAACCGCGCCGAACGCGAGCGCACGTGGTACATCCAACTCGCGCGACCCTTTTTCCGGATCATCGCAGTACTCGCCGCCGCGTTCTACAAGAGCTCCTCGGTCTTCGCCAGCATCGTGGAAGACCTTCCCTACGAACACAACCAGATACGCCTCGATCCCGACTCCGAGAACGGCATGGCATTCGAGTATCACTACTCGGATGAACTGCTCGAACGCAATCGCCTCTTTCGCAAGCGTCTAGGCGCGACGATCGGCAAACGACATTCCGTGCAGGTGCTCAACACCGACGATAATCTCAATTTCGGCCATGTCTGCGGAACCGTCCGTTTCGGCGATGACCCGGCGAAGAGCGTGCTCGACCGAAACAACCGGGCTCATGATGTCGAGAACCTCTATGTGGTCGATGCTTCATTCTTCCCGACTAGCGGAGGGAATAACCCTTCTCTGACGATCGCAGCGAACGCGCTTCGCGTCGCGGGCGAGATCGACAAGCAACTCGGCAAAGCGATGAGCTAGGTCGTTCGGCTGCACACTTGCAGTCGACCGAACCGCTTCCCGGCCAAGTGACTCCGTACGTCGCTAGTCCTGCTCCTCATCGCGGTTGCGCCGCCGTACTGCGGGCCCCTGCGAGGCCAGCGCGCCCAGGGACGCGGACCCTTTCGAGATCGCTGCCAGCGGAGCTTCAGGACCCCGTGCGTTCGAATCATCTCGCCCTAGGTCTCCATCGGACTCGATTGGCAGCGGAGTTTGCGACGACTCCGATTGCATCGGCGCGGGCATCCGCCGCGTAACCTCTCCGCGCACCGCGCCCGAGAGGGCACCGCAAAGAAACGTGAGATAGCCCTCAGATCCAGCGGCGTTGGGGATCATATCTGCTGCGCGAAGCGCCATGATCAAAGCCAAGCCGGCAATCATCCTACGCGCAGCGTCGGACCTGACTCTCCCCAGAGAACGATACGCGCTGAATACGGGCAGCAAGAGGAAGGTGAACATCAGCAATACGCGTACGGCGCCTCCCTGCCCGATCATCATCACCCAGAACCCGTCCAGGACGCTGAGCGCCTCGCCGGTAAAGGGGTCAAAGATCTGGAATCGCCCGTAGCCGCCCCATCCGAATGCCAATCGCTCCTGTGTCCGGGTAAGAATTTCGTCTTCCGTCTTGAGTCGTGCAAAAAGCGATTTTGCGGCCTGCTCACCCACATATTCCTCGGCGACGGCGTACAGATCATCAACCGGAACGGCATCCGCTGCTCGGATGGCGGGATAGGAGAGGACCAGAATCGCCAAGAGGAGCGCAACGAGGACCTGCACGCGCGGCCGAGCAAAGGCGATCAGGGGGAGCGCGATCAATGCGTAGAGCCAAACCCCAACCGTCCGCGCCGGCACCAGCATGATGATCAGTGCGATCGCCGCGGGAAGAATCGGTGCACCGAGGATTCGCTGTTTCACTTTCGACAAGATCAGCGCCGCAGATGCGGCGATGAACATGTACAAAGCGAAATTCAAGCCGTGGACCATGAATACGACAGGTCGAAAGCCACCAAACTTCACTTGCTGATAGTAGGTGAACGGATTGGGTGGGGAACCGTACACCCATGTTTGCATATTCGGACCTGTGATCAGCTCGATCGACGCAAAGGGGAGGTAGAGAAGACCGCCCCATACGAGAATCATCAAGACATCCCGCAGCTCATCCGCCGATCGCGTCACGATCCGACCGATCAAGAACGGAAGCCCCCAACTCACACCCACCCAAACGGCATCATTCACAATGTCCGTCGGCTGCATCGCAGGCAGTACGAGGGAACCGAAAACCTGTGGATCTCCATTTGTGAGATTCGTTCCGATTGCGCCAAGCACGATGAGGACAAGACAGATTTCGGGGCCCTGCCCGACCTTCGCGCGCACAACCCGCGGCCAGCATAGAGCGCAGAGCATGATGCCCGAAATAAGGGAAGGCAGTACTGAATGGTCGAGCGTTGGAAAGAGCGGCAGATCAAAGCCGCGGGCCGCGGGCAGTAATAGGACGCCGAAAATCGCCGACGCTGCCGCCGCAACATGGGGCTTCTGCGTCAGATAGAGCATGATGATCACTGGAATGGAAGCCAGCATCGCAAGCTGGACCATGATCGTCATCGTCTTAAGCGTCTTGTCCGGCAGGCTTGTGTGCGATGAAGGACATGGAGCCGGCACGCTCCACTTCCCGTGCATCGAGATCGAGGGGCTTCTTTCCCAAGAGCTTTCCCGTCGCCTGCGAGCTCCACACGAAAGTCTCTTCGAGGAAGCTCAGTCCTCCCGACGGCGGGACATCGAAGGCGCGGAACCCATTCGTCTAAAGTGAGAGAACTCGGTTCTCGGTCGAAGGAATCGCCGGTCATCGTCCTGCTGGCTCCCTCGCGCAAAGGTCGCGCCAAACTTCAGATATCATTAACGAATTCCAGATCGGATCTGGTTTTCGGTGAACTGCGATAGCACTGTCGCGCTTTCGGATGCAGCACACAAGCAGGCGCTGTTTCAAACTCAAGAGGGCCACAACGGTTTGGCTCGCTGGACCTGAAATCGGAGAAACGATGTCTCCACTGAAGGCTGTGGCTTCGACCGGGCCTCTGATCCCCACAGGGTAAGAAAGCAATCAGCCGCTGTCGAGAAGCCGATTTTCTCGACCCGCCCCCGGTTGTGCCGCACGGCATCGTCCATCCGCAGCCAAAGCTTTGATCAGGGACGCTGCACGCATTCCGGTGCATCACTGAGCGGATAGCCCTGCGCTTCGAGTTCATCCCCCGCCACTCCTGCATCGTGGCTTTCCAGTCGAGTCCTGCGCGATGTCCGTTGCCCACCCATGCGAATTTGAGCCAGGACGCGCAGACGGCGCGTCCGGCGCGAGGAGGACTTCGGTGTCCCCGTTGGTATTGAACTCGCAGCCGTCGTCCGCGAGGGGGGGGGCGGGGGGCGCTTGTGCAGAGCTTGATAGTTGAAGATCTCGCCGTTCTCTCGCCGTTCTCTCGCCGTTCTCTAACCCTTCTCTAGCCGCGGTTGAATTCCTGGTGAATGCGGGCGTGATGTTTTTCCATCGTGCGCCGCTTTCCAAACACCAGGCTCTGTAACTCATATTTTCGGAAGAATTTTCGGTACTCCGGATTCTCGTAACGATCATGCCGCTGGAAGACCGCTTTGAGGTATCCCCAGGCGATGCCAAAACCGGACATGAAGAGCGGTCGCTCGAAAAGTCGGTAGATCGACACCGCGAGCACGTAGTACCAGGCAGAGCCCATGAAGTACTTGCCACGGCCCCAGCGCACGCGCCCCACCCAAAGATTGTCCTGCGAAGAGCCCATCTGGCGAAGATGCACGACGCGAATTTCCGGGTCGTCCCGGGATTCCGCAAGCCAACCCTTCATGCGGCAGAGATGCCCGTCAATGCCGTCCCAACTCACCTCGCGCACAAAGCCGCCTATCTCCTTGAAGCACTCCGTGCGGTAGAACTTCGTCGGGCCAACGGCGTTTTCGTCGCCGGTGCGCTCCTGCTCGAGTTCGCCATTAGGCAGGCGGAGATGGAGCTTGCCCGAAATATTACCCTGATATGGATCGGCTTCCATGATCTCCATCAGCCGTTCGAAATAGCGCGGCGGCACTTCGAGATCCGCATCGTATTTACAAATATAATCCACCGTATCGAGATCGACATGCGCGAGTCCATCGTAGAAAGCCTCGACGACGCCGGGGCCGACGCTCCGCTTGCCACGATCGACCCGCCGCACGACCTTGATATAGTCGAATTTCGCTTCGTACTCGGCGAGGATCTGCGGCGTTTCATCTGTCGAACCATCGTCGACAATGATCCAAAGATAGGGCGGCACGCTCTGCGCCGTTGTCGTCTCGAGGGTGGAGCGAACGTATTCGCCCTCGTTGCGACACGGCGTCACCAGGCAGTAGCGACGTCCGGGCGTACTGTCGGGATTGCCCACGCTCTTCTCCACAGTCTTCTCCAGATTAGATTCCGATGTCATATTCTCGACTCCACCACATGAGCACATAGAGCGCCCAAATTCGGGACCAGTAGATACCCGGTCGGTCCTCACAGAATGCCCGCCACAGAGATGCGACGGCTTGAGTGTTCAGCCCCACCCGCGCGCAGAGCGCTGGGTCCAGCAACACGTCTTCGACTTCGCTGCGCAGCCGGCGACGGCACCAAACATCGAAGGGCAATTCGAATCCAGCCTTCGGGCGATCGAAGACCTTCGGGTCGATGCCCTTGGTGCCGAGCTCCCTAAGTAAGGCCTTGCGACCGATCGGCTCGAAGCGTCTAGCTTCGGGCAGCTTAGCCACGGCCTCGATGAGTCGGTGATCCACGAGCGGCACACGCACTTCGAGAGAAACGGCCATGCTCGCCACGTCGGTATCGCGCAAAAGGCGTTCGCCCAGGAAGAGCGCGAGTTCAAGCTGTGAAGTGCCATGTAGATCGCTCGCGCGATACGCGCGCTTGGAAAGCTCGGCAGCGAAATTCGAGGGCAGGCCCGCGACGAGCGATGCGCCGCCGTCCTGCTCTACCAATCGCTCGAGGAAGCGTTCTGTAAAGAGCGCGTATGAAACCTGATAGAGCTCAAGAAGACTCCCGTCGGTCGAGACCAGATCGGCGAGCTTCCCCCAGCGCGTCTGCGGCGGAACTTCGGAGCCGCGGCCCAGCAATCCCTGAACCGCCGCCTGCCCCAAACCCGACCGCAATCCTCGCGGCACGAGTCCAAGCGCCTTCATTATGCGTCGCGCCTTGGGCAGGTCCTGGAAGCTCGAATAGCCACCGAAGAGTTCGTCTCCCCCCGTTCCGGCGAGCGCGACAGTGAGCCCCGCCTCGCGCACAGAGCGGCTCACGAAATAGGTGTTCACCGCGTCAAAAGTCGGCTGATCGAGACTGCCCAGCGCAGCCGGTAGCCCCTCTATGAACGTGTCCTCGGAGAGCTTCACCTCGCGATGATCGCTGCCGATGGTCTGGGCGACGATCGCCGCATGGGGCGACTCGTCATATTGCGCTTCATCAAAGCTGATATTGAAGGTCGTGATCGGCGACTCAGAGGTGCTCTGCGCCATCGCCGCGATCGCACTTGAATCGACACCGCCTGACAAAAAAATGCCCAGCGGCACATCGGCGACGAGTCTCTGCTCCACGGCAGACTTGAGGCACGCTTCCACTTCTTCCACAGCCGCTGCTTCGCTCACGCCCTCCGAACAGTCATCGGGAATCGACCAGTAACGACGCAAGCTTGCCACCCGGCCATCTGAATCTATGCGCATTAGACTGCCTGCCGGCAGCAGCCGGACGCCCGCCACGATCGTGTTGGGTCCGACCACGAATCCGTTTCTGAGATAGGTGCCCAGCGCGACCGGATCCATCCGGCGCCCCACCGCCCCCGTCGCCAGCAAAGCACGTAGCTCGGATGCGAAAAGAAAACGATCGCCAGAGGCAGAGCCGCCTTCGGCGACCGCATGATAGACGGGCTTGATCCCCATTCGGTCGCGGGCCAAAAAGAGCGACTCGCGATTCGGATCCCAGACAGCGAAGCCGAACATGCCTTCAAGGCGCGCAACGCAGTCCTCGCCCCAGGCAAGCCAGGCCTTCAACAACACTTCTGTGTCGCCGGTTGATTTGAAGCTATGGCCTTCCGCGATCAGCTCTTCACGGATCGTCTTAAAATTGTAGATCTCACCGTTGTACGAGAGCGCGATACCACTCGCCTCGTCCACCATCGGCTGATGGCCAAGAGGCGACAGGTCGACGATCGAAAGACGGCGATGCCCCAGAATACAGCCACGTCCTGCGACGTTCGGCCGACTGCTATAGAGCCCGGTATCGTCGGGACCACGATGAAGCTGGGCGTCGTTCATCGAACGCACCGACTTCTCGAGTTCCGCTCCAATACTGCCGATGGCTCCGGCTATCCCGCACATGCTAGTCCGACGCCTCCCAGGGCAAAGGGCAAGGCGCGGAGCCGATCGCCTTCGTTGCGACCGATCACGATGATGCCGGTGTCCTGGTTCCCCGTCACGGCGAAACGTGCCTCGGTCTCCCGACTGGATCGACAACCATCGCGTCTTGCGCTGAGGTCAGAATCTGACCCCCGCAGCACGAAATGGATCGCACGTTCTGGGTTCGTTCACCGGACATGCGGGTGAGTCGCCTCCTGGTGGGCATAAGGTACAGCTCAATCCGTACGGGCCGATTAATAGACCCAATATAGCTGGATCGGTCACACCCAAGGCGACTTGAGAACGTTCCGAATGCGCTGTTGATGCATGCTTTTCTTGGGGGGGGGGGCGTTTGCCAACGCCGGACGTCAATCGACCGCCAGGCGAAGATGCGACGCGCAGAGCACAATCAAGAGCGCCGCGAGTCCCAGCACATTTGCCGCGGGCTCCGGCACCATCACAGGCGACGAAGCAACGGTGCAATCGTTGCTGTCATCCACATCAGGGACTTGCCCGATCGGATCCGCACACGCAACCCAGTAGAACTCGGCCGGCAAGTCCGCTTCCGCCGCGATATCCGAAGGCACCTGGGCCTCCGTCGTCGTGCAATTCCGCGATACGCCCGCGCCCACGCCATTCAACCAGCAGGTCCCAACGCTTGGGTCCTCCGTTGGATCAAAGGCAAGATCAGCAGAAAGGTAGAAATTCAGCGGGAAATTTCCCGCGCCACCCCCCCCCTGATTTCGGGCCACCGCCGACAACGAAACAAGCTGCCCGGGCGAGACCGCGGACGGGACATTTTGACTCTCGACAATAAGATCCGGTAGATCGTCCGGATCACAGGCGTCACCGATATCATCATTGTCCCCATCAGCTTGACCCGGATCCGACACAGTCGGACAGACGTCCTGGCCATCAGCCACGCCATCTTCATCGGTATCAATCACGCTCAGCCCAGTATCGATCCAGCTGCCGATCTCGGCCACCGCATCTTCGTCCGGCACCTGCGTGCCCGCGGCCATGCGCAGGTTGGGCACTTCGGAATCGATCCGCAGCCAAAGCACGCTGGATTCCTTTGAGCCGATCGTGAGAACATCCGCCCCCGGCACGCCCAGGTTCCCTTCGGTCGGAGTCACTCCGATCAGATTCATGTCGATCAGCGCCGTGTCGTAGCGGAAATCGACAGCAGTCGGAGCCGGTCCCGCCGGCTGATGGCAAACGGCGCAGTTCACATCGAAATGCGAGCGAACGCGCTGGTTCAACGAGCGGCTCGTATCACTGAACGGGGAGAAGCGTTCATAGCCGGTCGGGTCCTCGAGATCCGTGTCGAAGAGCCCGATGCAATTCCAGGCTTCAAGCTGCACTTCGCTGACCGAACCGTAGTCGAACTCACCTCCGAGCTGACGCGTGCGGAGCCCGAGCGCCCTCCCCGCGAAATCATTATGGCAGCCCAGACAATCCGCCGACGAGGGAAATAGGTAGGGCTGCATCTGGCCACCGCCCAGATCCAGTTCAACCGTATCTCCATCCAACAACAAGAATGCATCCGTGCCCGCGGAATTCCAGCGATAGGTCACACCCACCCATCGGCCGATCTGACGTAAGAAGACACGCGTCTCGAGTCGCCGGAACGAACCATTGGCGAGTTCGATTTCAAAATGCTTCACGAATGCCGTGCCGACCGGGAAGCCCCAGGTCTCAGCGGCATGGAATGCAATCTTCTTCAGCCCGGGCAAAGCCATCCAGCGCGTCTTCACCGTATTATCCGAATAGAAAGGCGCTTCCGGCTCGTACTCGATCATGCCGGCCGCCGGTGTCAGCGTCCCCACATTGTCGAAGAAGCCGGTGTCGGAAAGCGCGACCGGGAACTCGTCCCCGCCCGAACCGCCGGAGCTACCCGAGCGCTCAAGCCGCGAGATCTTGTCTCCAAAAAGCTCGATCAGCAGGATTTCACCGTCATTGTCTTCGCCAAAGGACACGATGCCAAAGCTCGCCGATGCGATCTGCTGCGGAGCGCCGCCTCCGTCCCTGTCCCAGGCCCAGATCTGACGCGTGCCGTAATCAGCAAAAATATAGGCACCGTTCAATTCGGGAAACTTGTCGCCGCGGTACACGAAGCCGCCGGTGACCGAGTTGAATGAGGCCCCACCATGGGCATATACGTAGGCAGGAGCCTCGTAAGATTGTGAGCCACAGACCTGATTCGCCGGGCCATCCCCGTTGCCCTCGCATCGATCCCAGCCGAAATTCGTGCCGCCCGGGCTGCCCGCCGGCAGGAAATTGATCTCTTCGAACGCAGAGCCGCCGACGTCGCCAATCCACAGATCCCCCGTCGCACTGTCAAAGGAGAAGCGCCAGGGATTGCGCAGGCCATAATGGAAGATCTCCTCGGCAACACCGAACTGCCCAACAAAGGGATTCGACGAGGGAGCAAGACTCGGCGCGTTCTCACCCACGTCGAGCCGAAGAATCGCGCCGCGCGGATTAGTCAGGTCCAGTGCGTCGCTTGAACTCGCGCCGCCGTCTCCCGACGCCACGTAGAGGTATCCGTCCGGGCCAAAATGCATCGTCCCGCCGTTATGGAAGGAATCTGTCTGTTCGAATTCAAAGACGAGTTCAGCGCTCGACGGGTTGGCCATGTTCGCGTTGCCCAAGGACACCTCGTACTGAACGATGCGCGTGCAGAAGGGGGTCTGGATGGCGCCACTGCAGCTGCTGCCGGCTGTGTAGTTCACATAGAAGCGGCCGTTCTGTGCATAGCCTGGATCGAAAGCCAGACCGAGAAGCCCCATCTCGTTGCTCGAATCGTTCACAACGGAGCCGAGATCGAGAAAGGTGCTGATGCTCGATGCGCTCTCGTCGTTCTGAATCATTCGAATTCGGCCCCCTTGCTCAACGACCGCCAATCGATTCGTACTATCCGGCGTCGGCACCGCCTGAATTGGACGCACGAAATCAAGATTCGGAGCAAGATTCGAAAATGCGCGAACAAGCACCATCGACTGCGGATCGGGATCTGCATCGAGCGGGAGGCTATGCCCCGCAAAGGCCACTCGCTGATCCAGCGCACACTCCT
>JBDNFB010000265.1:0-37175 GCA_041690055.1 Myxococcota bacterium | reverse complement strand
GACTTGCGCATCAGCCCGCAGCAACCCGACGCCTAACAAAAGATCGTGCAATTCCTCGCGATCTCGCACGTCCGGAGCCGCTTGCTCGCGAACCTTCGCAATCGCCGCCTCGTCGAGCCGCGAAAGGTCTCGTTCCTCAACCGGCAGTCCGCGGCGCACGCGAACCGCGCGCGTTCGGCGTTCCTCAAGCGGCGCATCATCGAGAAACGTGAAGGGCTTGCCGTTCAGAATTTCATGGGAGAGCGGCGAAGGCTCCGTCGTATCGACGCAGAGAATCTCAAGCGACCCGTCCTCCATCCGCTCGATCAACTGCTTCAGTCCCGCCGCATCCATCGCGTCGGTCAAGCAATCGTGCATCGTCTGACGCACGAGTGGGTGATCCGGAATCTCAACGGGGCCGGCGATATTCTCCTGGCAGGCCGCCGCCTGGGGAAAGACCGCCGCCATCAGATCGTCGGACTCCATTCTCTGGATGGCGGGGGGATTTTTCTTGCCGCCACGAAAGCGGAGGACTGCGAGAGATCGGTTCAGGTTCCAGCGCCAACGTGCTGTAAATAAGGGGGTTGGCAGCACGGCCTGGCAAAGCGTCTCTTCGATTCCGTGGGTTTTCAGGAAGCGCGGCACGTCCGCCAGGGGGAAGCTGTGATGCGGGCCCAAGGAGAGCACCATCGCATCGTCGTTGGCCGCCGCCTGCAGCTCGAAATTGAAGTTCTTGCAGAATTTCTTGCGCAGAGCGAGGCAGAGTGCCCGGTTGAGGCGCCCTCCCCGCGGTGAATGAATCACGAGCTGCATGCCGCCCGCATCGTCAAAGAAGCGCTCGAGCACGAGCCGATCCCGTGTCGGCAAACCGCCCAGCGCCGCTCGTGAGACACCGAGGTAGCGCGCGACCTGAAGCGCCGCGTCGGCGCCGACACCACATTCCTCCACGAGCCAGCGACATGCCCCCGCCTCATCTGCATCCGCCAGGATCGGCTCCAGCTCTTCCCGCAGCATCGACACTTCGTCGGAAAGTTCCTCCGTCCGCGCGGGCGCCTCCCCTGCCCAATGCGGAACGCTCGGCCGATCGCCCTTCGCATCCACCACGCGCAGTTTCCCCGCCTCCACGCGGCGCACACGCCAAGTCGCGCTCCCCAAGAGGAACACATCGCCGGGCATGCTGTCGATCGCGAAGTCTTCGCCGACGGTCCCAATGAACGTCTCGTCGGGATCGGCGATCACGCGGTAGTCGGCCACATCGGGAATCGCGCCGCCATTGGTGAGCGCCGCGAGTCGCGCGCCGCGGCGGGCACGTAATTGGCCGCCGATCTGGTCGCGATGCAGATAGGCAGCGCGGCGTCCTCGCCCGGTTTCGATCCCCTCGGAAACCAGCTCGACCACCTCAGCAAAGCGCTCACGAGACAGGCCCTCAAAAGGCGCCGCGCGACGCACCAGCTGGTAGAGATCTTCTTCCTTCCAGGGCTCTGCGGCGCATGCGGCGACGATCTGCTGCGCCAGGATATCGAGCGGCGCAACGGGCGGCTGGATGCGGTCAAGGCGGCCCTGGCGTACGCCGCGCAGCAGGCCCGAGCATTCGACGAGTTCGTCTCGCGTGAGCGGATAGATGCGGCCCTTCGGCGTGCCGCCGCGGAAATGACCGGAGCGACCGACGCGCTGGAGGAAGGTGGCGATACTCCGCGGCGAACCGATTTGGCAGACGAGCTCGACGGGCCCAACGTCGATGCCCAGCTCAAGCGAAGCCGTCGCAACGAGCGCTCGAAGCTGGCCCGCGCGCAAAGCGGTCTCGACGCGCAGGCGTCTTTCTTTCGAAAGACTGCCGTGATGTGCCGCTACGCCGTCTTCCCCCAAGCGTTCCGCGAGCTGATGAGCCAGACGTTCAGCCATGCGCCGCGTATTCACGAAGACAAGAGTCGTGCGATGCAGTTTCACTTGTTCAGCGATTCGGTCGAGCACGTCGCTCATCTGCTCGGTCGAGGCGACCGCTTCCAGATCGCTCCCAGGCAGCACTGTCTCGAGATCAAGCTCGCGCTTATGCCCCTCGTTCACAATCGTACAGCGCGTCGCACCGGCTTCATCAATCCGGCCCGGCCCGACGCCAACGAGCAGTTTGGCCACAAGCTCAATCGGCCGCTGTGTCGCGGAGAGTCCCACCCGCGTCGGCCGCTCATCGCATAACGCCTCGAGCCGTTCCATCGAGAGGGCAAGATGCGAGCCCCGTTTATCGCGAGCCAACGCGTGGATCTCGTCCACGATGACCGTGCGCACGGGTCTCAGAATCTCTCGTCCACGCGCAGAAGTCAGAAGGAGGTAAAGCGACTCCGGCGTGGTAACAAGCATCTGCGGCGGCTTCCTCAGCATTGCTGCGCGCTCGGACTGGGGTGTATCGCCGCTGCGCATGCTGACCCGAATCTCGGGCACGGGAAGCCCCATCCCGCGCGCGACGGACGCGATCTCCTCAAGCGGCGTCTTGAGGTTCTGCTGAATATCCGAAGCCAGCGCCTTCAGCGGCGAGATGTAAAGCACTTCAATGCCGGGCGGTCTCTCGACCGCTTGGGCAGATCGCGCGGCCGGCCCCGAAGTCTTCGCCTTGCTCATCGTCTCCGCCGGCATCGGGTCGAGTGAAAACGGCGCGGCGGCACCACATCCGAAGCCGGTATCGCCGGGGCCCTGTGAAGCGCGGCGGCCCTGTGAAGCGCCGGGGCTTTGTAAAGCGCCACGGCGTTGTGGAGCGCCGCGGCGTTGCAAAGAATCGCGGTTTTGCAAAGAATCGCGGCCCTCAAAAGAGTCGAGGCTCCGTCGATAGAACTCGTCGATACAGACCAGGAAGGCGGCCAGGGTCTTGCCGGATCCGGTTGGGGCCGCGATCAGGGTGTCTTCGCGCCGCGCAATCGCCGGCCAGCCCGAGACCTGAGGCGGAGATGGGCCTTCGGGAAAGCGTCCCTCGAACCAATTTCGCACTGCGGGATGAAACGAAGACAACACACCCATTGATCCGGTCCAATCTAGCGGCGACCTGCCACGAGCGAAAGAGAGGCGAAAATACTTCACGCTTCGGTTATGCTCGTTCTCAATGTCGATCCCTCGCATCGTCTCTCTTGTGCCGAGCGCGACCGAAGCCGTTTTCGGCCTCGGCCTGGGCGACGCCCTCGTCGGCCGATCCCACGTCTGCGATTGGCCCGCGGAGGCGAAACAAAGCCCCGCCCTCACCCGGCCACGACTCGAAGAGACCTCGAGCCGCGGGATCCACGATGAATTGCGCGCGCATCTCTCTGAAGGGCTGGCGATCTACGATATCGATCTCGATGCGCTCCGCCGACTCGCACCGACGCACCTCCTCGTTCAGGACCAATGCTCCGTGTGCGCCGTTTCGCCGAGCGATCTCGAAGCGGCCCTGGCCGAATGGCTGGGACAGAAGCCCACGCTCGTTCGACTCTCCCCTCATGGGCTCGCCGACGTTTGGGAAGATCTTCAGCGAATCGGAGACGCCCTCGGACGCGGCGAGCGAGCTCGGGAGCTGCGCTTCGAACTCACGGATCGTCTCACTGAACTCGTCGAACGCGTCGGCGCGCCCGCGCGGCGGCCGCGGGTCGCCTGCATTGAATGGCTTGATCCAATCATGATCGCAGGACATTGGGTCCCCGAGCTCGTGCATCTCGCAGGCGGCGAACCGGTTTTGGCGAAGACCGGCGGCGCGTCCACCACCGTCGATTTCGACGCGCTAGCTCATGCGGAGCCTGACCTGATCTTCATCGAATGCTGCGGCTTCGATCTAGAGGCGTCCAGAGCACAATGGCATGCACAGGCGGAACTTCGCGCAGCGCTTCGCGACTGGGTCGACGAGCGAATGCGTGCGGCGGCGACCGATGTCGGAATCAGCGTTCCCCGAATCGTGCTCACCGACGGCGATGCATTCTTTAATCGCCCGGGACCTCGACTCGTCGAATCCGCGGAGATTCTGGCCGAGGCGCTCTGGCACGGTGCGGAAAATCACCGCATTGCGCGACCGGGCGAAGCCCCTCATCTCGGTCGGCACTGGACCTACGCACCCGGATTCGAGCACTCCTTATGAATCCGATCCCAACTCTCACGTCTCTCACGACACTCACGCTAATCACGACGCTGGCGGCGCCGCGATGCGCAAGGGAGGGGCGTTAGCGGGAAAACCCGCGCGCGGGACTCATCGGATGGGCGGGCGTGATCGCCGCCTTTCCGAGCACGGCATCTCCAATAAGCTGGCTCGTGATCGGCGAAAGCAGGACGCCGTTGCGACCGTGGCCCGCTGCCACAAAGAGCCCTTCAAAGTCCGCCCAGGGGCCCACCCACGGAAGGCCGTCGTCGCTCACGGGCCGGAGTCCCGCCCACGCGCGCCCAAAGGTCGACTCACGCAATACAGGAAAAACGGCGCAAACTCGTTCAATCAAAGTGGCTACGCCTTCCGCCGTCACCCTTCGGTCGAAGCCGACCGCCTCTTCGGTAGCCCCCACGACCCAGGAACCGTCACGCTTGGGAACGGTATAAATCCCGGGCGCCCAACAAAGAGAGCGACTCATCGGCAGCGGTGGATCCAGTTGAATGATTTGCCCGCGGATCGGCTGAACAGGAAGCTGCGAAAAACCTGGCCTCGCTAGACCCGATGCTTCGAGCAGATGCGAAGACCAGGGGCCTGCGGCGAGAACGATTTGATCTGCTTCTATGCGGCCCGCGCTGGTCTGGACGCCCACGACGCGCTGGCCGGCGCAGAGAACACGCTCCGCACGGACGCCCGTCTCGAAGACCACGCCTCTTTCCCGAGCCGATTGCGCGAGCGCGCGAACAAGGAGGGGCGGTCGAAGATGTGCTTCCTGCGCCGAAAAAAGGCCCCCGAGCGCAGTCGGTGAAAGCGCCGTCTCCGCCGCGCGGACAGCCTGCGCATCGAGATATTCAAGCCGCGGTTCGAGTGGCCAGGGCTCTGGTTGCGAGGGCCGCGGCTCGAAAAACGCGTGCTTCGCTTCGAGCCGAGCGCGTTCCGCCTCATCAAACGCCACTTCGAGCAGACCGCTCCGCTCGAATTCCGGATCGATGCCCGTCTCCTCCTTCAGCCGCTCGCAGAGCGAATCAAAGAGCGCGAGACTCTGGAGCCCAAGCTCGAGCAAGGGCCCCGATGTACGCGCCTCGCCGAGCGGCGCGAGCATGCCTGCCGCTGCCCCCGAGGCGCCCGCCCCGACCGCGTCCGCCTCAACAAGCGCGACCGAAAGCCCTTCCTGCGAAAGGTGCTCCGCAATCGAAACGCCGATGACGCCACCGCCGATAACCACGAGATCGAAGATTCTCGCACTCTTTCTCGAGGTTGTGCTTATCGGGTTTGCGATTCTCGGGTCTGTGCTTCCCGATATCGTGCTTCCCCGCTTTTCGCGGCGGCGTGTCACGAGGCCGGCGTTCCCGGCGCAGGATCCTCCTCGGATCGTCGCTTCGCACGGCTCTGGGCTAGCGAGACCAGATCTGCCAGCAACTCCTCGTCGCCGGAGGCGCGGGCGGTATAGCGCTGCATCACGCGGCCTTGTTCGACCAGAAAGGTCACCAGCGTATGATCGATCGAGCCGTCGTCCTTGCGCACTGACCCCACGCCCCAACTGCGGACAATGCCCGCCACGTAGTCCGTGGGGCCCGAGAGGAAAGCCCAACCCTCAAGATCCGCGCCGCGTGACTCCGCGTAGGCCTTGAGTTCCGCCGGACCGTCGTTGGCTGGGTCGAGCGTAATCGACACGAAACGAATCTGATCGCGCAGCGCCTCGGGAATACGCTTCTGCAGTGCCACTTGATTCGAAGTCTGGACGGGGCACGGTCCGGGGCATTGCGTGTAGATAAAATCGACCAATAAGACCAGATCGCCGAGGGATTCGAGGCTGACGGGGCGGCCTCCTTGATCGATGAGATCAAAAGGCGGCGCGGGACTCGAACGGACGAGCCCATCTCGGAGGCGGCGCCAGCCCTCTTCCTCGGGTGCCTCCCCCACGATCTTAAAGTCGGCCACCTCGTAGCTTCGGCCGGTGAAGCGTAGATCGAACTCGATCACTTGCCCCGACGACATTCGCGAAAGCACATCCGTATCGGGCACCGCGAAATTCATCGTCATCGCGGGCATCAAGCCCTCGACGTCCTCATGGTCGATCAGGACCTGATTTCCTTCCGCGTCCACGTCTTCCACGATTCCGCGCGCCGCGTAGATGCCGGGGCCGCCCTCTTCATCCCGTCCGCAGCCAGCAAAGAGCAGAATGGCGAGGGTCGCGACCGCTCCAAGAGAAAAGAGCGTGCGGCTGCTCTGATTCAGAAGGCCCATTGCCATCCCACTGTCGCGGACCAATCGCGCTCCAGCTGCGGGCCGTCGAGGACCTGATGCACGGGAATACCGAACTCGACGGAGAACCTCTGATCGTCGAATTGGGGGATTTCGATCGCGAGGCCTGGAAACGCCGTAAACGTCGTGCCGCCTCTCGCTTTCGGATTCGCCGACGCGTCCGTGAGGGGCTCGAATTGCGAATCTTGGCCGCTCAGATTATTGCGCTTTTCCCAGCCGAGGCGAAGCGAGGCGCTCACGCCGGATACGATTCGAAGCGCGCTCCAAAGCGACGCTTCAAAACGACTGCCTTCCCGGTACTGGAGGCCGTTCCGTCCAACAGGATGCCGGCCGACGGCCTGCGCACCCCAGGAGATCCATTCGAGATCGCCGCGGTAGGTCCATCCCCATTCGAGATCCACTGTTCCGTTCCCGATCTGCGAATCGTAAGGCAAGCGGCGCCCATCCCGATTGCGACGAAAGTTCCCCGTCGGCACATCGAAACCAAAATGCAGATGCGAACTCTCGACGCCCTTCCGGATGAAGGGGATCAGCATCGCGAAGCTGATGTCCCCAACGCCTTCCGTCTGGTCCTCGCAGGCACGAGCCCGATTGGCGCAGGCGCCCACGCGCTCGAGTTCCTTCTGGATAAAGGGCACTTCCGCGATCAGGGTGACGCGTGGATGCGGGGCATACGCGACCTCGAAAACATGTGTCGTCACTTCGAGAGAGCGAGGCGACTGCTCATAGTCGATAAACAGACTGTTGCGAACGCGTTCGGCCCGGATGTCTCGGTCGCCGATCAAGAGCCCCTGAGACTGGGTCCGCACGAACCGGTAGGCCACACGAATCTGGTCGACCTCGAGCGGCTCGCCGTGCCGCACGCCCACCGGCGGCGGTGGGCCGGTCCGGCGGGTCGGCTCGGCTGGCGCGTTTTCCTCAGGAGACGAATCAACGACGCTGACCGAGGCGTCAATCGCTTCGCCTGAAGCCTCCTCGGCCCCGCTGCGCGAAGACCACACAAAGAGACAAATCGCCGCGCAGGTCACGAGGCGAAACGCAAAGCAAATCGAAGGGCGAATCAGGACGCGAGTCACATGCGCAGGCTAGGGAAAGGGGTGTTCCGGAGCAACGGATTAGCGCCCTCCGAGCGATCGCCGGAAATCTTCTTCAAGTCCGCGAAGGTCCACGCGGTACGCCCGTTTCGCCCCGCGGTCGAGGCTCCCGGAGCGCAACACACCCGACCAGAACTTGATCAGGGCTTCTTCGCCGCCGCGGCTCTGGACGAGATAGTCGACGATTCCGTAGGACTGGAGATACGCGAGCTGGGCCGCCTCGGGACCGAAGCCACCGAGGCTCGGCGCGCTGAGGTCGGCCAGCGAAAAGAGCGCTCCGCGCTTCGCCATGTCTTTCAGCACAGCGCTTTCCCGCCCGCTTAGGCTTCGCTTCCCGATCGCTCGCGCCTCGAACCATTCCGCGATGCCTTCGTTCATCCAGGCCGGCAAGCTCATGCGCGGCGCCTCCGCGTCGAAGGCCGCGTGCACCAGTTCATGATGCAGCACGCGGACGAGTGACGAAGTCACGGCCTGACCTCCTCGAATATGAATCGATCCTCCGTAAAAACCCGCGGTGGGAAAACGAAACAGGCCCGCGAACTGCGCGTCGAAAAGCGTCGAGTCCCAGACGTAGACGACTAGTTTCTTGTCAGGTCGCAAGGAGAGCAGCGTATCCAGCCGGTCATAGGCGGCTTCGAGTTCACGTAAAACTTGTTGTTCGAAAGCACGCGAGCCGCGCAGCCCGCTGTGTTCGTCAATGTCGACATCCTGATACAGCGTGAAGTGAAAGGACTCACGCCGTTCGAATCGCCCATCTGCGCCTTCGTTCCCGATCGCTGCAACCGGCTTCCCCGTCAGCGCGCTCAAGAGCAGTACGGCGCCGATCACCAAGCTCAGGACGCGGGCCCATTGTGGGAGGTGGCCTCCTCGCATGAGACTCGAGAGAGGCTGGAATCGCGCGAGTCGCTTGTACTGATGAGCGGTCCTGATCTGCATGATGCCCCCTGAGCCTCCGATGCCTTTTGCGCGACTTGGTTCGTTCCGACCCTCAAACTCGATTATGCTCCGGCTATCTCATCGCCCGGTCCTACATCCGGAAGAATAACAGGAAGTCTCCTTGGGCCGACGTGGAAAGAGCTCGATTGTGACGAGGATCGCCGGAATGGACAGAACGTGCCCTCGCCGCCTCTCCCGAATGCCCTGCTCGCAAACGCTTTTCCTCGGGCTGCTGTGCTCGGCGCTCGGCTGCGCCGGGTCACCGGCCGAAATGCCGCTGCCCGTCACGCCCGGAATGCTTCGGGATGCGGTGGATACGCTGCCCGCCGCTCCGCCGGGAACGCTCCGAATTGCCCTTGCGTTCGCGGGCGATACCGATCTCGACCTGGCGGTCACCGATTCCCACCTCGACTCCGTCCGCTTCGCTCGGCCACTCGGCACACGAGGTGGTCGCTTCTCAGCCGATCGCGGCTGCGGCGACCTCGCTCCCCGCGTCGAAATCATCGAGTGGCAGGACGTCTGCCCCGGCCGCTTTGAGATCAGCATCGAACACGCTTCCGATTGCGTGTTGCCGCAGTCAGAACAAGGCGCCCTCGAACGGCGCTGGCAGCTTCGCATCGATTACGAAGAAATCGAGTGGAAGGAGGGACGCATCGAGGCCGATGCATTTCTTCCGATTGTATTTGAAGTGGAACGTTCGAGTGCATCGCCAGCGGATTGTCCACGCTAGGCGCGAGAGATCGCGACAGCGATCAGGGCATTAAGCCGCCCGAGAAGTAGGTCGCAGCCGCACGCCCAGCCGCTGCGATGAGCATGTTGAAGCGACGGATATTGTCTGCCGCCTTGCGCATCGCGGTGCGCTCCGCGCCGTACTCGGGGCAGAGATCCGCGCGTCGATGCCAGAGTCGCTCGACCTGGGAATTCGTCGCGTCGGCCCAAGCGTGATTGCCGCGATCGAGTGCCATAGGAAGGATCGTATTCTCGAAGTGATCGATCTGCTTCGTGAGCTTCCTGCATTGCCCGCGATAGCGTCCGCGCTCACCCGCTTCGGGAGACGAGGCGGAAGCCACCGCTGCCATCAGGAAAACCAGCGCGAGTCCAAGGACCGCGCCAACACGAAATCGATGATTGAGGAATCCAGCCTGCATGGGACACGCATCGGCGGGCCCGGGCGGAAGCTGTAGCCCCTGCTCTGCCCGCCCCGCGCGTGCCCATGCCCCAGCGGGGGCTCCGGGCTTGGACCGAGCTTAGAGTCGTTCCGCCAGGAGCAGCGCCTGACGCCGCGCCAGCGCCATGCCCGTCCACATCGGGTTTACCGACGGACATTGCGGAAAGATCCCTGTGTCCGCGATGTAGAGATTCTCGAGGTCGTGACAGCGGCCGTCTTCATCCACAACGCCCCGGGTCGGGTCACCGTGCATGCGCGTCGTGCAGAAAACGTGATTGCCGCCCATAACCATATTCTCCGGTCGGACGGCATCCGAATCGAGGACATGCGTTTGATCCGCGCGGGTCATCACCTCCGGCACGCCCTGCACGCCGGGAAGGATTTTCGTCGCGCCCGCTGCAAAAAAAAGCTCCGCGAGCACGTGGAGGGCGCGGCGCATAACCAGACCGTCCTCGGGATGCAGTCGCCAATGCAATACTGGAGCGAGCCCTCGCCCGCGCTTCTTTACTTGGCCAAGCGATCTGTTCGCGCTGACGATCGCGTCCCAAACGCCCATATAGGGAAGCTCTGCGAACCGAGCCTGCAGATCCTCGCCAAAACCCGGAAAGCGCATAGAGAGGATCGGCGGCGGCGCCCAGAGCGTCTCGAGCTTGAAGCCTTCATCGAGGAAGCCCAGACTCTGATAGCCCTGGGTCGCGCCGAACTCGGGATGGGTCGGATCCGGGAAAATCCCGGCGATCGCGACGCCGGGATGAAATTGTAGATTCTGGCCCACCTGCCCTGATGCGTTCGCGAGATCGTCGCTTTGTTGGAGGAGCATCGGTGTCGCAGTGCAGCCCGCCGCCAAGACAACGGCCTTTGCATCGATTCGGAAGCGGTGGCCCGCGCTGTTCGCGCCGCGCGCTGAACCGTCCGCTGAGAAAGGCGCGACGACTTGTCCGGAGACCCCCGTCACACGTCGCCCGGAACGGCGAATAGACTGCACCTGCACGCTGGTGAAGACGCGCGCGCCGGCACGAAGCGCCGCCGGCACATAGCTCACGTCCATACTCTGCTTTGCGCGACTGCGGCAGCCGGTAAAGCATTCGCCGCTTCCCCGACAGCCCTTCACGTTGCGCGCGATCGGCTCACTCGAAACGCCCATCGCGTTACAAGCGTCGCGAAAGAGCAGGTTCCTTGGGCCCTGTACGGAATCAGGTGTCGGCGCGATTCCCAAGAACTCACCGACCGCATCAAAATGAGGATCGAGATTCGCGCGATCCGTATGCTCGAGTTCGAAGTCGGTTTGCCAGCGATCAAAAACGGAATCCGGCGGCCGCACGCAAATCGCAGAGTTGACCAGCGAGCCTCCACCGAGCGCGACGGCCTGCATGGTCGGCATCGGCGTTCCCCGCGTCACGCGCAGCCCGCCTTCCCGCATCGTCCGGGTCATCGAAAGATTTCCGTCGAGTTCAAAGTCGCGGACGGTAAAAGGCGGCCCCTCTTCAAGCAGGATTACGTCTCGTCCCGCGGCCGCAAGCTCATAGGCCGCGACCGCACCGCAAGGCCCCGATCCCACCACAACCACATCCGCCTTCTCTTCGAAGTCGTGATCGTATTGCGCGAAGACGCGAACGCGCCCGCGCGAAGCGCTCAGCCAGTTGCCCGAATCGTCCGTCGACTCATGCTCGCTTCTGTCCACGACCGATTTCGTCATTGCGCCACCCGTACCGAACGCGAATACGCTGGATGCCGCGGCCCGTTTTCAGGATCAAGCGGCGTGCGCGCCGCCACCGCCTCCTCCCCATCCGTCTTGTCCGCGTGCAAAAAGGCGATCGAACTCACGAGTCCGCCGACTCGCGGGAAGAGCAACTCGGCATCGCTTACGGCGGGCTCGATCTCAAAAGGCGCCAGGCCGAGTGCATTAAGATTGGCCGGATGACCGAGGTAGCCCAAGATCAGCACGCCCCGGAGCGCGGTGAAGACGAGGCGCACGAGCGGATGGGCGTGTCCCGACATGCGCTCGAGGACGGAAACGCGTGACGATGCAGAGAGGCTTGAAAAGCGCTGGTGCCCCCCGGGCGCCCGCGCGGAAAGAAATAGCGTGCCGTGTTCGCACAGCATGAACAGCGCCCGAATTTGCCAGCGCTGCGCCCGGGGCAAAGCCGCCAGATGGCGGTCAATATAATGCGGAAGCTGCGCTTCGAGCCCGGTCACTGCCAGACCGACCTTGCCCGGGAAAAGCACGTCCGCAGTGGCCCGAATGAACGCCGCCTCGCCGCGGTGGAGTACGCCTAGACCTTCACGCGCTGCGGGGTAGCCAGCGACGAATCGCTGGTACGCAACTCCGATCAATCCGACCACGAATACGACGAGGA
The DNA here is from genome assembly GCA_041690055.1 of Myxococcota bacterium. Taxonomy (GTDB): domain Bacteria; phylum Myxococcota_A; class UBA9160; order UBA9160; family UBA4427; genus UBA4427. Next base: position 25,289 of record JBDNFB010000265.1, on the reverse strand, counting down.
GGAGTATGAAAATCACAGGATTAAGAATAACCGAGTCCGGCGACAAAGCACTCTGGCGCTACCCCTCTGGGTTCGTAAGCCCATTCACCCAGATGTAGGCATTGTTCTCGATTTCCTGCAGCGCAGCTAAATCAAGATCGTGCGGTTCTAGAAGCGCTTCGATTTTGTCGACATCGCCCCGCTCGGTCGCGATTGCGATGTTCAGCAGCTCGCCGAGCTCGCCCTCTTTATGCGTCAGTGCAAGGCTGACCTCCGGTCCCAAGCGCAACTCCCTTACAAGTTCTTCAAGCGGACGACCGAGCAGCGCATCCGCCATCGACAGCATACCGACGAGGAACGCCTGTTCCCGTACAACCGTCACCTCCCGACCCAACCTCGTCGCCTCAACGAGAAGTTCCATGAACCGCCCGCGGCGGCCCGCTGAAATCAGTAGCGGATCACGCATATCCCCACCGACTTTACCGTCCACAAAGAGCAGAACCGTGATCCAGCGAGAGAGCCGCTGCAGCCCAAGGTGCCGAACGGCATCTTCGATCGTATCCAGCCGCACGCGAACCGCCATGCCCGCCGTATTCACAAGACGCAGGAGATTCAGGCCTAGCTTGGCGTCGTGCTTGAACGCATTGACGATCTCCTCCGTGTCCCCCGCGCCGCTCACCAGCTTGAGCAGTCGCAGCAGAGTCGTCTTCGAGGCGTCAATATCCGTGCCTTCTAGGACGACGGGCTTCGCGAAAAAATAGCCCTGAAAACGGTCGAACCCGAGAGCAAGACAATTCTCGAATTCCTCGACCGTTTCGACTTTTTCGGCGAGGAGCAGAACCGGCTCGCGGCGCAGCTTCCGGACCAGGCGCCTAAGATCACCCGGATCCACCGCCGGTAGGTCCACCTTCACTACGGTCGCGTAGGGCAGAAGGATTTCCCGCTTATCGTCTACGATCCAATCGTCGAGGGCAATTTCATATCCATCTAACTGCAGAGCCCGACAGCGATTGATCACAGCTTCATCGGGAACGACGTCTTCGAGCACTTCGATCACGACGCGCTCCTTGGGAAGGGCCTCGATAATCCCCGAGAGAAGCACCTCGCGATTCACATTGAAGAAGCCCTGGGCGCGACCGAGGACGGCCTCCATGCCAAGCGAAGCAAAGGTGTTGACGATGACCCGCGTCGCCGCCGAGCTGGCCTCCGCAAAATCAGCAAAAGTTGCATCCTTCGACGAGCGAAAGAGCAGCTCATAGGCCACAACATGCTGATCGCGGTCGACGATGGGCTGACGACCGACAAATATTCCTTGACTCACGAGACGCTCTCCTTCAGAGGTCTCCAACTCTTCGGCCGCGTGACGTCGATGGATGAGAGCAGGAAGGTCGTAGGCCACCCACGATCCGCAATTTGTCTGAATCACCCGAGCCGGCCTCAGGTTTCGTACGGAGGCTCGTCCGTCCAGTTCAGGTCTTCTGGGAAATCGACAGAGACGCGCAGAGGAAACTTCGGCGCCCGCTTTTCAAGAAAGCTCTCGATGCCTTCGCGACTATCGGGGCGAGAACCCATAAAGTTCATCGCCGCAGAGTCGAGCTGGTGGGCCTCCATAGGATGAGAGGCCCCTAGCATCTGCCACATCATCTGCCGCGCGAGCGCCACGGAAACGCCGCTCGTGTTATCAACGATTTCGCGGGCGAGCTCTCGCGCGCGAGGCAAGAGGTCATCCGGAGGCAGAATCTCAGAGACCAGCCCGCCGCGCTTCGCTTCCTCCGCTTCGAAGACACGCCCGGTCGCGACCCATTCCATGGCCTGATTAATTCCCACCACCCGCGGCAGAAACCAGCTACTGCACGCTTCGGGCACGATTCCTCGCCTTGAAAAAACAAAACCGAAGCGAGCCTTTTCGCTCGCCAGACGAATATCCATCGGCAGAATCGACGTCACCCCGATCCCGACTGCCGGTCCGTTGATCGCTGCAATGATCGGCTTGCGGCATCGATAGATCCGCAAGGTCACGGTCCCGCCCGTATCTCGCGGCTCCTTCGGCCCACTCGCCTTCTTCTTGACCGATGCAGGATCGAAGGTCTTGGCGCCGCCGCCGAGGTCCGCGCCGGCGCAGAACCCGCGCCCCGCTCCGGTCACAATGACTGCCCGCACCTCATCATCCGCATCGATCACGTCGAGCGCATCCAGCCAATCACGCGCCATCTCCACATTGAACGCGTTCAAGCGCTCCGGTCGGTTCAAAGTCAACGTCAGGATGCCGTCTTCCTTTTCGAGCAGCATGGTTTCAAAAGAGCGGTTCACATCAGCGGACACGTGGGCATTCTCCGGTTCAATCGCAACCTCGATTGGTCAGCGAACAGCCATCATAGCGGGCCAGAGAGCGGTCTCCCCGAATGGGTTAGTATGAACCGATGCGAATCGGCGTCGTCGGAGACACTCATAATCAGTTGACCAACGTCAACCGCATCGTTGAGCTCTTTCGTGCCGCTTCCGTTGAACGAATCATTCACACCGGCGACATCACTCAACCCAAAGTTCTGCAACGCTTCGCCGAACTCGAGATTCCGCTGCTCGGCGTCTTCGGAAACAACGATTTGCCCGAGCGTGAGAGTCTCACTCGCGAAGCAGCCCGCTACGGCATGGACCTCGTCGATCCGCCCCGCATTTTCGAATGGGCCGACCGACGCATTCTCGTCGTCCATGATCCAGAGGAGTACCTCGCGAGCGAGCACGAAGAGCTCGATCTGGTTCTTCACGGACATACACATCGGCATCGACACGAGCAGGCGGGCGACACCCTGATCTTCAATCCCGGCGAGTGCGCTGGCTTCATGGCAGGGCGAAACGCGGTGGGCGTTGTTGACCTACAGCATCTCAACGCTGAACTGCTCAAATTTTAGGAACGGCGAACGCGATGAGCTGGAAACCCGAAGTCGACGAGATCAACACGCGCCGCGAAGCCGCGCAGGGCATGGGCGGCCCCGAGGCCATCGAGCGACAACACGCTCGCGGTCGGCTGACCGTCCGCGAACGCCTTGCAGCGCTCGTCGACGAGGGCAGCCTAGAGGAGCAGGCCCCAATCGCCGGCGAAGCAGAGCGCGATGACGACGGAAACGTCACGGCCTTTCATCCGGCAAACTATTTACTTGCACTCGCCGAGGTTGATGGGCGGCGCATCGTCGTCGGTGGCGAAGACTTCACACAGCGTGGTGGCTCGCCCTCCCCGGCCGGCCTCCGCCGGAGCGTCTACGCCGAAACCCTCGCGATCGATCTCCGCCTTCCTCTTGTTCGATTTCTCGAAGGCGGCGGCGGCAGCATCGCCGGCACGGGTGGCAACAAATCTGCGCCGCGGATGGCGGGCGATCCGGTCTATGCCACTTCGCGCTTTCTCTCGATCGCCGAAATCTTGGACATCGCTCCTGTGGCGTCCGCCGCTGTCGGCGCCGTCGCTGGTTTCCCCGCCGCGCGCCTCGCCGCTTCCCATTTCTCCGTCATGACGCGGGACACCGCGCAAGTCTTGATCGGCGGCCCCGCGCTCGTCGAGCGCGCGCTCGGTGAAAAGCTCACAAAGGACGAGCTCGGTGGCGCCAAAGTGCATAGCCGCTCCGGCGTCGTCGATAACGTCGCGAAAGACGAACGCGATGCCGTCGATCAGATCCGGCGTTTCTTGTCCTATCTGCCTTCCAACATCATGCAGCTTCCGCCCACCCAAGAGAATCCGACCGACCCGCCGGATCGGCGTGAAGAGATGCTCCTCGACGTGATTCCGCGCGAACGCCGCAAGGTCTACGCCATGCGCAAGATCGTGAAGGCGGTCTTCGATCAGGACAGCTTCTTCGAAATGACAAAGGGCTACGGCCGCAGCCAAATCACGGGACTCGCGCGGCTCGGCGGTCGCCCGGTCGGCGTACTCGCCAATGATCCCTATTTCTACGCGGGCTCGATGGATGCGCAAGGCGCTCTTAAGGTCCAGCGTTTCGTGAATCTCTGCGACACCTTCCACCTCCCGGTCGTGAGCCTCGTCGACGAGCCCGGCTTCCTGATCGGTTCGGCTTCAGAGCAGGCAGGCACAATCCGCTTTGGCGTGGAGGCGATTCGGCGCGTGGTCACGGCACGCGTCCCTTGGTGCACAGTGCTCGTCCGCAAAGCCTACGGCGTGGCCGCGGCGGCGCATTTCGGCGCGAAGGCGCATGTGCTCGCGTGGCCTTCCGGCGAGTCAGGCGCGCTCCCCATCGAAGGCGGCGTCGCCGTCGCCTTTCGGCGTGAGATCGAGGCCGCGGATGACCCCGATGCCAAGCGGGCGGAACTCGAGGAAGCCTTCGCTTCGCGGCGGAGTCCGTTCCCGCGCGCCGAGTCCTTCTCCGTGCATGATCTGATTGACCCGCGCGAGACCCGACCTCGGCTCTGCCGCTGGCTCGAGCAGGTTTGGCCGCTGCTCTCGGAGCAGGTGCCGACGCGACTCCCGGAATCGCTTCACTTTCGTTAGGCGAGACACACGCAGATGCGTTAGAAGAGGCGCACGCGGGACGATCGCAAGGCGCGCGACCTGTGCTGCCTTTCGCTCAGTCTTCGTCCGGCCCTCCCAAAGCCAGACGGCGACCGATCTTCATCCCCAAGCGAAGCGGCGTGCCTACCGGCTCGGATGAAATCTCAAACTCGCCCGGCGGCAAGAGCATCACGATCGTCGAGCCGAATTCGAAATGCCCCCACTCCTCGCCACGTGCGAATTCCGGAGCAGCCATGTCTGCAGCTTCTCCGCCAGAAGCCGCCCCTGCGCCCCCTTCCGATGAGCCTGCCGCAGCGCTTTGAGAAGCGCCCACGGCGGTTCTTTGTAAATAGACATGTTGCACGGCAGGCGCGGCCGCGACGTTGGTCGTGAGATCGGTAAACGTTAAGCGGACGCTGCCGACCATCGTCGCACCCACCGCGACGAGCGCGATCCCGGGTCCTGACGTTTGCGTGGCCTGCTCCGGCTGCAGATACGCGCAGATCCGTTCGTTCTTCGCGAAGAGTCCGTCGACTCCCTGAAGGCCAATCGCATTCACCGGCCATAGGGCCCCCGGCCAATAGTCGACGCGAGTAATCCGCCCGGCCGTAGGCGTATGAAATCGATGATAGTCGCGCGGCGAAAGATAGAGGGTTGCGTAGTGCCCCCCCTCGAAAGCCGCCGCGAGCACCGCGTCCCCCAGGAGGTCCGCGACGGCGTAGGTCCGCCCCTTCACCTGCAGCATTGTCCCGTGCTCGATCCGGCCCGAAGCGCCCCAGGTGCCATCACAGGGCGAAACCAGCGTATCCGCGTCGCCCTCGACCTTGCGACGCCCTTCGGCCAGGGCGCGCGTAAAAAACTTCTGGAGCGAGCGAAAGCTACTCACGGGATCACGCGCTTCTGAAAGGTTCACCCCGGCCAAGCGGGCGAAGAGCTTGATCTCGGCCATCTGCAGCGCAGCGGGGAGCTCAAGCGAGGCGAAGCGACCGGCCATGCGTGAGATCGCATTCTTCGGAAGAAGATACAGTAGGCCGAGGAGCGCCTGCGCCGCTCCGCCCAGCGGCGCGGGAGTGGCAACCGGGACAGAGGGTGCGGAATGCGGCGAAGAATCGGAATCGGGAGCGGCGTCATCGTTCATTCGCGTTAGGATAACGCGACTCTGGAGGATCGGCGGACTTGGACGAAACGGTAGATACCGAGAGCGAAGACTCGCTCGTCGGCCAGTTCCTCGATGATCGGTACGAGATCCAAAAATCCCTCGACCGCGGGGGAATGGGAACGGTCTATCTCGCGTGGGACTCCATGCTCGAGCGCCAGGTCGTCGTCAAGATCCCCCACGCCCGCCTCATGTCCGACCGCACCTTTCGGCAGCGCTTCCTGCAGGAGATCCGCGACCTCGCGACCCATGAACATCCCGCCATCCTCCGCATCGAGGGCAGCGGCGAGCATGCCGAAATTCCCTACGCCGTTGTCCAGTATCTCAGTGGCGGAAACCTCCGCGACCGTATCGCCAACCAAGGCGGACAACAAACGCCCGAAGAAGTCATGGCATGGCTCCCGACGATCGCCGACGCGCTCGACACCGTGCATAAAAACGGCAGTCTGCATCGCGACGTTAAGCCGGCGAACCTCCTCTTCGATAACCGCGGCAATGCCGTGCTCTCCGACTTCGGAATCGCAACCGCGATCGGTGCGGCCGATCCCGATGCGCCGACCCAAGAAGTCCGCGCCGAACTCACCGTCGTCGGCACGTTTGTAGGGTCTCCCGCCTACGCACCACCGGAAGCCATCGACCGGATCCTGACTCCGTCGTACGACCAATACAGTCTCGCGACCGTGGTCTATCTCGCGGTGACGGGCGAATTGCCCTTTTCCGGGAAAACCAACGAAGCCATCTTGGTCGCCAAAGAAAAGGGCGGACCGCCCAAGATCGATCACAAAAAGCTGAAGGCGCCGCTTTCAAGAGCCGCGGACAAAGCGATCATGAAGGGGCTGTCGCGCCAACCCACAGACCGCTTCGAAACCTGCACCGAGTTTGCCGAAGCTTTCGCTTCGACGAGCTCTGCGATTCTCCCCACCGACGGCCTTCCGAAATGGGCCGGCTTGGCTGCGGCCATTGCCGTCGGCGTTTTCGCCTTGAGTCAAATCTTCGGGACCCTTGCCAATACCGGCAATATCGGGAGCGGGGTTTCGAACGACGCGTCCGGAACGAACACAGATGCGACAGCGAGCGCGCTCGCCGGGTCGTCCGCTCCCTCCTCCTTGCCCTCATCCTCGCAGTCGACATCTTCCCCGTCCTCCCCCGGCGACTCGGCGAGCAAGTTCAAGGCGAGCGCCTCCAGAAAGGTCGCACGCCTCGCTGCCCCGACCGGGACGCTGCTCGGAAGCAATCCTGAAGAAATCGACCGCGCGATTTTCCTCTGCGAGCGCGGCAGCGGAACAATGGAGCAATGCGCACGCGGAGTTTTCGCGGACGAGCGGCTGCGCGAAGTCACGCTCGCTCCCTACGAGATTGATCGAACCGAAGTTACGAACGCAGCCTTCACGCGCTTCGCCGAAGAGACCGGCTACCAAACGACGGCGGAGGAGCGGGGCTATAGCTGGGACATCACCCGATGCCGTCGCTGCAGCTGGCGAACACCCAGGCCGCCTTCACTACTCGCGACCGAGACGCCGGACGCGCCGGTCGTACATGTGTCCTGGACCGATGCACGCGCCTATTGCGAATGGGCCGGCGGGCGTTTACCGACCGAGGATGAGTGGGAATATGCAGCCCGGGGCGACGCGAGACGCACCTATCCCTGGGGCGACGAGTGGGATGTGGCGCGACTGCGCGATGTGACAGCAACCGGACTCGGTCTCGAATCCGTCGGTTCGCATCCATCCGGCGCGACGCCCGAGGGCCTTCTCGATTTGGCCGGCAGCGTATGGGAATGGACTGCCACCGCCAGTGGCGAAGGCGAGCGCCGAATCTTCAAGGGCGCGTCCTGGGCCGACCGAATCCCCGCCTATTTCCGTGCGGCCGCCTTTTCAGAGGATGCGCCGGACTACTCGAGCATCTCCCTCGGCTTCCGCTGCGCACGATCCTAGTTCGCACGGTCATAGTTCGCGGTCATAGTTCGCCGCCCGCGACCGGCGTCTCGCGCGTGACCTAACGAATTGGCGTGAACTCGACGCGGCGGTTCATGCCGCGGGCGTAGTCGGACGCCTCACTCATCAACGGATTTTTCTCGCCGTGGGCCTCGATCTCAAGTCGATCGGCATCGATGCCGCCGGACTCAATCAAATAGCCACGCACGGTTTCCGCGCGACGCGCTGACAGGTCCAGATTATGATCATCCGTCCCGCGGTCATCCGTATGCCCGGCCACGTTGAAGCGCATATCGCGAAGTTTCGGATTCTGAAGCGCGCGGGCGAACTCATCCACATTGCGGCGGGCGGCCTCGTCGAGCCATGCTGAGTTCGTGCCGAACTGGATCTGCAGATCGAGTTTCGCGGGGCGGATCGAACGCGTCCGTTCCCCGAAGAAATCGACGATATCCGCAGAACGATACTGGACCTCGCCGCGTCCTTCGATCTGCTGAACAACGTGGGCGACGCGAATCTCGTTAGACGGTCGCCCCTGCAGCACAGCGCGCAGGCGGCGAGCGAGATCGGGCGCTAGATGTGGCTCGAAAGAGACCACTATGTCTGAACTCGTAATCCCCAGATCGCTGCGCAAGATCGGCTCGGCGGTCACAATCGCGTAGACGGTGTCTTGCCCGACCGGCGGCTGGACCGCAAGTTTGAACCCATCTCCTCGACTCGGCAGATCGATCGTTCGTCCCGCCTCGACGTGCCCCGCTTCGACATCGGCTCGCGGGTAGAGAAGTGTCGTCGCGCCATGCATGTCGATGTGTACTGCCGTGAGATAGCCGGCTCGGGTCGACTCGAAGCGATACGCAAGCTCGTCACCGATCCGCAGAGGCTCGCCGCCTCCGTCATTCACGAAGACCCGAACGCCGTCTCCCGACGCACCCTCCTGCAGAGCGCGCAAGACGCCCACCGTCTGATCTCGGGAAGCGGCCGCCGCACTCCCGGGAACGCCCATGACGAGCGTCATCAAGAGCGCGATCACACAGCTCACCCGGAAAATGATTGCATTCATCGAATCATTCATCGTCATCTCATAGTCTCCGCAATCGAACGTTGCCGCGCACGCGCGCAAGACAGGCCAGTCGGTACATCGCCGGATTAGGAGCGACCTGCTCCGTAATCTGGATCGTCTTCATTTCATCACTCGCCGGATCGGGGGGTTCAAGCCCTTCCGCACCTCCGACAAGGCCCATCACGCAGACGCCGCATCCGCCGTCCCCGCATTCCCAATCCAAGGGTTCGCCGCGCGAAAGCCCTGCCGCCTGAACGGCTTCGAGGATGCTCTGACCAGCGACCGCGGGAACCGAAAGAACCTCAGCGCCGCCCCCCGCTTCGAGAAGAATTTCGAACTCTCCTTTCGCTGTCGAAATCGTTGCCGAGGACGTTGTGGTCGGAGTTGTCTGCGTCGTCTGCATCAGCAGCGGGGCTGTCGTTGCCGACGGCAGCTCTGAGCGCCGCGTACTCGGCGGCAGGGTCTCTCCGAGTATTTCGATTGCCGACGCACTCGCTCTCACTTCGAGCTCAGGTGCAGCAACCTCTGCCGCCTCCGGAGCCGGGACATCTCGAAATACCATCACCGTGGCTTCTTCCGAAATATCGACTTTGGGCTCGGACGCCCTCACCTGCTCAACCGCCGCTTCCTGTTCCTGCTCCGCTTCCTGTTCAGAGGACGCGACTTCAACCGGCGCCGTCTCTTCGACCGGCGCTTGTACAGCCTGGCGACCCAGCCGCTTCAAACGAGCAGCCAACCCGCCCGTCTTCTTCTTTGGTTCTCCCAAAGTCTGTGCCGCATCCCCCCGATTGGGTTCCGCAGATTCCTCTCTTCTGCCCTTGGTCCCCTGCAACGCACCTGGGGCACGAACTGGGGGAGTCGCTCGCAGTACGGCGGCTTCCTCGAACACAGGCTCCGCGACCCGTTCAGGAATCGCCGCGACGCGAAACCGGTGGGTCGCGATCCGAAACTCGTCCCCGTCCCGCAGAGCGACTGGCTCGACCAGCTTAAGGTAGGTCCCGCTATGCGCGCCGCGATCGTAGACCCGAAGCGCATCCCCCTCGCGCACGATTTGCGCATGTCGTCGTGACAGACGCGAATCCTCCTTGTCGAGCACGAGATCGGAAGTCCGCCCTAAGAAGAGACCCACCTCCGGCACGAGATATTTCTCTCGCAGGCGCCCATCGGGTCCGTGATGCCGGAGCTCCCAGCCGTCTTCTCGCTTCCGAATCAGAAGAATCTGCGCGCCCAGCCAAACTTGGTCATCGCCCCGCAAGACGCATCCATCCCCGCTCGGCACACGAAGCCAAACCCCCGTCGTCGCCCCCATCTCCTCAACGAACGCCTTCCCTTCCCGAAGAAAGAGGCGGGCATGAGTAGCGGACATTTGCGGATCGTCGGGACATCCCATCCCCATCGCGGTTCGTCCGATTTCAAGGCCGTCTTCGGGAACGACGCCTTCCCGCAAAACTTCGCTGTCCGCCCCTAGATCCTGAAGACGCCATTCCTGAATCTTCATCGCCGGCTGTCCACAAAACAAAGCTTTCTCATCCTCGTCAAAAACTTAGGCCCCCAACCAAAACGCAAAGACAACCAGCGCGCACACACCCAGGACCAGAGCACCCAGGCCAAGCGGCCCGAGCGATCGCAGCCTTGCTGACCAGTCGACCGCCGCGACCTCGAAGACCTCGGTCGCCGTTCTCGCGTTCTCGTCACGGCGCCCAAGACCTTCGATCACGCATCGGAGATGATCCTTACCGAGAACCAGATTCATTCCAACTTCGAGCTCCGTCGGTTCCGAAACCGCCTCGCCATCCACGAAGACGTTCCTGCCCTCGGACGGCGTCATGATCCACTGGCCCTCTTCGTTCCCTGCAATGAGCGCGTGTTCCCGAGACGCCGACGCGGTGTAGAGCCGAATCTCGCTTTCCTCCGCGCGCCCCAGCCGAACATGCCAATTCAGCACGTCGAGCCGAATTCGCTCGCCTCTTCCCTTCGACGGCTCAATGCGTTCGAGCAGCAACGGCGGCAGCGAAGCGCTCGGCGCGATCGTGCGCGGCGTCGTCAGATCCTCCGTCGGTTGTGCGATGGTCGGTTCTGCTTCGTCCGGCTGGGCAGCCGATGCCATCGCTGCGCCGATTGGAGAGGAGAGCAGAGTCGGCTCTTCATCGACCGCCTCGGCCGATGCGCCGGGCGGCAGCGTGACCGGTTCGGGTTCGGGTTCAGCCTCCTGCTGGCTCTCGGGATCAAGCTCGGGTTCTGCTTCTTGCTTGGCTACGGATGCCGAGACAATCGTTTCTTCCTCGTCCTCGATAAGGACGGGTGGCGCGGACCCACTCCAGCTGGTCGTGTCCATCGCATCAAACTCGGAGGCCTCGGCCGCGGATTGAGAATCGGCACCGGCTTCTCCTGGCGGCTCATGCTCCGCGACATCGTCGCGACAATCCTCCTCATGGCCCGATCCCATAATGCCCCCTATCGCTGAGCTGATCTCGTGATCGAACAGCGACGCCGATCCAGGAGAAGACGCGTGCCCGCGCCCCTCTTGCTGTCGAACCATAATTCATGGTGGGTAGGAACACAGGAGACGTTCCGCATAGGGGCACGCGAAAGGTTCGCCCTCACTCGCCTCAGAGGCCTGGGAGCGACTCCTTGCCCAAGGAAAGGCGAAAAAAGAACGAAAATTAAGGAACCGTGATCCAGATCACGGAACCTTTCGTGCGTTCGGGGGATAAAGAGTACAGCCCCAGTCTGGTGCGATTATTGGCCTCAACCGGATCGCACCCGCCGTATCGAATGAGGTCCCTGACGTGGACGAAATCAGCATCACAATCGCCTTTGCCCTGCTCGGTCTAACCTGGTTTACGTTGCGTGGGATGGACGGTCGCGAGAGGCGCCGCACCCGGCGCTAGCAGGCAGGAATAGACCCCAGCACAACTCCAGCGAAAGCTACAGCTACAGGGGGACAGGGCCGCGAGCCGAGACCCCGTCGGGCGAAGCCGACGCTGCCACTGAGTCGCCCTCAGCTCATTCGCCACAGCATCGCGGGCATGGCATCCTGCCGCCCATCATGAACGAACCCCTTCAAGGCACTCTCACACCCGCCCTTCAGCGATGGCTTCGATTCATCGCGCGCCGCGCAGGCGCGGTCGCCGCAGTCTCGCTCGTCGTCACGCTGGCACTGCTCATCTATGCCTTTCTCTTCCTGGGCATCAACTCGGATAATCTGAGTCTCGTTTCAAAGAGCCTCGACGGCCGCAAGAACCATGCGGCCTTCGCGGCGCTCTTTCCGAACCTCGAAGAAGCGATCCTCATCGTCATCGACGGAGAAACGCCCGCGATCGCACGAGACGCAACGGACGTCTTGGCTGCCAATCTCCGCGCAAAGGAAGGCGCGTTCAAAGAAGTCTATGTGCCAGGCGGCGGAGCGTTTTTTGAGGACCACGGTCTCCTCTACCGGACGCCCGAAGATCTCGACGCCTTCGGTGATCAGATCGCCACTCTTCAACCGATCATCGCGAGTCTCGAAAGCGACCCCAGCCTGGTTCAGCTCGCGGAACTCGTCCGTTTAGGTCTCGAGTCCGGCGATCAAGAAGGGATCGAACCCGGACAGTGGACATCGCTCCTCGACGAGGTCGGGAACGCGACCGTCGCCGTCTACGAAGAAGCGCCACTCCGAATCTCCTGGGAGTCGCTGCTGCTTGCGGGCTCGGATCTCGAGATCCCGACTCGGCGCGTGATCGTTGTCGAGCCCTACCTCGATTATGAAAAAATTCTGGTCGCGGGTTCGGCGATCCAGGCGATCGATGATGCGATCGCCGCCACCGGCCTCGACACGATTGCGGGCCTGCGCGTCCGCCTCACCGGAAACCCAGCGCTCAATCACGAAGAGGTGATCGGACTCGCGTGGGACATAGGGGGCGCGGGCGTGTTCTGCTTCTTCCTTGTTGCGGGACTTCTCTTGGTCGCCTTTCGTTCTTGGCAGCTCGTAATCGCCTCGCTGGCCACGCTCTTAGTCGGACTGATCTGGACCGGGGCATTTGCCGCTGCGACGATCGGCGAGTTGAATCTGATCTCGGTCGCCTTTGCAATTCTGTTCATTGGCCTCGGCGTCGATTTCGGCATTCATTTTGGCATGGCCTTCGCTGCCGAACGACGGGAACAAGGCCTGCCCAGCGAAGCGGCGCTCGCCGCCGCGATCGACAGTATCGGCGCGTCGCTTGTGCTCTGCGGCTTCACAACCGCCATCGGCTTCCTCGTCTTTCTGCCCACCGAATACCGCGGCGTCGCCGAGCTCGGCGCCATCGCCGGCGCCGGCATGTTCATCATCCTCTTCCTCACGCTCACCCTGTTCCCGGCACTCCTGCTCAGCGTCTTGCGCATCGCAGACGACGTGGTGATCCCCGCTCCCAAGCGCTTTGATCAGGCGGCCGCGAAGACGCTCACCGCACGTCCCAAGCTGGTCTGCGGCATTGCGCTCGTCGCCGGCCTCGTCTCCATTCCCCTTGTCCTCGGCCTGCGCTTTGATGCGCACGTCATCGAGATGCGCGACCCGGACACCCCAAGCGTCCAGGCCTTTCGGGACCTCCTCGCCGATGGCCAGACCTCGCCCTGGTACGTCAATGTCATGACTCCCGACCTCGCTTCGGCGGAGGCGATGGCCGAGCGGTTGGAGGCGCTTCCCGAGGTGGGTCGTACGGTCCGGCTCGAGAGTTATGTCCCGACCGAGCAAGACGAAAAGCTGAACATCCTCGAAGACCTCGCGTTCCTGATGGAGGCCTCTCCCGGCAGCAAGCCCAACCGACCGCCCTATTCCGTGACGGAACAGGCGGAGGCTCTGCGCATGGTGTACGCGTCGCTTCAAAGCGCTGATCGGCCCACCGACGACACGCCGCTGGTCGAGAGCCTCGACGCCCTCGAAGCGCGGCTCGGCACCTTCCTCGCGCGCATCGATAATGATCCCGCTCCGGGTCTGGTCCTCAAAGAGTTCCGCACGATCCTGCTCGAGAACTTCCCCCCGGCAATCGACCGCTTCCGGCGCTCGCTCACGGTCTCGGAAGTCGGCCTCGACGACCTTCCTCCCGAGCTCAGGCGCCGCCTCCAAACTAAAGACGGCATCGCGCGCATTCAGGTCTATCCGGAGGACGAACTCCAAGACTTCCAGACCATGAAGCGCTTCGTCACCAGCGTGCTTTCGGTCGAACCCAAAGCAGCCGGAATCGCGATCAACCTCGTGGAATTCGGCGAAGCCACCGCGCGTTCGTTCAGGCAGGCGTTGCTGAGCGCCGCGGTCGCCATCTCAAGCCTGCTCTTCTTGCTTTGGCGACGCCCTAAGGACGTCGCCCTCGTGCTCGCGCCCTTGGCCCTGGGCTCGTTGCTCACCTGCGCTTCCATGGCGCTGCTCGACATGAACTTCAACTTCGCGAATGTGTTAGTTCTGCCACTCCTCTTTGGCATCGGCGTCGACTCTGGCATTCATTTGGTTCATCGCGCGCGGCATGATGCTGCCCGGAACCAGGGGGCCCTCGTCGAGAGCGCGACTGCGGGCGCGGTCTTCTACAGCGCAATGACGACGACACTCTCCTTCGGCACGCTGGCGCTCTCGGGACATGAGGGCATGCGAACCCTCGGCGTCATGCTCACGATCGGCATGTTCTGGACCGTGATCTCGAACCTGGTGGTACTGCCATCGCTGCTGGTAGTGAGCGGCGTGTCCCCCGATCCTCGGTCGGTCAAGGGGCAGGCCAACGATCTTGACGAGGCCGACGAGGCGTCCGCGCCGCGCGAGGATGCCAGCGCGAGCTAGGAGCCGCTCGCTTCGAGCGACTCGATATTGAGCCGGATTTTGATGGGCTCGAGCCCTACGATGCGCAGCGAGTCGGGATGCGCGACGTGATCCTCGCCGACCGAGAACGTCCGGCGCCCCTGATCGACGAGATCCGCATCGACCACGACTTCAAACTCGTCCGTCGGCGCGAGGGCGAGGTCCCGCCTGCGCCCCTCGAATTCGACATCGATCGAAGGTGGATCGATCGACTCCACGCGGTAGCCCTCGGGAAGATTCGTCACCGCGATCGGGACCTCCTTCGAATCCCGGTCCATCACGCCCCCCTGAATGGAGTGAATCCAGAGCCCACAAGCGATCGCCACCGCAAGTACACCTTCGCGCCAGTTCTGTCGCGCGAGCGTGAGCCGACTTTGGATCCAGGGCTCGCGTCGGCGACGCGCCGTTCGACTCAGAAAGGTGTCAATCCGCTTTCGCAATGCGGCTTCGTCAGCAACGCGCTGAAGCCGTCCGCGACTTGCCACGGACACCTCGCCCCGCTCTTCGGAGACGATGATCGAAAAGGCGTCGCTGCGTTCGGCGAGTCCGAGCCCTGCCGCGTGCCGCGTGCCGCCGGCGCCGATCTCCGCCCATTCCGTAGAAAGCGGAAGGTGTACACCAAATCGCGTCACCTGCGCTCCACGAATCACGATCGCGCCATCATGTCCGGGCGTGCCTGGATCAAGCAAGCTGCGCAGGAGGGGCTCGCTCACACGACCTTCGAGATACTGGCCCCCGTCGAGCAAGCGATCGAGGGGTTCGCGCCCGGGAAGCACGAAAAGCGCGCCGACATGTTGCTCCGTAAACGAAAAGCAGAGAGTGGCCAGTTCATCGAGGACATCGCTCGGCGGGCGCGGCGTTGCGTTGCGCACGACCCAAAGCGTGATGCCTTCAAAGAAGCGACGCAGATCGTCCTGGAATAACACGACCAAGATGAGTGCTGCGACGGCGATGAAGCCCTGGAGCAGGTCGGTCATCAGCCGGAGATCGAGCCAGGAGGCCGCGGCATAGACGGCCGCGATCGCGAGGACGCCGCCCAAGGCGACGCGTGCGCGGGCTTCGCGAACCCAAGCAATCAAAACCCAAAACAGGATGGCCACCAGCAAGATGTCGAGTACATCGACGAATCGCAGGCTCGCGAACGGGTAGGCCAATGGATTGGGGAATGGGCTGACGAATGAATCGGCGACCGCTGCGTCCAACGAACACCCTCACAAACTGATCGGCGCAGACTCGGGGTCGCGTCGATCACGTCGATCACGTTTTTTTTGGGGGGGGATCCGGTAAACCGTTGATTCTCATCACGCTTGCGGCTCCCCGTTTCTAGCGCATCCGCGCAGGGCTGGCGATGCAGCGCGACAAGAGAAGCGGATTCCCTTCGCCAAGACGGTGACAACACGAGCCGATTCGAAATATGCTCCGGCCTTCTCCCCAAGTCCTTCTTCAAGTAAAAGGAAAGATCCTAATGCGTTTTCTCCATACGATGGTTCGCGTCACAGACCTCGACGCCTCACTCGACTTTTATTGTAAGAAACTCGGCCTCGAAGAGCTGAATCGATACGACGTCGAAGCGGGCCGCTTTACGCTCGTCTTCCTGGCCGCGCCGGGTAACGAACTCGCGCAGGTGGAGCTCACGCATAACTGGGATCCCGAGCCCTACACCGGCGGTCGAAACTTTGGACACCTCGCCTACGAGGTGGAGAACATCTACGAGACCTGTCAGAGCCTCCAAGACGGCGGCGTCACGATTCTGCGCCCGCCCCGAGATGGGCATATGGCTTTCGTGCGGTCCCCCGACGACATCTCGATCGAGCTCCTTCAGAAGGGCAAGTCGCTGGCCCCGGCGGAGCCATGGGCATCGATGCAAAATACCGGCGAGTGGTGAGCGGATGGCTCTTAATCCATGAGCTGATGGCTTCTTTCTAGGAGCTGATGGCTTTTTTCTAGGAGCTGATGGCTTTTTTCTAGGAGCTGATGGCTCTTGTCTAGGAGCTGATGGCTCTCCACCGTGTCTGGGCGTGACCGCGGTCACGTAATTTCGTGATGAGAAGTGAGAAAACGCATTTCTTAGGAAATACTTGCGCAAGAGAGCGGCAGGAAGCTCAAGCCTCAGCGGACAACTTCCGATTCTCTTGCACATGCTTCGACATGAAAAAAGCGCTCCTATCTGGCTCTTTTCCTTTGTGGATCTGGCCTTTCTCCTTCTCATTGCCTTCACCCAAATCGGGCAGGACAGCAATCCGTCGACGCTCGACATCGCGGAGCTCGAGATTCCCCGGATCGGGGGCGTCTCAGACGCACTGATACGCGAGCCGAGCGCAGCCCTGTGGCAACTCCGGATCCACCCGACAGCACTCCTTGGCGACGGGACCGATGACGTTCCCGGCCGAACGCCCTTCGAACTGATCGAGCCCGGACGACGCGGATCGAATTCCGGCGACGCCTCCGAGAAGGTTGGGATCAGCGCACAAGATCTCGGCGCTCACCTCGAGCTCCTCCGCACTCGGCAGGCCGCTCGACCCGTCCTTGCTCCGCATCGCGATGCCCGCGCCGAAGATCTGCTGGTGGCTGTCGACTTGCTCGAAGATGTTTGGCAGGCCGGTCGCGGCGTCACCGTCTCGCCCACCCAACCCGACGTTGCCAGCAGCGCCGACGAAGCCACGCGCGCGGACCGATGACACACGATCCGATTCGCCGCCGCTTTGGGCACGGCGCCGCACGTCTGCCGATTGGCACGTCGACGCGCGGCCCATCGCTATCGCATCTCGCGCAGACAAAGGTTGCGCACGAACGACTCTTCTCGACGATTCCAGCAGGTGTCTGCCTAAGCCTCGGCGTTCTGCTCTTCTTTGCCATGCAGACCGACCTCATGGATCCGACGCTTGTGGCTCCGCGCGACCTCGCACCGCGGCTCGCGGACCAGAGCGAGCCGCTTGAGATTGAGTTCTGGGAAGACGCCACCGTTCCTCCGGCCGCTGAAGAGCTCGCCGCCGCGCCCGAGCACGTGGTCATCGCCGCCGCAGAGCGGCCCGCACCCGTTCAGATCTCGCCCGCGCCGCCCACCGAAACTATGCGCCGCGCGCAGCCGGACCGCACACCCACTTTCGATCCGAAGCGCC
Source organism: Myxococcota bacterium (assembly GCA_041690055.1). Lineage (GTDB taxonomy): Bacteria > Myxococcota_A > UBA9160 > UBA9160 > UBA4427 > UBA4427. The sequence continues at coordinate 7,746 of JBDNFB010000265.1, read as the reverse complement.
TCGCACTTAGGGCCCCCCCCTCTTCCCCGCAACCGACCGATCTCCTTCGCACGCCCGCTCCTGCAGCGCCGCGAGGCCAGATCTCGCAGCGCCCCGGCGCGTACGCTTCACGAACGCCCCGACCTCGAATCGACTTGCCCACCCGTGGGCAGCCGGCGCCGACATCGGTGCTCACGGCACACACCGCTTCGAGGCTGTCCGCAAAGCACGCACGCCCCGGCACGAGCGGCGCTGCAGGCACGTCGACGTCCATTAATCCCAACTGGTCCGCCAATTCAGATCAGCGCGCCTTCCTCACCGCGCAAGCCGAAGCCGCGAGTGGTTCAGGCGAATTGACCGGGGAATCGCAGCGCCCGCGACTCTCTCCCGTCTCCGCTGCCGCCGAGACACATGCACACGCCAGCGCAATCCGCGATGAGCTGAGCGCTGGCGGTTGGCAGCAGGTGCCTCTGGATACGCTGCCCGATTGCAGCCCGAGCGGACGCCAGGATGAACTCAAGCGCCGCATTCTTCGCGCAGCACCCTACGACCGGGCCTGCACGGATCAGAACGGCAGTTTTCGATTTGTCGAGACAAGCAATCTCGGCGCTTTCTTGATGTGGTCACGAACGAACCCGGACGCCTTCGAGCGGACAGGAAGAGACCGGGACGCATGCGTCGTCCTTGAACGGGCTCTCCGCTGTCTATCGACGTCTTCCAACCAGGAGCTCTAGTCCAATGCACACTCTCCTTACTCCTCCGCGGCGCAAGCCGTTCCGCAGGCTGAGCCCTTGGCTCTCATTTGCTTTGCTCGTGCTAGGCGCATCGCCCGCTCTTGCGATCGAAGCGACTTGGGATGATTACCTCGACCACGCCTACGTTTTTTCAGCTGCCGACGTCGACGATCTTCGCGGCTTACTTTCCCGCACGACCGGCGAAGTCGGTCGCAGTCTCGCGGAATATCACGCCGAAACTTTCCCGGCATTGATGGCCCGCAAAGCGCCGATGACGGAAATCCAGATTCGACGCAAGGCGATCGCGGAGCTCCTGCTCCACCGCACCGGTGATCTGCCCGGCGGCCTCGAAGCCGCGATCGAAAGTATGGAAGCGCTCAAGGATCGCCTCGATCGACACGAGAATCGCTATTGGTACCACACCATTCACGCGCATCAGGCGCTTCAGTCGGGCAACGCCGATGCCTTTACCGATCAGGTCCTGACGCTGTGGCTCGAAGTTGTGACGCCTCTCGAGGTCCCCTTCGAGACGTATAAGACACTCGCGCTCACTGAGAACGGCAACGCGGGCTTCGTCCGCACCCTGCCTCATCTCTACGAGAGCATCTCGCGCCTGATCCTGGTTCAGTCACAGACCGCCGCCCTCGATGGCGATATCGATTCCCTCGCTGCGATCCTGCGCATCCTAACCGATGAACGTGTCGGAGCAGATCCCGATGCGATTCCGACGGAGTCGACTTCTAAGGATTTCCTCGACCATGTTGTTGCGCGCCTCGACGGCCCGGAAAGCGATGGCGGCAGCCTGAGTTACACGCTCGCTCTCGTCGCCGCGGAACGCGCTCATCAGATCGCCCGCACGCGACTCGTCGAGGACGGTTTCTCGCCCGTCGCCAATGCGTCGATTCGTGAATCCGTCTCCGCCTATCAGCGCGCCATGCGCAGCGCCAACACGCTCCAGGGTCAGGTCGCCATCTACACGCGAGCCCTTCGCCAGCTGGGCGAAGTCTTCGCTTCGGGCGAGCGACTCGGAGAAGAGATCAAAGTCGATATCCCCTTTAGCGTCGATCGCGCGATTGAGCTGTATGAGACGCTGCACGCCTCAAAGGACGCAGGCTGGGAACGACATGGGTACGTCGACCAGGGTCGCGAGGCCTACGTTACTGCGATGCAGGGACTTTGGTCCGAGATCCAGGACGCCAGCTTCAACGCTGCGAGCTACTACATGAGTCGCCGCGATGCCTCCGGCGAAATGCAGGACGAATCAATCGTCCACGCGATCAATCACTACTCGCGCTACCTGCACGCCTTCCATCAGTTTGAAGGCGACGAGACGGGCGAGTCTCTGCCTAACGCCGCGTATTTCGGTGCCTACCAGGCCGCGCGCGGTATCGGCGACGGAGTGCTCTTCTTCTCGGACGGCGACGCGTCGACCGACCAGCTCGAAGAAGCCATTTCGCGCTACTCGGCCGCCCTCGCCTATTTCCCCTTCGACCGGGAACTCTGGGCCACCTTGGCAGTTGCCCTTCAGCGATCCGGTCGCGAAAGCGATTTCCTCGCAGTGGCACGGCCGATTGCGCATCGCGTCGTCCACTCACGTCATCTAGATCGCTGGATCGCCAATCAGGCGGACCGCGCGAGCGTGCTGACTGCGTTCCGACGCGCTTTCACGAACGATCGCAGCCTGGTCTATTTCGGTTTTGCAGATGAGACCAAGATCGACGAGCTTGAGAGTGAATTCGCGCGATTGCGAGAACGGCGCGCCGAGATCACCCAGGCAATCGCCTCTACGCGGACCGAGCGCAATGGACTCACCGAAAGGCGCCGCGCGGCGCATCGCTTGGCCGCTGAAGCTTCGGGCGAGAACCAGTCGCCCGCCCCGCCGCGGGTCGCCAGTGCGGGTCGATCGAGCGAAAGCCACACGATCGCCAAGCTCGGCCTCGACCTCGAACGACTCAGCTCGAACGGCGAGCGACTTGAGGCGCAGATCGATGCGATCGAAGAATCGCTCCCGATCTTCAAGGCCACGCTTGGCCATGAAGACCTCGCCTGGGAACTCGGGTCACAGCGTGACCATCCGGTCCACGAACTGCTCCGCCGATTTGCTGAAGAGGTTTCTTCCTCCTCAGTTTCGAACACCAACCCCGCGACGACCGGCGCTCCGCGCTCCGACGCTTCGCGGCACGTTCTTCAGTCCTTCCTCGGAGGTGCGAACTAATGTTCTTCAAGCTCAACTCTACGATCAACGCGGCGACGATCGCTGGACGCCTCGCGCGTCCCGTCCTGGGCAGCTTGCTCGCAGGACTCATGCTCGCCGGCAGCGGCTGCAGCGCCGGTTCTGCCGGCCAGACTTCGTTCTTTAACCGCTTGTCCGGGGTCGATTCGGTCGAGACGCAGCTCTCGGGCGAAGCGCTCTCGCAGCGCAAGTACTCTATGCGTCGCATCCGCCGTGATCTGGGCAGCTTCCGACAGACACTCGAGCAACTCGAGCGACACGGAAAGGCGACGGGCATCGACCGCTTCGAGCAGTTCGTTCGACCGTTTATTGAGATGCGGGTCGACCCGCTGATTCAGGCCGACGACCCAACTTCGCATCCCGAGCTGCGGCCCTTCCGGGCGGAACTGCTGCTCTCAAAGGCTGTGCTTATGCATGCCATGGAAGATCCGCGTGAAGTCAAACGCACGATCGGTCGCCTCGAAAAAGAATTTGCTTCAATGACCAGCATGCTCGTCCTCTACCCGACGGGCGAAGCGGTCACACTGGAACAGAGCATCGCGCTTCTGCGAATGCAGACGGGAGAGATCTAATGGAAACGAACCTCTTGGCCCCTTTGATGGAGCTTGACCACGGCGAGCTGCGCATGACCTTGATCATCTGCGGCCTGTCTCTTATCGCAGTCTGGTGGCCGCTCACTCGCGGTGCCCAGCTCTGTTGGCGTGCACGCGCGGCGACGCGGCTTCCGGGCGGCGACGGTGCAGATGCGGGCGGCCGCGTGGCCAACCTGATCGGCGAAGTATTCTCGGAGGCTGCGGCGAATCTCGAAACCGAGCCGAACCATCCCTTCGTGCGGGACGCGGCCAAGCAGCTCGTCGTCGAAGATTACGAATCGAGCTTCGCGCACCCGATCTCGATGTACGCGAATATTCTTCCGCCCATCGGATTCATTGGCACGACCTGCGGCCTGGCCGTGCTGCTTCTTTCGATGCGCATCTCGAACGATATGATTCAGCTGGGCGCGCTCGCATTGGCGCTGAGTTCGACGATCTTCGCGCTCGTCGGCTACGCGATTCTCGAAGGGATGAAGATTCATCTCTACGCACGTCTCGCGCGGTCGATCGATGCGGGGATGAGCGGGCTCGCCTAGCGCTCCAGCGCTACGAGACTCAGTTTCTGCGAGCAGAACGAAGACGGGAGGTCACTTAACTCGAGGAGCTCGTGCTTGACGAGCGGCCGAGACGCCATACCCCGGCGGTCCCCATCAGCAGAAGAACCAAGCCGAGAACAAGCGGGTTGGCTCCGGGGACACCCGCTGGTGCATCGCTTACCGTGACTTCAACGGACATGGATCCTCCCGCACAATGCGACCCAACGCTGCAGCCGTAGTAGAAGGTCCCCGCGGTCGTCAGAGGAATCGTAAAGGGCCCCGTTCCGTTCAGGAACGTGGCCCCAATGAAATCGCATGCGCCGAATGCCGCGGAATCCGGAAACTCCTCGACGTTGTGCCCGCCCGAATAGTTGAAGATCAAATTATCGCCGACGGTCGCCGCGATCGGAGGCCGAGTGCCGCCCAAGGACCACGAAATGTTGATATCCGCAGCGCTCGCGCCGGAAGCTGAAACCATCGAGAAAAGAAGAATAGCCAGCAGGCGTGCGAATCGGATCTTGTTCACCGTAGAGATCTCCCGTTGTGGACCCCAGCCTGAACGAAACGGACGAACCCGTCAATCAAAACCAGGCGAGGGGTTCGAATCAAGAAAGTGGCTGATGCGACATGCGTCAATCCTGAAGATGGCCCTGCTTTCTTAAGATTCTGGTTCGCGCCGATCGCTTACCGCGCGCACTTGGGCAATCCGCTGGCGCGTGTTCGAGCCCTCACTCGATTAGGCACGGCGGCTGAGGTAGAACACCAAAGGCGATGCGCGACTCTTCTTCGATTGACTCAGGGCTGCTGTGGACGGCGATCGGCGGTATGGCGCTCGGGCTGGGTGCCGCACTGCTCGCGATGACTCTGTTGTCCCGATCTGAGCCGGCCCGGGCCGAAGCGAGCGTCGCCTTTGAACGGCCCAAAGCGAGCATAATGACCTTGGGCGACGCTCCTGCATACTTCACTGCATCTGCGGATCTGCACACGCCGGCTGCGCCGCCGCCGCCCGGCTCGACCTCAGCTTCATCCTCGTCCGCACTTCGCGAAGTCTCCATAGGCGTGGGCGCGGGAGTACCGACGACGGAAAAAGTGGCTTGCCCCGGTGATGAGAGATCGTTCCTACGCCTCATTGAAGATGCGCAGGTTCGGCCGACCTACCAGCAGCGCTCCGTGCTCGGTGTGCAACTTTTCGGGATCAAACCCGAAAGCTTCTGGGAAACGCTTGGAATCCGAACCGGCGACCTGGTCGTTGAAATAAACCACGAGCAAGTCGACTCGCGCGAGGCCAGCATCGATTTGCTGAGATACGTCGGAAACGCTTCGAGCGTTATTCTCCGAGTCCATGCGTTGAGTGGGCAGGACCGGCAGATCCTGTGGGAGGCGCCGCCCTCCGCCGACCCCGCAACACTCCCCGAGCATTGCCGCTCCTGATGCACTGATCCCTCCCCCGGTGCTAGATAAGAATCGGGCGTTTTGCTGCGCTCTGTGGGGCGCCTCATATTTGATCTCTGGCTTTCGCGATCCAAGGCGCCGGTGAGGTGTTGGGAGGCGTGAGTGAAATCGATCTGCGCTTCGCGGCCTGGCGGATGAACTTGTTCGAAGAAGACCTCCCGATCTGGCCCGTCAACGGCTCGCCAGTCTCGGATTCGACGTTGCAAGGTGCGGAGTTGACCCTCACTAAATCGGCCAGGGTGTTGTTGCTCGAGCAACTCCAGGATCGTCGGCGCCTGCAAAACACGATCCTCGTCGCGTCTCAGCAGCGGAACGATCACTTCATCCCAGACTTCCACGAACGGATCGTGGCGGGTTCGCCAGCCTCGCTTCTTCTTCGTCTGCGACGGCAGCGGACCTTGCTCCCAGTCCCTGGCGGTTCGAACGCTCATGCCTGCGGCGGCGGCGGCCGCCTCCTGACTCTTCCCATTCATACGTTTCTGCCTCAACAACCGCACCTGCTCGTCCGTCACCATCGCCGCCACCTCCTCCCCGGAGGGTGAAGCAGCGACAACTACACTGGCAAACCGGCAGTTTTAGTTGTCGTAGTGCGGCAGAAGTAATTGTCGTTGATCAGTTGATTACCGGACTTCGACGACGCGACGTCGTGAAGACTCGCCGGAAGAAACGAGCCTCGCCCTCGGACCCAGCTATCGCTAGCAATATGCGACCGCGCTCGAGGACGTACCAATCTGGGAGAACAAGATCTACCGCGAGCGACCTCGGCCCTCCGAAGCCGACGGCCCCCCGGTCGAACGTTCCCGACGTTGGTACAGGCAGTACGATCAAGTGCTACCGGCCGGATGCCTGCCAGCGCATACAAAAAAACGGCGCCCGAGGACGACTTATTAGTCGTTTCCTCGAGCGCCGTTCGTATAAAATCCCACCGTCGCGCTACTCTCCCACACAAGAAATGTGCAGTACCATCGCCGAAGCGGGGCTTAACTTCCGTGTTCGGAATGGGAACGGGTGTGGCCCCCGCTCTATAGACGGTGGGAAAACCCTTGACGTATCATGCTGCTCCCCGTTCCCTAAATAACGGAACAACAACGTCATTATGTACTTTTCATTAGGCCGATCTCTGCGATTGCTCCGATCCACTCGGCTCATAAACCACTCGATAGAGTGCCTCATAGCGAAGCGACCAAAAGCATCGACAAAGCCGATCTTTGATCTTTGAATATCTTTCCGAGCTGGAGCGTCTTATATACGCAACACACATCACCCTCTGATCCTGATCAAGCCTCACGAGCGATTAGTATTGGTCAGCTCCACACATTACTGCGCTTCCACACCCAACCTATCAAACTCCTCGTCTTGGAGTGCTCTTCAGGGGACCGAAGTCCCAGGGAGATCTCGTCTTGAGGCCGGCTTCCCACTTAGATGCTTTCAGCGGTTATCCGATCCGAACGTAGCTACCCGGCTATGCCACTGGCGTGACAACCGGTCCACCATAGGTTCGTCCAACCCGGTCCTCTCGTACTAGGGTCAGATCCTCTCAAATCTCCTGCGCCCACGGCGGATAGGGACCGAACTGTCTCACGACGTTCTAAACCCAGCTCGCGTGCCACTTTAATCGGCGAACAGCCGAACCCTTGGGAGCTGCTTCACCCCCAGGATGTGACGAGCCGACATCGAGGTGCCAAACCTCCCCGTCGATGTGAACTCTTGGGGGAGATAAGCCTGTTATCCCCGGCTTACCTTTTATCCGTTGAGCGATGGCCCTTCCATTCGGAGCCACCGGATCACTAAGACCTGCTTTCGCACCTGCTCGACTTGTAGGTCTCGCAGTCAAGCTCCCTTATGCCTTTACACTCTGCGGCTGATTTCCAAACAGCCTGAGGGAACCTTCGCGCGCCTCCGTTACTCTTTAGGAGGCGACCGCCCCAGTCAAACTACCCACCACGCAGTGTCCCCGACCCGGATTACGGGCCTAGGTTAGATTAGCAATACAATAAGGCTGGTATTTCAAGGTTGACTCCACCAAGACTAGCGTCCCGGTTTCAAAGTCTCCCAGCTATCCTACACGCACTGAATCGATAATCACTGCGAAGCTGTAGTAAAGGTGCACGGGGTCTTTCCGTCCTGCCGCGGGTCGCCGGCATCTTCACCGGCATTTCAATTTCGCTGAGTCCCTGGCTGAGACAGTGGGGAAGTCGTTACGCCATTCGTGCAGGTCG
>JBDNFB010000264.1:0-13869 GCA_041690055.1 Myxococcota bacterium | reverse complement strand
TGGGGTCTCCGGCGGATCTGGAGCCTACGGCGGAGCGAGACGAGATCGGCGATCTACGCAGCGCGACGATGTGAGTCCCAGTCGGCTGACCGACCCACCCAGCCCCTCCAGCTTCCGAACCGGCCTCTCAGATGCCGATCTCGGTCGCCCGCTCCCGCATGCAAAGGCGGGAGCCAGCATTCCCGAGGGGCGAAACGGCACGGAGAGCCGGCTCACCTGAGCCGCCTGCCCACTCAATGGGTGACGATTCGTCAGAACAGGCCGAACGACTTTCCCTACGGGGCAATGCCTTAATTCCAAGACAATTTGCGGCACGGGTGACATTTTTTGACACCCCGCCCAACGTCGAGGCTACTTCCAAAACGGGGGGTTCCTCTTTGTCGAACTGGGCGACTCGAGGAACAGCGAATCCTTTGCCCGTCTAAGCACACAAGTTGCGCGAGTACGCAGTTTGGTACGAACGACGAGCGGGGTATTCGAGAAAGCGAAGCAAGAGGGCCGGACATTCATCCGGTGCTCAGGCTCTAAGGATTCGGCTTTGGATACCAAGATCAGCACATCAGCAGACGAGAGCAGCGAGATCGGCTTGTCCGGTCTCACGGCTGCAGGCATGCCTAGCGTGTCCAACAACCTGCCCACCAGCAGGCCGGGGATGAGCCCCCCCAAGCCATCGCGCAAGGGCCAGACGGATGAGATGCTGGTCGATCGCGTTCGCAACGGCGACCGGGCTGCTTTTGACGAGATCTACGACCGCTACTTCCGCCGTATCTATGCATTCCTGGACAAGCGCCTCAACAATCGCGCAGATACCGAAGAAACCACGCAGGAAGTCTTCATCAACGTCTTTTCGTCGATCGATACCTATCGCGGCGAAGCTCCTTTTGCGGCTTGGATCTTTGGCCTGACCCGACGTACCTTGGCCGCGCGCTTCCGGCGCAAGCGCCATCCGATGGTGCCTCTTTTCGAAGAGGATGACGATATATCGTTTTCGAGCCTGACCGCCGCAGGACAGCCCGAGGCCACTCCGCTTGAAAACTACGAAATGACCGAGCGGGCGAATCAGCTGAAGCAGACGCTGGAGCACGAGCTCACTCCGGAGCAGCGCATGCTCTTCGAACTTCACCATATCGAATCGATGCCGATCGCTGAGATAGCCAAGGCGCTTTCGAAGTCGGAAGATTCGGTGAAATCGAATCTCTACCGGACACGAAAACAGCTCCTGTCTCGCTGACCTCTCACCGATCTGCCACACTGATTCTTAGCTAATCCACGCTCCGCGCTCTCCCCTAGTCCGCGCTCCGCGAGGGCAGGGCTCGCAGCCTCGCACGCGAGGCTTGATGCTAACGTCCGTCGCGATGAATGAATCTGCCGTCTACCGACCCCATGATGAGCCGGCCGCTGAGGCCGCGCTTCAGCCTTTCCTTCCCGATCGCTCCTCCGCGCTAGACGCGGGGCTACCGGGCGAAGGAAAAGCCCGCCGCTTTGAGATTGTATCCCGCGGAGACTTTGTGCCCGGCGCGCTCTGCGTTCCGGAGGGCGGCGACGGAGAGCCCCATCCTCTTCTGCTTGTGCCGCACGGCTCTGTACGCGATCCCAATGCTCCCCTTGATGCCGACGCACTGGAGGGCTGGATCCGAACGGGCTTTGCTGTCGCGTTGATCGACCTTCCGCTCTACGGCGTGCGCTCAAGCCCCAAACTCAGCGAGCGACTTCGCTCCGGCGTCCAGGCGGCCGCGCGCGGCGCGGAACTCGACCTCGATACCGGTGCGCTTGTTGAGGAGTTTTCTCGCCAGTCGACGTCGGACCTGATCCGAACCATCGACGCGCTCGGCGCCCTGGCCGAAATCGATGCAGATCGAATCGGCTTCATGGGCTTCGGGGTGGGCGCGGTAACGGGAAGCTATCTGCTTGCCCACGACACACGCGTGAAGGCCGCAGTCCTCGGGCACGCGGGCGGTGGACATGGCCCGAGGGCGCTGGATCCCGCCACCTACCTCGCGAAAGCCAGCAACATCTCGCTTCTCCTCGTCGCGACGGAAGGCGATTCCCAGGTCGCGGCTAGCGCCGCGCAGACGCTCTTTGAAGCCGCTCCAGATCCGAAGCGCCTCGAGCGCTATGCGGGTTCCTCGACGGAATTGCCCGCCGACGCCTGGGAAGAGATCGGCGCATTCTTCACGGACGCTCTTTAGTCACGGGATGTCGCGGATATCGTGACGTCCGCGGCCGCCGTGGCTCCAGACTCTTCAGTCGCCCGAGAGGGCTCTTGCGGCATCATGCGAACGACGAGCAGCGTCCCTGCGGTCACCAAGACGGGTGCAATCAAGAGATTCAGACCCGGGACTAGAGAAGCGGCGAAGGCGACTCCGCCGAACCCGCCCATCGTCGACAAATTTTCCCAAAGCCAATGTCGCCGCTCGCGAAACGGCAGGCCGCGTCGGTCGAGCGCGAATCCGGCATAGTCGAGCGGAAGAAAAAGCACGGTCGCGGCCACGAGTAACGGCCCCGTAATCAAATGTGCTCCGGGAAAAATGAAGCCCGCAAGAGTCAGCGAAATCCAGAGGCCGGCGAGAAAGCCAAGACGCTGGAGCTCTGCGCCAAAGCTTCGAAGCGTTTCGCGGACAACGCCCATATTCTCGCCCGGCGCCCGCGTTGCTCCGCCCGCCATGCCTTCGACGCGCTCGGATAAGCGGTCGAGGAAGGGAGCGCTCAACAGGTTCGCGATAAAAAGCGAGCCGATGAGCGTCACCGCAAACGAGATCACCACGGCGAGCCAACCCACGAACCAAAACAAGGCCCGGCCAGGCCCCACCCAGATCCACGTCCACCAATCCGTCGCTTCAAGAACGGGAAGCAGGTCCTGCCAAGTCGTCCTAACGAGATCGAGATGCGTCCAGAAGACGGAGACCGCGATGCCGACAAAAAACAGGGCCAGCGCGACCGGTACGATCGCGAGGGGCCATAGGCTCGGCGCGCGACGCAAGAAGGCGACGCCTTCCGCGAAGAGCATTAGGCCCTGACGAAACTGGCGGAGGCGTCCGAAAGGCCCGCGCGAACCCGAAATAGAGGCAGCCGGCCCGAATGATCCGTCGACCGACATGGATGCCCTGCCCCCTTTTTAGACCTCTCGGCGGTGTTGTTGAAGGTGCTGTTCGAGCTGTTGTTCGAGGCGCTGTTCGAGGTGTCGCTGAAGGCGCTGACGCCGGGCTTCTACCCGCGCGGCCCACCCGCATGCGCTTTGATGCGGGCCAGAATTTCGTCCCGGCGCTGCTCCATCTCGCCTTCGGTATCCGCTTCGAGGTTGAGCCGGAGCACGGGTTCGGTATTTGAACCACGGAGATTAAACCACCAGGTCGGATACCGAACCAGCAGGCCGTCGAGGTAAGACACCTCTGGCGCCTCACCATGCTCTTCAGCGAGCTGCTCGATCACGAATGCGACACTCTCAACCCGGCTATTGATCTCGCCGCTCGCTGAATAACATCGCAGAGGCTCTATCAGTTCCGCCAAGGGCCGCTCTTCGGCACCGAGCACGTCGAGGAGCGCGATGAGCGCCGCCGTTCCGTCATCCGCAATCAAATTATCGGAGAAGCGGAAATACAGATGCCCTGAGAGTTCGCCTGCGAAGATCGCACCCTCTTCGCGCATCTGCGCCTTCACGAAGGAATGCCCCACGCGACACATGCCCGCCACGCCGCCGGCCTTTTCAATTTCCTCAGCCACCACCCGGCTCGAGCGCAGGTCATACAAAACCCGCGCGCCCGGATTGCGCGCCAACATATGTCGAGCGATCAAAGCGGTCGCCAGATCCGCCGAAATCGGCGCGCCCGTACCATCCACGAAGACCGCGCGGTCCCCGTCGCCGTCGAAGGCCACACCGAAATCGCAGCCTTCGCGCCGAACGGCCTCGGCGACGTCCGCCAGGTTCTCCAGCTTCAGCGGGTCGGCCTCATGATTGGGGAAGCGACCATCGGGTTCAAAATAGAGCCGGACGGTTTCGATCGGCAGTAGCTCAAGGATCGGCTCAAGTCCGACCGAGGCCATGCCATTCCCGCAGTCGATCGCGACCTTCAGCTTGGGCCGGTGCTCGCCAACGGACATCGCGTGCGCGACGTACCCGTCACGGACATCGTGCTCGCTGATCGCGCCTCGCGCTGCTGCCTTCGGCGCCTTCTCGCGCGGTCCAACCAAGGCCTCGATGTCCTTCAGGCCGCTGGCCTCGCCGACCGGCACCGCATGGGCGCGACAAATTTTGAAGCCGTTGTATTCGCCCGGATTATGAGATGCCGTCACCATGACGCCGGCGGCCGCAGAAAGAGCCTCTACGCCGAAATAGAGCATCGGCGTCGCAACGAGGCCAATGTCGAATACCTCAGGGCCTTCATCGCGAATGCCGTCTACGAGCGCGCCTGCGATCTCGGGCGAATGCGTGCGCGCGTCTCGGCCGACGGCAATGGGGCCCTCGCCGACAAAATGTGCGACGGCGCGGCCGATCGCATAGGCCTTGGTGGCGTCAAGTTCGTCGGGAACCACGCCTCGGATATCGTACGCTTTAAAGAGTGCCATGGCGGTGAATCTTAGCCTCAAGTGGGTCTAGTATGGGTTCTAAGTGAAGATTGAAGGCGTGCGCGCCCGCTGCGCTTGACCGAACCACGCCCTAAGGGCAACATCCGGTTGTATCGCGCCGCTTCTGTGCGCGAGGAGAAAACGATGTTCGGAATTGGCCCTATGGAGCTCACAATCATCCTCGTGATCGTAGTTGTGCTCTTTGGGGCACGCCGGTTGCCTGAAATTGGTTCGGGTTTCGGCAAAGCGATCAAGAACTTCAAGGCTGGCATCTCGGACGACGAGATCGACGTCACGCCTGACAGCGCTGAAAAAGAAAAAGTCGACCAGGGCAACCAAAACTAGTCGTCGAATTGGGCTAGATCAGAAACTCGGCCGGCTGAATCGTGGGTTCCCGCAACCATTGCATCGGGGTCAGCGGATCCGCCGCGAGCTGCGCTCGACTTATCCTGTGATCTCATTTGCGCGGTCGCAGGTCCGCCGGACGCCGAAATCGAACGCGTACTCGCCTGCCCTGCCGCGATCGGCGCTTCCGCATTCGGGTCGGCGACCTCAAGCAGGATGCGGCGAGCCCGTGTCGGCAAAGCGTCTTCGAGTACAACGGCCTCAAAGAGGAGCGATTCGCCCGGCGCCAACGGTCGAGAGGCGAACGCTTCCACCGAAGCATCAAGTTGCGCGCGGAGCGCCAACGGACCCGCCTCGCGCAATTCTTCCTCTGCGAGTGGAAGTCCGACCTGAAGCGGCGCTGCGGTGAGTCGGCCTCCCGCACCATCGAGCACAAAGAGCCGCACGTTATCCGGAAGAACCGCTTCGGTACCCGCGTTCTCGACTTCGCCGCGCATCACCAGCACGAAACCGGAACGCGCCGTTTCCACCCAGTGCATTTCATTTGTTTGCGCACGGAGTGGACCCAAAGCAGCGGTCTGCGGTGCATCTGCCCAGCGAGAAAACTCAGGCCCGACAAGCAGCCCTGTCACTACCACCAGAGCGACGAGCGTAACGACCCAACCCACAACGTGGCCGAACTTGCCCACGACGGTGACAAAGGCCGAAGGTTCTCGGTCTTCTTCATACGCATGTGAATCTGGATCAGGCAAAAAGGAGAGATCAGCAAGCGCACCATCGATCGCAGCACCCGCCGGCGACTGAGCCGACCTCGTTTTGCGCTTGACTCGGCTCTGCGGAGCCGAAGCCGGCGCCCCGCCGATGAGGTCCCAGCTTTCAGGATCGCCCAGATCATCCGTTGTCCCGCCGCCGGCATAACTACCCGAGGAAGTGTCGGAGGGATGCTCGATCGCCGCGCTGGTTTCCGCGGCGGCTGTAGTCGCCGCAGGCTCGTCGTTTTCCATCAACGACGAAAAATCATCGACCGAGCCGAAGCTCGACTCGTCCCGAACGACTTCATTCGACGCGGGGGGGCCGTCGAGTTCAAGCCCCAAACCAACGCCATCGTCTTCGACGGCCATCGCAGCCACCGCCGGGGTCTCAACATGAGGCGCATCGGGCTGCGCCGGTGTCACATCCGCAGAGATTGCATCCGCGTCCAGCCCATCCCCGAAATCGTCGCCAATTCCAAAGCCGGAGCCGGAGCCGGAGCCTTCACCGGACGCCGATTGATCGACAATATCCTCATCCCCCTCGACCCGAACCTCTTCCGAGAAATGCCACTCTTCCTCTTCCAGCTCGTCGGTGCTTCCCGTGCCGCCAAGCCCAGGCGACGAAAGGCCGCCGAGATCGGAGCTTACCTGTGGAACGCCCGCCGACGGATCGGCCGCAGCCGCTTCCGCAATGCCGTGCACGGGACCGGCCTCGCTCGCGGAAGGATGCGCCAAGAAGAAGGCGTGCTTGCATCGCGAGCAACGCACCTGCGCACCGGTCGCCGGGATTCGCGCCTCGTCGAGCTGAAAGCTGGTGGAACATTCCGAGCAGGTAACGATCAAGCCGTAGTCCTCGGGCCGCGCGCGACGAGCTCCGGCGGGCAATCCCGCCTCCCGTCCCACGCAAAATAGTGTGGTCCAGTGGGCTACTTCGGCTGATTCCGCACAAGGCTTGAGGCTGCGAGCGATCTGCTCCCGGATCCTGCTCTTTGGCCCGCAAGCCCCCTCGGAGAGCTAAGCTCTGAACGATGGCGACGGGATTTCACCACCAAACAGAAACGGCCTTATTGAGGGCTTTCGCATGAGCGCGGAACTCCGAAGCCTGCTTGATCGGCGCCTGATCATCATCAGCGGCAAGGGTGGGACCGGCAAAACCGCCGCCGCCTGCAGCCTTGCCGTCGCAGCCAGCCAAAAAGGCCTCCGCACGTTGCTTGTCGAGACCGCTCCGATTGAGTCCGTGGCCGCGTTCTTCGAGAAACGACCGCGCGCCCTCGGATACGAAGGGCGTGAATTACGGCCCGACCTGCACGCGCTGCGCATTGATCCCCCCAGCGCGCTCGCCGAATATGTGCGCTTGCAAATCGGACTCGGGGCCGTGACGGACCGGATTCTCGAAATGGAGACCTTTCAGCAGCTGCTCCAAGCAGCGCCCGGTTGGCGGGAGCTGATCATCCTGGGAAAAATCTGGCAGCTCGAGCAGATGGAAGACAAGCGCAGCCGACCTCTCTATGACCTGATTATCGTGGACGCACCCTCCACGGGTCACGGCCTCACCTTTCTCGATGTCCCACGTGTGATGAAAAGCGCGATTCGTTCCGGACCGCTGGCACGCCATTCGGGCTGGGTCGAGGAACTCATCCACGATCCCAAGCGGACGCTGCTCCTGCCGGTCACCTTGCCCGAAGAGCTGCCGACTTTGGAAACCCAAGAGCTGGTGTCCCGAGCGCAGGGCGATCTCGGAATCCCGGTCGATCGGATCATCGTGAACCGGATGCCCCAGGCCGTTGAGCCCGAGGCGCTTGAAGTGCTTGAGGCGCTTCAGACTGCCGAGGCCTCAAGTAATGGGGTCGAGGCCTCAAGCCACGGGGAGCAGAAACTCGCTTTTACCGGGCTTCCTCCGCTATCCGAGATGAGATCGATTCTTGAACAGGAATCGCGACGCGCGAAATACGCCCAGGATCTTCGCGCGGAGGTTTCGGCGAGATGCGCCTTGCCGGTCGTCGAAATGCCGCAGCTGGCGCGAGGCTTCGATGCCGAAAGCGGCTGGATCGACTCCGCGAGTGCGATCCTTGCGGCGCCGATCTGGCCCGACGGCGCAGAATCGGCCGATCCGGATGCACATTCATGAGTCAGCCTAACAATCTACAGGACGCAATGGAAAACGCACGCGTTCTTGTCTGTGCGGGCACGGGCGGCGTCGGTAAGACAACGATTGCGGCCGCGCTTGCGATTCAGGCCGCACGAAACGGGCGGCGGGCGCTGGTTCTGACCATCGACCCTGCGCGCCGCCTCGCGAACGCGCTCGGCCTTGAGACGTTAAGCGAGAAACCGGCCCCGGTCGTGCTGCCCAAGACGAAGGGCGCTGCGCCTTTACATGCCATGATGCTGGACCCGAAACCCACCTTCGATCGTTTGATTACGCGGCTCACGGACGACGAGGAAGCGCGACGCCGGATCCTCGACAATAGCCTCTACCAGCATATTTCCGAGGCCCTCGCGGGCAGCGCAGAATACGCTGCGATGGAACAAGTGCATGAACTCGTGCAATCCAACGAATACGATCTCATCGTGGTCGACACACCGCCCGCCGACCACGCCCTCGACTTCTTGCGCGCCCCGGGACGCCTACGGGATTTTCTCGAGAGCCGTTTCTTCAGCGCACTCGTCCACCCCGCTCTTACAGCCGGTCGCTTCGGTATGCGGATTTTCGCCCGCCCGCTCCACCGGATGTTTGGCCTGCTCGAGCGCATAGCCGGCGGCGGCTTCCTCGAAGATCTCCGCGAGTTTTTCACCGCGATCGACGGCCTCGCCGAAGGCTTCCGCGAGCGTGCTCAGCGGGTTGAAGATGTCCTGATCAGCGATGCGACCGGCTTCGTCCTAATCTGTGGCGCCCAGGCGGGCTCGAACGCGAGCACGATCGAATTCTTGGACGAACTTGAAGCGTTTCGCGTTCGATTAGTCGGCATTGTCGTCAACCGAATGCGGCCGTGGGAAGGATCCATCTCTCCGCAGGCCCTACTCGATCGCTGCGACGATGCCGCTTTGGCGCACGACCGAAAGGTCCTCAATAGAGCACTCGTCGACGCGGGCAGCACCGTCGAAGCTGCCCCCCTGATCGACCGCGTACTCAGCTACGCACAGGTGTGTGCCGCGGAGGAAGAGAAATATCGCGGACTCGTCGACCGCGCTGCCCGCCACCGTGTACCTTGCCTGCCAGTCCCCGAGCTCCCAAGAGACATCGAGCACATCGAAGGTCTTTTCGAGATCGGAGAACGTCTCTTTTCAAAAGAGCAGCTCGCGCCGCGTTCAAAAGAGCAGCTCGCGCCGCGTTCAAAAGAGCAGCTCGCGCCGCCCGACACGAAAGACAGCCGATGACCGGGGAAGTGGAAGAGGCGCTCAGCCGTGCGCGCAAGCATCTGCGCTGCGCCACCCTCGAAGGTCTCGAAGCCACGAGTGCGCTGCTGGATGCTGCGCTCCGAACGGCCGGCATTGACGACACTGATCCTCGCTCCTTCGCCGGAGAGCTTCGTATGAGCCTCAACGATCTCCTCGCCGCAGTCCGAAGCGGCGGCGCACTTCGTTTCCCGAGCGCCTTGGCGGATCCCCTGTTGGGTGCCCTGGATGCGGAAATTGGGCGCTGGGAAGCACGCTCCGCAAATGATCCAGCGAGTCGGCCCGTCTTGCGGGCCTTTCTCGCCCTCCGCGAGTTGCTCTGGGAACTGGGCATCCGAGCGGACGAGACAGGAGCAGGCAGCACAGCCCCCGAAGATCAAGCGGGCGGGGGCAGCGCGCGCTTTTCACAGGATGCCGCCTCCGCGGCGCCCCCATCCGAGGCCGGCCGGCGACGCACCCGCGAGCGGGTTCAGCGCTTCGAAGTTGAGTGAGGTTCGCATCGACGCGGCATGATCCTGCTAGACTGATGCCATGTCGATCCTGATCAAGCGCTACGCGAATCGCAAGCTGTACAACACCGAGACGAGCAAATACATCACGCTGAAAGGCGTCGCGGCGCTGCTCGACGAGGGGCATGAAGTCCGCGTCATCGACAATGAATCCGGCGAGGACATCACGCAGGTTGCGCTCTCCCAGATTCTGGTCGGGAGTGAACGCGCCAAACAAGATCCCTCGGATACGCTGCTTACGCAGATCCTTTCCCGGGGCGGAGACGCGCTCTACGGCGCGATCCGGAAAAGCGTCGACGAAGCGAGCGACGGCATCGGTGATTTTGGCGAACGCTTCAAGAATTTCGTGAACCAGGCCGAGAACATCGCCCCCGCCGGCGGCGCCTTCTCGTGGGATCGTCGCGCCACGGCGAACGACGAGGAATCATCCGACGATGAGCGCTCAGAAAGCTTCCCCGGCAGCCGCTCCTCTTCGCCTTCCTCGTTACCCTCTGATGAAAGCGGCGACCTCGAAACCCTCGTGCGCGATGCGGTCTCTGACGCGATCGCTGAGCTGCCGAGCCGCGACGAGATCCGAGAGCTGAATCGAAACCTCGCGCGCGTCGCAAAGGCGCTTGAAAAAACAAACGCGCGCGACTAACACTACCCGCTCATCACCGAAGGCCTCGCCCTCCATGCCCGATTCGACGCCCTCTCCGCGCCAAGCCCCCGGAAACGTCGTTCAAATTATTGAGGACGCGCGCTACCAGGGCCATACCGCTCCCGAAGGTCACCCCGAGCGCCCCGAGAGACTAATCGCGATCGGCGAAGCCATTGAGTTGTTTCGCGACCGCGCCGAGATCACGACCTCACGCGCGGCTACGCCCGAAGAGATCGCTCGCGTCCACGATCAGAGGATGATCGACGTGCTCGTTTCAAGCCAGACAGAACCGCGGGGCTATCTTGATGCGGATACCTACTTTTCACCGCTGAGCTATGAAATCGCTTGCCTCGCCGCAGGGGGAAGCATCGATCTCGCGAAGCGTGTGTTAGGCGGAGAAATCCGCAGCGGCCTCGCGGCCGTTCGCCCACCCGGCCATCACGCGGAAGCCAACCGTTCGATGGGCTTTTGCCTGTTTAACAATGTCGCGGTCGCGACCCGTGCACTGCAAGCCGAAATGGGAAACCCGCGCATCCTGATCTTTGATTGGGACGTGCATCATGGCAACGGCACGCAGCATAGTTTCGAATCCGATCCCGACGTGCTCTACATCTCAACGCATCAGTTCCCCTTCTACCCGGGGAGCGGCGATTTCAACGAGGTCGGAATCGGCCGCGGCGTAGGGGCGACGATCAATCTGCCGATGCCCGCGGGCTGTGGCGATTCTGAATATATTGGACTCGTGCAGCGTATCGTCGTCCCCGCGGCACTCGCCTTCGCACCTGACCTGATCCTGATCTCCTGTGGCTTCGACGCGCATCGCGATGACCCCCTCGCTTCGATGGATCTCAGCATCGACGGCTACCGGGGCATGGCATCGCTGATGCGATCGCTCGCGGAGTCCCTCTGCGGGGGACGCATCGCCTACATCCTCGAAGGCGGCTACGCGCTTTCCGGCGTCCGAGAAGGGGCCTGCGCCGTGCTGGAAAGCCTGACGGCCGAGTCCGCCTCCGCTCAAGGCTCTGCCTCCGCCCTCGCCGCCCTCGCCCTCCCCGCCGTAGAAGATCTAGAAGCGGGCACGACCCTCTGCCGACTCGTCGACCGCGCAGTCGAGGTGCACGGAAGCCGGATTCCCGACCTGGGCGCCGCCTAGACTGCCGCCGGCAGTCGCCGAGCCGGGGCGACCCTCGACCCACCCCACTTCATGCCCCCATTCGCGCGATTCGTGGACCGCCACTCCACGCCCAATGCAGCGCCCGGTTGCGTGCCCCACGTCCGCCCGAAAAGAGGCCGAAACGAGGACTCTGACCGTCCGTTTCGGGGCGACTTCCTCGTGCGATCCGCGCGGCCCGGAGAACGCACCGCAAACCGATACATGAATTAGAGCCTTTTGTGCGGCCTTAAAAGAAGAGTTCTCAGGACCCAAAAAAAGCTCTTCTGGCCTCTATCCGCACGAGAGCAAAACACTTTCGCCTGGGTTTCGGTTTCGGGGAAAATTCACTCAAGTCTGCCCTGTTATGCAGGAAAAAAATTCGCGCGCAGCACAGAAACTTGTTGCGTAGGTGGGACCAAGTGGGATAGAAAAGTACTCGTGTGGGGAATAGTGGGACGAACAACCACCGAGTGGAACAAGCGGGCACAAGCGGTTCGCGAAACGGCTCAAAGCACTTCGGTTGATCTCCTTCGAAACTCGGGCCATGGCAGGCCCATCACTGGTCAAAGCGAGGCATTAATAAAACGATGTTTCGCGGACGACATGATCACACAATCGATGCCAAAGGCAGACTCTCCATTCCGAGGGTCTTCCGAAACGAATTAGTAGGCGGAGGCGATAGTCCACCGATGCTGGTCAACCAACGAGATCATCTCGCATTGTTCCCGGCCGAAGAATGGGCCGCGGTGGAACAGCGACTTCTCGACATGTCCAGTCTCGATCCAGACGCGCAACGTCTTAGAAGATTTTATGCATCGGGCTCCGTGCCTTGTCCAGTCGATTCTCAGGGACGCATCTTGGTTCCCAGTTTTCTTCGTGACCACGCGGCCCTTGAAAAAAATGTGATCGTCGCGGGCGTGCTCGAGAGAGTGGAAATTTGGAGCCCGGGTCGATTTGAAGAAAGCCAAGCCTCGACGATTCATAGCTTGGACGACATCCAGCGAACAGTCGATCAACCGACCCGTTCGTAGCGATTATTGGGGGAGAAGAACTTCGGTTCTTTCAAAGAGAGGTTGGGGTGTTTCCGGGACACCATGGGCTTGTAGTGTGGTTACTGGGGGGTACGCGCTGCAAGTGGGTGCTCCCGGAACGCCCCAACATCTCTCTTTCCCTTACATAGTCAGCGGATTCCTTCGAGACCCATCCTAGGGAGACCTAGACCATCCAACTGGTCTGACAGACGGGAGGCGCCCCCAGTGGCGACCACTTCCTATCACCAACCCGTCCTTCTGACCGAAACACTCGGACAGCTCAACCTTAATTCCGGCTCAGTCATCGTCGACGGCACGCTCGGCGGCGGCGGTCATGCCGAGGCCATCCTCGAACAGACCGGACCTGATGGCCTGCTGATTGGCCTCGACCTCGACGGCGAGGCGATCGCGGAGGCCGGCAAGCGACTCGCCCCTTTCGGTGAACGCGTTCGCCTCATTCAGGCCTCTTTCCGCCGCATCGCCGACATTGCCGCGGACCTCGCTCCTATCGAAATCGATGGCATCGTCCTTGACCTCGGCGTCTCTTCGCATCAGCTCGATGAGGCCGCGCGCGGGTTTCGTTTTGGGCCCGGCGACGAGTCCCCTCTCGACATGCGTCTCGACGGTCAGGGCGCCCGCCCGAGTGCAGGCCAACTCTTGGCAACGCTGTCCGCAGAAGAGCTCGAGAGCATCTTCTCGAAATACGGTCAGCTTCCGGGTTCTCGCCGCCTGGCCCGCGCGATCGTCGAAAAGCGCGCCCTGGTGCCGCTCGAGACAGCCCAAGACCTGCTCAACGTGATCCGCGAGGCGGGCATCGGACGCGGGCGAAAGCACAATCCCGCCACGCTCGTCTTCCAGGCAATTCGCATTGCGGTCAATGACGAACTCGGTGCTCTCGAAGAGGGACTCCTTGCCTCGATCGATGTACTGAAGCCCGGCGGACGGATTGCTGTGATCGCCTATCACAGTCTCGAAGACCGCCTGGTCAAACATACCTTCCGGCAAGCGGCTCAGGGATGTATCTGCCCGCCGGACTTTCCGGCGTGTCGCTGCGGCGTTCTACCGACCGTGCGCGTGAGCACACGCCGACCGATTGCGCCGACCGACACCGAAACAGCCGACAACCCGCGCGCGCGTTCGGCGCGGCTGCGGGCTGCCGAAAAATTGGAGGCTGCATGACCGCCTCCTCCTGGTCCGAACGTCCGCAGAAGGACAGAGATTCAGATCAAGCTGGCTCCGCGCATACGGATTCGTCCTGGATTGGCGTCGACGTCTCGACCACTCGCTCGCGACAGATTCCCCCGGCGCTGATTCCGCTGCTCGCAATTACGCTCGCTGTGTCGTTGGCGATTGCAGCCCTGCGCATCGATCTAATCCGCGCGCGCTACGCGATGTCGTCGGTACTTGCCGAAGAAGAGGCCCTGCTTGAGGAGCGGCGCAAACTCGTTGTTCGCCGACGGCAACTGCGCGACCCGGTCGAACT
>JBDNFB010000263.1:0-4671 GCA_041690055.1 Myxococcota bacterium | reverse complement strand
TCTTCGGCGCTACGCGCCTCCGCCGATTCCCGAGACGCAGCTAGAGTGTTCGTATCTTGATTCATTCGAGTACACCATCCATCGCCCTACAGTAATTGTTCAGGGGCTTGGTGTCTCATGCTTGTTGGCAGAGAGGGCTCGCTGCGGTTATGGGCGAAGTAGACGCCGCCGATACCATGGGGACCGCCGGGCGCCCCAAGCGAGTCGCTCGGAAGGTCCCAGAGCTTCACGTACTGCCCGACGACAACCGCATCGAAGCGATCGCTCGTCAACTTTGCGCCAAATCGCGTCTGGCTTGCGTAGAACGAATATTCATTGTCGACGCTAGCGGCCGTCGAACGGAAGAACTCGTTGAACTCATACCGCAGGCGGTTTGAAAAAATCCCCTCGAGTTTGAAGGCCGGCTTCGCTTCCTCCGGTGCGTCCTCCGCGACAGCCGGAACGGTCAATAACGCGAAGGTCACAAGGAGCCCAATAACTTTCGAAAGCCGTCCCAGACTCATGAGTCGACCTTCACGATCCCGTATCCCAATCTCTTTCATTTGAATCCCCCGGGCGCGCGCGCAGCGCACGCCCTCTTCCCGCGTGACCCCGCCGCTGTTTATCCAGCACCAGACTCCATCGGCTTCATGCCAAAAAAAAGGCGCCCCCAACTCGTGACCGAGAGGAAGCGCCATTACTTCGTCCGAGGCATCGCTGCCTCGCTCATACACTCTGCCTATTCAATTCGCGTGCCCAACGGGTCATTTCCCCAGAAGAATTAAGGAAACCTAAAACGTGTATGAGTCCGCGGAAGTCCAGGGAAAATCGAAATCCCGTATGGGCGACCCGTCGCGCACATGAGCCTATTCACGGGTTATCCATGTCACGATATTCACCAGAGCTGCCTAACGCGTCAGCAAACTGGAGACACGGACCATTCGATGGATGAGATTCCCGGCGCGCGAGCTTGGATAACGGTGACACGACGATGAAAACAAGAGAGCGCGGTTATCCAACCGACCCCACTTCGAAAACTCCGACTCGCCCACATGAGAATGGACACGCGACGCGGCAAGATCTCCGCCAAGCCGTACGTGTAATCAGCCAAACATGCTGCAAGACTGAGATCAGCTGAGCATGTCGATCTGCTTTCGCAGATGTTTCGTTGCGGGTGTCACCACCGCTACGAAGTAGGCCTCCCGGAGCCGCCGAAAGTACTCGCTGCGTTCCAGATACCCGCGCGCTCCCGCGTGCAACATAGAAGAAGTCGCTGCTCGGAGAGCAAGTTCGCCGCCTTCGAGGCGACTTGAGAGACATGCTGAGAAATACTCGACGTCCGCACGGTCCGGAGTCGCAGCCAATTCGACAACGCGCTCATGCATCGCATAAATCTCATCACAGATCTGAGCAGGGCCGTCGTCGAGGTACTGATTCACATGGCCCAGTCGTGGTTCAAGCTTCTTCATCAAATTGACACAAGCCCGTGTAAGCCCAAGGGCCATGCCCACCTGCATCAAGACAAACCCAGGCCGGATCTTCGCGATATAATCATCCGCAGAATCCGCGAGGAGCCAATCGTCCGAGATAAAACAGTCGCGAAAGCGCGTCGAATACGTGCGACTCCCTTCGAGCGCAATCATGCGGCCGCCATCCCCAAGCTTCAGTCCCTCCTGGGCGCAGTCCACCATCGCCATCACTCGATGCTCTGCTCCGCCCTCGACTTCGAACACGATGCCGAAAAGGTGGTCGGAACCAAGATTTGAAACCCAAGGGAGTGAGCCGCTCACGGAGTAGCCACCCGCCACGCGCTTCCCTTTGATGCGGATCGATTCGATTCCCGAATAGAATTTCATCGGATTAGACAGACCGGTTCCGCCTAGCCGCTTTCCTGTGGCGACTTCCGGGAGTAGTTTGGACCTGAGATTCTCGTTAGGCGACTTTTCCAAGTACCACCCGCAGGCATCTTGACACCAGACGCAGAAAGCCGTGGACAAACAGGTCTCGCCGACAATCGCCATCGCGTCGATCGCAGTCATCATGTCGACATTTGCAGAGGAGCCGAAGCCCGTGAGATGGGCCGAGTAGAGGCCCGCGCCGCCGAAACCACGCATCGCTTCTTCAGGATAGATCCCCTCACGGTCATAGTTCGCGGCGAACGGCTTGAGGAGTGCGCCGTTGACCTGGCCGACTTCCTCCATGACATTCGCGTCCGTCGCACCTACGGCGGGGGCAGCTGAACCAACCCAGTTCTCTGTTGCAGACGACATGTCGATAACCTCCAATAATCGGTTCAATCGGTCCGGCCGGCCTTCCCCGAAAGAAAGACCGACCATCCCAATGCGCACTCACGCAATCGATACGTCGATCGCGACGGGCTTTATAAATGTGTTCGCTACGGGCGACCACTTGGTCGCGCGCTCGATGATCTCTGCGATCTTGTCGTCCGGTGCCTCCGCATTTAGGTGAATTTTGACACGGACCGCATCGAATCCGACCGGCTTAGGACTCGTGTCCCCAGTGCCCCAGACCGCCGTGATATTGATATCCGCTTCGAGCTCAATTTCGAGATCGTGAACCACGATATCCTGTGCCACGCAATTAGCATGAACGCCTACGGCGAGGCACGAGCCAAGGGCGGCGAGCGTCGCTTCCGACGGGTTTGGAGCCGTATCGTCGCCTAGCAGACCCGGCGGTTCATCAACGATATAGGGATCGAGATCGCGAATGTAATTAAGGTGACGAAACCTACCCTCTGCAACGGTTTTGCATTTGAGCGTCTTGATCGCCTCGGGGTTTGCTCGTCCATTCTCGATCAGCTTATTCAACCCCCCTTTGTCGATCGGTTCCAAACATCGAATGCCTGCAGGCGGCGCTTCCTCAGTCTTCAATTCAATTGACATTCTCTTATTTCCTCTCTTGCATTGTCCTGCCCGAATGAGCAGGGGCATTCACTCGACACGCCATCTGGCACGACGAGGTTCACGCCTCTTCTTGGATGTTCCAGTTGACACGTGCGATCGCGATTCGCATCGCTGAGTCGATCAAGTAGCCGCAGACACCGATCACCACGACGATCGCAGCGAGCCGGTCATACTCCAACGTGTCCCGCGCATCATTGATTGAGTAGCCAAGGCCACTCGTTATGCCGAGATACTCCGCGGGCACCAAAATCACCCACGCGACTCCCATTGCGAGACGCACTCCCGTCAGAATGTCTTGGGCGGCAGCAGGCACAACGACATGCGCGATCACCTGCCAGGGCATAGCGCCCAAGTTTTTCGCGACTGCGAACCAGCTCGGGTCGATCCGTGAGATCCCGTTGATCGTCGAAAAAATGATGGGCCAGATCGAGGCTGCCGTGATCAGGAAGACGATCGCTCCCTCCCAGGTTGCGAAAACCATCACCGCAATCGGCATCCATGAGAGCGGACTGATCATTCGAAGGAATTGGAAAGGCGCGTTGGTCACCAGTTGGAGCGCAGGCACCCTGCCGATCAAGATGCCGAGTGGAATGCCCAGCGCACACGCATATCCAAGACCCAATCCGATCCGTTTGAGGCTGGATGCAATCGGTTGCCAGACACTGCCCGACTTGACCATCTCAACGAGGACATCAAAGGTCGGGCCCGGCGCGAAATCCGCGAACGCGGAAGTCGAGGGGTTCGAGGCAACCCACCGCCCCCCTAACCACCAGGCCAGCATCAAGCAGGCGAGTCCGAACCCAGCGAATAAACAGGACTTCAGAAAATGAAGCACCCTGCGTCGCACATCGCGTGCGAACGTCGTCTCCTGTGCCGCGACGGGGCCTGTTCGCCCTTCGCGCTTTGTCACAAGGGCGGCTTGCGCCGGAGCGGCGCAATCCGAGTCCTCTAAGGAGATCGCCGGGTTCGAAAGGGTCACAGAGACACAATCTCCTTCCGGTTGAAAGGATCGTCGGGATTCACGCTCGGATCATTCTTCCATTTGGGATTTTTCTCCAACGCCCGCTTGACGAACTCGTAGTTCACGAGATCCTTCGCGACGAACTCGGGGTCGAGTTTGGACAGGAACGTCTTGTCTCCGTCTACCACTGTTTCGTTCATCGCCTTAACGATCAGCTTAGTCGCCGACGGATAGGGCCACGGCTGAAAATCAATCCGACCGTTCTTCCATTCGGGATGCTTGATCGCCCCCGATGCGGCGTACCCCTCGTCCTCTGCATAAAGGGTCATCGCCCGCTTCACGACGTTTGCGGGCATCGGCAGATACCCCTTCCCGTCGCGCGACAAAAGCTCCGCGACCTCTTCCTTATTGGCGGAGGTGTAGATCTGCGCCTTGACGATTCCGTTGATGACCTTCTGGGTCCATTCCGGTCGTTGTTCCGCATCCCCTTCGTGCATGCAGACGACACAACAGGGATGGTTCTTCCAGATATCGCCGGTGAAGCGGAGCATTCGTGCCCCCGCCTTCAACTCGCCCATCGCATTAAAGGGCTCCGCCACGATATAAGCGTCGATCTTCTTCGCGGCGAGCGCTGCAGGCATCTCCGGCGGCGGCATGACCTGAAGATGCGCATTCCGGCGATCGTGAACGGTCATTTCGCTCCATTGTGAACACCCGTTTCGGTGATCGTGAACGGAGCGGAGCGACGCTGGACTTGGGTTAGCTTTACTGATCGTTGTCCTTCCGTCGAGAGTCTCCCTTGAGATC
>JBDNFB010000262.1:0-25088 GCA_041690055.1 Myxococcota bacterium | reverse complement strand
CTTCGGCGCTACGCGCCTCCGCCGATTCCCGAGACGCAGCTAGAGTGTTCGTATCTTGATTCATTCGAGTACACCATCCATCGCCCTACAGTAATTGTTCAGGGGCTTGGTGTCTCATGCTTGTTGGCAGAGAGGGGAAGAGGCAATCGTTTTCCAGGAGATTCCTTCTGTCTTCGGCGTTTCGAAATTCGAGCAGAAGGTTACTGAAGCACCGTCGTTCGTAACTCTGGTCACATCGGATGAGATTCAGAAGTACGGGTACCGCACTGTCGCAGAAATTCTCGCGAGTATGACGGGCTTCTTCGTCACGTATGATCGCAACTACAACTACCTCGGTGTCCGCGGCTTCAATCGTCCCGGCGACTTCAACACCCGCGTTCTGATTCTCGTGGACGGACATCGGCTCAACGACAACCTCTACGGCCAGGGTGCGGTCGGCACGGAGTCCAACATCGACGTCGATCTGATCGATCGCGTGGAGGTGATTCGTGGCCCGGGCTCCTCACTCTACGGGACGAACGCACTCCTCGGCGTCATCAATGTGATCACGAAGCGAGGGCGTGATATCCAGGGCTTCGAAGTCTCCGGAGAAGTCGGAAGCTGGGAATCGTACAAGGGCCGTATTACCTACGGCGATAAGTTTTCGAATGGGATCGAGCTTCTTCTGTCGGGCTCCTACTACGACAGCGAAGGCCAGGACGCCCTCTACTATCCCGAGTTTAATACGCCCGCGACAAATAATGGGGTCACAGGTCGGGCCGACGACGATCAATACCCGAGCCTTCTGGGGAAGATCTCCTTTCGTGATTTTACTCTACAGGGCGGATTCGTTTCTCGCGAGAAGGGAATTCCGACCGCTTCGTACGGGACCGTCTTTCCCACGAATCAGACGCGATCGACGGACGAGCACGGGTATGTCTTTCTCGAATACGAGCACCAGTTTGCTTCTCAGTTCAATTTCTCTGCACGGGTACACTACGACCGCTTCTTCTACCAGGGCGACTACCTCGTCGACGTCGCCGCCGGGCCTCCTCCGATCCTCATACTCAATCGCGACCGCTCGGTAGGCGAGTGGTGGGGTGCCGAGGCCAAGGTGAACAAACGATTCTTCGATGTGCATAACGTCACCGCGGGCTTCGAGTACCGGGACAACTTCAGACAGGACCTCAGGAACGTCGATACGGCGCCGCTTGTCACCAACCTGGACGACAAACGGGACTCGGCGAACGTGGCCGTATTCATCCAAGACGAGTTCGAGATCCTCGACAATCTGATCCTGAATGCAGGCGTCCGGTACGACTACTACGAGTCGTTCGGCGGCACGCTGAATCCCCGGATCGCGTTGATCTACAACCTAGAAAAGACCACGATCAAGGCCTTGTACGGCAGGGCGTTCCGCGGCCCGAACGCTTACGAACGATTTTATGGGGGCGCGACAGGTTTCGTGGCGAATCCGGGTCTCGATCCCGAGAACATCTCAACCTACGAACTCGTGTTAGAGCACTCTCTGACCCGCCACGTTCGCGCGACCGCCGCAGCCTATTTTTACAGAATCGACGATCTCATCACTCAGGTGGATGCACCGCTCCCTGCACTTCCCGGCGAGGTGCAGTTCCAGAATGTCGGCAAGACCGAGGCCAAGGGAATCGAATTCCAGCTGGAGATGGATGACAAGGGGCCGCTCGGGATCGCGGGCCGATTCGGCTATGCGCTCCAACAGGCCGAAGACCGCAATACGAGTGGGCGGTTGACAAATTCACCCACGCACCTCCTCAACCTGAATGTGATCGCTCCGCTCTACTCGGATCAGCTCTTTGCTGGGCTGGAATTGTTCTATACGAGCAAGCGGAAGACCCCTGCTGGCGGCTCCACGGACGACCACACAGTCACCAACCTGACAATCTTCAGCAAGAACGTGATCAAGGGACTCGAGGTTTCTGCGAGCGTGCGAAATCTCTTCGACCGCGACTACTCGGATCCCGGCTCGGGGCCTGGCGTCCACGTACAAGACGAGATCGAGCAGGACGGCCGCTCATTTTGGCTCAAGCTGAAGTTCGGAATCTAAGCGGCCTAACGGATGCAGCCTTCTACGCGAATCCATCGAATCGTCTCGTCGCTTATCTTCGCGATATGCGTCGCCGTGGCCGTACCCAATACGACTGCGCGCGGTGATGAGCACGCGCCGATCGTCGTCGTCACAAGCCGCGACGACGGGCCTTATGAAACGGTCGTTTCCGGGATTCTCGAAGCGATGGAAGGAAACGACGACCAACGTGTCTTGCGCGTGCACTCGCTCCAGAGTGAGAACGATAACGCGACGCGGGCGATCTTCGAGGCCAAGAAGGATCCAAGCGCACCGATCGTGACGGTCGGCTCAAGCGCAACCCGGGTGGCCCTCGAAGCGCCCGGAAATGCACCGGTCATCGCCTGTATGGTGTTCGACGCGCAGGATCTCAAGGAACAGAAAGGCGCGACCGGCGTCCTCCTGGAGTTCCCCATCGCGACACAGCTGGAATGGATCCACCGATTCTCACCTAAGAGTCAGTCCATCGGTGTCCTCTATAACCCGGCTGAAAATCAGGGAAGAATCGAAGAGGCCCGAAGGGCCGCTCGGAAGCTCGGACTACGCCTGGTCGCACGTGAGGTACGCAGGCCGCAGGACCTGCCCGACGCCCTCGACAGTCTCGCCCGCGAAGCGGATCTTTTGTGGGGACTGACCGACCATACGGTGCTCTCCCGCCAGACAGCGCAAGCGATCCTACTCTTCTCGTTCCGTAACCGGATTCCCTTTACGGGGCTTTCGGCGTCCTGGGTGAAGGCTGGGGCGCTCTACGCGTTGGATCGCGACTACGGGGATCTGGGTGCGCAGTGCGGCGAGATGGCGATGGAGGTCCTCAAGGGCCGTAGCGTGAACACGCTGCCCCCGGCCATTCCGCGAAAGGTCGTCTACGCAATCAACCTGCGCACGGCCGAGCATCTCAAACTGAACCTTTCACGCGAGCTGATCGACGGGGCCGCGGAAGTTTTCCGGTAGGCGGGGCGTGACCATGCGACGACGAAATTTTGGCGTGACGACAAAATTTAACATCCTAACGATCGCTCTGATCTTGGCGACGTCGCTCGGCATCGCCACGTTCGTCACGATCCAGGGTCAGGCCAACAACTACGACACGCTCCTCCGCAAGGGCATGACGACGGCGGCGATGGTCGCCCAGAACAGCGAGTATGGAATCTACGCCGAGGACCGCGCGGCCCTCGAGCAGATCGTCGAGAGTCTCGAAAATGACCCGGACATCGCCTACGTCGCCGTGCTGAACCGAGAGATGCGGCCCCTCGTGAGCAATCGCATGGATCGGCACGTCGAGATGCCGGACTTCGAGGGCCTAAGTCCGAACTCCGCACGGCACCGGAACTTTCGGAGCGAGAACGATGGCAAGGAATACATTGCCATCACTATGCCTGTTGTGAGTCGCGCAAGGGACGAGACAAACTACCTCTTTCCCGACCTCGACAGCAGCGAAGGAACGGAAGACCACCTCGGATACGTCTGTCTCGGTCTCAATCAGGAGCGGATGCGCAGAGAGGCGAGCGAGTTCCTGATTTCGACGACGCTCTTTACCTCGGTCTTGGCACTCCTCGGAATGGGGCTGACGGTCCTGATGACTCGAAGAATCGCCTCTCCGATCAAAGAGCTTGTGCGCGTGACCCACGACATCGCCGAGGGGCACTTCGAGCGCGACGTCAAGATCACGACGGATGGCGAGATCGGGGATCTCGCCAGCGCGTTCGGCCTCATGCTCGAACGTCTCCGTAGCTACCGGGCCGAAGTCGAGAGCTATCGACAGAGTCTTGAGCTGAAGGTCGAAGAGCGGACGGTCGAGCTCCAACAGGCAACCGAGAAGGCCGAAGCGGCCAACAAGGCGAAGTCGCAATTCCTTGCCAACATGAGTCACGAGATTCGGACGCCCATGAATGGCGTCCTGGGGATGACGGACCTCCTGCTCGACGCCGACCTCGCTCCGAGTCAACGCAAGTTCGCACGCACCATTCAGCACTCGGCAGAGAATCTGCTCGAGGTGATCAATGAAATTCTCGACTTCTCGAAGGCCGAGGCCGGCAAGTTGACGATCGACCGGTCGACCGTAGACGTTCGGGAAATAGTCGAGGACGTGATCGACATGATCGCCGAGCCGGCAGCTCGTAAGGGGCTCGAGCTCGCGAGCTTCATAGACGATGACGTACCCCTCACCGTTCACGCCGATCCCGTTCGGATCCGACAGGTACTGACTAACCTTGTTGGGAACGCCGTTAAGTTCACCGACGAGGGCGAGGTGCTCGTCGAGGTCCACGCGAGGTCCCGGAGCATCTCGCCACCCGAAGGCACTGGGGGGAGTCCGTCGCCCGAATTCGAGCTGATTTTCGACGTAAAGGACACGGGCGTCGGGATCCCGGACCAGGATCGAGGCCGCATCTTTGGTGCCTTCACCCAGGTCGACGGATCGATGGCGCGTCGCTTCGGCGGGACGGGGCTCGGTCTCGCGATCTGCAAGCAGCTCATCGATCTGATGGGCGGCGAGATCCGCTTCGAGAGTCGCCCGGGTGCTGGCTCCCATTTCTGGTTCACCCTTCCTGTCGAAGTCATCGACACCCACGACACCTCGGATCTGAACCTCGTGCTCTCGGACAAGCGCATCCTAATTGTCGACGACAACTCGACCAATCGCCGGATCCTCTGCCAGCACCTCGGAGCCTGGGGATGCCAGGTCGGGATGGCCGAGAACGCGCAAAGCGCCCTCGACGAACTCCGGCGGGCGGCGAGCAAGGGAGAGCAGTACGAGCTGGCCATGCTGGACATGATGATGCCCGGCATGTCGGGTATCGAGTTGGCGAGGCGCATCCGCGGAGAAGACGGGATCAAGGATACGACTCTGGTCGTCATCAGCTCCCTAGGCTCGAACATCCCGTCGAGTGAGCAAGCGGATCTCCAGATCGCCGCAGTCTTGACGAAACCCCTGCGACGAAGAGATCTCCGCCGCGTTCTGATTGCCGCTACCGGGGATCCCCAAGAGCACTCGCAGCAATCCGACACCACCGTGAATAGGTGCTCCTCGATCGTGACGAAAGCCGACGGCTCTGCTCCACGAATCCTAGTCGCGGACGACAATCCAGTGAACCAGGAAGTCGCCACGCACATGCTCGGCGACCTAGGCTGTCAGGTCGATCTGGTGGAGAATGGTCAGCTGGCGGTCGATGCTGTCAAGCGCGAGCGGTTCGACATCGTGCTTATGGACTGCCAGATGCCCAAGCTGGACGGGATTGGCGCGACCAAGGAGATCCGTGCGTGGGAGAAAAATGGCGGTCTGCGGGATTTGTTCGGGTGCTCGCGCCCACGTGTGCCGATCATTGCCGTGACAGCGCATGCTATGCAGGGAGATCGCGAGCTCTGTCTCGCAGCGGGTATGGATGACCACATCACCAAGCCTTTCTCTCGTGATCGGCTGAACGCCGTGATCGAGGACTGGATTCGCGCCACTTCCGCTGACAGCGATTCGGCAGGCTGCGTCGTGATCGCCGGACCGACACTAGGCTCGTCCGGGAGCGGGGCGGAGCCGGAAGACGCTCAGGTGCTCGACCCGACGCCGCTCGACCAGCTCGCCGAGCTTGGAGGTGCGGAGAATCTCGGGCTCGTAGGCCAGGTCATCTCGATCTTTATTGAGACCGCCTATCCCTTCGGCGGGGAAATACGGACAGCGGCCGATCAGGCCGATGCCAAAAGTCTTGCCTTTGCGGCACACCGACTCAAGTCGAGCTGCATCGAGGTCGGCGCGATGCGTCTCGCGAAGCTCTGCGGCGAACTCGAGGAAAAGGGGCGCACTCAAGATCTCGAGCACGTCAAGGCGATAGCCATCGAACTCGAGGAAGAACTCGAGCTCGTGCGCGAGCACCTTGAGCGACGACGAGGATGATGTGAGCCTGCTGACATCGCAACCGAATTCGCCGCCGAGCCGGATCCTGATCGTAGACGACGATCCGCTGATCTGTCTCGTCGCACGCCGGACGCTCACGGCTGCCGGCTTCGAGGTCGTCGACGCAGGCGGCGGGCAGGCGGGAATCACGGCTTTCGAACGGGAAGCACCCGACCTAATCCTGCTCGATGTCGAGATGCCCGACCTGGACGGGTTCGAGGTTTGCAAAAGGATCCGCGCCACTGAGGCTGGTCGATACATCCCCATCCTTATCCTGACGGGCCGCGAAGATGTCGAGTCGATCGAAAAGGCATACCGGGTCGGAGCGACGGATTTCACATCCAAACCCCTCAATTGGACGATTCTCGGGAACCGGATCCCCTATATCCTGCGTGCGAGTGACAGCTTCTTAGCCGTTCGCGATCAGCAAAATCGGATGGATGAGATCCAAGACTATGCCCGACTCGGAAGCTGGGAGATCGATATCAAGACCGGCTTGCTGTCGGCGTCGAGTACTCTGCGCAGCATGTTCGACTTAGGCGACCCCTCCGAACATCGCGAAGCTGAAAAATTCATCGAGTCCGATCATACTGACGATCAGGATTCCCTCCGCTCACTCGTCTCTGATGCGATCCGAGAACAAACCGGATTCAGCCTCGAACACCGTACGCTCGATGCGTTCGGAACCGAGAGAATTATGCATACGCGAGCCCGATTCCGCGAATCTCCAGGCGGCAATGGACCTACGATTGAAGGTTTCAGCCAGGACATCACCGAGCGTAAGCGAACCGAAGAGAGAGTCGATTTCCTCGCGTACAGTGACCAACTAACAGGTCTCGCAAACCGAGCCGGCTTCAAACGTCAACTGGATGGAGCTCTGCAACGGGGGAAACGCACTGGAAATTCGATCGCCATCCTCTCTGTCGACCTCGATCAGTTCATGCGAGTGAATGACACCTTTGGACACTCAGGGGGCGATTTGCTGATCCAGTCCGTCGCGGACCAGCTCTCTGGGTGCATCCGAGAGACAGACGCGTTCGCAGGACGGGGCGGCAGGCAAATAGAGACCGTGATTTCCCGACCAGGTGGAGACGAGTTCACAATTCTGCTTGAGAATTTGACCGAGCCCGGCGACGCTGGGCGCGTCGCTCACCGTGCGCTGAAAGCGTGCGAGCTGCCCATTCTGGTCGAAGGGCACGAGATCCGGATCACGTCGAGCATCGGGATCGCGGTCTGGCCAGACGACGGTCAAGACTCCGAGACTCTGCTGAGGAACGCAGACTCAGCTATGTACCACGCAAAAGAGCTCGGTCGTGCAAACTTCCAGTTCTACCGCGACGATTTGAATGCCCACGCGCTCGAACGTCTTGAACTCGAAACATCCCTCCGCCGCGCCATCGAGAATGAAGATCTGGTCGTTTACTACCAGCCCAAACTCGCGCTCGAGAGCGGCCGAATCACCGGGTGCGAGGCCCTTGTTCGATGGCCGGGGGCACCTGCGTACGTCGTTTCTCCTGAGGACTTCATTCCTGTGGCTGAGGCCTACGGATTGATTCACGCGCTCGGGGAGCAGGTTCTCCGGCAGGCCTGCCGGAGCGCACGCGCATGGCAGCAGCGAGGCCATCCAGACTTCAAGCTTGCGGTGAACCTCTCTCCGAGTCAGCTGAAGGACGACCAGCTGGTCGAGCGAATCGAAGCCATCCTCGACGAGACTGGTTTCGATCCGAGTGATCTCGAGCTTGAAATCACCGAGAGCGCCTTGATCGACAACGAGGAACCGGCGCGAGAGGTCCTCGAGAAGTTGCGGCGGCGAGATATCCGAATCAGCCTCGACGACTTCGGAACCGGATTCTCGTCGCTGAGTTACCTCAAGCGTTTTCCCGTGCAGAGCATCAAAATCGACAAGTCGTTTGTCGGGGGCATCGGCTCGAACGACGACGACGAAGCGATCACGACAGCGATCCTGTCGATGGCTAGGGATCTCGGCCTACGCGTCGTTGCCGAGGGAATCGAGACCGAGGCCCAGCTTCAATTCCTGCGCGAGCGCCACTGCGACGATGTCCAGGGCTATTTGATCAGCCCACCCATCGCAGCCGACGAGTTCGAGCGCTTCCTTGAAACCTACGGAGCCTGAGCCGCGACTCTCGTCTCGAGCTAATTATTTGACCTCAGAACACGCCCTCTGAGTGTCTACGGAAACGGGGGGAAGTCCAATCGGTGCTCTCGCGGAGCCTTCGCCTCTGCTTCAGCCCGCTCTGCCGCTTCGAATACGCGCATGAAATTCCCGCCGAGAATCTTCGAAACCTCATCAGCGCCAAAGCCACGATCGAGTAACGCCGCCGTAATGTTTGGGAAATCCGCAACGTTTCGAAAGCCGGCCGGGTGCATGAAGGTGCCGGCGAAGTCCGAACCGATTCCTACATGATCGACTCCCGCTATCTGAGCAATGTGTTCGATATGGTCGATGTAGCTCGAGAGAGGCGTTGCAGGCCAACCGAAATGTCTGATGAGTTGCCAGGCGACCGCCCATTGACTTGTCTTTTGCTCGTCGAGAAACGCGTCTTGAGAATTGACCATGACTAAGCCTCCGTTTTCCCCGACAGCTCGGAGCATGGAATCGGACATGTTTCGGGATTGGTCGATCAATGATCGGGCGGAAGAATGGGATGCAATGATCGGAGCGATTGTCGTCGCGAGTGTGTCGAAGAAGGTCTCATCGGAAACGTGCGAAACGTCGATCAGCATTCCAAGGCGATTCATTTCCTTGACGACTTCGCGACCGAACTTGGTGAGTCCTCCATTCGGATGCTCAGCGTGCGAATCGGCCCAGTCGTTCGCGTTGTTCCATGTCAATGTCATATACCGGACGCCAAGGCGAAAGAACTCACGGAGTGTCTCGAGATCGTTCTCGATGGCGTGTCCGCCTTCCAAGCCCATCAGGATCGCGATCTTCCCATTCGCTACTGCGGCTCGAATTTCACTTGCGCGCGTGGCAAGCGTGAGTGCCTCTGAATGGTTGGCGATTTGGGCGAGGACGACGTCGATCATCGCCAGAGAACGTTCGCGGGAAGCACCCTCTGTCTTTGCGTAACTAGCATCAGGGAAGATCGAAAAGAACACAGCGTCGACACCGCCAAGCCGAAGGCGTCGAATATCCGTATCCGTTCGAAGCTCGGTGATCGGGCGATTGCGAACGACCCACTCGAAGGAAGGTACCCAATAGAGCGTCGCGTCGCGCGTTCCAGGTGCGCCTCCGTCCATTCCCAAATCGAAATTGAGGTCGAGCATGAAACTCGGGATGTCGTTGTGCCCATCGATCACAATCGATTCGTCATGAATTCTTTGCGCTTCGGACGAAACGAATATCGGTCGCTGATCAGGCGGCGACTGGCACGAAATACTCAGAATCAGAAGAGGCCAGAGGGCCCCGAACCGTTCGATGCGAAACGGCGTTGGGCGAGCCCAAGGCCGTCGTCTCGCAGACTCGAGGTCAATTGTCTTCGTCGCC
Organism: Myxococcota bacterium; assembly: GCA_041690055.1. Taxonomy (GTDB): domain Bacteria; phylum Myxococcota_A; class UBA9160; order UBA9160; family UBA4427; genus UBA4427. The sequence goes on along the minus strand of JBDNFB010000262.1, from coordinate 15,614 downwards.
TTCATGTCGGTGTCTCCTCAGGTTTTGGGCGATCGGGGATTAGGCCGCAACGCTGGCTGGGAGGCGCATCACGAGTGACTGGTGCGCAATAGAGGAAGCCGGCGACCGTAAGTGACAGAGCGCCATAAGCACTCCACTGGGCCGAACGTGGAGTGTCGCAGCCAGACTCGCGCTGCAACCGTTTGAATGACGAACGCGAGTCCGGCGAACACAAAACAGGACGCCAGCGAGAAGCTGCCGCGCCAACCGAGGCCAATGCCATAGAGCACGCCAATTCCGATGGCGGTCTGCGTGAGATGAATGGTCAGCGCCATGCGCCCTAGTGCGGCGAGCCAGATGAGCCCTCAACGTCCTCCGCCATTCCAAGCGAGGGCGAGTCGCGAAGCCATAGCGAGAATCAGTGCGGGGACTGCGATCGCCACTATTGCGCCTTCGAGCACTCGTGATCCGCTTGGTGGAAAGACGGGAACGGTTTCCCATGAGACGGCGAGCACTGTGTTGCCGAGTAGGCCGACGGCGCCTCCCTCATTAAACACCCGCCAGAGCGTGTTTCGCAGTTCGGCGGTGCGCTCATGGATACGCCAGCGGCCGAGCGAGGCGCCAAGCGCGAAGAAGCCGACGATGGAGATCAATCTTCCCTCGTAAAGGACGTTCAGCCACTTGATCTGGAGAAAGTTGAGGTTCGAGCTGAGCGTCTCGCGCCAGCTATCGCTGTAGTAGCCCGCGACCGTTGCGTTAAGCGTGGCTGTCGTGTTGACCCCATTCTGGCCGATGCGAGGCGTCGCCGTAGCGATGCTGTTCATCAGATCCATAGAGATCCAGGGTATGAAGGCCCAAAGCCCACGTGCCATCAGACAACCCAATGCAAGCCAAACCAGTTTCTCAGTCGTCGAGCTCGCGGTCGGCATAAGAAGGAGGCCTAGCAGCGCGTACTTCAAGAGAATATCGCCGCTCCACAACGCGCTGTGGAGTACCCCGATCACGAGCAGTCCCAGTTGCCGCCGGCGAAATCGCGGGATGAAGTCATCTCTACTCCGCGTGGCACTCGCGAGTTGAAGCGCAAATCCAAACCCGAAGAGAAGCGAGAAGAGCGATAAGAAGTTGTCTTGGATCAGCAAGTTCCGAATGAACTGAAGCGTGATATCAACGGTGCCATCGAGCGCCGTATGTTCTGCTGGAGACAGGTAGTCCCATCCCGAGAACCCTGGAACGTGCGCCAGGAAGATCCCGACCAATGCGCCCCCCCCCATCACGTCTAGGATCTCCGCTCGTTGGTGCTCCGTCCTTGGGACCGCCGTCACGGGGACAGGCTCGCTCGCAGCACGGTTTCTATCTCGAGGCGCCACGCCTCGCGGGCTTCCTTGTCGCTTCGGTCGGGCTCCTGGCTCACGAGTAGCGATCCTCGAGTGGCGGGCCGCAGGGCAAGGACGCTAAATAGAGCGATGAATATCTCCGGCCATGCAGCGGCGCGCACTTCGCCGGCTTGGGTTGCTGTCACATAGGCCTGCACAAAGCCACGAAAGAGCAACGAAAAGTCTGAATTGCTTTCGTCCATCCGAATCGAAACTCGGAAGCCTGTCGGTTCGTCGCGCCATCCGAGGATCAGATGAAGGATCAGCCGAGCTGTTTCGGGTCGGTCCCACAGCGCCATGCCGACCGCGGTCGCCACCGATACCAGGCCGCTCAGGGTTGGAGTAATTTGACTCGAAATGGGTCCCAGCTCGTGGGCCAGTTCGGCGCCGCAACGATCAAGAACAGCGTGGGCGAGGGCGCTCTTGCTCTTGAAGTGTCTGTAAAGGCTGGAGTTGTCGATTCCGGCGGTGTCGCCGATCGCGCGGATCGTGACGGAGGCAAACCCCCGTTCGGCAAAGAGTGTGGCTGCCGCAGACAGGATTCGTTCGCGGGTTCGTTGTCCTTGCTTGGTGGGAGCGGGAGCAGGCGTCATGGCTTCAATGTACGGAAGCAAGCGCTTGCTTGCAATATCGATTTGGCGAACCTGGGGCAGGGTGACTGGACGGCGAGGACATAGCCAAAGTGCTTGAAGCAGGCCGGAACCGGCAGCGGTCCACTCTGCCATTTTTGAATGCGGCTTGGAATTTCGCCAGATTGCTCGCAGCCTATTTGGCCCGTTGGGAAATACGCTTCATCTGAGCTCGGGCTGCGAAACTGTTTGCCATCAGAGCTAGGAATTCTAGAAGCTGGAAACTTGGCTGGATTGTTAAGGTCGCACGATTAGGGAACGGGAGATCGGCTCCCAGCGGGGATCGGACGGGATATTCGAACTTGGGCGGCTGGCGCATTTGAGACGTACGCCATCGCCTGGTCGAGTCGGCCCAAGCTTGACCTAAGTGTTCGTCACGCACCTCTACGCACGGTACACCTCGTAAACATCAATGAATTCAAGGATCGCATCGCCCCGCCTGGAGCGTAGTTGTCAGAACGCCCTAGTCTGGGTGGTGCGGACAGCGGGGCTTATTTGGTTTGTCCCCGACAACCAACGAGAGCAGGATGAAAATCGCGGAGATCAGTCGTCGCATCGTCATCAGAGCGCTTCCTCTTTTCCGCATCGAAACCGTCAGAAGGATCGATCGTCGGCTTTGACGTCCGGTACGCAGGACGAAGGGACCACTGCGAACCCTTTGATCGAGATCGCAAACGGAGTGGCGGCCGTTCGGGCAAGGCGGGCTATGCAAGGCATTCGAGATCCACTGGGGCCTCCCGCGGCCGGATGCAAAAAGTCCCTTGATCCTATCAGGATCGTCCTGGCGGCTGAGGAACTTACGATGAGCCCAGGGTCGGGCCCGCATGCGGGCGGCGCTTGCGGTGTATCGTCGATGCGGGATTACGAACGCCGAAGGGAACCATGCCATTGATTACGCATTTGCCGGAGAGTTGGGATCGAGTCGTAGATGTCATCGTTGTGGGGAGCGGGGGAGCGGCGATGACCGCTGCGACGCTGGCCCACGACGGAGGGGCTACGGTCTTGCTCGTCGAGAAAGACGACAAGTTTGGCGGGACGACTGGAGTCTCCGGTGGCGTGATGTGGCTGCCTCAGAATCATCATATGCCTGCCGCCGGGGTCGATGATAGTCGCGAAGATGCACTCGCCTATATTCGCCATCTCGCGACGGGTCGGCCCTATGACGACGACCAGATCCAGGCGTGGGTCGATGCCGCTCCGGAAGCCCTCGAGTACCTCGAAACGCACACGCCACTTCGGATGCAAACCGTCCCGAACTTTCCCGACTACTACTACCCCTTCGGAATTCCGGGTCGGCGAGCGGGCGCGCGCTCAGTCGAGCCCGTGCTCTACGACGCGCCCGCGGAACTCGGGGAGTGGAAGGATCGTCTCAGTAGTCGGATCGCTGATCCCAACCTGGGGGGTGTGACGACGCTCGCCGAAGACATGTCAGGGGAGTCGCTCGGGCTCGGCGACGAGATCGCGCGACGGGAAGCGAAAGATATTCGTGCGAAAGGCGCAGCGCTGATCGGGCGACTTTTTCGGGGGCTTCTCGACCGGGGTGTCGAGGCTATGCATTCGACGCCCGCGAGCGAGCTCGTCATGATCGATGACGAAGTCGTGGGCATTCGTGGTACGCAAAACGGACGCGACGTCTATTTCGCAGCTAGGAAAGGCGTCGTACTCGCATGCGGCGGGTTCGAATGGAACAAGGAAATGGTGGGCGCCTATATCGGCTACGACCTGAAGGCACTCTCGCCCCCGAATAACACGGGCGACGGACTCAAGATGGCGAATGAAGCCGGAGCACATCTGGGCAATATGAACTCATATTGGGGTCAGCCGGCGATGATCGATCCGGCAGTCACTCGAAACGGGGATCCGGTTCCGCAATTCGAGTCGGGGCGTGGCGAGCCCGGGACCTTGATCGTAAATGGCCGCGGCGAGAGATTCGCGAACGAATCGCTGCCCTACAACGATTTTCCGAAAGCCTTCGGTCAATTCGATTCAAGAACGGTGTCGTTTCCAAATCAGGCACCCGCCTGGCAGGTCTTCGATCACGGTGTGAAGAGCCGCCTCACACTCGTCGGCATCGGACCGGAGGACTCCCCTCCGGACTGGATGCCGAGTGCGGACGACTTCAGAACGCTGGCTGAGAAAATGGGCGTCGACCCGAGTCGTTTCGAAGCGACTATGCAGCGGTTCAATGACTACGCTGCCAAGGGAGAGGATCCCGATTTCGGTCGAACCGAAGTGGGGATCATGGCGCCTGGCCGGGTTCGGCCCCTCGATCGCGGCCCCTACTATGCGGTTCAGATTTTCCCGGGGACGCTCGGTACGAACGGTGGACCGAGAATCGACGAGCATGGACGGGTGAGGCGCGCCGGGGGCGGGGTGATCCCGGGACTCTACGCGGCAGGCAATACGGCGGCGAACACTTTCGCGTGGGCTTATCCGAGCGGTGGCGGCACGATTGGGAACGGCGTCGTGTTCGGATATCTGGCGGGTCGCCACGCAGCCTTGAGGACAGCTCGGACGCTTGAATAACCAGCGCTTCTCTTAGAATCCCGCTGAGTTCGAAAGCGCATCCAGAGGTCCGCGAAATCGTCCAGCCAGGAGCGTGAGGCGGGGTGAGCGACTCAACCCTCCGACGCGCTCCTGCGCCGACAGCGAATTGGGCAGGGCCACTCGGGCGCAATGATCAGGCAGTCGCGTTCGAATTCTTGAGTTGACTTAAAATTGACCTAAGTGTTCGTTACGCGCCTCTACGCAAGGTACATCAGGTAAACGTCGACGAATTCAACGATCGCATCACGTTGCCAACGGGAGGGGGAGCTGAGGGCGATGAGCGAGCAGCGAGTACGAACGACTGGCCGTTAGTCCATCCGGGCGTCGCTAGTGGAAGGTAGAATCGGGGTACCCCCAGCGGGCTCGCGTGGAGAACTCCTCCTTCAGGTATATGTGAATCATTGGTGATCGGCTTCGTGCGCGTGATCCTGAACCACAGCAAAGGGAAGCAATGATCGCTTGCAACATTCTGAGCCGAATGGCGTAGACCGGTTGGCCAGAGTCCTTTGCGATCGGCAGAGGATGAAGATCGTTCGGGGACGGAAGAGCCGCTGCCGCATTACCGATTCATGCATCAACTCCCAGTTTCTCTACAAGAGATGTTCCCTAACGCGCCTGTGCGAAAACGCAGGAATGAGCTATCCGCGCGCAAATTCTCTACCAACTCCCTGAATCGATTAAACTCTCTCGCTCCCGTGAAGCCGGCTACGTCGAACTAACCCGGTCAATCGGATCCCCTAAAGGGGTGTCATGGGTGCTAGTCTGGAAACTCCGAACAAACCCTCCCTGCACTTGCCGAGGGGATCGTGAAAAGCCGAGGGTCCCGAAGTTGCAAACCCACCCCGCTCCTGATTTTGCCGGCACACGCCCGACCTCTACTGCCGCACGCAGCCTGTGCTCGGTGCTCGCCGTGGCGGCCCTGCTGGTGAGCACGCAGAGCGAAGCTGCGCCGAGTTTCGTTGGCGTGGGCGACCTTAATGGTGGAACGGTGAGCAGCGACGCGAATGGCGTGTCTGCGGATGGCATCATCGTCACCGGGACGAGCAACACCGCAGTGGGCAGCGAAGCCTTCATCTGGACTGCTGGCGCTGGCCTCCTCGGCGTCGGCGATCTCCCGGGCGGGTCCACCAGTAGCAATGCGAGCCACATCAGTGCCGATGGATCGACGATCGTAGGCAACAGCGAAAGCGCTCTCGGCACCGAGGCCTTCCGCCGCACCGACGCTGGCGGGATGGTGGGTCTGGGGAGCCTTGGCGGTGCCTTTTTCTTCAGTGCTCCCCATCAGAGTGCCGATGACGGCCGGGTCGTTGTGGGCGACAGCTTTAGCCTGGCTGGATTCTTCGAGGCATTTCGCTGGACGGGTTTTGGTGGGATGGTGAGTCTTGGCGATCTTCCCGGTGGCAGCGTGTCTAGCTCGGCGAGGGGCTGCTCTATCGGCTGCAACACGGTGGTAGGCTTTAGCGTTGGCGCGTCGGGTGTCGAAGCCTTCTCGTGGACGAGTGTGGGTGGTATGACAGGCTTGGGCGACCTCTCGGGTGGAAGCTTCAATAGCCACGCCAGCGCGATCACACCCGACGCCAGCAGCATTGTCGGATTCGGTACCAGCGCCTCGGGCCAGGAGGCATTTCGCTGGACGAGCGCCGGCGGGATGGTGGGTCTTGGAGATCTCGCCGGTGGGGCCTTCTTGAGTAGCGCGTCCGGCGTGACCAGCGACGGGGAGACCGTCGTCGGCTCCGGTTCCATAGCTTCGGGACAGGCCGCCGTTATCTGGGATGCCACGAACGGAATGCGTGAGCTCGCCGTCGTGCTGACGGGGTTGGGGCTCGACCTCACGGGTTGGACACTCACGAACGCAACGGCAATTTCAGGCGATGGGCGTGTGATCGTCGGACGGGGAACCAATCCCAGTGGCGATACGGAAGGCTGGGTCGCAGCGTTCGACGCCCCCTCTCTGCCGCCTCCTGCTGATGCAGATCGATTTCTCACCTACCTGAGCGCCGCTGCCCCCGAACATACCGAGACGCTGGAGACTGCAAAGGCCTACCTGGCCGCCATCGACCCAGACAGTGCACGAACGACATTGAATGATTGGCTGGGGGTCAATGGCTTCCTCCCAGGAGCTGCCGACGCAGAGGCCATCTACGTAAACGATGCCGATCTTGGTTTTGGTCGGCATATGTTCGTCAAGACCCATCCCGACGGTCGAGTCGTCTCCTACGTGAAGAACCATGGGGACAATGCGCCGAGCCCGGATCCGGTGGATGGCTCCACGGACGAAAAGATCGCCAACGCGCACAACGACCTCAACCTGATCGCAACCGTGGTCATGGAGTACGGACCCCCACCTAACAATCCGGCCGGTGCGTTCTACACGCGCTTCCTGGCTTTTGGCGAAGACGGTATACGCGTTACCGAGGCGAACCTCGACAGTCGCGGCGCGAAATTTCTTCCCGGGCTTTGCAATACCTGCCACGGGGGCAACGCGCGGCCTTTGCTAGCGGATGGCACTTACCCAGACGAAGGCGATACAGGCGCGGGTTTTCTGCCCTGGGATCTCGACACACTCGGATTCACGGAGGACGTCTTCGCTGGGTCCAGCGGCGGCTCGCCCTCCGCTCTCTACAATCAAGCCAACCAGGAAGCCGCCTTCAAGGCCATGAATCAGGCGGTGCTGCTCACGAACCCAACGCCGGCTGCGCGGGAGGTCATCGAAGGCTGGTATGGGGGTGCCGGCACACCGAACGCCACTTTCAATGGAGGCTTCGTTCCTATGGGTTGGGCGGGGCACGAGGCGGCCTATAGATCCGTTTATGCACCGAATTGCCGCGCGTGTCACGTGATGCGTAATCCCGCAGTCGCTTTTCAGACCTATTCGGAATTCGAGACCCTCCAGCCACGTGGCAGGCATCTCGTCTTCGACCGCGCCATCATGCCCCTCGCCAGACGAACCTACGATCGATTTTGGTCCGGCCTTTCGGTTTTCGATCCGGCCGTGATCGATCTATTCGGCGACGTTGCCGTAGACCGCCTGCCCGGACGTGTCCCCGTCGCCTACGCGGGCCCCGATCAATCGGCGAAGGTCGGTGTCCTCGAAACTTTAGACGCGAGCGCGAGCAGTTTTGCGACCAGCCTCCTCTGGAACTTCACTGAACTTCCGGTGGGAAGCGCCGCCTCTCTGAGTAACCCGGTAACCGCCAATCCGACTTTCATTCCCGACCTGCCCGGCGTCTACAAATTCAATCTGAACGCCTCGAATTCGGAGGGCAGCAATCTGAGCTCCGTGATCATCACAGCCACGTCCGACGGAGGACTCGCCGGTGTCGACTTCGTTTCAGCGATTCTTCCCATCTACGCGAGTATCTGCAGAAGCTGTCACAACGGAGCCGGTGCTTCGCCCGACTTCGATGGGCCGGGCACGGTGATCGATTCTGCCGAGTACAACGAGGCGGTTTATAGAAGCTTCGCCGGGCGGGCCGCGGTCATCGATCCGCCTAATAGTTTGCTTTTTCAGAAAGCGACCGGAGCCATCTCTCACGGCGGCGGCCCTGCACTGGCCTTCGGTACCCCGCAGCGTACGGCCGTCCTCGATTGGATTAGCCAGGGGGCCGTCCGGGTCACCACTCCGGGTTATCACAAAAATGACGGCAACGTCGTTAATCCCATTCTCCAGTACACACTGGGCGGACCGGCCCCGTTCTCGACCCACCCGTACGCGGGGCCGAGCCTCGAGCCCAGCGCAAATCTTCCTGGCGCAGACCTGGAACTTGCGTTCCTGATCAATGCGGATCTCTCGAATGCGAACCTTAGCAACGCAAACCTCCGCGATGCAGACCTGGGTAACGCAAGCCTCTTTCGAGCCATCTTGGTGGGAGCGGATCTCACGAACGCCAACTTCAGCGGTGCCTCGTTGTTAGAAGTCGATTTATCGAACGCGATCGGAGTGACGCCGGCGCAGATCGAATCCGCCAGCGATCTGAATGGAGTTGGCCTCGCAACTCTCAACCTCGCCGGAGTCAATCTCCATTTACGATTCATGACCTCCAGCAATGTGAGCGGCGCGAATCTCAGTGGCGCGGACATGAGTGAGGCTTTCATGGGCTTCGCCGATTTCAGCGGCGCAAACGTAACCGGCGCAAACTTCACTGACCTCAGTCTACACGCGGCGAATTTCGCGAACGTAATGGGGCTCACGAACGCACAAATCGAATCTGCGCGGCCGATCATGTTTGATATTCAACTGACAGGCCTCGATCTGTCCGGGGTGAATCTATCGGCGCGGACGCTGAGCGGCGCGAACTTCACGGGGACCGACCTGATGAACTCCATTTTTTCGGGTGCAGCGCTCGACGGTGTGAATTTCAGCGGGGCAAATCTGCGCGGCGCCAATCTGAATTCGGCAGTCGACCTCGGAACGACAACAGGGAATCCAACCTACGATCTGACGACCGACTTTACAGGCACCGGTTTCGATCCGGTCGCTGCCGGTTGGATCCTTGACCTGGGGATTTCCGTGCCGCTGCTGGGCCCACTGGGTGTGTTGTGGTTCCTGGCCCTGCTCGGGATCACGGGTTGGCGGCGATCCCTAGGCGCGACGCCGATCTAGTTAGAGGCCGACGGATCCGGAAGCTGGGGCGGACGGGTGTCCTCGAGCCCGACGTCGCTGAGGCTCCGTTCGAGCGCCTGCGCGATCAGCCACATTAGAGTTTCCGCGCGGCTGCGTCTCGCCACATCCGGGGCTCGAGGAGTCGCAGTTGCAACGCTCTTGAATCGCCCGTCTTCCCGACAGGTACGCGAGACCGTGACGCTCGAGTTGCCTTCGTCCGCTCCAGGCGAGCTGGAGTGCATACGCATATGTGGGAACAGATTGGATCCGTATACGAGGGTATTCATTGCCCCGGCGATCCGCCCGTAGCAAATTCAGGTAGTTAGGCTCAGGTGGCCATAACAGAACGGAACGAGTTTTTCGATTTTCGGAAGATTGTTTCCCAATCGGGTTCAAGGCGCGGGTGGCCGTGGTACGCGCCAGTCGGGCTCCGGCCTACCGCTACATTCGGTGACGTCCGGTTCCCCTACGACATCGCTCCACGCGGGAGCCGGCTGCAGCCGGCGCTCGCGGAGCTCCGGGAAGGGGCAGAGTTGGCCCGTCGAGGCTTAGTTGTCAGAACGCCCTAGTATCGGCGGTGCGGAGAACGCAGCTTGTTTCGCCGATCCGCAAATTCAGGTCTTGCCCCCGACCACGCGATTTTCGACTATGGAGGGTGGGAATACGCAGGGGGAAGCATGGCGGCCGAGACCATATCGACGACGCAAGAGGAAGAACCCGAGTTCGATCTAGAAGCGCTCCGCGCCAAATACGCCAAAGAGCGCGACAAGCGCCTGCGCCCCGATGCCAACCAGCAATATCGTGAGGTCGCGGGCGACTTCGCTCACTACGTCGACGACCCCTACGCCGACCCAGACTTCGCCCGCGAGGCCCTCACGGACGAAGTCGAGGTCCTGATCGTCGGCGGCGGCTTCGGCGGCTTGATCACCGGCGCGCGCCTGCGCGAGGCGGGCATCGACAGCATCCGCATCGTGGAGAGTGGCGGCGACTTCGGCGGCACCTGGTATTGGAATCGTTACCCCGGCGCCCAATGCGACATCGAGTCCTACATTTACCTGCCACTGCTCGAAGAGCTTGAGTACATGCCGACGGAAAAATACTCCCACGGCCCGGAGATCCTCGACCACGCCCAGGCGATCGGGCGCAAGTACGACCTCTACGCCGACGCCTGCTTCCAGACGAAGGTCACCGCCCTCGAGTGGGACGAGGCCGCCCGTCGATGGACCGTACGAACCAACCGCGACGACGCCATCCGCGCGCGCTTCGTCTTGATGGCGAACGGTCCGCTCTCCCGTCCCAAGCTCCCGGGAATTGAAGGCGTCGAGAAGTTCCAGGGGCATTCGTTCCACACCAGCCGCTGGGACTATGAGTACACCGGCGGCGACACCACTGGCGGCCTCGACCGTCTCTCGGACAAACGCGTCGGCGTCATCGGCACGGGCGCCACCGCGATCCAATGCGTTCCCCACCTCGGCGAGTTCGCCGAGAAGCTCTACGTCTTCCAGCGAACGCCGTCCTCCGTCGATGTCCGCGGCAATCATCCGACCGAGCCCGCCTTCGTCGACAGCCGAGAGCCCGGCTGGCAGCAGACCCGTATGGACAACTTCAACTCGCTCCTCGCTGGCGGCTACCAGGAGGAAGACCTCGTCGGGGACGGCTGGACGGATATCTTCCGAAAACTCGTCGCGCTCATCAATCGGGAGGGCAGCGACCTCTCACCCGAGGCGATCGAGCTCGAAGCCGAGCTGATCGACATGCGCAAGATGGAAGAGGTCCGCGCGCGTGTCGCTTCCATCGTCGACGACCCGGAGACCGCCGAATTCCTCAAGCCCTATTACCGCCAATTCTGCAAGCGTCCCTGTTTCCACGACGACTACCTGCCGACCTTTAATCGCGAAAACGTTCGTCTCGTCGACACGCGAGGCCGGGGCGTCGAACGAATCACCGAGCGAGGCGTCGTCGTCGACGGCGAAGAAATCGATCTCGACTGCCTCATCTTCGCGACCGGCTTCGAGGTCGGTACGAGCTATTGGCGGAGGGCGGGCTACGACCTCGAGGGATCTGACGGCCTGGCCCTCAGTGAAAAATGGGGCAACGGCATCTCGACCTATCACGGATTCTTCAGCCGCGGCTTCCCCAACTGTTTCTTCGTGATGGGCCTCCAGAGTGCGGCCACGCCCAACATCCCCCACGGCATCAACGAGCAGGCCATCCATATCGCCCACATCCTGCGCCACGCCAACGACAACGGGTTCGAGCGGATCGAAACGTCGGACACCGCCGAGCGCGACTGGGTCGAGCTCATCAACGGCACGCCTCCGCGGAACGCCGCGTTCAAGGAGTCGTGTACCCCCGGCTACTACAACAGCGAGGGCCGACCCGACGACGACGAGGGGTGGTTCGGCGGAGTGTATCCGGACGGCTTTGACACTTTCTTCGAGTTTCTGCGTGAGTGGCGGGAAGCCGGAGGTTTCGAAGGGCTCGAGTTTTCGTAGCGGCTCGAGCGGAAGGGAGTCGCGCAGAATCGGAATTTCTATTTCCGAAGCAGGGCGATCAAGAGGCCAACTACTGTTCCGAGCAGAGCCGTAAAACTCCGAACCTTTTCGATTCCGGCAGCCAGATTGGCATGAGCATGGACGGCGAGATCGGAAGGGAATATCTCGGGCGCACCGTCTGTTTTTTTGTGAGATGCTCGCGCATCCGCAGTCTGATTATCGCCCCAGGATCTGCTTCACGGCAGTCGCGAGTTCGCTCGTCGGGTCAGTCACATGACCGGGGTTTCGCCATGCAACGACGCGGTCGGGCCGTATCAATAGACAGCCTTCGTTGCTCGTATCTCTCATGCGAGCCCACTGCCCGAGCAGATCGTCGTTGCTTTGACCCAGGCCCACCGTGACGGGAAGGATCGACACTCCAAGATCCCAGCTGACCTGAACCGCGGCTTCGCGCCATGTTTCGCCCGCAATTCCCACTTCGAAAAGGTTTTCGACGGATCCTCTGAAGGGTCGACGTTTCTCTCGACGTCGACGGCGGGCAAGCGCTTGAGGGCCGCGCCTATGCGATGTCCTTCTACACGTCGGGAACTGTTGGATCGGTCGTCTTTGCCGACGAAGACGTGCTTTGCTTCGATGGGACGACGTGGAGCCTTCTCTACGACGGGAGCGCGGCGGATTCAGCCTGGCACGCGGCGGAGCTCGACGCCGTACTCGTTCCGGAGCCCCGACTTGCGATCTCAGTATTGATCGGCGCGCTCCTCATTCTCATCTTTGGAAAAGTGGAAAATGCCTAATGCACATCAAGAGCAGACAATCTCGAAGGGACTGCGCGCCAGCCATATTCATCGCCACGATGATGATCGGCATGACCTCGGGCCCCGCCTTGGCAAGCGATGGTGTCCTCGAGATCGATCAGACCTGCGCAACAATGCTCGAGCTGCTCACGGCGCGGCAGAGCAAGCTCGGGGTGCGCAACGTAGAACCGGTTCTCGGTACCGCCGAAGACCCGAACCTGCCCGCCGGCGCCGTCAACCTGATCTTTATCGTCGACGCCTACCACGAGTTCTCGTATCCGCGGGAAATGGGAGAAGCCATGGTTCGAGCCCTGGCGCCGGGCGGACGCCTGGTGCTCGTGGAGTACCGCGCTGAAGATGCGAGCGTGCCCATCAAGCGCCTGCACAAGATGAGTGCCGCTCAGGCCGAGCGAGAAATGTGCGCCCTCGGACTGGAACTCGAGGAGAACGGCGACTACCTGCCGCAGCAGCACGTGCTGGTCTTCCGCAGGCCCGCGGGCGCCTAACGGTCCGTGCCCCAGCGCTAGGCGCAGGATGAGCACGGCGCCGCCTACCCTTGTTGCGGGTCCCGCTCCCGTTGCGGCTCCTGCTCCTGCTCGAGAGCAAAAGCCTCCTCCGGCGACAGGATGAGCCGGTGGCGGCCGAAGAACTGGAACCAGGCGACGCCAAGCGCGAACCAGCCGGCCACGCCGAGTACGCCCTGGCGATAGACCGGGTCAGCAAGCTGGAACACGAGCGTCACCAGGCCGATGACGATCGTCACCCAGGCCCCCGGCCGCCCCAGCGGGCTGACGAAGGGGCGCGGCAGGTCCGGCATGCGCCGGCGCAGTTCGAGGAACGAAACGGCCTGCATGATGTAGCTGAACATGGCCGCGAAGACCGCCATGTTCAGCAGCGTGCCGCCAATGACCACGCCGCCGGCTTCCGCCCCGAGAAGCACCCAGAGCGCGCCCATCACCGTGAGCGCCAGCAGCGCCCCGCTGACCATGGCCACGTGGGGCGTGCGATGACGTCCGTGCGTGAGCGATAGCGCCGTCGGGAAGTAGCCCGCCCGCGACAGCGAATAGATCTGCCGACCCTGGGCATAGATGATGGTGTGGAAGGATGCGATCAGGCCGATCACGGCCACCAGCGCCAGGCCCGTGGCCATGCCGTCGCCGTAGATGGCGCGGAGCGCATCGAGGAGCGGCTCCCCGGACTGGCCGAGCGCATGGGCGCCGACGCCGGGCACGGAAGGGTTCAGCCACAGCACCATGAACGCCGACACCAGCAGCGTGGCCATGGCCGCCAGCAGCCCCCGCGGCATGTCGCGTTCCGGCGCGTGGCTTTCTTCCGCCGCCAGAGGCACCTGCTCCACGGCGAGAAACAGCCACACCGCAAAGGGCAGCGCCGTGAACAGCGCCGCGATGCCGTTCGGCAGCAGCGGCCCGTCGCCTTCGGGCAGGTGAACGCCGCCGGGGCCGATGTCCAGTGCGTAGCGCGAGAAGTCCGCCACCGGCATCGCCGAGACCCAAAACGCCACCAGGCAGGCGAGCGCCATGAGCGTCACCACCACCGTCACCCGGAAGGAGAGCGCCACGCCGAGCACGTTCAGACCCACGAACAGCGCATAGCCGCCGACCCACCAGAGCGGCTGCCAGGCCGGGTCCGTGGCGAAGATGCCGGTCATGTAGGAGCCGATGAAGAACACGATGACCCCGGGCACGAGCACGTACTCGACGTTCTCTGCCAGCCCCGTGAGAAAGCCGCCCCAGGGTCCGAGGGCCGTGCGCGCAAATGAATAGGCCCCGCCCGTGTGCGGCAGCGCCGGCGCCATCTCAGCGATCGAGAACACCAGGCCCAGGTACATGACCGCGATGATCACCGTGGCCGCGAACATGCCGCCCCAGCCGGCGATGGAAAGGCCCAGGTTCCATCCCGAGAAGTGGCCGGAGATGACCGCGCCCACGGCCAGCGCCCAGAGCGAGAAGAAGCCCGCGTGGCGGCGCAGACCCCGGCGCTCGAAGTAGCCGGCCTCGGCGCGGGCGTAGGTGACCCCCGCCGACGACGTCCTGTGTTCGGTCAAGGCCAGCTCCTGCTCCAGTTCACCGCAACCTTGAGCCTAGCGTCTGCAGTGCTCCGGAGCCTGCCCCCTTGGCGCTCGATATCAGCTGTGCGGTTTGGCCAGACGTTTGGGTCGCCAAGCCCCACTCGGGAAAACACGGCTACGGCGCCAGCGGTCGGTGCTGGGATCGCATCGGCCAGAGCCTGGGCCATTCGATGAGTAGGCGCGTTGTGTGCCGGGAGCCATGCCGCGCAGGACCCTGTCTTGGATCATCTGTTCCGGGGCTGTGTCATGGGGTGACCTGCTTGGTCGCGTTGGAGCGCGGCCAATCGCGTGCGCGGAATGACGCACGTGGAGGTCAGGTTGGGGGGGCGAGAGGACGACGGCGGGCAGAGGAGGATGTGCTGGCCGGCCCAGGAGGCGGTCTCAGCTCCCAGCGCCGCGCTCAGCTGCCCTGCCGGTTCCGCGACTCTTAGTTCAACGCGCAGTATCGCTGTTGAGGGATAACGCAGCTTGTTCTGCCTATCCCTTTCCTTCTTCTTGTGAATAGCGTCGACGATCCCAACAACCTACCGCGTCGTCCGAGATCGAGAACTCGATCCACACTATCGGTCAGCTGTGGCAGATCTAGCGACTGCGGCCGACGACGACTTCAATTTATTGCCGAACTATTGGAAGGCGCGGAAGGACAGTGATGTTTCGGGGCGCGGATCTTTCGGCTTGTCAGTGGACCTCAAACAGAGATTGTCGGCTCAGTCTCGACTCTTCACAGGGTCGCCTAGCTCTCCCCGCCCCGGTTGAGGGAGAGAGAGTTAGGCGCCGGACCCTCATTCTGAGTTCGTTGGGCTTGCCATGGGGTAGGTCTCGATCGGAATGCTCAGGTGGCGAAAGCGTCCAGAAAGACCTCGACGATCTCGTCCTCTCGCTTCTTACCCGAACGAGGGTCGATGCGTGATTCGAGGTTTCCGTCGAGTCGCAGCGACACGTATCCGTGAACCATCGACCAGAGGGCGACGGCATACGTGTCGCGGTCGAATCGCTTCCCCACGCCGAGACGATGGATCTCGTCGGTCAGCCTTTCGTAGAGCGTATCCATCTGCGCCTGCAGCTCGCCGTCTGTGTCGTCGAGGAGATCGCGTCGCCACAAGAG
>JBDNFB010000261.1:0-15156 GCA_041690055.1 Myxococcota bacterium | reverse complement strand
CTGCCCCTGAACCACACCAACCCCGAGGTCCCCGGCCAGATTCTCGTGCTGGCCGCCGTGATGGAGCCCTTCTCGAGAGGGGCCGTAACGCTCATTTCGGACGATCCGCACGTCGATCCCCGGATCAATTTCCGTCTGCTTTCGGACCCTCGCGACGAAGCTCGTATGCGCCTGGCGACACGAGAGCTATTCACTCTGCTGGAGCACTCGGAAGTCAGCACTCGCTGCGGACCGGCCTTCCTCGACGAGGAGGGAACGACGATTGCAGACGTAAGGGACGAGCGAGCCTTCGACGCGTGGTTCGCAGCCTCGGTTCGCGACTACGTGCACGCCACCGGAACTTGCAAGATGGGTTCACCGGATGACTCTTCAGCCGTCGTCGATCCAAGGTGCCGCTTCATCGGCGTCGAAAATCTCTCGGTCGTCGACGCATCTGTGATTCCGGTGATCCCGCGCGCGAATACCCATCTTACCTCCGTAATGATTGCTGAACGAGCCGCCTCGTACCTCATCGGATGAGACGTGGACCGAAGATTGCGCCTCCGAAGATCGAAACTATGTCCCTGCGCAGTCCTCGGTCCCGATTTTCACTAAGTCGTAAAAGCCGTGTCATGCGCGGCACAATTGCGGATGGCTCGCGTAGGAATTCGCCCGAAATAGCATTCCCTGCGCCAGGGTTGATAGCCCTGCTAATCCGCGATGCCGGCTACGACTTCATCCCATAGTTCAATTCTCGCTTCGAGCGCTCGAACGCCTGCCCCGAGAGCGGTGGCCCAAAGCTTCGGATCCTCTCCGCAAAGACTCGATACGATCTGGTTGGCCATCGGCCCGTGGGAATCACCATCCTTCTCGATGTGACGATGAAGATAGAACCGAAGAAGCGCCCACTTTTCCGGCTGGACCTCACCCAGCTTCACTACGACTTCCTGGAACATCGGCGAAACCAGAAGCTCTCGACCCCATGCGAATGCGGCCGCGACCTCGACATCGCTCCCCCGTGTGAGCGAGAAAGTCGTCTGGACGAAGCGCGCTGCCGCTGGAGGCGCCTCCGCAATTTCGAGCGCCCGCGTCACCTCAGTCCCAGAACGAACTTCCTCCAGAAACCGATCGATCGCGGTGACGTCCGCGCCGGCCGACCGCATGGCGCGGTGGTAAAGTTCAAAATGAGACGTGGGGCGTCCCAATTCATCCAGGTCGCTCTCCTCTTCCAGCACGATTTCATTGATGAAGCGACGCTCTCGGGCATTGCCAACCGGAACCCACGGGGTCTCGACGCAGGTCAGGCGCTGCGCGAGCGCCTTGACGAGCGACATAAAATCCCACACCGCGAAGATGTGATGCTCCATGAACCGCTTCATCACTTTCTCAGAACCGATCCTCCCGTAGATCTCATGGTTGATGAGACGCTCTCGAAGCGGCGCCAATTCCTGTTCGACTGATTCCATACAGAACAGTCTAGCTTTCAAGCCGGGCCTTGGAGTTAAAACCCGCAGCCAGCTGGCGATCAATCCAAGCCGCCCAACTTGGCAACATAGATGAACGCGTGGCAGAGCGCGGCTTGACCAGAGGCGTTCGCCGGCGGAGATTGCTATGCGTTGACGACCGGAGGAATTTTAGTGAGAAACAGGTGCCAGATGACCATGACGCTCCATCTCCCAATGCGAATCCTTCTCTTGGCGGTCTTCTCGACGGGGTTGCTCGGATGTCTCCATTCTCCGTCCGACTCGGCGCCGGCGCCGGCGCCGGCGCCAGAGATGGGCACGCTGAAGCTGACGATCATCGATGCAGCGACGGGACAAGAAATCCCAGCACGCGTGGAGATCCGAGGCGCTGATGACGCCTATCATGTCGCAGCGGATGCGCTTCGGGTCGGCGGTGATTGCGACATGAGTGACGAGGGCGCTGGCTACCGGGATCTGGCGACCCCCCTCGCCGGCTTCCCGGACCGGATCGAAAACCCGTATAGGGCCTCGACGCAGTTCTATAGTGTCGGGAACTCGTCCATTCCGCTCCCGAGCGGAGCCGCCACCGTGAGGGTCTCCTGATGCAGGCCGAAGACATCCACGTCGCCAACTTGCTGCAGATGGGAAAGGTCAAAAACTTCGAGATCGCGCCGCAGCACGCGCATGGGCCAGAGGGCCACTATCAGGAAGGCCACTTCATCCTCGCTGCGGGCCAGGAAAATCCCCGAACCCATTTTCTCGGCCACACGATCACGCTCGGGGCATCGACTGCCCGTCACAACCTCGACGACTACCTGATCTACCGGCTGCTCTGGGAGAAGACCGCGGCCGAAGGCGCACTGAACGGCTTCGCCCATGCCTGGGCACCCAATGGGATGATGCTCGCAGTGCACGACGGGATGGCCGTGGTCGGCCCCCACGACCTGCTGCATTTCGTGGAGGTCCTGCAGTTTAATCGCAGCGGCTACGAGGCCTGGTACGAGCTGCTCGCGTTGGGATTCCGAGTGACGCCCACGGCCGGGACGGACTACCCCTGCGCCGATCAGAACCTCCCGGGGCACGAACGCTTCTATACGAAGGTGGAGGGTCCCTTCCGCTATGCGAGTTGGCTCGACGGCGTTCGCCAGGGACGCACCTTCGTGACGACGGGCCCCATCGTCGAGTTCCACGTGAACGGCATGGACATCGGTAGCGAGGTGGTTCTCTCGGCGGAGGCCTCGGTCGAGATCACGGGCAAGGCGACCTTCGACCCGACCCGGGACGACCTCGTCTTTCTCGAGCTCGTGCAAAACGGGGAGGTCGTCGAACGATTCTCACGCATCGCCGGGGCGAGCAAAATCGAGTTCGAGACGAAGCGGCCGGTCGATGAATCATCCTGGTTCGCCCTGCGCGGCTACGGCAACCGCCTCGAGAACACCATCGGAACGCCTCTCCATTTCAACACCTTCAAGCTGAGCAGCAACGTCCACACCGCCCCGATCTACGTCACCCTCGCGCATCGACCCGGTATCGGCGAGAGCGCGCAGGCGAAACGCGTCGCCCGGACCTGGGTCGCGCGCTTGGAAGACCTCGAGAGAGTGCTCGCCGAGGAGAACCTCGACTTCCTCGCCGCTCGATTGGCCTTCCCGGATGCCGATGCCGTGCCGCGGGAGACGCTGGTTCGGAACCGCGAGGCTCTGCTCGAGGAGGTCCGGAGTTCCAAGGCGTTCTTTGAAGGCAGGGCTTCGCGCTGAGGGACGCAGTCGCTTCTTTGCCTAGATCATCCAAGCGAGATGATCCGTGAGGCGGTCGCCGGCCCTTGATCAGATTCGCCGCGCAGATTCAGAACGAGCTTTAAGGCCTGCTGCGCGAGGACTGCGCGAGGAGCCGGCCTGGTCACGCAGAAACCGGTCCAAACGCAGTAGACTAGATCTGGATGTCAGACTCTACCCTCGACGATCCCCGCCCCGCCCGTGACGCTGTCCGCCTGCATCAGCTGATCGACGCGTACCGCATTCATGGCCACACCGAGGCCCAGCTCGATCCGCTCGGACTCACGGAGCCCGGGCCCCGCGAAGATCTCAATCCCGAGACCTATGGCTTTTCGAAGGCGGACGACGACCGTCGCGTCTACTGCGACGACGCCTTCGGGCTTGAGCTGGCCACGGTCTCCGAAGTGCTCGCCGCGGCGCGGGCCGCCTATTGCGGCACGGTCGGCGTCGAGTTCATGCACATCCAGGATCCGGTCGAGCGTAGCTGGATCCGCGAGCGCTTCGAAGGCGCCAAGAATCGCGCTGACGACGCCTACGGCCATTCCCCCGACCATCGCACCGCCATCCTCGAGCGCCTCACCGCCGCCGAAAGCTTCGAACAGTTCCTGCACAAGAAATACGTCGGCACCAAACGCTTCGGCCTCGACGGCAGCGAGTCGACCATGGTCGCGCTCGAACAAATCTACGTGAGCGCGACCGAGCACGACGTCGAGCAGATCGTGATGGGTATGGCGCACCGCGGCCGACTTAACGTGCTCTCGAATTTCATGCGCAAGCCGTTGCGCTCGATCTTCTTCGAGTTCGAGGGCGGCGATTGGACCAGCGACCAGGTGGACGGCTCGGGCGACGTCAAATACCACCTGGGCACCTCCTCCGACCGCCGCATAGGCGAGCGAAGCATCCACCTCTCGCTCACCGCAAACCCGTCGCATCTCGAAGCCGTCGATCCGGTCGTGATCGGCCGCGTCCGTGCCAAGCAGACGCGCATGGAAGACCGCTCGCGCACCCGCGTGCTGCCGATCCTGATCCATGGCGACGCTGCGTTCGCAGGCCAGGGCCTCGTCGACGAGACGCTCGATCTCTCAGAACTGCCCGGCTACCGGGTCGGCGGTACGATCCACGTGATCATCAACAATCAAGTCGGCTTCACGACGAATCCGGTCGACTCGCGCCCCGGCCACTATTGCACCGACCCCGCCAAGCACATTCAAGCGCCGATTTTCCACGTGAACGGCGACGATCCCGACGCAGTCGCATGGGTTGCCGCCATGGCCTTCGATTTTCGTCAGCAGTTCCACCAGGACGTCGTCATCGACATCGTCTGCTACCGGCGCTTCGGACATAACGAGGGCGACGAGCCCGCGTTCACGCAGCCGCGCATGTACGCACGCATCACCGACCACCCGACGACCAAAGAGATCTACGCAAAGAAGCTCGTCGAGGCGGGCATTGTCGACGACGACCAGGTCGCCAGGCTGGAGCGCGGCTGGCAGGCGCGCCTCGAGAGCGAGTTCCGCGCCGCAGAAGACCACGAGCCGAGCGAAGCGGACTGGCTGCAGGGCAACTGGACGGGACTCGGCCGCGTCAAGGGCTACGACGCGCGCCGCGGCCGGACACCCGTCGCGCGGGACGTGCTAGTCGAAGTCGGCGAGGCGCTCGGGCGCATCGGGCCCGACTTCGCCCTGCATCCCAAACTCGAGCGGCTGCTCGCCCAGCGCACGAAGACGATCGAGTCCGGATTAGGCATTGACTGGGCGTTAGGCGAGTCGCTGGCCTTCGGAACACTGCTCGTCGAGGGCCATCCCGTCCGGCTCTCGGGCCAGGACGTCAACCGGGGCACCTTCTCCCAACGCCACGGCTCCTTCGTCGACCAGGAATCCGAGCAGCGTTATGTCCCGCTCAACCATATCCGATCCGACCAGGCACAGATCGATCTCGTCGACTCGCCGCTCTCGGAATTCGCCGCACTCGGCTTCGAATACGGCTACACACAGGCCGATCCGCATACGCTCGTGGTCTGGGAGGCACAGTTCGGCGACTTCGTGAACGGCGCACAGGTCATCATCGACCAGTTCATCACCAGCGCCGAGCAGAAATGGCTACGCATGTCCGGCCTCGTCATGCTGCTCCCCCACGGCTACGACGGGATGGGCCCGGAGCACTCTTCCGGGCGGCTCGAGCGCTTCCTGCAGAACTGCGCGGAGGACAATATCCAGGTCCTGAACTGCACGACGCCGGCCAACTACTTCCACGCTCTCCGACGTCAGATCCACCGCGAATTCCGCAAGCCACTTGTGGTGATGACCCCCAAATCCCTGCTGCGCAATCGCCGCTGCACCTCGCCGCTTGCGGATTTCGCCGAAGGCTCCTCGTTCCATCGCGTCATGTACTGCAACGAAAAGCCCGGCCCGTCTGAGAAGGCCAAGCAGGTAGTGCTCTGCAGCGGCAAGATCTACTACGAGCTGATCGCCGAACGTGAGGCGCGCGGGACCGACGAAGTCCATTTCCTGCGGCTCGAACAGCTCTACCCCGTCCCGATGGATTCCCTCGCAGAAGAGCTCGCGCCCTATCGCCATTGTCATCTCGTCTGGTGCCAGGAGGAGCCACGCAATATGGGCGCCTGGGACTTCATCAATGAGTTCATAGAAGAGGCCGCGATCGAGGCCGGTTGCGAGCATCCGCGACCCCGTTATGCCGGCCGCATGACAGCGGCCTCACCCGCCACGGGGTTGCTATCGCGACACAAGCTCGAGCAGCAAGCGCTCGTGGCGGATGCCTTCGAGATCGGCAAGCCGGCGCTGGGACGCGTCGGCGCCCGCAAGCATCGCGAGGCCGAGCGCGGGGCCCGCGCGAACGCGAAATAAATGACCCTATCGCCCATGATCAATTAGCTGACTCCCCGCTCAGAGAAAGCCGACACCGAGCGGGACAATCCCACGGGAGAAGCAGAATGCCGATGAAGTCGCCGAGCAGCCACCGAAGCCATGCCGTGTTCTTGGCCCTGTGGATGGTCATCTGGGCCGAGTACGATCGCGCGCTCGTGCAACGAGGTGACATACGAAGGCGTATGAAAGGCGAACGACCGATTCTGACACGGCCCAGGGTCATCATGTCCCGATAGCAGAGGGATTAACAATGGGACAAGCCTGAACCGCGCGATGCCAAGCATGTGACCACAAATTTCAACTCTGGAGAGGCGGCGGATTCAAGACTCAGGTCGTCTTTTGCGAAGACTGCGGCAGGGCCGAGAGTCTTCCTCATTTAGGGACGCCGCTTCACGTAGATGCAGACGAGTCCGGAGGCGTTGGACAATGCAGCCAATGCAGCGGGCGTCTCAATCTAAATGCATCTGCACGCTGTCCGCGTTGCCGTTCGCCGCGTCTCGAGATCGGCAAGATGGATCTCAGGTGGGACTAATGATTACGAATGATCCTGCCCAGAACAGCAGAACTCGTCTGAGACATCAGCTGAATGGGTTTGGAGGACAGTTACTCATATCGCGACCCTGGGCCGCCGATAAGAGCAGCCAAGATGGCCGGCTCTTCGTGTCCGGCCGCAGTTCCTGAAAACGAGCTGAGCAGAGGGATCTATCTCATGTTTGAATCCGAAGAAGTTCTCCGCGACTTGCTTCACAAAACCCCGACGCTCCTTCTTACTGGCTTCCCTGAGCTGGACCCACGGTTTTGTCCCGACTCCCCCCACCTTGTCTCGCTAGGCGCGAGGTCCCCCTTTCAAGCGGGCCCATCGACAACCTCTTTATCGACCCGAACGGCGTTCTGACTCTGGTTGAGTGCAAGGGCTATTGGAGCTCTGAAATAAAGCGGAAGGTTTATTCGCAGGCGATCAACTACGCATCGGATTTGCAGGAAATGTTTCTGCACTTCGAGGGCGCTGAATTCTTGAGCGAATTCGAGAGTCGCGTCCTGGCCACCGGACTCGACGCCGAGTTTGCGGACCTTGATGCGCTGACTGCTCAGCTCGAAACTTCGGAAAGCCTTGCGGGAAAGAATCTCGCAGATTGGCGTACCCAGTTCGTGAAGCGCCTCGAATCCAACGTGAAGAGTGGCGTCTTTAGGATCATTATCGTTTGCGGACCGCGGCCAGGAAGCGAATTCCATTACTCGGCCATTCGCAACCTGATGCGCCTTATGAGCTTTTCCGAACGCGGTAACTCGAGCTACGACCTTTCACTTATGGATATCCGCGCACTGAACACGGCGGAATTCATGGCAAGGCTCATATGGCGTCGGCCCTGCGCTCTGCCGGACATTCCGTTGCTTGCGCACGCACGGCAAGACCTCAGCGCTGCCATAGAGCGCACCCGCAAGAGCTTCGCCGAGCTGCCGGCTTGGGCCAAAACGAAGGTGGAAGAGATCCGCACGACACTCGGCGAACTCGGGCCCGGTTACCACCTAACCCCGGATACCTTCGGCTATACGATCAAGAACAAATCTACTGGCCGGTCGACCTATACCCATATTCTGCCCGATACAGCGGGCCTGGTGATCGAACGGCACCAGATCCGCGGCAAAGAGGACACCCACCGCGCGATCGAAGAACGTCGGCTGGACGAGACCGTCGGCGACCAGGAGTGCCAGATGGTTCAAGGCTCGGACTCTCGCGAAGGCGGCCGTATGTACCGACTGTGCTTTCCGGTCCGGGAGACGACGGGAATCGATGAGCTTTGTCAGGTACTCGGAAGAGTATTCGTAACGGATTAGTTTCCGACAATTCAGACGACTTTTGCCCGACCCGACTACTGTCGGCTCTCAATTGCTTTGCCCTCATGCTGATCGCAGAACTCGATGATCTGTCCGCCCATCGCTTGCAGTTCATTATTGCTGATGGCCGATGAGCAGTTCAACGAATGAAACAGCCTCCGCGTAGTCCGGAGACAAACCCATCGTTCGGAATCGACGGTGATAGGGAACGCCACCACCCGTCCTGGGAAGTGGGTATTCTTGGTGATCACCCAAAAGCGGCCATTGTTGGGGCCGAGGTGATCACCGACTCTGGGTCCGATTCAAAAGCGGCCACCCCGGCGATCACCCACTCGGATCCGCCTCCGAGGCCCCGCGCGAATCTTTCCGCGAGCGCCTGCGAGCCCTACCGCGAGCGGATCGAGCGGGCCGCCTCCCACGGCCGCAATGCGATGTCGATCTGGCAAGATCTGGTCGACGATTACGGGTTCTCGCACAGCTACCAGAGCGTGGGTCGCTTCGTGAAGAAGCTTCGCGGCGAGCGGGTCGTCGAGGCGCATCCGGTAATTAGAGACAGCGTCGGGCGAAGAGGGTCAGATCAATTACGGCGCCGACGGTCCTGGCCGGCCCCGTCATAATGGTACCAGCCCCTTAGTTAGCCTTTTCGAAAGGCGACAGGAGGCAGGGAGAAACGTGCACGCTTCTCAGAGAAACAGATCATCGGCATTTTGAAGGCTGCAGAGGTGGGTGGGAACGTCCGCGCCGCGTGTCGCGAACATAACGTCACGAAGCCCTCGAGCTAGAGCGAGAGATCAGAGTTCGGCCGAACTGTGAAGGGGAGTCAGAACGATGACGGGTTGGCACATCAGCGTTTTTAGGCAAACTGAAGGCGGGGCAGCTCCGGCAAGCACAGGCTCAGAGGAAGGCCCGCGGATCGCCGTGTGGCAGACCGACCTAGAAGGCTTGCAATGGTTCGGTGAGCTAGTCGCAGCCGGCAATGCAATCGATCTCGGCGGCAACGGGTATCCCAACTACTACACCGCCAAAGCCCAGCACATCACCTCGAGAGTCTTGGCTGGACCGCCGCTGGCAAAACGAACTTGGACCTTCGGCGAGCACGACATCATCATGCCCAATTGGGAGGGTAAGACTGTGATTGATCGTGCGGTGGCCGACGATTGTCGGCCAGATGAATGGCTGATCGTGATCGCTTGGGATGAAAGCTAGTCCGATATCAAGAACTGATAATCGCGATCGGTGGGAGCGAGCATTCAACGAAATTTCCCAAACTCACGAGGACGTCATGGAGCCTTCTCTTGAAGCGTTATTTGAAATGGTCCCTATCTCCGGCGTGCGTCTGCCTAGCGACACCCCTCTTCGCAACATTTACTTTTTCGCGAGCGGCGACCAGCATCTCTACGTGATCGATCGAACCGAATCCGAAAACGTCTAAAGGGCCATTGCCGCGCATTTTCTCGCACTCGTCGAGAACCGGCTGTCGTCGAGTTGGCTCTCCGCCAGCAGCTCGCCACCTACGCCCCGAAGCAATCTTCTCCCGAACTCGCCGCCGCATCACTAATGAGGCGGGCCGAGGTACCACTTGCTTAGCCGGCGCAGCGGAGCCTACTGGGAATCGATTGAACACCGGACCTCCAAGGGATCTCCCTTCTTACCCAACCGTCGCAGCGCTACCCAGAGACGGCCTTCCCGACGCGAAACCAACGCTCGGGCATCGCAGTATCGAGCTTCCACGTAATCGCGATCGGCTTCTCGCCTCGTGAATCAACAAGACGAGCTCGGCCCAGAAACGCAAACGCCGGCGCATGGTTGCCGATCTTGTTTGTCCTGCGCACAAAGAGTAACGGGGTCGAACTGCCGGTAAGGTACCGCTTGCCTGTAGGCGACTGTCGCGTCGTACCCGATTGTGTTTCCCAGTGGAAGAGTTCTCTAGAGATCGCGTAGTCCCTGTAGCGAGTCGACGGGGAGTAGTGGCGGTCCGACTTTTCGAGGGTGACGAAAAGCGCGTCAATCTCGCGGTCTGCCACCCAGCGAACGCCCTCGCGGTGGTTCGTCCGGTCGCCCAAGTTCCGCTCCCCGAGCGCCACCAAAATTTCCTCGCGGCGATAGCTCGCGTGAAGATGGAGTGGGATGTCGGCATCGACGGGACTGGGACCAGTAATGTGATCCGCACTGGCCGTCAGCGTCTCGGCCAACTGCGCAAGCTCGGTCATGACTGCAGGCTCGGCAGCAAGGGCATCTACTACCGCAGCAAGGGACGTCGGCGCCTTACCGTCATCAAACAGCACGAAGGCGAGCATGGCCGCCAGCCTGTCTCGACGAGAATCTGCGCCTGGAACAAAGGCGCCTGTGCCGAGGTCGGCTAACACCGTTAATCGGGCTTCGTCATCGACCTCTCGAAGCCGCCGGATCCCCTTGAGTAGCTCCTGTTCTCGTGGCCCTGAGTCTTCGACCCTGTACCCCACGAGACGGCGAAGCTCCGTCCAGGAACAAGCCCCGTATAGGTCGGGCAACTCGAGGGCCGCATGCTCGAGAAAGCCATTGAGTGTTAGCTCTCCGTGGCTGGCGACCAGCGTGCGAAGTTCGTTCACCAGCCCACGCTTTCCAGCTCCAATCGAACCCTTCAGATTTTCGAGGATGTGCTCCTCGGCCTGTCGATCGAGTCGGAGATGACAGCCGGACGGAAGGAATGGGAAGGTCTCGCGCACGTCTTCGATGAGCTCCGCTCGGGATCGCCCAGTCATGGCGCGGAGCTTCAGATCGAAGCGGAAGCGCTTGTGCTGCTGTCCGATGAAGTCGAGTACCGTGCAGACATCTTTGTCACGGTGGAGTCGCAGCCCGCGTCCGAGTTGCTGAAGGAACACCGTCGCAGATTCGGTCGGTCGCAGAAGCAGTACTGTATCCACACTCGGGATATCGACGCCTTCGGTGAGGACATCGACTGCAAAGACAACTTGGAGTTCGCCCTTTTCTAGTTGCCGGAGCAACGCGTCACGTTCGCCAGCGGGCGTAGAGCCGTCCATCGCCGCAGCCTTGTACCCTGCCTCCGTGAAACGACGTGCCATGTAGTGGGCGTGTTTGACAGAAACGCAAAAGCCGAGGGCACGCATCGACTTCGGGCGACCGACGGTCTCCCTAAGAGCCTCAAGCACTTTTCCGGTTCGAACATCGTTGCCGTCCACGATGTAACGGTCCTCGAGATCTCGATCTCGGTATCCGCCCCGCTGCCACTGCAGGCCGCTCAGATCTGTTCCGTCGCTGACTCCGTAATAGTGAAACGGCGAGAGCAGTTGCTGATCGAGCGCATCCCAGAGCCGCATTTCGAACGCGTATCGACCCCCGAATCTATCCCTTACGTCGAGCCCGTCGCTCCGCTCGGGCGTCGCGGTGAGACCGACAAGCACCTTTGGCGTGAAATAGTCGAGTAGCCGTTGGTAGGTATTCGCCTCGGCATGGTGAAACTCGTCGACGTAGATCACATCAAAGTGATCTGGCGGAGGAAGCTCTAACGTCTTGGACGACAGAGTTTGGATCGAAGCGAAGACGGCCTTCCAGTCTCGGGGTCGCTTTCCGGCGACGAGCAACTCACCAAAAGAACCCTGCCGCAGCACGTTCCGGAACACAGAGCGGGACTGTTCCAAAATCCGCTCTCTATGGGCAATGAAGAGCACCGTCGGCTCCTCCGGAAGATCAACCCCTCCGTCTCCGTTCCGAAGTGCAGCAAAGTCGAGCCCCGCGACCACGGTCTTGCCCGTTCCGGTCGGAGCGACAACGAGACTGTTGGTCCTGCCGAATCGTTTGCGATCGACCACAAGGGCCTCGAGAATTTCACGCTGATACGGCCACGGCTGAACGTGAAGTCCGGAGATCACGGTTGGCCTGTCGAGTCCGTCGTTGCCAGCGATCGCTAGGTCAAACCGCTCTGCATCCCGATTGCGGTCGTAGGATTCGAAGCCACCCTCCGCCCACAGTGATTCGAAGGTTCCGCGTAGTTTGCTGACGACGTCGGGCGCGGTGGCCTCCGCTAGGCGGACGTTCCATTCGATCCCGTCGACAAGTGCGGCCTTCGAGAGGTTCGACGAACCCACGAACGCCGTCGAGAACCCCGAATTTCGGTGGAGAAGCCACGCTTTAGCGTGAAGACGGGTGGTCCGAGTGTCGTAGGAGATCTTGACCTCGACGCCTTGCTCGTCGAGCCAGTCGAGTGCCTCACGCTGCGTCGAGCCCGTATAAGTAGTGGTGAGCAGTCGAATCGGCACCCCTCGCTCTCGAGCTTCTCGGAGCGCAGGGCGAAGGAGGTTCAGGCCCGTCCATCGAATGAAGGCCACAACGGCGTCGACCCGATCTGCCGTCGGAAGTTCAGTCAGAAGCGCGTGAACGAACGACGGCTCACCTGGCGCATTCGCGAGGAGGTCCTGATCAAGGAGCGGGATGTCCGGAAGGCGAGGAGGCTCCTGCCCGTCGAGCAAAGGAGGATGAACCGCACGCAGCACCGAGGAGCCATCAATCTGTTGGGCGTCAACGTCAGGTAGTCGATCCGACAGGGTTTTCAGCAGACGGTTGGCGAGCTCGACCTGAAGCTGAGGCCTCTCCTTTTTGGGGACAGTTTCGAGATAGCGCCGGATCGGGTCTGCGAGGTGCTGACTGAGTCGCAGAGCCGCCTCAGCCGGATCGAGGCTTTCGAACTGACCTTGCGCGTCAGTCGCGGCAAGACGTTCCTCGATTAGTTTCGTAACGAGCTGCTGATAGGCGCCAAAAGGAAGGGGATCCACAGCTTCCGAGTATCGCACGCAAACCAGCCGTGGCCCAACAAATCAGATTGAGCGCCGGCTGAAGTCTCCGACCGCCCCCTCAAATGCCGTTGCAGAAAAGGTGACCGCGACGAGACGGGGAGTGCCTTTTTATGGCGCCATGCAGGTGCGCCCGCTCCGATTTGGTCGAGCGAGAAAACGCAAATGGAGACGTGCTCGGCTTCATCGATTGTCGATGCTCGCGGGCTTCAGGCGATAGCCACAGCTGGCGGTGGACGCAGTAGCGGGGCAACTCCTCTCAGCAGCCTCTACCCGGCAATCCAAACCGAACCGCACTCCCAGCAGGTGGGGGGGGTCGAGGGGCAACGGGTCTCTAGAGCTACCGCCCCACGAACCCCAACCGGCACTCCCAGGAGGTGTGGGGAGGTGGAGGGAGTCGCGGGGCAACGGGTCCCTGGGGTGAGATCCCTGATGTGCAGGGAAAGTACAGGGAAAATCTTCGAAACCGGGGCCCCTGGCCAGACCCAGCGTCGAGCTTCATGAGCGAATTCAAAGCTGTAGCAGCGAATTCCCTGTGATCGGGAACAGGGAATTTGCACTTACTATCAGGGAAGTTCAGACGATCGACGCCGATCGTCCGCATATGCGATCCGAGCGATCCGGGGATGTCGTACCCCGAGAAGCGCGAAGCTGTCGAGGATGGGGCGATAAGATCGAGCGACTAGCGAGCGAGTTGAATGCGCAGCAGCAATCAGACTCTCGACCCCCGCCACCGCACATTGTTCGGCTGCGTCTTATTGGGCTGCTTGATAAAGCCGGCCTGGTAAAACTCAGGGGCTGGAAAGCCCAGCAGAATCGGTGGCCTGCCGATCGAGGCAATTTCGCCTTTGCGGTATATTCGCCGGGGGCAGCTGAACGGGCAGCCGTCGAATAATAATTGTGCGGCACTCGCTCGACTGCCGAGAACCTCTTGCCACAACGACCTGCGACATGGCTCCATCTCATATGGTTTGAATAGTCATTCACGACTGATTCACTCTGCCTCCTCTAGGATATTTCAAAATGATCCGAATTCTCTCCCTAACGCTTCTCGCGATAACACTCTCTGGATGTCCCGCTAGCATCCGATATCCCAATTGGGAGTATGTCCGGATTGAAGGATCGGTCCCAACCGAGCAATGTCGGTATATCGTCCAAGAGTCGTGCCCAGAAACGGCCCTCGAAGGGTGCTACACCTACTACAAGAAACGCGCGACGCGTTTCGACGCGAACACAGTCGTCATCACAAGCCAGAACCTCGCTAACTACTACGCGTGCCCCTGAAGGCCGAAATCCTCGATCCGCATAACAAAAGATCGGAGCGAACAAGTCCAGGACGTGCCGGCGGCGGTCCCCGCCGCCTGATCTCGCACTCGCGCGCAAGGAGACAGATCGCGGGATCTGGCGACGGATACGCTGCCCTCTGCGAAACCGCTAGCAAGGACTCGCCGCTCAGCTGCGTATCGGTTGGGGGGCACGGTGGATCTCGATGACCTCGCCCAGAGCATCTCGGCTCTGTCAGATCACGCGGTGGTTCAGTGCCTATCGCAGCTTCTACTTGGCTCGAAGCAGGAAGACTGGACCATTCTCTACATCCTCCTCGCGCTTGTCGTTGGCTTCATCATTGGCCGCTACCGTGCCGACCGCGCCTCCGGGTTCCAGAATCGTGGCGAGGCGCTGCTGACCCACGTAGCGCTCACGAACTTCGGTCCTCCCGACTATCACCTGATGAATCACGTCACAATACAGCTGAATGACGGCACAACTCAGATTGATCACATCCTCGTTTCTAGGTTCGGCGTGTTCGTCATCGAGACAAAGGACTACAAGGGTTGGATCTTCGCCAACGCGAAGCAAGCGAACTGGACTCAAGTCCTCTTCAAGCGCAAGTTCAAGTTCCAGAACCCAATATTCCAGAACTTCCGGCACGTGCGGGCGGTGCAAGGCCTCCTCGACTTCCTACCGTCCGGCGCCATCAAGTCGGTTGTCGTTTTCACCGGCGAAGCGGAATTCAAGACGGAGATGCCTCAGGGGGTGTTTAGTCTCTCCGGGCTCGTCGAATACCTGCGCGAACAGACTGTCGAGGTCATGTCTCTGAATCGAGTGCAATTCTGCGTGGGCCGGCTTGAGACTACGCGACTCTCCATCAGCGGCCAGACGGACGTTGAACATGTTCAAAGCCTCGAGCGGAGACACGGCAGGCGACCTTAGCTCGCGGGCTCAAGCGCACGCTAGGGTCTACCACTCGTTAGATACCGCTCGACATGGGGCTGCGCTCGATCGTTCTTTAGAAGGGATTGTCCCACCCGATGTTGATCTTCTCTGAGCGGCGGCTCTTGTGTAGATCTTAGGCGACTCGCTTTGCGTCTGCCTCTTGCGTCTGTTCATTGGCTTCGAGGGCTCGGATAAGCTTCTCGATGTCGCGCCAACCTTT
>JBDNFB010000260.1:0-33138 GCA_041690055.1 Myxococcota bacterium | reverse complement strand
CGTCCCCGGCGTCGGGCCTAAGGTGGCTCGGACTTTGATCATCGATCTTCCGGAACTCGGGAAGCTCGACCGTCGTCGGATCAGCTCACTCGCGGGCTTGGCCCCGTACTCGAAAGACAGCGGCCAGCGCTACGGCAGCCGTCGCATCCATGGCGGGCGAGCAGCGCCGCGGACAGCGCTGTACCTCGCGGCTCTGGTGGGCTCCCGGTTCAACCCGGTGCTCAAGGCGATGTACGAACGGCTAGTGGCGGCGGGAAAGCCCAAGAAGCTCGCGTTGATAGCCGTGGCGAGACGGCTACTTACGATCCTCAATGCGATCGTTCGAGACCAGACGGAGTGGAAGACAGCGGTTGCCTAGAGGGGGGTTGCAATACGGTTGCTTGTTATACGGCGCGACGCGGCAACGATCGGGCTCTCATCTTCTCCGGGAGGCTCGAACCAAGTTGAGAACAGTTCGAACATCTCGCGCGAAATTTGATAAGTGTCGTCTGGGAGATTCTCATTCCGAGCGACGATCCTGCTCCATAGCCCAATTTCAGGGAGATCGAAGTAGAGGAGCTGAACGGTCGCTCCCGCATCTTGTAGTCGGACTCGCGCCTCGGTCCGACTCTCGCGGGACCAGAAACCGCAATCTAGGGCGACGGATTCGCCAAGGCTCACCATTCGCCGAGCTTCGTCGAGAATCGAGTCGAAACAGCGCGCGGTTCGGGAGTTGAAATCCTCACGAGACATATGGGGCCCGAATTTTCTGAGCATCCATTCGTCGATTGAGTATCGAACAACGCTCTCTTGTTCGAGCTGCCGCGCGAAGCTCGTTTTCCCGGAGCCAGTCTTACCGCAAAGAAGGAACGCATTCGGCATAAGTCGTGCCGTATAACGGATACTCCCATAACCTGCGAGTTCCGCTCAAAAGGGTTTCGGCGAGAGTAACACGCCCCGTCGCCAGAGCAGCACGAGCCGCGAGCGCCACTAGTTTCAAGGTTTCCCAAGTCGCTCGCGGCGAACTTTGTCCCCAGCTCCGCAAAAACTCGTCTGGTTCAGGGGATTGTTATGCGGCGGCCGGAGCACGGAGATCGTGAAAGTGTCGCCCCAGTCTCAGATAGAATGAAATGTTGATGACGGCGAACACCACGGACTCGACGGGCGTGGAATCGTCAGGCACCGCTCCGAACAGGGCGTCCTGAACGAATATCACGAAGACTATCGCAGGAATGTAAACCAACGCACCGAAGCGGATTCCAAGGACCCAAGATAGTGCGAGAAAGCGACCAACAAAGTCTCTTCCTTCTGGTCCGCCGTTTCGCCGGAAGGCATAGATCGTGCCGAGGGCAAAGAAGAGCGGTTCCGAGAACAGGTCGACGTGGTCCCAAAAATTGCGATCGGGAAGCGGAATCGCGGCAAAAAGCATGTAGAGGCCCCCACCTACCACCAAATACTGGAGGGCGAGCGCGGAGCCCAGGTCCGATTGAAGCAAGTTGGATTTGAGTTCTTCGATCTTCCAGAAGTGCATCGTCGGCTGCCGCATAACTAGTTAGTAACCTGCATCGTAGCATGGATAGGATGGGTTTCGCGGAGTCGGGTTGAGCTGAGCACACAGGTTGAGTCGTGAGTGCCGGCGGGCGGGTTGATAGGCTCGCGGACGGGGGAGGTTCGGTGCATGGATCTCGCAACAGTGTGCCGTGTTATTGCATAGCAAGGCACAGTGTGGGGAAGGGGGTGCGGGTTACGATGGGTGGGCTGATCTTTGGGTACGTTTGTTCGCTGATGGGGGGCATGACTGCGGTCGCGAAATTGCCCGATGGGTTCTGAGCGCGGTGACGATCATGGGTTTGGATGAGCGGTGGAGCTGCGTATTGGATGTGGCGCGACCACCTGCGGACCGGCCGAACGAGCTGTGAGTTGAGGGCGAGTGCTTTGTGCTCAGGGGCGGATCGTGTCGGGCATTCGACGGTCACTGTCGTCTTCAGCGACCCGCTGACTGGTCGGCTCCTGGAGGCGGGCGCTCCCCTTGCGCGGCCGCCTCTGGTTTCGTCGCCGTTTGCCGCCATTGCCCCTCGGGGCTAATTACGAGGCGGGGGCATTCGTTGCTCGACTGTGGCTTGATCTCGGCGATTGCGTGAGCAGGATTGCTCGATCTCTCGCAAGAGTAGGGCGGCCAACCGCCTCGCTTGCTCGGGGTCGGTCTTCTTAAGGCCGCGATGTCTGCCATGCAGGCGGAGCGGCGGGCGGGGACCCGACAGATCGCTGATTCAAAATTTTCGACTTCCTTCGACTTTCTCGACTTCCCAGGAGTTCATCTGATGGAAACCCATGCATTTCAGGCTGAGACGCAAAAACTGCTCGACCTGATGATCCACTCCCTCTATTCGAACAAGGAGGTATTTCTTCGGGAGCTGATCTCGAATTCTTCGGATGCGCTGGATCGGCGGCGTTTTGAATCGCTGTCGAATTCGGAGCTGACGGTGGAGGGGGAGCTTGAGATTCACCTGATCGCCGATGGGCCGGGACGGACGCTGACGATCTCGGATAACGGGATTGGGATGAACCGCGAGGAGATCGTGGAGCATCTGGGCACGATCGCTCGGTCGGGGACGCTGGAGTTTCTGAAGAAGAACGAAGGCGGGGGTGAGGACGGCGAGGTTGCGCCGGATCTGATCGGTCAGTTCGGTGTGGGGTTCTACGCGAGCTTTATGGTCGCGAGCGACGTCGAAGTGATCAGCCGTCGCGCAGGTGAGGACAAGGCGACGCGCTGGACTTCCCAGGGCGCGGGCGAGTACAGCCTTGAAGATGGGACGCGCGACACGGCCGGCACGACGATCGTCCTTTCACTCAAGGACGTCGACGGCGAGGCAGGCATCTCGGATTTTGCGGACGAGTATATTCTCCGGAACGTCGTGAAGAAGTACTCGGACTTCGTGGGGTATCCGATCAAGTTGACCGTGATCGCGGACGCGCCGCCTGTGAGCAAGGACGCGGACGAGGCGGAGAAGGCTGCGGCCGAGAGCGGGCCGGTTACGCGCGAGGTGGAAGATGCGCTGAACTCGATGAAGGCGATTTGGACGCGGCCGGAGGGTGAAGTCGAGGAATCTGAGTTCGCGGAGTTCTATAAGCATATCACGCACGATTTTCAGGATCCCATGCTCCGTGTGAGCACGTCGATCGAGGGCACGTTCGAGGCGCGGGCGCTTCTGTTCATCCCGTCGAAGGCGCCCTTTGACCTCTACCATCGCGAGCGGCTGCATAATGGTGTTCAGCTCTACGTTAGGCGCGTCTTTATCATGGACGAATGCCGGGAGGTTCTGCCGGAATGGCTGCGCTTTGTGCGCGGGGTTGTGGATGCGGAGGATCTTTCTCTGAACGTGTCGCGTGAGATGCTGCAGCAGGATCGGCAGATCAAGACGATCCGGAAGCATCTCGTGAAGAAGGTCGCGGACCAGCTGAAGAAGCTCGCGAAGGACGACCGCGAGCAGTTTGAGGCATTTTGGGTTGAGTTTGGGCCTGTGGTCAAGGAAGGCCTGCTCGACTTTGAGGAGAAGCGCGACCGCATCTTTGATCTCGTATTGGCGCCATCCACGCACGACGAGAACAAGCTGGCTTCGCTCGGGGAGTACGTCGACCGCATGCCCGAGGATCAGGAATCGGTGTACTACATAGCCGGGCCGAAGCTCGATGTGCTGCGCCGGTCGCCGCATCTTGAGGCGTTCAAGGAGAAGGGCATAGAGGTGCTTTTCTTCACGGATCCGGTCGATGAGGTTTGGGTCGGGCAGGGGCCGAACGAGTACAAGGGCAAGAGCTTTAAGAGCATTGGGCATGGCGAGGTTGAACTCGGCTCGGACGAGGACAAGGAGAAGGCCAAGGAGGATCTCGAGAAGAAGGAAGAGAACCTTGGCGATCTGCTCGCGGCGATGAAGGCAGCGCTCGAAGATCAGGTGAAGGAGGTTCGACTCTCAAGCCGCCTGAAGACTTCGGCTTCTTGTCTCGTCCTTGAAGACGGCGATCTGTCGCCTCAGCTCGAAGCCATGCTTCGGCAGGCGGGGCAGGAAATTCCGGAGCGGCAGCCGATTTTGGAGCTGAATCCGAACCATGATGTGGTCGAGCGGCTCGGGAAGCGTTTCGAGAAGAATCCGACGGATCCGAAGATTGCGGATTCGGCGAAGCTTCTGCTCGGACAGGCTGTACTGGCCGAAGGCGGGCAGCTGGATGATCCGGCGGGCTTTGCGGAACTCGTGAACAAGCTGATGTCGGACGTGCTCTAGAGCGCACGCGAGGGCTGCGTGAACTAACGCAGTCCCATGCCGACATAATCTGTAGGTCGGGCCTCGGGCGGGTGATTGATTTCATCGGGTCGGGGCCCGATTTCGTTGGCGAGGTTGCGCATGGCTTCGGGGTCGAATCCGTAAAAGTCGAGTGCATTCGTGCCGAGCATGCGGCGCGTTTCTTCTTCTGCGACGCCGTGAAAGGCATGCCTTAGGCAGGTCTCCGTATAGGGCCAGGTGCCTTCTGGATGGGGATAGTCGGAGCCCCACAAGAAATTGTCGACGCCGATCTGGTCGCGCATCTCGACCTCGCCCCGCGAGGCGAAGGTCGCTGTGATCGCGCATTGATCTCGCCAGTACTCGCTGGGCCGCTTGCGTATCTTCTCGCGGATCATCTTCGAGTTCCACATGTCATACATCTCGTCGAGGCGCGTGAGCTCCTGCGGCACCCAATGGGCGAGCGCTTCTGCGAAGACGAGGCGGAGCTTTGGGTGTCGATCGAAGACGCCGCCCCAAATGAAATGCCAGAGCGGCCGGCGGTCAAGGAAGGTCGACTCCGTGAAGTGCAAAAAGGACGCGAGCGGCTCTTCGCTTCCGTAGACATCATGGCCATCGGCTGCTCTTGCGTCGCCGCCGTGAACGGCAATCGGGAGACTGAGGTCTTCTGCTGCAGACCAGAGGGGCGCGTAATACGGGTCATGGTAGCCGGGGAGTCCCGCGTCAAGTGGGGGCACGAGGACGCCGCCGCGTAGGCCGGCTTCGCGGGCCCGGGTCATCTCTTTGACTAACACGTCCACGTCATGCGCGGGGGGAAGCAGGATGACGCCGGCGCGGCGTTCGGGGCTTTGGGCGCAGAAATCTGCGAGCCAACGATTATAGGCGCGTGCCCCGGCGAGGCGGGTAGCGAAGGGGAAGGGTCTGCGGGCGCTAAAGAGGGCGCCTGAATTGTCCTGGCTATCGGAGAAGGGGGGATGGTTTTCGCAGAAGCCGTCTGGGTAGATGACTTCGCCGGCGATGCCTTCGCCATCGAGGCATTCGTTGCGGACCTTCGAGTCAAAGAGGCCAGCCGTAAGGCGAAGCGCGCGTTCGGAAAACGAGTTCGCCATTTCTTCGCTGGCGCCGGTGGCTTGCATGAAAAGTCCGAGCGAATCAGCGAGGGCTTCGAGGTCGCCGTGAATCGCTGACTCAAGCGCGTCGGCAGAAGGGCGCGCGCGCCAATAGCGATCGAACTCTTCGCGGTATTCGGGGTCGAAGTAGGGCGCGAAGCCGGGGAGCGGCGGGCCGGCGTGGCAGTCGCCCGAGAGCAGGAGGTAGCGTTCGCTCTGGGTTGTTTGAATGGCTGATTGAGTCGTTGCCTGAGTCGCTGCTTGGGGCGTCGCCTGCGTCATCGGGTTGCCTCTGGCCTTCGATCGGCGAGAATTCGCCGACGTTCTTCCATCCTAGAAGTTCCGCGCGCCCGTGCGATGTGTCAAATGGCTGAGTTCGGCCTCGAGGAGGTCTGCGCGCAGCGTTTCCAGGAGAGCGAATCCGTGGCCGATGAATCGGAGCTGAGTAAAGGTATGAATGAGGGTGTGAATGAAGAACTGAATGCATTGGGGCAACCCGTCGGCGTCGCGGTGGCCGATTGGCAGGGTGCGAAACGTCCTGTCCGCGAGGTCATCCCGGGGCCGCGGTGTCGGCTAGAGTCTTTGCGCGCGGACTCACACGCGGAGGCTTTGTATGCGGCCTATCAGGCCGAGGAGACGGGCCGCAATTGGACCTACCTTCCATACGGTCCATTCGATTCGTCTGAGTCCTATGCCGATTGGATTCGGTCCGGCGAGGCGAGTGGCGATCCGGTGTTCTTTGCGGTCGTCGATGGGGCAACGGATCTTCCGGTCGGCGTCGCGAGTTTTTTGCGCGTGTTCCCGGAAATGGGTTCGATTGAGGTGGGGCATCTCAGTTTTTCGCCGCTTCTTCAGCAGACGCCGCTCTCGACTGAGGCGATGTATTTGATGATGCGACGCGTGTTCGAGGATTGGGGCTATCGGCGATATGAGTGGAAATGTCATAGCTTGAATGCGCCTTCGCGCGCTGCGGCAAAGCGGCTGGGCTTTCGATTCGAGGGCATTTTCCGCAATAGCGTCGTGATGAAGGGCCGGAATCGCGATACGGCCTGGTTCTCGATCACAGACGAGGAATGGCCGGGGATCAAGGCTGCTTTCGAGCGCTGGCTTGCGCCGGCGAATTTCGACGAAGCGGGCCGCCAGCGAGCACGACTCGGCGAGTTCATGCCGGCAACGGCGGGGACGTCGACGCTGTAGAGAAGCGCGGGCGCAAGGCGCTCGGCTAGCTCGGCCGTCTGCTCACCTG
The DNA here is from genome assembly GCA_041690055.1 of Myxococcota bacterium. Taxonomy (GTDB): domain Bacteria; phylum Myxococcota_A; class UBA9160; order UBA9160; family UBA4427; genus UBA4427. The sequence goes on along the minus strand of JBDNFB010000260.1, from coordinate 26,530 downwards.
ACGAACGGCTACGCCTAACGAGATTGCCAAGCTTCGCGTCGTTCGCTGAGGGCGTCGAGGGCTGTTTGAAATCCGTCGAGGTCGGCGTAGCGGGCGCCTTGGATGAACTCGGTGACGCCGAGGGCTTCGAGTGCGGCGAGGCGGTCGAGGTCTTCGGCTTCGCCGCGGTGGCCGAGCGCGCCGAAGACGGCGACTTCGGGTTCGGGGCGGCCTGCGTCGCAGAAGCGGGCGCGGAGCTCTTGGGTCGGGACGGCGAGCTTCTCGGCATCGTCGGTCATGGGGAGCCAGCCGTCGCCGAAGCGGGCCGCGCGGGCGAGTGCGTGGGGCGCGGCGCCGCCGACCCAGATCCTGGGCTTGGCGGGGCGTGGGCGGAAGACGAAGGGCTGGCCATTTCGCTCTACTACATCGTCTTCGGCGTCGAAGGCATCGTTCAGAAAGCCGAGCGTCTCGTCGGTCAGGCGACCTCGCGCATGGCGATTGACGCCGAGGGCCCGGAATTCGGCATCCATCCAGCCGACCCCGACGCCGAGTTCGAGGCGGCCGCCCGAGAGCTCCTGGACGGTCGCGAGACCCTTGGCTGTGGGGAGAGCGGGACGGTAGGGGAGGATCAAGACGGCGGTGCCGAGGTGGATTCGCTCGGTGGCGGCGGCGAGCCAGGCAAGCGACGCGATGGGGTCGAGATAGCGGCCGTCGGAGCCTTCTGTGTCGTCGGGCGGGATCGCGATGTGATCTGGGACCCAAATCGTGTCGAGACCAGCGGCTTCAGCTCGTTCTGCGCTGCTTCGGAGAACGTTTTTCTCAGCGGCGGCACCCATCAGGCGGAGCGAAAAACCAAATCTCATCTTGATTCCTGTCTGACTCCTTATGCCAATCGGAGGCGAGCCTTGGATGGACGCTTTTCGAGCCGATGCGTTAACGTAGGCCGAATCTGAGCATCGTGTCACGCTCGGCTTGGAGACGTGATCAGCCCTCGTCTGGATGCTTTTCAGGCGAGGGCTGGAACCGGTTCTCGATTGTGCATGCAAGCGTGGATAGATGCGCGGATAGATGGCGGCGAGTCATTGCGATTCATTGCGGGTAACTGCGGGTAACTGCGGATAAGAGGAGCAGAAGTGACGACGCCTGATTCGTCGGAATCACGCACAGATGCGGCCGCGAACGAAGCCGATACCGCCGCCCATGCAGAGGCCGACGCCGCCTTCATCGAAGTGCGCGACGTCGATCTCACCTTTGGTGTCCGCAAGGTCTATGACGGACTTGGCTGCCGCCTGCGCAAGGGCGGAATTCACTTGCTGCTCGGCGGGAGTGGGACGGGCAAGAGTACGCTGCTCCGGATGATCGGCGGGCTGCAGCAGCCCGATTCCGGGGAAGTCCGCGTGGCCGGCCATTCTATTGCGAGTCTTTCGGAGCGCGAGCTCGGCAAGATTCGCAAAGAGATCGGCATGCTCTTCCAAAATGGCGCGCTGCTCGACTCCATGACCGTGCTGGAGAACGTGGGACTGCCGCTTCGCGAACACACGAAGCAATCGACGGACGAGATCGACAAGCGCGTGACCGAAGTTTTGAATGCGGTTGGGCTCGAAGGCGTCGAAGGGCTTCTGCCGCGGGAATTGTCGGGCGGCATGCTTCGCCGCGTGGCTTTCGCCCGAGCGATCGTGATGGAGCCGGAGATCCTGCTCTGTGACGAACCCTTCTCGGGCCTCGATCCGCTCAACGTGACGCGCATCGAAAACCTGTTAGTCGTGTTGAACAAGGAGCTCGGTCTCACGATCGTCGTGACTTCGCATCATATGGCGTCCTCTCTTCGCATGGCGGATCAGATCATCCTGCTGCGCGACGGCGGATGCGTGGCGGGAACGCCCGAGGAACTCGCGAGCAGCTCGGATGCGGGCGTGACGGAGTTTCTGGGCGAAGATGGACACGCGTACCTGGCGCTGCTCCGAGAGACTCGCGAAGGGGGCAAGGCATGACCGGTCTGATTCGGGCCCTGGGTGCGCAGACGACGGATCTGGTTGTAGGACTGGGTCGCGTGGTGAACTTCGGCGGCAAGGTCGTTGCGTCGATGGTGCGCCCGCCGACGCGCTTTGGGTTCTTTCTACGTGCTCTGTATGACGCGGGCGTTTTGTCGGTCGCACTGATTTGTTTGTCGGGCTTCACGGTCGGGATGGTGCTTGGGCTTCAGCTTTACACGACGCTGTCGCGCTTTGGCGCAGCGGAAGGATTGGGCGCAGTCGTTGGACTTTCGCTTGTGCGCGAGCTCGGGCCTGTACTTACGGGTCTACTTGTAACGGGCCGCGCGGGATCGGCGATCACGGCGGAGATCGGCTCCATGAAGTCATCGGAACAGCTGGATGGCCTCCGGATGATGGCGATCGATCCTGAACATTTCGTGGCGATGCCGCGAGCGCTGGCGCTGACCCTGGCGATGCCTCTGCTCAATGCACTCTTCATCACGTTCGCGATTGCGGGCGCGTACACGGTCGGCGTTTCGATTCAGGGGCTCGATGGCGGCGTCTATATCTCGGGTCTCGAGAATGCGGTTCGGTTCGGGGACGATGTCGGGCAGAGCCTGCTGAAGAGCCTGGTCTTCGGGATGCTGCTTGGCCTGGTGGCGACCTATAAAGGACATTCGTGCGAACCGGACGCTGCCGGTGTCGCACGGGCAACGACTTCGACGGTGGTGACGGCTTCGGTCTGCATCCTCGTTAGCGATTATATGATCACGGCGCTTTGGGGCGTATGAGGCCGTAAAGGCCCCGAAAGGAAATCAGCATGCAAGGAAATGCGACGCGAGATCTGATCGTCGGACTATTCGTTTTGGTAGGCATTGGCGCACTCGCCTATCTCTCGCTTCAGGTGGGCGGCCTTGAGTTCGGCACGAAGGAAACGATCGCTTTGAGCGCGACCTTTGACGATATCGGCGGGCTCTCTGTGCGCGCCCCGATCAAAGTTGCGGGCGTGAAAGTTGGCAGGGTTTCGGGCATAAAGCTCGACGAGGATTTGCGCGCGGTGGTTTCACTTGAGCTCGATCGGGGCGTGAATCTCTCAATTGATTCATCCGCGGCGATTCGCACTTCTGGTTTACTCGGCGATCAGTACGTCGCAGTGGAGCTCGGTGCGGAAGACGAATCTCTCAAGGACGGTGAAGAGTTTTCGTTCACAGAGAGTGCGCTTTCAATTGATAAGTTGATTGGGCAGTTCGTGCATAACGCGGGCGTGTCGGACTGATCTGTCCATGGCCGACCCGCTGGAGCGGGAAGGCGCCGTACGGCAGAACGTGAATATAACCGCGATCAGGGGAATCGAATTTGAAGAGCGTGCGCGAAAATAGAGCCCGTGTGGCGACGGCAGTGGCGACCGCGATCGCTCTTTCAACTCTTCCGGGCTGTGCGACGATTGAGAAACCCGATCCTTTGGAGCCGGTGAACCGCAAGATCTTTGCGTTCAACGAAACGCTCGACAAATACGCATTGGAACCCGTCGCGAAAGCATGGGATTTTGTGCTGCCGGGTGTCGTTCAGACGGGCATCGATAATTTCTTCAACAATCTGAATCAGCCGATTGTCTTCGCGAATAGTCTGCTTCAGGGCAAGCCGACTCATGCGCTTGAGGACCTCACGCGCTTTTTGGCGAACTCGAGCTTTGGTCTCGGCGGCTTCATTGATGTCGCCTCGATGGCCGGTGTGCCAGATAATGAAGAAGACTTTGGCCAGACTCTCGGGGTATGGGGAGTCCCCGCTGGGCCTTACTTAATGGTGCCTTTGCTGGGTCCGTACACATTAAGGTCAGGTGTGGGGTATGCCGTGGATTCCACCGCGTCGGCCTATGCGTATTTCAATTTGTTTTGGTTTGACGTCGTCGGTCTGAACGGATTCGAGACGACGGGTGCTTCAATCGGCATGCGCGGGGTCGACCTGATCAACCTGCGCGCCATTTACCTGGAAGAACTAGAAGCGAGCAAGAAGGACGCTTTCGACTATTACGTCTTCGTGCGAAATGCCTACCTGCAGAGCCGCCGTGCCAAGGTGCTGGATCAAATGGACGCCCCGGTGGTCGATGATGAGGATCTCTACTTCTATGGAGACGACGAAGAAGAGTATGACGAAGGCGAAGATGAGGAGAACGACAATGATCTCTAAGAACCATTACTCAGGACCGTTTGCGGGACTCGGTCGGGTCCTGTCCCTCTTTGTTGCTTTTGCGTTCATAGCCTGCGCCGCACCTGTTTGGGCTGATGATGATCCGGCGATTACCGCCGCGCCGCGCGCTTTGATCGGCGCGACTGCAAATAAGATCGTTGAGATTCTCGCGCGCAAGGGAGAGACGACGGAAACGCGAATCTCGGAAATCGAGAAAATCGCTTACGAGATCTTTGACTTTACAACGATGTCGAAGCTGGTTCTTGCGAAGAACTGGCGGAAGCTCGATACGGAAAAGCGCGACGAGTTCGTCCGCCAGTTCAAACAGCATCTCTCTCGTACTTACGGTACGCGCCTCGATCGCTACGAACAGGAAGAGGTCGAGATCTACGCCGCGCAGATCGAACCGCGCAATGATGTGTCGATCAAAACGCGCATCATCGGCGGCCAATTTGACAAGGCCGAGATCTCTTACCGCCTGCGCAACCGGAACGACGAGTGGCGCATCATCGACGTCGTCATCGAGGGCATCTCACTCGTGTCGAACTACCGATCGCAGTTCTCGGAGGTGCTGAACAGCGGGACGATTGACGATCTGCTCGCGAAGCTGAGAGACAAGAACTTCGTGGTGGAAGAAAAAAAGAGCTAAGACGCTCTGTTGAGGCCTTGCTCGGCGCGCCGGCCGGGCGCGTTAGCCGCCGTCTCCCGCTTCTTCCGCGGCCGGCGGCGTCGCGTCCTGCAGGTTGTTTCGGAATTCGTGCGGCAGGACGACTTTCTGGGTGCCGCCCTTCTTACCACGCTTGGCTCGCATGGCGACGGGCGGGAAGTAGAGGTCTCGGTCGCCCTGGTCGAGGATCTCGTTCATCTGATCCAGGGTGTCGATGCGAATCAGTTTATCACGCAGTCTTGAGCTGCACGGAAATCCCTTCGTGTACCAGGTCGCGTGTTTTCGGAAGCCACGCATCCCGTGGAACTCTCCGGCCCATTCTGAGAGCAAGAGCGCGTGCTCGCGCATCGTGTCCATCACCTCGCCGAAGCGCGGCGGGTTATCCGGCTCTTTACCCGCAAAGACCGCAGCCAGGTCGCGGAAAAGCCAGGGGCGCCCGAGGCAGCCGCGCCCAACGACGACGCCATCGCATCCCGTTTGTCGCATCATGCGCAAAGCATCCGAGGCTTCCCAGATATCGCCGTTGCCAAAGACCGGAATCGTCGTGACCGCTTGCTTGAGCTCGCCGATCGCGTTCCAGTCGGCCTCGCCGTCATAGAGTTGCGCGGCGGTGCGGGCATGAAGCGCGACGGCGCTGCAGCCCTCGGCTTCGGCGATGCGCCCGGTTTCGATGAAGGTCATCCAATCATCTTCGATGCCCATGCGGAATTTAATCGTGACCGGGATATCGCCGGCGGCCTTCACGGCGGCGCGCACGATGCTCTCAAGCAGTCGGGGCTTCGCGGGAATGGCGGCGCCTCCGCCTCTGCGAGTCACCTTGCGCACGGGGCAGCCGAAATTCATATCGAGATGATCAACGCGGTCTTCGCCGACGAGCAGCTTCACGGACTCGGCGACGTAATGAGGATCAACGCCGTAGAGCTGGAGGCTGCGGGGGCTCTCGTCGGGATCGAACTGAGCTAGGCGCATCGTCTTTTCGTTCCGCTCGACGAGTGCGCGCGCTGTGATCATCTCGGAAACGAAAAGCCCAGCGCCGAAACTCCGACAGAGTCGACGAAAGGGTGCGTTTGTAATTCCCGCCATCGGCGCGAGCACGACCGGCGGATCGACGAGGATCGGGCCGATCTTGACGGGCAGAAACTCGCCGGGCGCGGCGGGCTTTACGCCCTCGTTCTGGGGGCTGATATAGAGCGGGTCCATGGGGCGGTTAAATACCGCATTTTGGGCCGTCTTGCGGCATCTCGGGGCTGGCAAGCGCCCCTCGGGCGAGGCGCGGGGCCGGCGCCGGCGCTGGCTTGTTCGGTGTCGGATACATGCCGCCTTGCGCTGGCCCAGAAGACGGGTTGCACTTCCTTCTATGCCGATCACGTCGATGCACTTGCTCTCTTCCGGTTTCGCTCTCGGTCGCAGTCGCGGCGGGTCGATTCGTGCGCTGCTGTTGGCGCACCTGGCGGTCCTACGGGCGATCGTGCTGGTCAGCGGGACTTTTGCTCTCTTTGCTCTCGGTCTGGGAGCATCGCCGGCGAAGGCGCAAGTCTCGCTTCTCCCCGACGAAGTGGAGCGGGTCGATGTCATCGTGATCGAGGTCGATAATCGCGATGTTTTCGGGTTTGACGCACTCTCGGGCCGTCGCTCGGCGACTCGGCTCGAAATCGGCGAGCAGATCGTCTTCAGCGAGAGCCGTGGCCGCGTCGGCCTTCTGCTGACGGATCGCCGCGCCCTGGGCATCGCACCCGGCATAGGCTTTCAGGAAGTTCGCTACCGGATCGGCGAAAGCGCGCCGGAAGTCGGGCTGATCGAGGACCGCATCGCGCTGGTTGTGACCGGAAAACGCGCACTCGGGTTCGTGGGCGCGTTGGGTTGGGTGGAAGAGCGCTTCACGCCGCAGGAATTCGCAGAGGCGCTTCGGGCCGGAGCCGCCGCTGGGATCGTTGCAACGAACCGCCGGGCGCTTGGGCTGGCCCCGAATCTCGGCCGTTTCGTCAGCACATCTTTTCGAGTCAAGGAGAAGCTCGAGTCGGTCACGGCCCAGGACACGCTCATTTCCGTCCGCACGGACCGCCGGATTCTGGTTTTCTCAGCGCCCCGCGCGATTTGGACCACGCAGGATCGGCGCCTGAACTGACTCGGATGTGTTAGGTGCGGGCTTCGCCGAGTCGCTCGAACTCGAGTTCCTCTATGATCTGGGATGAGCTCGAATTATCGCTTTCGGGATCGAGGCGGATCCCCGTGGCATCCGCGACGCGGTTGATGCCATCGAAACTCGCGACGATCGAAGCCGCCTGTGCGGTGGCGGATTCGCCCATTGCATCTATGCAGACCCTGCGCGCCGCATCGACGTCAAAGCCCGAATCGAGGATAGAGACGGCGTAGCGCCGCAGAAGCGACCCATGGAGTACGCCCCCGTCCTCGCTTTCGGCCTGACCGATCGCAATGCGGATATCGACTACCTCACCGGTTTTCTGGCTGCTCGCACGGAGCAGGCCCGCATGGGAAACCGTTCAATAGAAGCAGTCGTTCCAGGCGGAGGTCGTCGAGGCGAGGAGTTCCACTTGCGTTCGATTCAGTCCTCCGGCGGCCACAGGGCCCGCGACCGTGTAGTTCGGAAAGAAGGCGGAGAAGAAATCCCGCAGCGCTTCTGGAACCGACGTGAGCGCGCGTGCCACGTTGAAAATGAAGCCACTCCCGGATTCGACGCGCTCGTACATCATGGCCACGAGACCTTCGGCCTTTTCGGGGTCGACCATCGGGACCCAGCCGCGCTCGACTGTGGTTCCGGATTCCTTCTGTCTCTTGGGTTCGCCGGGCTCGACGGCGGGGAACGCGCGAATCGGTAGGCCCAGCGCCCGAGAGAGGGAGTCTGCGATGCGCACGAGGCCAACGATTGAAGTGGCCTCCACCAGCTCTTCGGAGACAACGCCCGCTGCGACGAGTTCGTCGTGCCAAGTCTGGCTGAGTCGGCCCGGGTCGGTCGCGATGCGGTGGACAGCATCGACGAGAGCAGCAGGGAGTACAGCCGCACCTCCGGCATCAGCCGCACCATTAGCGCCCGGCGCGGAATGCGTGCCGCGGACGGCGTGGGGCGAGAGCGCGGCCTTTCTCTGGTGACAAAAATCACAGCGAACCGCTTCGCGTGCCGCCGTCGCAATTGCGAGCCGGCTCGTACCTGAATACCAGCCGCCCGCTCGACTGATTTCACCCCAGGCCTGCTGGAGCCCCGCTTCGGTGTGTTCGAGGGGCGCGATTGAGTCGAGCGCTTTCGCCATGGTGTGGCCTTTCGGTCGATGCGATTTCCGCATCATGGCGTGGTGCATCGATCGAGTCACCTGCCCCGCGGGACCCGGAGCATTTGTCCGGGCCGCGCGATGCCTCGCCGTCAAACGCGGCACTCATCTCGCGTTGCCCCAAATTCACAGCTTGACGATCGCGGCGAATGGCCGACTCTACGCGGCACCCCCCCTACATCTTGCGATTCGAGACGGACTTTCCTGATATGGCAGCGAAGGCAAACGCGAACACGTCCCCGAAAAAAAGTCCATCCGCGAAAAAGGCGGGCGGGGCGGCTCCTGAGAAAGCGGCGAAGAGCGCCAGCAAAAACAGCGCCGGCGCCAGCGGCTCAAAAAAGAAAGTCGCTTACGACGAGAAGGCGATCCAATCCCTGGATGCTCTCGAGCATATCCGTCTACGCACGGGCATGTATATCGGGCGGCTCGGCGATGGTTCAACGCCCGTCGACGGCATCTACGTCATGCTGAAGGAGGTCGTCGATAACTCGATCGACGAATTCATCATGGGCGAGGGCAAGAAGATCGAGATCGCGCGCGACGACGCAACGATCGAGGTCCGCGACTACGGGCGCGGCATTCCCCTCGGCAAGGTTGTCGACTGCGTGAGCCAGATCAATACTGGCGGCAAGTACAACGACGACGTCTTCCAGTTCTCGGTTGGCCTGAACGGGGTCGGCACGAAGGCCGTGAACGCGCTCTCCTCGGACTTCGAAGTGCGCTCTGTCCGTGATGGGAAGTTCAAGCAGGCGAACTTCGTTCGCGGCAAGCTCATTAATGAAAAGGGCGGCAAGAGCTCCGAAACGAACGGGACGTATGTCCGTTTTACGCCCGACGAAGAGATTTTCGGGAAGTACGACTTCCAGGAAGAGTTCATTGAACATCGCCTCCGCTACTACGCCTATCTGAATAGTGGCCTCAAGCTCCATTACAACAAAGAGACCTATCAGAGCCGGAACGGCCTGAAAGACCTGCTTGTCGACGAATTCGGCGAGGCTGAGCCCCTTTACGAAATCGCGCATTCAGAAGGCGAACGCTTCGAGTTCGCCTTCACGCATGGCAACGCCTACGGCGAATCGTATTTCTCCTTCGTGAACGGTCAGTTCACGAACGATGGCGGCTCACATCAGAGCGCGTTCCGCGAAGGCCTGCTCAAGGGCGTGAACGAGTACGCGAAGAAGTCCTATGCGGGCGAGGATGTGCGCGATGGAATCGTCGCTGCGATCGCGATCAAGCTGCAGGATCCCGTCTTCGAGAGTCAGACGAAGAACAAGCTCGGTTCGGCCGATGTGCGGAGCTGGCTCGTGCCGGCGGTGAAAGACAAGGTGGTCCGCTGGCTGCATGAGCACTCGAACGAAGCGAAGGTCATGCTCGAAAAGATCGCACTGAACGAGAAGATTCGAAAAGAACTTTCGTCGATCAAGAAGGAAGCGCGCGACCGTGCCAAGAAGGTCGCTATCCGAATTCCGAAGCTCACGGATTGCAAGTTTCACTACGATGACCCGAAGGCCAAAAAGCGCGAAGATACTATGCTTTTTCTGACAGAGGGCGACTCGGCGGCAGGCGTGATGGTGCCGACGCGCGATGTCTATACCCAGGCGATTTACTCGCTCAAGGGGAAGCCGCTCAACTGTTATGGCTTGAAGCGCGATGCGATCTACAAGAACGAAGAGCTTTATAACATCATGCGCGCCCTCGGAATCGAGGAGAGCATGGAAGGTCTTCGCTACAACAAGGTCGTGATCGCGACGGATGCCGACGTCGACGGGATGCATATCCGCAATCTCTTACTGACCTTCTTCCTTCGCTATTTCGAAGACCTCGTTTTGAAGGGCCACGTCTATATTCTGGAGACGCCGCTCTTTCGCGTCCGGAACAAGAAAGAGACGCGATACTGCTACACGGAGTCTGAGCGGGACGAGGCACTCAAGGCGGTGAAGGGCCCGGAGACCACGCGCTTTAAGGGCCTTGGTGAGATCAGCCCGAAGGAGTTCGGCCAGTTCATCGGCGAGGGCATTCGTCTTGTCCGCGTCAGTGTGGGTTCGATGGGCGAGGTCACGAAGAGCCTCGACTTCTTCATGGGCAAGAATACGCCCGCGAGAAAAGACTTCATCGTCGAGAACCTACTGACGGGTGTTAATTAGTACGCTGGTGTCGAGGCAGTCGCGCCTGTTTCGCGTTTCCCGCCTTTCTCGCCTTTCTTGATGACCGCAACCGTTGCGACCGTCCGACGCGAAAGCCCTGAGAGCCCCAAGTACGAAGACCGCTGAGCCCCCCGCGAAGCATACGCCCAGTCCACAGACTCGGCGCAATACCGGAGAAACAAGATGCCCCAACTCGAATCCTTGATGAAGGACCACTTCGTCGAGTATGCGAGCTACTTCATTCTGGACCGCGCCATCCCTGATCTGCGGGATGGCCTCAAGCCTGTGCAGCGCCGAATCATGCACACGCTGTTCAAGATGAACGATGGGCGCTTCCATAAGGTCGCCAATGTCATGGGCGACACGATGAAGCTCCATCCGCATGGCGACGCGTCGATTGGTGACGCCCTCGTGGTTTTGGCGAATAAAGACTATTTCATCGAGCGCCAGGGCAACTTTGGCAATCTGCTCACGGGACACTCGGCGGCCGCGCCGCGCTATATCGAATGCCGGCTGACCGAGCTCGCCCTCGAGACGATGTTCCATCCGGCGCTGACCGAGATGGTGCCGTCCTACGATGGCCGGAACGAAGAACCGGTTCTGCTTCCCGCGAAGCTGCCCGTTGTCTTGATGACCGGCGCGGAAGGCATCGCCGTCGGGATGGCGACGAAGATCCTGCCGCATAACCTGCCTGAGATTTGGAAAGCGCAGATCGCCGTTCTGTAGAATAAGAAGTTCAAGCTCTATCCCGACTTCCCGCAAGGCGGCCTGATGGACGTCTCGAACTATGAAGACGGAGCGGGCAAGGTCGAGGTTCGCGCCAAGATTGAATCCGTCGACCGGAAGACCGTCGTCGTCCGCGAGCTTCCCTTCGGAACCACGACGGAAGGGCTGATCGCCTCGATCGAGTCTGCAGTCGTGAAGGGACGCGTCAAAATTTCGTCGATCGACGATTTCACGACGGACAAGGTCGAGATCGACCTCTCGATTGCGCGCGGATCCGACGCGAAGGAAGTCATTCCGCAGCTTCACGCTTATACGGATTGCTCGGTGTCCGTGTCTTCGAACCTCGTCGTGATTCGGGACCGTAGGCCGGTTCAGATGACCGTTACGGACATCACGCATGAGCTGACGGCCGGGCTGAAGGAACAGCTGAAGCGCGAGCTCGAGTACGACCGCGAGCAGCTGATCGACCGCAAACATTGGCTCGCCCTCGAACAGATCTTTGTCGAGAAGCGCGTCTACAAAGACATCGAGAACAAGAAGACATCCGAGGCCGTGCGGAAGGCCGTGTGGGACGGGATGCAGAAGCATAAGCGTCTCTTTGTGCGGCCGATGGTCGACGAGGATGTGACGCGGCTGCTTGAAGTGCGCATTCGTCGCATCTCGGCCTACGATATCGAGAAGAACCGCAAAGAGATCGAGGAGATCGATCGGAAGATCAAGGCGATTGAGCGCAAGCTCAAGAACATGGTCAAGACGACCATCGACTACCTCGAAGGCATGATCGCGAAATACGGCGGGGAGTATCCGCGCCGCACGAAGATCACCGAGATCAAGGCCGTCGATAAGAAGGCCGTCGCGCGTCAGAACCTGCGTCTCTCCTACGATAAGAAGTCGAGCTTCTTCGGAACAGAAGTGCGCGGCGACCAGTTCAAGATGACGGTCTCCGAATTCGATTTCATTCTGGCGATCGCGAAGGACGGCACCTACCGCGTGATGAGTTCACCGGAGAAAGTCTTCTTTACGGGACCGATCATCTACGCCGAACTCTTCAACCCCGATGACGGGATCGAGTTCACGGTGATCTACCGCGACAAGAAGAAGATGGCCTTCGCCAAGAAGATCAAGATCGAGAAGTTCATTCGCAACCGCGAGTATCGACTCATCAAGGATAAGGGTGGCCGCGTCGACTATCTGCTTCCGGCAGGCCATACGGGCAAGGTCCATATGGACTTTGTTCCCGCCAAGCGCCAGAGGCTGAAAGAGGCCGATTTCGATCTCACCTCACTTGAGATGACCACTCCGACTGCGCGCGGAGCACGCATGGCGCCAAAGCCGATCGGCAAGGTCAAGTTTCTGATCAACGAGGCGGCTACGGAAAAGGCGAAGAAGGCGATCAAGTCCGGCGCGAAGGCGGCCGCCGCCGCGGACTCGAAGTCCAGCGCTTCCGCAAATGCGCCGGCGAAGGCCTCGGGCAAAGAACCCGCCAAGAAGAAGGCCTCGAGCAAGAAGGGTGCAAGCAAGAAGCCCGGCGATCAAGGCGACCTCTTCTAGTATATGTTAGGCCACCCCGCGATCGCCTCGCCAATGCATGGGTCCGCTATTGACCCTGCCCTTCAAGGTCTGGGTCGTCATCGGGCCCTTCACGGGATGGACTCCGTCGAGACCTGCGTCTCCATTTTGGATCGGCGGCGGCAAAGTGAAGGGAACTCAATACGGAAGAATTGAACGAGGCGGTGGACTTCTTGTCCTGCCTGTTTGGTCAATCCCCGGAATCCCGAACGGCGGCGTCTGCGGAGTTTTCGATCCCGGGACCCGAGCTCAACCTGATCCTCTCACGGGACGAGCCTGCGTCGAATCCCGTCCCTGAACGCTGCTATTAGTCAACTCCAAAATCGACTTCGAAATCTAAGTTTTAGTACTGGCGCCAGCGTCGCTGGATATGTCGCTGGCGAACGTCGACTTGATGCCGGCGCTCGTCTTTGGGAATCTGTGGCGCCCCGGCCGGCAGGAAGTCGCGGACGCGATCAACTTTCGAGATGAAAGTTTCGATCATCGGTAGCTCCTCCACGCTGGGCTCTCCGCGGAAAATGAACCGCATCGACATCGCGACCTTGGGCAGGCCGGTCGTGTCAAGCCAGCCGGGCGTGCCCGGATCGCGCGCGGAAATGATGTAGTAGCGTGCGCCGTCGCTGGCGACGCGGTTCTGCGCCCCGGTCTGGCTGCTGACGTAGTTGCGCTGGTCGAGAGATTCGCCCCAGAGATTCGCGAGCTGGAAGCCGACATAATGCGGCTCGACGGGTGCCCTCACTTTCACGATGAGGGCCTCGTCATCGGGCAGCTCGAAGGTGCCTGCGGAATAGAGTTGCCGCGCGCCCGCCGTGCCACCCGCGATGAAAGGCGGCGCCGCAGGGTTCAAGTCATTCCGGGGCGAAGCCAGGCGTCCGTCGCCGTTTCGATCGCCGTTCATCTCCAAGCCGATCTCATGCAGCAAATTCCAGAAGCGGATCTGATTCGAGACGAGGCGGCCGATTTCACTGAGATCCTGGCCGATCTCTGCCGAAGTACGCGGAGGTCGCGGCTCACCCAGCATATCGAGGCGAACGATCTCGAGGTCAAGCGCCTCCTCGTTCTCCCAGTCCGAAAAGATTTCGCGCACATTAAGCAGCGTGGCCTCTCTCGTCTGCATCGTCGTCGTGCCGTCGCGGGCAACACACGGCATTTCCTTCCGTGAGACGAGGAAATGACCGGTATGTCCGGGCGGACGCTCCGCGCCGATCAGAATCTCGAATCGCCCTTCGGCATCGAGCTCGAGTTCAAACTGTTCGACGGAATCGAGGGTCTGATTGCGGCAGGCGCCCATTTCTTCGAGCCGGCCGGTTTGGCCCACGAGTGCGGTCGTGGTTTGGAAGATCGCCACGCGCGGTGCGTGCGGACCTTTACGCCCGCGTTCACCGGTTCGCCATTCGGTTGGGTCGAGCGCTCGCCCGCGCACGCGGTAAAGACCCTCTGCGTCGATCGAAGCCGAGAGATACATCGTGTCCGGATTGTCGATGGTCCACTTGGACAGCATGCGAACGGATCGCTGGAAATAGGGGAAGCGCGGATCCCGCTCCGTCTGCGACTCGATGATGCGAGCCAAATGTCCCAGCAAATAGCGATAGCCCTCGGCCAGGTTTCGATCGGTGGGTTCGGGCGGAAATAGCGCGGGGTTCTCAAGCGCTTCCCGGCCGCCGGCGAGTCCGGCGAGGAAATCGTTCCAACCCTTCGTTAGCTCCGGCGAGGCGACGCGCGACGTCTGCGAGGTCGGGCAGGTCGGGCAGGTCATAGGCGGTGCAGCCTTGATTGCGTTGGCCGCTTGGGCTGCGGTATGCGCGTTCATTGCCTCCTTGCCGTCCAGCTTGCCCGAGGCGCAGGCCATGCCTGCGAGGGCGAGGAACAGACAAAGAAATGTCGTTCGGGCGACGTGAAAAACGGGTCTTGGATTCTCGAGGGGCATGGAAATCTCCGGCTGGCCGCAATGGGCGCAGTTGTTATCGTGACCTCGGATGATCGAGGCGTCAATCAAGGCGCCGCGTGGCGGGGACCCCGCCCGAAGGAAGAAACATGGACGCTTACGAAGCCCTCTATACGACGCGCGCAATGCGCCGCGTGAAGCCGGACCCGATTCCCGAAGACGTACAGAAGAAGATTCTGGACGCCGCCATTCGTGCGCCTTCCGGCGGGAATACACAGGGTTGGCGATTCCTGCTCGTCGATGATCCTAAGGTGAAGGGCGAACTCGGTCCGATCTATCGGAGCTGCATGGAGACCTTATGGGGGTCGATCTACAAGGATCGACTCGACGCGGCGAATGCGGACCCGGACTCCGAGGACAGCAAAGGCTTCATGAAGATGTACCGCTCGGCGAGTTATCTCGGGGACAATTTTGAAGCGTATCCCCTGATCCTTTTTGCCTTCTGCCAATACGATAATAGTGGCGGCTCGATCTTTCCCGCGATTTGGAACGCGATGCTCGCCGCCCGATGTGAAGGCGTGGGAAGCGCGCTGACAAGCGTCTTTTTCTTCCAGATGGAAGAAATGAAGAAGGTGCTTGGCGTGCCCGACGAGGGCGACTGGCATTTCAGCGCCTGCGTCACCTTCGGCTACCCGACCGGTCGCTGGGGCGTGGCTCCGCGCCGACCCGCGCATGAAGTGACTTTCCGCAATTCATGGGACGGCGATCTCGGCTTCGAGATTCCCGAGCCGCTTTGGTCGATGGAGTCGTAGGTTAGTGTCGAAGTTTGATGCGGTGATGTGGGATTTTGGCGGTGTGTTTTCGTCTTCGCCGTTTTCGGCGATTGCGGCGCTCGGGAAAGAGAAAGGGATCGACGGTGACCTCTTTTTCAACGCGATCTTCGGTCCCTACGACGGCGACACCGATCATCCCTGGCATCGGCTGGAGCGGGGCGAAGTCGATTTCATGACCGCCCGCGAAGGGATCATGGAGCTGGCCAGGGCGCAGGGATTTGAGGCAGATCCGATCGAATTGTTCACGAAGATGGGTGAGAGCGGCGGGATGCGTCAGGAGGTCATCGATCTCGCCTCGCGCATCAAAGCCGCTGGGCATCAGACGGCGATCGTGACGAATAACGCCAAGGAATTCCGCGAACGCTGGGTCGCGTCCGTTCCGATCGACGCGATCTGCCATGAGATCATCGATTCGAGTGAAGTCGGCGTCCGGAAGCCCGATCCGCGAATCTTTCATATCGCTCTGGAAAAGCTAGGCGGCATCGCGCCCGAGCGCACGCTTTTTGTGGATGACTTCCAGGGCAATATTGATGCGGCGGAGGCGCTTGGCATAACGTGCATAATGATGGAAGACGACTATCATCCGGCATTGGCCGAGATTGAGGCGCTGATCCGCTAGGGGGTGCGTGCTGGCGGCCGTCTTTTAGGAAGAGGGCCATTATTCATGCGGATAATCGATGTGAAGCGGAGCTGGGTCGGAGCTTTTTTTCTCGCGCTCTTGTTGAATGGCTGCGCCACGCCGATGTACGAGACGCCGGCGGTCCTGGTGAAGAGCGCCCAGTTCGAGATTTTCTCGACCATGAACGCCGAGAATACGAAAGCGCTGGCGCTTGAGCTCGAGCGTTTTGATGCGTTGATCTACGCGATTACGAACGCGCCGCGGGTGCCTCCGGTGGTGCCCACTCGGATCTTCGCATTCGGTCGGAGAACCGAATACTCGAAATACGGCCCGGCGGGATCCGCGGGTGTATTTATTGAGGGGATGCGCGAGAACCGAATCGTGCTGGTGGACTATTCGAACCGGCTCAGCGCCTCTGAGATCATTTTGCACGAGTACGTTCATTTCGTGCTTCGAAACGCAGCGACGGTCAAGTATCCGATCTGGTACGACGAAGGCTTTGCTGAATTTCTGAGTACAGCCAAGACCTACGGCGAGGATCAGCTTGCGCTTGGGGCCTTTCCCGAGGCGCGTCTCTCCGCCTTCCAATATGGCAAGTGGGTGCCCTTGAGCCGAATTATCGCGGCGAATTCGTATGACGATTTGAATGGCCAGGACCGCGGCATGCTCTACGCAGAATCTTGGGCGCTCGTCCACTATCTCTTTCTGGATCGTGAATCCCGATCGCGACCCGTCAACGAAGAGATTGCGGACTACCTTAATCAGCTGAAATTAGGGGTCGTGCCGCATATTGCCTTCAGGTCAGCATTCGGCGAGACGACGGACTCAGCGAGTCGGAAAATTCGGAGAATTTTGGAGCGCCGAAAGCTGCGTGTGATCGCAATGCCGCTCGCCTCCCTCGACTACGACGAGTCAGAACCGAGCGTTCGGAATCTCACGCAGGGCGAAGTCGCTTTTCGGCTTGGTGAGCTCTCTCTTTACAAAGGGAGGTTTGAGAATGCCGAAGAAGAGTTCCGAATGGCCATCGAGGGAAACCTCAGCGACGCACGGGCCTTCGTCGGACTCGGGGACGCACTTAAGTTCCAGGATCGCTACGAAGAAGCGGAGAAGGCGTTCGATCGCGCGCTCGAAATTGACTCTGACAATGCCCTGAATCAATTGGACTACGGCGAGTTTCTTGAGCACGTTGCGCGAGACACGGAATACGGGGAAACGCGCTCGGCTCTCTTCGCCAAAGCGCGGGCAGCCTACAAGCGGAGCCATGAGCTGGATGATTCGATTCCTGAGACCCTGGCAATGCACGGGGGGAGCTACCTGGCGCCGGGAGAGAAGGCCGCGATGGGCTACCCGATGATATTTGCGGCACTTAAGATGATGCCTGCCAACCATTCTCTTCTCGGTGGCATGGCTGCAGCGGCGCTCGCCGTGGATCGTGAGTCTGAGGCGCGTGTATGGCTGTCCAAGCTGTATGCCACCCGCGCAGGTGGCGGCGGCGAAATGGAGATATCCGAACATCTCAAGGCCATCAAAGAGGCTCGCGAGAAAGAGGAGGCGATCGCTAAGGGCGAAGACCCCGATGCATGACCCTCTCTTCCTTCCTTCCTTCCTTCCTTCCTTCTCTTCGCGTCTCCCTTCGCGCTAGGACTGCTCGATGAGTACGCCGTCCTTCTTGAGTTCGCCGACTTCGTGCACCGCGCCGAGTTCCTTGTCGAGGTAACTGGGACCTTCCGCGGTCGGAATGAACCAGCCCGTCGGGCACATCGTCAGGATCTCCACGAAGGAGAAACCCTGGCCCTTCATCTGGGATTCGAAGGCGCGGTCGATGAAGCGCCGTGCGCGATGAACGCCCTTCGCGTCGTGGACCGAAGCGCGGGCCGCATAGGTCGTACCTTGGAGGCGGCTGAGGAGGTCGCCGATCAGAATCGGGTAGCCGTGTTGCTTGGCGTCGCGACCGTCGATTGAATTCTTCGTGCGTTGGCCGAGGACTGTCGTCGCAGTCATATGCCCACCGGTCTCGCCGAAGACGCCGTTATTCAGCAGGATGCAGGTCACGTTCTCACCGCGGGCTGCCGTGTGAATCACTTCCTGGAGTCCCTCGTTCACCATGTCGCCGTCGCCTTGCAAGGTGAAGTAGAGGTTGTCCGGCTGCATCCGCTTTGCGCCGGTGGCGACCGAAGGGGCGCGACCGTGAAGGGCCTGGATTAGGTCGATATCCATCAGGCTCGTAAGCGCGGTGTAACAGCCGATGCCTATCACGCCGACCGCTTTCTGAGAAAGCCCCATTCCCTCGATCGAATCGAGAATCTGGCGCAGCGCGACTGGCTCGCCGCATCCCGGGCAAAGATCATGCTCGCCCATCAGCGTGAGCGCCGGTTGGAAATCGCCCTTCTTGCGGCAGCCGCCTGTCGGCGCCGTTTCCGTCTGGATGACGCGCAGGGGATCGAGGCCTTGATTGTCACTATCTTGATTGCTCATCCTACGACTCCTCTCGGAACGGGTTTGCCTTGATGTGCGTCGCGCATGCGCCCGGCGATTAGGTCGCTGTCGAGGAGTGCGCCTATGCCGAAGCCGGCGGAATCCGTTGAGATGCCACCGATGGGAACAACGGGGACCGAGCCTAACAGTGAAAGCAGAACGTCTTCGATCATTTGGCCGGCGTTTTGTTCGAGCACGGCGACGCGTTGACATCCCTTGGCGGCTTCTTGGAGCGCTTCACTCGGAAAGGGCCAGAGGCTGATCGGACGGAAGAGGCCGACCTTGATCCCTTCTGCACGCAGGTCCTGGATTGCCGAACGGGCAAATCGGGCCAGCGTACCGAACGCCACGACCAAGAGTTCGGCATCGTCGGCGTCTACGACTTCGAAGCGCTTCTCGGATTCGCTGATGCGATCTTCCTTGTCGGCGAGGGCCTGCCAATAACTATTGGGTTCGATGCCCTTGGAGCCCTTCTTCATGCCGATCGGGTTTAGGTTGCGTGAGCGTCCCGTGCCGCCGAGGCTGCCATCCACGGCCCAGTCTTTTTCGGGCAAGTCGCCGTCGCTCTTCGTGAAGTCGAGGGTTTTGATTTCGACCGCTTCTGAGGTGTGGGCAATCAAATAGTCGCCGTAGATCACGACCGGATGTCGCCATTTATCAGCAAGATGAAAGGCGAGCTGCGTGATTTCGACCGCTTCGCCGACACTCTGCGGGGCGAGCACGATGTGACGGTAGTCGCCGTGTCCTCCGCCGCGGGTGGCTTGGAAATAATCGCCCTGTCCGCGCGCCATATTGAAGATGACGATCGGAATCTCGGCGCGCGTGATCTCGGACATCGACTCCTGCATGAGCGAGAGGCCTTGGCCGGTGGAGCCCGTGGCCGCGCGCGCGCCGGTTGCGGCGGCGCCCCAGGCCTGGCCGATGGCTTCGAGCTCGCTTTCGGAGTTGATGCAGTGTCCGCCTTCCTCGGGAAGGCGTTTCGCGAAGCTTTCGAGCACCTCGGTGAACGGCGTCATCGGATAGCCCGAGAAAAAGCGACAACCTGCCGCGATCGCAGCCTCGGCGATCGCTTCGGAGCCTTCCATCAGGCGGCGGCCCGTTTCGGGGTAAGGCCTTCTTTCTTTTCGGCTGCGTCCTTCTTTTTGGTTGCTTCCTTCTTTTGGATTGAGAGTCGGTTCAGCGCTCATGAAGTCGCCTCCTGATGGCCAGCACGCCCGTCATCATCAAACTGGTAGACCTCGAAGCAGAAATCGGGGCAGACCATGAGGCAGGCACTGCATCCCGTGCAGCCCTCGGTCAGGACGGGCAGCAGATAGCCCGAATCATTTCGGTTCGTCGACATATGCAGGACGCCGGGCGGGCACGCGGGGATGCAGAGTTCGCAGCCCTTGCAGCGTTCGGTGTCGATGACGACTGTGCCTCTGGGTTTACTTTTAGGAGCAGAGCTGCTCATGCGGTCTCCTTTGTCCATGCGGGGGTAGAGAGTGCGGGAAGTGCAGCGAAGCCGGCGGCAATCGCGCGCTGATTGGCTTCGAGGAATTGGCTCCGGTAGCTCGGGAGAGACGCGGCGAGGGCTTTGTCGAGAGACTCGGCCGAGACGATGCCTGTCGCTCTCGCAAAGGCGCCGAGTAGGATGAGGGCCGCGGCCTTGGGGGCATCCGCTTCGCGGGCGAGTGTCGTCGCTGGAATCGAGATGGTCTCCGCTGGCGTTTCGGGCAGCGGTTCGTCGAGTAGGTCGCCATCGACGACAACGATGCCGCCCGCCCGAAGTTTGGGACGGATCGGTTCGAAATAGCGCGGATGGGCAATCACAGCGGACCATGCATGGGAAACCATCGGCGGAGAAGTGATGGGGCCATCAGCGACCACGATCGTCGCGTCGGTATTGCCGCCGCGCATCGTGCCGCCATAGGTCCCGAGCGACATGACTTCGCGGCCGTCATGGGTCGCAGCGAGGGCCAGGATTTTGGCTGCGAGCTGGACGCCTTGGCCACCGATGCCGGTCCATAGGATTTCTCGTTCGATTATGGGGTTGATCGCGTTAGACCCGTTGGTCATGAAAGGGCCTCCTTTCTCTTCTTAGATCCGGTTGGGCCCTTGGGCCGCCGGTTCGCGTTGCAAGCCTGCCATGACGAAAGCCTCGAGGCGCTCGACTTCAGGGAGTTCGGGAATGCGTTCTTCGACGAGGCGCGCTTGCACCCAGCCCATGATCAAATGGTAAAGCGATTCCGCTTCGGTCTTGGGCTCGACGGCGGGCATCTCGCCCGCGTCACGGGCGGCGGCCAGCGCTTTTCGAAGCGGAGCGGTGAGTTGGTCCTCAGAGGCAGCGACTTCAACCGGGAAACGCTCCGCAAGCCGGCCCCGGGCGAGAGCGAAGGGACGCGTCGCCGAGGCGCCCGTCGGGTCCTGGGCCTGGGCGGCCATCCCGCGCACCCATTCGCGGACCGCTTCCGCGGGCGCTTGATTGGCGATCGGAGCGGCCATGCGCCGTGTCAGGTAGTCGGCGAGCTTACGGATCCCGTCGTCGAGCACAGCCACGAGGAGTTCGTGCTTGCCCCGAAAGTGTCGATAAAACGCCTGGTTAGAAAGGCCGGCCTCGGCGAGGATCGCGGAAACCTTCGGGTCCAGTACGCCTGTCCGTTCAATCACAGCGAAAGTGGCCTGGATCAGGCGGGCAATCTCGTCCTCGGCCGCGGCGCGACGGGCCTCAAGGCTTCGGGCCACCGTCTGGCCGGCGATCGATCCGGCACTCGTCGGCGCCGTGGCCGTACTGGACGCCGTGGCTGAGGTCGAGGTCGGCGCCGTGGCTGAATTCGGCACTTTTCTGACGATGGGAACGTTGTTCTCCATACTGAGAATGGTATTCTCGGCCATGCATCGAGGCAAGGGGGCAAAGTGAACAATCTGAAAGTGGGCGGTGAACTCCTGATCGGGGACATCCTTCGCCGGGCGTCGGAAACGGTGCCTGAGAATCCGGCCGCGACTGTCGGGGCGACGACGCTGAGCTACGCCGAGCTTGAGCGAGATGCGAATCGCTTGGCCCATGCGCTGCGGACGCAGCTCGGGATTGGGCATGGCGATCGCGTGGCCGGCTGGGCCGAGACGTCGTTGGAAGTGCTTCCGCTCTTTGTGGCGCTGGCGAAGCTCGGAGCGGTCTTCGCGCCGCTGAATGCCCGGCTCGGTGCGGCGGAGGCCGGCGAAGTGGCGGTGCTCGCTCGGGCGACTCTTCTCATTGCGGACACCTACCATGCCTCGGGTGCGGCGGAAGTCGCGAAGCTTGCCCGGATCGATCGTTGGGCCCTGCTGCCCGTTGATGCGGCTGGGCGCGATTCCGCGGAGCACGATGCCGGCGGCGATCCGGATCGGCTCGTTCTTGATGCCCGCGCGCTTCCCGACCCGGATGCGACGATCGAAGAGCCGGCGCTGCGCGAGACCGATCCCCACGTGATCTTCTTTACGAGCGGAAGTACCGGACGACCCAAAGGCGTCGTCCTGTCGCATCGAGCGAATTGGTTGCGCGCCTTTCAAGGCGTCTTCCGAGACGAACCAGAGCGCACGGTCTGCGCCTTTCCCCTCTTTCATATGGCGGCATTCACGCTCGCGTTGGCCGCTTGGCAAACCCGCGGCGAAATCACGTACACCGCCGCGACTGCCGAAGCCCTGCTTGAAGCCGTCGAGCGCCGCCGCGCGACTCGGATCAACGGTATTCCACTGCTCTGGAAACGCATTATCGACTCTGACATTTCGCGTTTCGATGTCTCAAGCCTCAAGCAGCTCGATACGGGCACCTCCGCGACGCCGATCGAGCTGATCCGAGAGATCAAGGCCAGCTTTCCGGACGCCTGCGTGCGGATCTTCTACGGCTCGACCGAAGTCGGCTCGGCCATGTCTCTGACGGATATCGATATTCTGCGCAAACCCGGCGCCGTCGGTATCCCCTCGAATAACGTCGATGTGCGGCTTGCGGCCGACGGTGAAATTGAAGTGCGCAGTCCTTATCTGATGGACGGCTACTTTGATGATCCCGAGACGACCGCAGCGGTTATGAAGGACGGCTGGTTTGCGATGGGGGATATGGGGGCGCAGGACGACGAGGGGTACTACTCGATCGTCGGTCGTAAGAAGGAGATTCTGCGAACGGGTGGCGAGAGCGTTTCGCCGAGCGAAGTCGAAGGCGTCTTGCGTGATTTTTCTGGAGTTCGGGAAATTGCGATCGTTGGGCTCCCCGACCCGAGTTGGGGTGAGGTGTTATGCGCTGCAGTTGTGCTTGCGCCGGGCGCGGCCGGTGCGGAGGTCACACTCGAATCGCTCCAGGCGCATTGCGAAGGACGGCTCGCCGGCTTCAAGAAGCCGCGGCGTATCGCTGTGCTCGAGGCGCTGCCGAGGACGGCGGCCACGAATCAGGTGCAGCGCACGCTGCTTGTGGAGAAGATCTTGACGGACGGGCTGGCTACGGAATGAAGGGCGAACGCAACGGGGACCGAATCGCGGTGCATCTGCCACTCGAGCTGATGGAGCCTGTGCGTGAGGCCTTTCCGGAGGTCGAGATCGTGGCTCTCCCCACGACGGGCGCGCTACCGGACGGGGTGATGCCGAAGATCCTGCTTACCCTGCCTTGGGGGACGCCCAACGTGGAGGAGGCGCTTGCGCGGGGCGTGCATTGGGTACATGCATACGGGACGGGCGTGAACGGCTTTCCGTTTGATGTTTTAGGCGAAGCGACGCTGACGTGTTCGCGGGGCGCGAGCGCGGCGGCCATCTCGGAATGGGTGATGGCCGTTCTGCTCGCGGCGGAGAAGCAGCTCCCGCAGACCTGGCTCAAGGCGCCTCCGGAACGCTGGAATACGGCTGAGCTTGGAACGCTCGAGGGGCGCCACCTTGCCCTCGTAGGCTTTGGAGGCATCGCGCAGGCGATTGCGCGCCGAGCGCTTCCGTTCGGGATGAAGGTGAGTGCGCTGCGTCGAACGGGGACGGGGAGCCCGATCCCGGAGGTCGAGATCCGGACGGAGCTGGCTGCTCTGCTTGCAGATGCCGATCACGTCGTCGTTGCGGCGCCCGAAACGCCGGCGACGCGACATCTCGTGAACGAGGCTGCCTTCGCGGCGATGAAGCCCGGCGCGCATCTCGTGAATTTCGCGCGCGGCGGCCTGGTCGATCAGGACGCGCTGCGTCGCGCGCTGGACCGCGAAGACGGGCTGGCTTTGGCGACGCTCGATGTGGTCGATCCCGAGCCGCTGCCCGAAGGTCATTGGCTGTATGCGCATGAGAAAGTGCGGCTGTCCGCGCATATCTCATGGAGCTCACCCGTTTCGCATTCGGGATTGCTCGACCGTTTCCTCGAAAACCTGGGACGCTACCGACGCGGCGAAGAACTCGCCTATCAAGTCGATCCAGGCGAGCGCTATTAGTAAGTAGCTTGCCGACGGCCCAAAGGCCGCAGCGCCCCGTGCGCGTCCCGCGTCCGTGATCAGGTGTTCTTGAGTTCCACCAGGATTTCGCGGTAGGTCTTTTCTCCGACGTTATAGGCCCATTCAAGGCCGCCCTTCGGGATGCTTACGGTGTTGCCGATTGCGGGGACCTTGCCGACGAAGGAGTGTCCTTTGCCTTCTGGAATCACGCCGGCCACGTAATCTCCTTCGGAGATGGCGAGGTAATAGTCGTGGTCGTGGCGATGGAGATCGCTGGCTTGGCCCGGCTCGAGGATGAGTTGCCAGATCTTGACTCGATCGTCTTCCAAGAGGAGTTGGCTTCCAACATCGCCGATCGGATCGTCTTTGTGCTCGTCGCGGAAGCGATCGAGGCGTTCTTTCATCTCGGGCGTGAGGTCAATAATTTCCGGGGGTGTCGAGATCATGGTGAGGTCCTCATCGGATGCAGCCGGACTCTTGCGGAGTCCGGGGCTAGGGCATGGGAGTGTCGTGGTTCTGGATAGCTTTAGGATCCTAGCCCACGGCGATGAGGTGGCGAGTCGGTTGGGCCTTAAATCGCCGCCTCGCCCCGTTCGCCCGTTCGAATTCGGACCGCCTCTTCGATGCTGGAGATGAAGATCTTGCCGTCCCCAATTTTCCCGGTCCGAGCGGCGTCAGTGATCGCGCCGACGGCGGCTTCGAGGAGATCGTCGCGAACGACGATCTCGAGCGTGAGCTTTGGAAGTAGGTCGACCTGGTATTCGGCGCCGCGGTAGACCTCGGTATGGCCCTTCTGGCGGCCGAACCCTTTGGATTCGGAGACCGTCATGCCCGCCACGCCCACCTTGCCGAGGACTTCGCGCACCTCGTCGAGTTTGAAAGGGTTGATGACCGCTTGAATTTTCTTCATGGGGCGTTTCCTCGGCGATGAGCCCCGCCCGCCGGGTTGATCGAATGCGATCAACTCAGCGGGCGGAATACGGCGGGTTTACAAGCTGTATCCGCGTTCGTCGTGTTCGGAGAGGTCGAGGCCCATCCGTTCGTCGTCTTCGTCGACGCGGAGTCCGACGATCATATCCGTCAGCTTGAGCAGGGCGAAGCTCGCGATCCCGGCCCAGGCCGCCGTGATCAAAGCGGCGGTGAGCTGAACACCGACCTGATTGCCGATCGAGAGGCCAATCTGATTGCCACCCATCGTCGCGGCGCCGAAGACGCCGGCGAGGATCGTGCCGACGAATCCGCCAACACCGTGGACGCCGAAAACGTCGAGACTGTCGTCGTAACCCAACTTCGATTTCATCGTCGTTGACGCGAGATAGCAGATGATGCCTGCGGAGAAGCCAATCGCGAGTCCGCCGATGGGGCCGATGACGCCCGCTGCGGGGGTGACTGCGGCGAGGCCTGCAATGGCGCCGGTGGCGATGCCGAGCACGCTGGGCTTGGAATGCTTGAACCACTCGATCGCCATCCAGGTGAGTGCGGCGGTAGAGGCGGAGATATGGGTCACGGTGATCGCCATGGCAGCGTCGCCGTTGGCGCCGAGGGCAGATCCGCCGTTGAAGCCGAACCAGCCGACCCAGAGCATGCCCGTACCGGTTACGCACATTGTTAGGTTATGCGGCGGCATGGCTGTCTTCGGGTAGCCCGTGCGCGGGCCGATCATTATGCAGGCGACGAGGGCACCGACACCGGCCGTGATATGGACGACGATGCCGCCTGCGAAATCGAAGACGCCCATATCGGCGAAATAGCCACCGGCGCCGCCCCAGGTCATGTGACAGATGGGGGCATACACAACGATCAGCCAGAGAGAGGAGAAGATCAGCACGGCGGAAAAGCGCATGCGCTCGGCGAAGGCACCGATCATGAGCGCCGGGGTGATCACGGCGAAGGTGCACTGGAAGATGAAGAAGAGGACTTCCGGGATTGTGCCCGAAAGCGTTCCGCCGTCGACGCCCGAGAGGAAGGCTTTGTCGAGTCCGCCGATGAAGGCGTGGAGCCCTGTTTGGCCCTCCACCATGCCGGTGGTGTCGAAGGCCAGCGAATAACCCGCGACCAACCAAAGGATCGTCATCAGAGCGGTCAGCGCCAGACAATGCATCAAGACCGAGAGCACGTTCTTAGTCCGGACGAGGCCGGCATAGAAGAGGGCGAGGCCGGGGATGGTCATGAAGAGGACGAGTGCGGTCGAGGTCAGGATCCAGGCGGTATCGCCTGTGTCGAGCGTGTCGGCGGCGAAGGCTGCGCCGGGGAGGCCCAGGAAGAGCGTTAGCAGGAGCGGGAGGAGTCGATTGGACAGGGCGAAGCGCGGGCGCGCGAGGCGATGCATTTGGATGGTTTCCTCGGTTTCGCTCCTGGGGAGCGGGGGACTGCGTCCTAATCGCGTCGAAAGACGCTCGGCTTCGGGAAAACCCTGAGCCGGGACTGTGCAGTTCTAAACCGAGGTGGGCTCTAAATCAAACGATTCGGCCATAAAATGCATCCCTCTTTTCAAACTGTGCATAGCAGTGCACAGTTTGAGGGGGGTGGGCCTGCGGAGCTAGGGCGTGTTGCAGTTCAGGCGATCGACGGCGTGGACCGGGGGAGTCGGCCCCGTCATGAGCTCAGTGATCGCGCCGTAAACGAGCTGCTGTTGCTTGACCCGGTTCAGCCCTTCAAAGGCAGCGTCCGTCACCGAGATTTCGAAATGCCCGGGGCCCTTGGGCTCCACGAGGATCTCCGCATTGGGGAGCGACTGCGCGATCGCCGCGTGAACGCGTCCCGCGATTTCTTCTGCGGGCG
>JBDNFB010000259.1:0-28289 GCA_041690055.1 Myxococcota bacterium | reverse complement strand
TCCGAGTTTCGAAGCGTTCGTGCCAGAAACCGGCAAGAAGGGTCCACTCATCCGCGAAAAACTTTCAAGACTCGGCAAGGGAGTCGCGATAAGTCGTAAGGGAAGCAGGCAGGGCAGGAGTTTTTCCACCCGAGTCTTGTACCGTGGAGAAGCACTCGGATGTCGCATAGGGATCACAGTCAAGGTTTCGCTCAGTTCGCGTCCAGCTGGACGACTGGACCCAGCGAACCGGAGAGTCACACCGAGCACCAGGCGGCTCTGGATGCGACTGTCTTTCGTGGTTCCGTCGAATCCCGCGAGATCGTGTTTGAGCTCGAGGCCGGGCGACTTCGTGTTCGCCCGATGCGTACTGAGGGCTGAATGAGGCTTTAAAGCCCCGCCCTGCGACGCGCTTGAACGAATCAGCATCGGCCCCCGATTCGCATCCATCGCCGGCAGTCCACTTCGAATGCCCGAGCGCCTGCCTAAAAAAAGCCAAAACCCCTCCGGGGCAATCGGGAAATTGCACGTAAGCGGTGTTATCGTCCCCGTGAGGCGCGTCGCACGGCGACCCCGCCCCGCATTCATCTATCTCATCCGACCTTGGTTCCAACATAGTTTGGATGGAGCTGGTCCGTACCGATTTCGAAACGGCATCGGTTTTCTCGTCCTCGATTTGCGCGATTTAATTTCGCGCGCTGTCCACCCCAGGAGATTTGCTCTGTGAGCCTTCATCCGATTATTACGCTCGTGAACGACCGCGACGTCAAGCAGGCCAAGGGCTTTCGGCTCGCTGCTGAGAAGTTGACCGGCGCGTCGCTCGAGGCGGACTACAAGACCGAGTGTGCCAACTCGCCCATACGAGCGGAGGAAGGCCTCACGCATCTTGGCGTTCGTGTCGGCCGCAAGGCGAAGGGGCGACAGCACGGCCGCGACGAACGTCATCTCGCGGAAGCGATCGGTCGCTCTGCGAAAGAAGCGCGTGACGCGGGCGGGGCCGATCCTCTGACCCTGATTGAGCTTCCGACTGGAGAGTCGGTGGCGATCGTGGATCACATGGTGCCGATCAAGACGGCTGCCCCGGATAAAGAGAAGGGTGATCATGATCCGAACGCGGGGATCGAAGATCTTCCGCTGCTCGCTCTGATCGCAGATGATCGACCGGCGGTCATTGTGTTGAAGTTTTTGGAAGCGGATGCCACGCGCAGCGGAGCCGGAGATACTCCTCTGCGACTTATGCTGCAGGGCATCGCGCATGCCGCGGCAATCGATGCCAATAAAGATGCATTTCGCAAAGAGATTGCCGAAGTCACGGGCAATACGACGGGCGGAGAGGCGCCGGCTGTGATCATCGCCGCGAGCCCGCGCTACTGGGAACTTTGCCGAAAGCGCGAAGCACAGAAGGGCGCTGGCTGGATTCGCGAATGTGAACGCATCGCGCGTGAGCTCGGCGAGACCGTGGGCACGGAGATTATTTTCGTGGGTCTGACCACGGACGGCGAACTCGGTTGGGATTACGATGACGAAGGACCGAAGCTGACGGGTGCCGTGAACTTCGAGAAGGCCTGGGAGACCGGCGCGGGCAAGCTTAAGCCCAAGCCGAAGCCCAAGAAGATCGATCCTGCGGACGCGATCATCGAAGCCGACATGACGAAGGATATTCGCAAGTACTCGATTCGGGATTCCTATGAGCCCGGAGAGCGCATCGACCATAAGACTCTGGGCGAAGGCGTTGTGCAGGGTGTGACGGGTCGCGGCAAGATCGCCGTGCTTTTCGGTGAGGACAAAGAAAAGAAGCTGCTCATTCACGAGCGCGCCTAACTCTTCTTTTGCGTGACTGCCCGCGCTCTTCCTCCTCTTTGTTTTGCGCCATATATTGTTTGTACGCCGTTCAGCTTGGCTTGGTTTCGTGACCCGCTGCGCTGCATTTGCTTCGGGAAACCACCATGTCTGCTGCACCTAGTCCTGACTCCGAAAACTTCGATCGCTTCCAGGGTACGAGCGAGTACATCGCCTCTCGTGCTCTGATCGATGCCGTAAATTGCGCCCTCGCGCTTGAGCGCCCCTTATTAGTGAAGGGCGAGCCGGGGACCGGAAAGACGCTGCTTGCGCAGCATGTCGCCGCGGGTCTTGGGATGCCGCTCGATGCGTGGCATATCAAGTCGACGTCGAAGGCGGATGATGGGCTCTACGTCTACGACACTGTGCAGCGCCTGAATGACGCGCGCTTCGGCGATGGCGATGTGAAGGATATCCGCAGCTATATCCGGCTTGGGCCACTCGGTCGTGTGTTCTCGGCCAAGGACCGACAGGTTCTGTTGATCGACGAAGTCGACAAGGCGGATCTCGAATTTCCCAACGATATCCTGCACGAAATCGACGAGATGCGATTCACAGTCCTCGAGACGAACGAGGAAGTCGTCGCGGCCCAGCGCCCGATGGTGATCATTACGTCGAATAACGAGAAGGAACTGCCGGACGCCTTCCTGCGCCGCTGCGTCTTTCACTTCATTGACTTCCCGGAAGTGGAGCAGATGCGCAAGATCATCGACGTGCATCACCCGAACCTGGAGAGGACGCTTCTTGAGCAGGTGCTCGTAAAGTTCTATTGGCTACGCGAGCAGAAGGAGCTGCGTAAGCGGCCCTCGACCTCCGAACTGATCGACTGGATTACGGCACTCGTCCGTGCAGGCGCGGATGTGAAGTCGCTCGAAACCGAGATCCCGTTCATGGGCGCTCTGCTCAAGAATGAGCAGGATACGCGCGCGATTCAGAGCTTCCAGGATCGCGGCGGGAAGACGCCCAAGACCCTGGATGAAATCGGGAACGCACGACGGCGCTAGGCGGTTGACCTTTGGTTCTGCTCGATTTTTTCTACACGCTGCGCGACGCCGGACTGCGGGTAACTCTGCAAGAATGGCGCATGCTTCTGACCTGCCTTGAGAAGGGACTGCATAAGTCCAATATCGAAGGCTTCTATCACGTCGCGCGCGCCTGCCTAGTCAAGACCGAGAGCGATTTCGACACCTTCGACGTGGTCTTCGCGCAGTATTTCGAAGGCATCGAGGGCGCGATCGAACTTCCGCAGGAGCTGCTCGATTGGCTGGCGGATCCGAAGCCCTTCGAAGAGCTCACGGAAGAGCAGCGCCTAGCGCTCGAGCATCTCGATATCGATGAGCTCATGAAGCGTTTTCAAGAGACGATGGCCGAACAGACCGAGCGGCATGATGGCGGCTCGAAATGGGTCGGCACCGGTGGCCGCTCCCCCTTCGGTCATGGCGGCGAACATCCGACCGGCCTTCGTGTAGGCGGACCCGGTGGTAAGCGCACGGCCATGAAGGTCGCGGAAGATCGTCAGTTTCAGGACTACAGAACCGATGTCGCGCTCGACGTTCGGAACGTGAAGCTCGCGCTTCGCCGCTTGCGTCAGCTGACGCGGAGCGATGGCCCCGAAGAACTCGATATCGAAGAGACGATCGACAAGACCTGTCGGGACGGCGGCGAGATTGATCTGGTCTTCCGGCCGAAACGGAAGAATAATGTGCGGTTGCTGCTCTTGATGGATGTAGGCGGCACGATGGATCCCTACTACGAGCCCGTGAGTCGATTGCTCTCCGCCCTGCATGAAGAGCGTGGGCTACGGGATTTCAAGGCCTTCTACTTTCATAATTGTGTCTACGAACGCGTCTTCACCTCGGGCAACCTGATGCGTAAAGACTCGATGATGACCGCTGACCTCATGCGCACCTACGGCGAGCGCTGGAAATTGATGGTCGTGGGCGATGCGGCGATGCACCCTTCGGAGCTGACCTCGGCGCGTGGCAATATTAATGCGCGTATGGAGACGGAGACGAGCGGACTCTCCTGGCTGAACCGCCTGGAGCAGCATTTCGATCGCGGTGCCTGGCTGAATCCGGACAAGCCTCAGGAATGGGCGATGTCTGCGACCTGTCGCACCATTTCTTCGGTCTTCCCGATGTACCATTTGTCCATCGATGGTTTGGAAGAGGGGGTGAAGAGCCTCGTCGGCGCTCGCGCCGCGACGGTGCGTCCGGTGATGGCGCCGGGTTCGAGTTCACTCTCCTAGTTGTGCTGATTTGTTCGGCCCCTTCAGCTGGATGTGGCCAGCGTGAAGCGTGGCATCAGGATGGGGCGCGATGCGCGCGGATATGCGTGGATGTGGCGGGAGTCCCTCTCGCGAACGCACGGGATTGTCGATCCGTCCTTACGTGATCGTGCCATCGCTGGCCGATCGAATCGGGAGTGGATTGCCGATGTCGTATTTTGGTTGGCTCAGCCTTTGTCTGCGTGTCCGCAATCTGGAGGTTTCGAAAGCCTTCTATCTGAAGCTGGGGATGCGTCTGGTGTCCGAAGCGGAAGGGAAGACGGTCGTGCTTCGGTACGGCGTTCAGAGGATTGCTTTGATGACGTTCCTCGAAGAGAACTTGATCAATTTGCGCGCGGGCGACGTGCGGGCGGCGGAGCGTGAATTGAAGGCCGCCTTTCCTGATCTGGCAGGGGAATCCGAGCGCTATACCGCAGCAGAATATGACTCCGCCGCCGACGGGATCTGCTGGGCCACGCGGGATCCGGATGGGAACGAGGTTTTCTTCGATACGAATCAGCTCGAGGAAGGCCCCGAATTTGTGCGCGAGCGTTCCCTGGATGTTCTGCGGGGCGCGGCGGAAGAGCTCGAGATGATGGGTGCAGACGCGGAGATGGTGACAGCGCTCCGACGAGATGTGCTCGCGCGTTTCGCGAAAGGCGACGTGGCATGAGGCTCCGGTTGGGCGAGGAGGCCGCTTCGTGAGTTCCGCTGCTCGTGCTCGAAGGCGATTCCTTTTCCCCGCCGCGATCGTAGTTTTTCTGGCTCTGTTATTCGAGCTTGCTGTGCGGATCGTTTTGCCCGCGCGATCCTATGAGGCTTGGCGCTCGGCTTCTCTCCGCTACGAATTTCATCCCGACTATCATTGGGCGCTTGCGCCCGGCGAATACCCCTCCGAAGCCGGCGTGATTCGCGTGAATGCCATGGGGCTGCGTGATGCGGGCCAAATTCGACCCGAGAAACCCGCAGGGGAATTCCGGGTCGTCGTCCTTGGCGGTTCAAGTACGTTCAACTATCACGCGGGCCCGCCCGGTGCCTGGCCGGCGAGGCTCGAACAAAAACTCGCTGATCGATTGGCGAGGCCGGTACGTGTGATTAATGCGGGCACACCGGGCTACTCGACGCTCCAGTCCTCTCGCCGATTGGAATCGCAGCTGATTCAGCTCGAGCCGGATCTCGTGCTCGTGTATCACCTTTGGAATGATCTCAAGACGTTCGGCATAGAAGACGTCGACGAAGTGATAAAGAAATGGGTGGCCCAAGGGCGTCGCAACGGAAAGGCTACAGCCCTTCAGCCTTCGCCGTTCTGGGATTTTTCGTCCGCGCATTCCCAGGCAATCACCTATGCCCGCTTCGCGAAGATCGAGATTGGGAAACGGCTAAGGCGAAGCTCGGGAGAGGGCTTTCGGCATCCAACGCTCGATCGGGAAGTGACGGAGACGGGCGTTGCTTTTTACCGCTCGAATCTTCAGCGAATCGCGGATCTCTGC
The DNA here is from genome assembly GCA_041690055.1 of Myxococcota bacterium. Classification (GTDB taxonomy): domain Bacteria; phylum Myxococcota_A; class UBA9160; order UBA9160; family UBA4427; genus UBA4427. The sequence continues at coordinate 22,715 of JBDNFB010000259.1, read as the reverse complement.
GCCAAGCGGGGAATCGATCTGGCGCTGGTTGATCAGATTCTTCTTCCGTCCTCGATAAATTCAGAAGAGGAGAAAGCGAAGATCCGGTACGAGTTCGTCGGTTTTGATCCGGAAACGCTGTGGCGAGCGATTTTGCAAGCGCGTGCGGTCATGCACGAGATTGCTGCTTCGCAGAGCCATGTTCGGTTGATCGAAACGAAGACGATTCCTGCGAGTGCCAAGCATCTAGTCGACCATGTTCATTTTACGGATCTTGGGTTGGAGGCCCTATCGAGTCTGCTTGTCGAAGAGATCGAAGGGATCGTGTTGGAAACAGCCCAGGCCCGCGAGTAATGCTTGACCCCTCCCGATCCTCGTGGGAAGTTGAAACGAATCAGCAGAGGAGAGATCACTTATGCGCGTGCTTCGTTCTGGATTTGGAATTTGGTTTCAGAGTGTGAATAAGTTGTCGACCATCATGACAGCAATGTTGTTGGCGGGTCTTTTGACGGCCGCGGGTTGGGTGAGCGCGGATCAACGCGATTCTGATGGCGAGACGCCTGTGGCCTCTGTTCACGTGACGCTGCCCGACGAAACGGCGGGGGCGGCTTTTGTTCCGGGAACACGCTTGGTTGCTGATTTGCCCCGCGCTTACGTGGAGGAAGAGTTTTTTGTTGAGGGCGAGTCCACGCTTTTCAACTACGCACATAATCCGCCGCTTGGTCCTGCGGACATCACTCCGGTCGCAGAGGATGTTCCGTATAAGACCCGGCTGATCGTGCGACGTCCTGCAAATCCGCATCAATTCAACGGGACGGTTGTGGTCGAGTGGTGGAACTCGACGGCCGGCTTCGACACAGCGCCGGCTTGGGAACCGTCGGCCGAATACTTCGCGCGCCAGGGTATTATCTATGTCGGCGTCACGAACAGCACGATCTCGATCGACTATCTCTTGCAAGGTTGCCGGCTGCTCGGATTCTTGCCGCCCTCGTGCGGGGCGCGTTACGCGAGCCTTTCGCTGCCAGAGAACGGCTTGGCTTTCGAAATGATGACGCAGATCGCGGCGCTCTTGAGGAGCGATCAGGCCGATAATCCGATTCCCGACGAGTACCGAGTGAAGCGCCTCTTTCATGTCGGCGAGTCGCAGCAGGCCGGTTCTCTGGTCACCTATGCAAGCGCCTTTCATGAGCCGAGTGTGAATGATGGCTATTTCATCCAAGCGGGGATTCGGGCTCGTTCGATTAACTTTGGCCCGTCCTGCGGCGGCGAAGAGTCGCCTGAATTTCCGGACTGTACTCCGCGTCTGTCCTTCCCCGATTCTCAAGTGCGGACGGATCTCCCGGTACCGGTCTATCAGGTCATCACGCAGACCGATTTCGAAGGATTGGGCTTCAACGTGTTCGGGCGGCAGGCGGATACGCCGACGTATCGCTACTACGAAGTGGCAGGTGGATCGCATAACACCTCGCATATCGGAATTGAGCTGATTCCGGCCGGTATCTTCGGTCCGTTTCCAATCTTCCTTGAGGACCTCTGCCGCAATGAACTCAACACGACGGCGGATGGCCCTGTGTTCGTGAGTTACGTGCTGAACGCTTTGTGGGAACGGATGGAAGAGCAGGTGCGTTTCGGGAAGAATCCGCCGGCGGGTATCCAGATGGACGATGTGGCGGGCGTGCTGGTGCGCGATGAGCTGGGGAACGTGACGGGCGGCGTGCGGCTTCCCTCTATGGAAGCGCCCCGTGCGACTTACACCTCGTCGAACGAGGCAGATCCAAATCTTCCTCCGCAGCTGCAGGGAATCGGCGGATTGGCTTGTCGTCTGAGCGGCTCTGTCTTCCCGCTGGATGACGAGACGGTCGATGCGCTCTACCCGCGAACGCGGTCCTATTTTCGGGATGTCTTTCGCAGTGCGCGTCTCTTGAAGAAGCAGGGCCTGCTTCTTCCGCGAGATATGCTTACTATCCTGTTCGATGCGCTGCGGAACCCGATCGGTGGAGGTCGAGGCGCCGGAGCGGAATAGGCTCAAGCGAATCCAGCTCGCTCTGGGCGCTCTCCGAGTAGAGGGTCAAGACTTCTCGTGCAGCCATTTGAATTCGTCATGGTGGTCATTTCGATCATCGTCGCACTGGGTATCGCGGAGCTACTCTCAGGCGTCGCCCGGGTTCTGCGCGGAGAACTGCGTTTCTACTGGGTGCACGCGATCTGGGTTCTGACCCTGCTCTTGCAGCAGCTTCAGTATTGCTGGTCGCTTTTTGATCTGGCGGGGCAGGAGGCTTGGGTCTTTCTCGATCTCGTTAGGCTGTTGACTGCGCCGATTATTCTTTTCCTGGTGAGCTCATTGCTCTTCCCCACGCGGGAGGCCAGAAGGGAAGAGGGCGCAAGGGGCGCGACGGGGGAAGCTGAGTCTTTCATTGACCTTGAGGCGTTCTATTTTGCGAATCGCAAACCGGTCTTCGCTTTATTGGCTGGGGTGATGTCGTTCTTCATTCTTCTGAACCTCAATGTCTCCGAGGTTTTGGTCATTCAGGTCTTGGCGCTCGCGACGCTGATTGCGCTTTTTCTGAGTGAAGATCGTCGGCTGCATGCCGGCCTCACCATTTTCTATGCCCTGGGGACGATGTTCTTCGTAGCTTCCTTTTCGTATCGACTCGGTGAGTCGGTATTTTGATCATGTCTTGAAGCGCGGTGTCCTCGGGATCGATGCGGCGTGGACCGAGCGCGCGCCGTCGGGCGTCGCTTGGATCGTGGAAGACGCGAAGGGTTGGCATGTCGCTGGCTGTGCGCCGAGTTATGCGGAGTTCTGTGCCCTAGCCGATGGGCAGAGCGTGGACTGGAGCGTGCCGGGGAAAGAGACGGAAAAAGGCTCGAGAAAAGGCAGGGGTTCTTGGCCCGATGTTGAGGCTTTGCTTGCGGCATCACAGCGGATCGAGGCTGCTGAGGCCCGTGTGATTGCCGTGGATATGCCGCTCGCGATCGGACCCTGCGTCGCGCGCCGCCAGGCCGACAACGCGGTCTCAAGCACCTTCGGTGCCCAGGGCTGCTCGACGCATTCGCCGACGCCGGAGCGTCCGGGCGAGATGGGCATGGACTTGATGCGGCAGCTCGACGCGGCAGGCTATCCGCTCGCCGTTTCGGAGCCGCCGGAGTCGCGTAATTCTGCGCCCAAACGTGTGGCAATGCGACATTCTCTCGAGGTCTATCCGCATCCAGCGCTGCTTAGGCTGCTGAATGTGCCTTACCGGTTGCCGTATAAGGTCTCGCGCTCGTCGAAATTCTGGAAGGGAGAGAGTGTGCAGGCTCGGATCGGCCACCTCCTTGCCGCGTTTCGGCGCATCGAGGGGGGACTCCTTAAAGAGTTGGGCGCGATTCCGATTGAGCTGCCGGAAGCCTCCGAGGTCAAGACGCTGGCGAGCCTTAAGCGATTCGAAGACGCGCTCGACTCGCTGGTTTGCGCCTGGGTCGGCGCTCGTTTTTTGGCAGGTGGGACGGATGCCTTTGGCGATTCCACGGCCGCAATTTGGGTGCCCGCCGCGGAAACAAACTGAGAGTCAATCCGCTTCGGGTTCGAGTGTTCCGGGCGGAGCGGGTGCTGCTTCGGCGAGCGTCGAATCGAGATGCACATCGATTTGCGGAAACGCAATGATGATCCGGCGACGCGTAGGCTGAGGGGGAATCCGCGCAGGCGAATCGTTTGGTCTCCCTAGGTGTTTGGCATCGCGAGGCATCCAGCAAGCCTCTGGCGTCGCCTCGCGAAGCGCTTTGTCGGGTCGCTGCGACAAAGGCCGAGAAAGGCCGAGAAAGGCCGAAAAAAGATCCAAAAACAAAGCAAAAACAACGGGTTGAATGAGTTTTGTCGGCGGACAAAACTGCTCAATAAACGCGGCGGTAAACGCCCCAAGGGTGGGTTTCCGGCGTCCGCTACTCTGCTTTAGGGCAGGGCCGCTTCTTCGTCGTTCCTGACCTTGACCTCGCTTCGCCTTCTGCTCGGCCGCGCGCCGTTGCCGTATGAGGAACCCGCCGTGCTTGAACAGCCTCTCTTCTCTAAATGGTCCGCATTTGGGATCGCCGCGGGCCTGATCTGGATGAGCGCCGCTTCGGGGCTGGGATTTCTCGCTTCGCTACCCGTGCTCGCCCTCGGGAGTCTGATGCTGGGATCGGGTGTCTCACAACTGCTTTGGCCTGGAGATCATCGCGCGACGCAGATCGGCGCCTTCGCGGGTGTGCTCGGTGCAGTGCTCGCCTTGCCCTATGCGTTTGGCGTTGGCCTTGGGAGCGCGCTCTTATTGCTCGGCGCGGCGCTGGGCGCTGCATGGGGAGCGGGGCGGATGGCCCTGCAGCTCGAGCCGCATTACGAAGCGGTGCCGATCCCGAAGCCTTCGGCAGCGCTTGCCGCCAAGGTTGCGATCGACGAGGCGATTCTCGGATTCGAGCAGTTCAGCTCTTCGGGCTTTCCGCTGGACGGCACGCTCGAGCGGGTGATTGGTGAAGTCGATGAACTGCACGACCAATTCTCGGCGCAGGGATTGATCGAAAAGCCAGACGCCTATCACGTGGCGCCTCCTGATCTGGTCGACCCAGAGATCCGCAATCAGAAAAGCGCGGGCCACGACATTGAAGTCCTGCGCTTCGAGAGCGGCTATGCACCACCTGCGAATGAATCGGGGCGAGAACGTTGGCTCGGCTACGAGCCTTCGCGGGATGGCTACGCATATGTGATGCGACATTCGGGTGCGCCGCGCCCCTGGATGATCTGCACGAACGGATACCGCATGGGGCATGCAGCGATCGATGTGGGGCTCTTTGGGCGTTTCTATAATAGACTTGGGCTGAACGTCTTGATCCCCGTCCTTCCCCTGCATGGGCCGCGCCGCATCAGCTGGCATTCGGGCAGCGGTTTTCTGGGGCTGGACGTGGTCGACACGATTCACGCCGAAGCGCAGTCGGTGTGGGACATGCGGCGGCTGCTCTCCTGGATAAATGCACAGGAGGCGCCCGGTGTCGGTGCGATCGGACTCTCTCTGGGTGGTTACACAACCGCTCTTTTCGCGAGCGTGACAGAAGGCCTCTCCTGCGCGATTCCGGGTATTCCGCTTGCGGATATGACGCGAATCGTGTCCCGACATGGAGCGGCGCACCAGTTTCGTTATGCGGAGAAATTGGGCCTTGATCTCGATCGCGTGGGCGAAGTCATGCGGGTCGTTTCCCCGCTGACGCTCAAGCCGAGGGTTCCGCTCGAAGGGCGCATGATCTTTGGGGCGACTGCTGATCGGCTGGTGACACCGGACCATGTGCGTGATCTTTGGCGGCATTGGGAAGAGCCTGAAATCGTCTGGTACGATGGGGGGCATGTGACGTTCCGGGGCGAGAAGGATGTATGGGCGGGCGTGGACCGCACGATTCGGGAAGCGGGGCTCACGCACTGAACTCATTAGGGGGATGGGATGGCGGAAGGTCGGCGTTATTCGCTGAATGATCGATATCTATCGGATGATGGGGTGGTCTTTCTGACCGGTATTCAGGCGCTCGCGCGTCTGCCTCTTGAACAGCTCCGCGTCGATCGTCGAAATGAACTGAACACGGCGGCGTTTATCTCCGGTTATCCCGGGTCGCCACTCGGCGGATTCGATCGCGCCGTCGCCTCCGCCGCCAAGCTTGCACCCGAATTGGCGATCACCTGTCGCCCCGGAATGAACGAGGAATACGGCGCGAGTGCGGTAATGGGCTCGCAGCTCGCCGCGGCTCAACCGGATTGCCTCTACGACGGAATCCTCGGCCTCTGGTACGGCAAGGCGCCTGGCGTGGATCGTGCCGCGGATGCGCTCCGGCATGCGGTGTATGCGGGGACTTCGCAATATGGCGGGGCTGTCGCGATCGTCGGTGATGATCCGGCGGCGAAGAGTTCGACGATCCCTTCGTCTTCGGCCGGCGTACTGGGGGATATGCATGTGCCTCTGCTCTATCCCGGCGACCCGGCGGAGGCGCTGGACTATGGGCGGCACGCGATCGCGCTTTCCCGCGCGACAGGTCTATGGACGGCGCTCAAGATCGTGGCGGACGTGGCGGACGCGACTGCGACCATCAAACTACATCCGGAGCGCATTGTTCCCGTTCTTCCCCTGGTAGAGGGGCGGGGGTATCAGCACGCGCCGAGCGGAAACTTGCTGACGCCCCGCACGCTTGAGGTCGAGCGTGAAATCGTCGAAGTGCGTTATCCCCTCGCACGGGAATACGCGACGCTGAACGATCTCAATCGCGTCACCGTGAATCCCGGAAACGCTTGGATTGGCATCGTGTCTTCGGGCATAACCTACCGCGAAGTGCGCGAGGCTTTTGTTCGACTTGGAATCGGAAGCGATCGCGAGATCGAAGCGTGCGGGATTCGGTTGCTGAACATGGGCATGCCTATGCCGTTCAATCCGGAGATCGTGCAGAACTTTTCGCGCGGGCTCGACGAAGTCTTTGTGATTGAGGAGAAGTCGCCCAATCTGGAATCGCTCGTGAAGGACGCGCTGTATGCGATGAGCGAGCGACCGCGTATCGTGGGGAAGCAGGATGAATCCGGGGCCTATCTTGTCCCCGGATACGGTGCTCTCGATGCGGATCTCTTGATCCCCGTGATCCGGCGGCGTCTTGAAGCGCGGCTGGGAGATCGGCTGGTGCCGCCTCGCGTCGCGGCCGCGGCGCCTGTTCCCTTGAACGTGGCCCGCAAACCCTTCTATTGTTCCGGTTGTCCGCATAACAGAAGTACGGAAGTCCCTGAAGGGTCTCTTGTGGGCGCGGGGATTGGTTGTCATACGATGGCCCTCTTGATGGATCCAGGGCGCGTCGGCGATATCGGCGGCCTGGGCTGTATGGGGAACGAAGGGATCCAGTGGGTCGGGATGTCTGACTTTGTGTCGCGCGAGCACTTTATTCAAAACCTCGGCGACGGGACCTACTTCCATTCGGGGCAGCTGGCGATTCAGGCTTCGATCGCAGCGGGCGTCAATGTCACATACAAAATCCTTTATAACGGAGCCGTCGCAATGACTGGAGGGCAGCATCCGGAGGGGCAGCTTCCGGTTCGGGAGCTTGCCGCGAATCTTTTGAATCAAGGCGCAGCCCAGGTTCTTGTGACGACGGATGAGCCGTCTCGTTATGCGGCGGGCTCGCTTCCGGCGGGTGTGGAAGTCTGGGGGCGAGAGCGCTTGATCGAGGCGCAGGAACACCTGTCCACTGTCCTCGGTACGACGGTTTTGATTCACGATCAAGCCTGTGCCGCGGAGCTCCGCCGCGCTCGCAAGCGCGGCCGCGCGAACGCCCCGCGCCAGCGTGTCGTGATCAACTCGCGTATCTGCGAAGGCTGCGGCGATTGTGGTCAGGTGAGCAATTGCCTTTCGGTTCAGCCGGTGGAAACGCCTTTCGGGCGGAAGACCGAGATCGACCAAACCACATGCAATCTCGACTATTCCTGCCTTGAAGGCGATTGCCCCTCTTTCATGAGCATTAATGTTCCCGAGCAGACGTCGGGCAAAAGCGCGCCTAGAAGGGCGAAGGCGGGGAGGGAAGTACAGGCTGCAAAATCAAGCCAGCGTGCTCTCGCTGCCGTGCCCGACCGGGCTGTGCTTCCCGATCCGGAGCGCATCGTGCCCGACGAAGATTTTGCCATGCGCATCACGGGCATAGGGGGAACCGGTGTCGTCACCGTTGCTCAGGTGATTGGGACAGCCGCGATGTTGGATGGCTATCAGGTCCGCGGCCTCGACCAGATCGGCCTCTCGCAGAAGGCGGGCCCGGTGGTCAGCGACCTTCGCCTTTCGCGTACGGCACCCACTTCGACGAACCGGTTAGGCGAAGGGCAGGCGGATCTCCTCCTTGCTTTTGACCAGCTCGTTGCAGCCTCCGAAAAGGGTCTTCTGATCGCGGATCGCGACCGAACGACGGTCGTGGGCTCAACCTCGGCGACGCCGACAGGCGACATGATCACGCATCTCGAGCTCGAGATGCCTTCCGCGGAGCATTTGAGAAAACGCATCTCGGACCGGACGCAATCGGACGCGCAGTTTTGGGCGGATGCCGCCGAGATCACGGAGGATCTTTTCGGGGAAAGTACGACCGCGAATCTTTTCGTTGTCGGGATGGCGGTTCAGGCCGGCTGTCTGCCGATTCGTGCGGAGCATATTGAGGAGGCGATTCGTCTGAACGCCATGTCGGTTGACGCGAATCTTGCCGCGTTCAGCTGGGGGCGGATGCAGATTGCCGATGTGCATTGTGTCGAGGAGGCGCGCCGCAATGCGCGCGCGGCGGAGCCGAAGGGCGAGGCAAACGCGCGCGTCGTTCCGCAGTACAGCGTCGCGGGCGCCTTGCGTACGCGCATCGCGGCGTTGTCTGGTGAGAACGTCGAATTCTCGGCGGATCTCACACGTTATGCGAGCGAATTGGTGGCCTGGGGTGGCGAAAAGAGGGCGCGTGAATGGCTCGACATCGTTGAGCGAACGGCTCAGGCTGAAACGCAGATTGGCGCGAGGAGCCTGCGCCTGACCGAGGAGGTGGCCGTTCAGCTTTTCAAACTTCTGGCCTACAAGGACGAATATGAAGTTGCTCGGCTGATGACCGATGCCGCCGCGATGGGCGAAGCGCGCGCGGTGGCGGGCGAAGCGGGCAGCATCGCATGGAAGCTGCATCCGCCGCTGCTGCGGGCGATGGGGCTGCGCCGAAAGATCTCGATTGGGACGTGGGCCGCGCCGCTCATTCGCTTGCTGGCGCGTGGCCGTTTTCTTCGGGGCACGGCCTTCGATCCCTTTGGCTATGCCGAGCTTCGGCGGATTGAGCGGGCCTTGCCCTATGAATACGCGGGGGCGCTCGACCGCGCGCTCGCGAAGCTCCGTCGCGAGAATATTCAGGCCGTGATTCGTTTGGCGCAGCTGCCGGATCAGGTGCGAGGTTACGAGGGCCTCAAACTTCGGCGCATCGCTGGTTTTCGTGAGGCGCTCGCGGAGGCGGAGGCGGAGGTAGAGGCACAGGTACAGACAGAGTCGGCCTTGTAGCGCGTGCGCGCGTCGCGCAGGCGGTCCGGCTTTCTCCAGCTGGCGTCCGGCGATCGTGGGCCGGCGTCGGTTCGCCGACGATCGCTAGACTCTGCGGCCCTTTGAGTCGGGCAGGGCGTGCCCAGGTCACGGCATGGACTTCCGGATCGTTCTAACGTCAGAGGTATCTCGTTCTTCTTGTTACGAACCTACGGAGCGCACGTTCATTGGCCCAGGCAGAGGACATTCTTCAGAAGCCTTTCCGACCGCTGCCGATCCGCTTGATGAACGCGGCTGGTAGGGGGCTGGCGCGGCTTGGCTTCGTGCCGATCGATCTCAGTGCCGCTGGCCTGATGAGAAAGGCATCGAAGCAGGCACGTCTCTCGGATTTTGGTCCAGAGACTTTTCTTCCCGGACTTGAAAAGCTAGTCGAGTCTCTTGAGGAAGACGGCCGCCTCACGCTCTTCGGCCGCTATTTCGCGAAGCGTCAGATCCTGGAACTTCTGACCCATCGACTCCAGCTCGCGGATTACCGCAAAAAGCATCCCGAGATCGCCGACGAGGTGATTCGGCGGCCGCTCTTCATCCTCGGTCTACCACGGACGGGGACGACTCTGCTCTATGGGCTCTTGGCGGAAGATCCGGCGAACCGCGCACCGCTCTCCTGGGAAATCGATGATCCGTGTCCGCCGCCTGAGACTGCGACCTATCACACGGATCCGCGAATAGAAAAGGCCCGCGGGCGCTTCGAACAGGTCGGTCAGCTCGCGCCCGGCTTTCAGGCGATTCATCCCGTCGGCGCGCTTATGCCCCAGGAATGCATTGTCCCCACGGCGTCGGAATTCATGAGCGTCCGTTTCCAGATGTGCTTCGACGTGGAGAGCTACGACGAATGGCTGCTCCAGCAGGACATGACTGCGACCTACGCGTATCATCGCCGCTTCTTGCAGCATCTTCAGTCGAAGCATCGAGGCGAGCGCTGGATCTTGAAATCACCGGGGCATCTTGGGCCGATCGATACGCTCTTTGATACCTACCCCGACGCAATGGTTGTGCAGACGCATCGAGATCCGGTGCGCGTGATTCCTTCGGTCGCCAATCTAGAATATACGATGCGCATTGTGGCCTCGGACGAGGTCGATCCGGCGCGGGTAGGCCGGCAAATGATGGATGTCTGGCCGACGCTTCTCGAGCAGGGGATGCGCGCGCGCGATCGGCATCCGGACCGCGAGAAGCAGATCCTCGATCTTTCTATGCGCGAGGTGGTCTCGGATCCGATCGCCTGTGTCGAGCGGATCTATCGCCATTTCGATCTAGAACTCAGCGCCGTCGCACGCGGACGGATGAAAAACTATCTTGAGATTCATCCGAAGGACGAATTCGGCGTGCATCAATACAGCCTCGAAGCCTTCTCGCTCGAAGAAGAAGCCGTCAGTGCGGCCTTCAAAGGCTACCGCGAACGGTTTTCGATCGAGGCGGAACCCTTCGCTTAGCGGTCCTATCTGCCGAGTGCTTTGGGTGCTAGGCGGGCGGGAGCTTGTAGACCCGTGTGAGGACTGCGTCGAGCCATTTTGCTGGCAGCATGCTGAGGAAGAAACTCTGGAGCATGGCGGAGAAGGGCGTGTAATAGCGCGCTTTCGGGTTCTCCGCGGTTGCAGCGTCGGCGATGATCTTGGCGACGGTCTCTGGTGAGAGCGGGTTTGCGAGGTTCTTTTTCGCGAGATCGTCGAGATCGAACATCATCTTGCGATAGGGATTGCTCATGTCTTCGCGGAGATGATGTGCGCCATTGCGCGCGTTGTCGAAGACGGCGGTGTCCACGAATCCGGGGACGATGAGGATGACGCGAATGCCGAACTGGGCGAGTTCCAGGCGAAGCGAATCCGTCGCCATCTTCATGGCCGCCTTGGTTGCGGAGTAGGGGACGGCGAGCGGGGCGGGGACGGCTCCGGCAAGCGATCCTACGTTGATGATGCGTCCTGATTTTTGCGCGCGCATAAGCGGTGTGACGACGCCCGCCAGATGAAGTGCGGAGAGCAGGTTCACATCGAAGATATGCCGGAGGGCCTGGCGCGAAACCTGTTCGATGGCGGCCCCGGGGCTATAGCCCGCATTGTTGATGAGGACGTCGATGCGGCCGAGGCATTCGATCGCCTTCCGCGCCGCGCGCTCCGTGTCCTCGTCTTCGGAAAGATCCGCAGTAATGGCATAGGCCCGTCCGCCTAGGGCTTCCAGGTCTTTGGCGAGCAGCGTGAGCCGGTCTTCCCGCCGCGCAATTAGCGCCACGTCGAAGCCGCGTCGTGCGAGTTCGCGCGCCGTCGCTTCGCCGATCCCCGAGGAAGCGCCCGTCACGATTGCGGTCTTTCGGGTGCTGGACGTATTCCCATGCATTTTGGATTCCCCCGCTCGCGAGCATCGTTCATCTGGGCCGGGGTTCAAGGCGAGCGAGGGGCAGAACGCCAGACCGAAAGCCCTTTTGAGTTCGACAATGCTCCTGTGGTCCCGCTTCGGCTAACCTCGGGCTTCTGCCCCCAGTACCCCGAGGTCCCTATGTCGCGCTTGCGAACTCGCTTTATCGTTCTCCTTACCCTTTCTTCGTTCATGCTGGGATTGCAAACGGGATGTGCCGAGCTGCAGGGTGTGGATTTCGGCCAGATTCTCGCGGCGGGCCTGCCGCTTGACCAGGCGACAGTGGCCAACGGCCTGAAACAAGCCCTGGAGGTAGGAACGCAGCGGACGACCTCGACCCTTGCGGCAGACGGCGGCTTTTCCCGCTCCCCCGCACTCCGGCTCAGTTTGCCCGGCGAGATGGGCCGCCTCGCTGAGGTCCTGCGGAATGTGGGATTTTCGTCGCAGGTCGATGCGCTTGAGAACTCGATGAACCTTGCGGCGGAAGAAGCGGCTTCGCGGGCTGTTCCCGTATTCGCTTCGGCGATTTCGTCGATGACGATTGCAGACGCGTTTCAGATTCTGAACGGACCCGACGACGCCGCGACTCAGTATTTCCAGGGGCGAACCTCGGCGGAGCTGCGCAGTCGGTTCAAGCCGATCGCGGCGACGGCGATGCAAAAGGTGGGCGTTTACACGCTCTATCAAGATCTCGTGACGCGCTACCAGCAGATCCCGTTCACCAAGCCGCCCGCGGTGGATCTCGAAAAATACGTCTCCGATCAGACGCTGAACGCCCTATTTGGCGAGCTGGCCAAGGAAGAGGCGCGAATTCGGCAGGATCCTGCGGCGCGCTCAACGGCGCTGCTGCAGAGAGTGTTTGGCGCGGCGGGGCGAGGGGGGACGGGAACCTCGCCGGGCCTTGGGGGATCGCGCTAAACCTCGATCATCGTCGATGGCGCCCAGATGAAACCCGCGCGATCCCGCTTAATCCAGTCAAAGTGGGCTCTTGCATTTTGGTTCGCCGATCTCCATCGTCTCCAGGGCGGCTCACTCATCGAGACCGAAGGAGAGATCATGGATCGACGCGATTTTATGAAGAGTGTGGGCGTAGCAGGCGGCGTAGCGACGGGCTTGTCCGCGATGGGCGGAACGTTGGGCGCTTCTGCCGCACAGGCGGCGCATCACGAGACGCCGGCCAATGCTTCTGCGGCCCGCAAGGCGATGCATACGCTGCTCGATACGATCCGTGGCGTTGAGGAAAAGCTGCTCACACCCGAGTCCGGCTACACGACCGAAGAACTCGCCGAAGCTGAGCGTGCGCTTGCACATCTTCTCTATACGGGACTCGATTTTTGGTTGGAAGCCAAGCCGAATCGTCCCGTCTTCCGACCTTACGTGACGCCGACCCGGAAGTTGCTCGGATGCAATCCGGACTCCGTTTACTATTTTGCGGCGATTCGCGACGACCAGACCTACAAGATCACGGGGAATGCCGCTGCGGCGACCTTCACCTCGTTCACGATAGAAAAGGGGAGCAGCGAAGGTCATGCGGCTCGCGGATCGATCGCGGCCATCAGCGATCTCGAGATGGAGATCGCGCCGGACGGCAGCTACGAAATTACGGTCAGTCGCAATAAGCCGAAGCGCGGCAATTGGCTGAAGCTTTCGAAGGGCGCGAGTCAGATCACGACGCGGCATTATCACGAATCACGACAGAAGGTAGCGGCGCTCCCAGGGCGAGTCGTTCCGATTCAGATCTCGGTGGTCGACCCCGAGCCGCTTGAGCAGTACGGCGGCGACGAGGAAGTCGCGCAGCATCTCGAATGGGTCGCCAATTTCGTTCGCGATCATGCGGCCATGACTTTCAAGAAGACGACGCCCGAGATGGCGGCGGCACTCGGTTGGGTCTCCCTCGTACCGAATCAGTTCAAAGCGCCGGGGCAATGGATGTCCGCGAGCGGCGATCAGGCCTATGGAAACACCCACGCCTGGTACAACTCGACGTTCTACGAACTTGAGCAGGACGAGGCACTCGTGATCACGGGACGCTTCCCGCCTTGTCGCTTCGCGAACATCGTGCTCTGGAACTCCTTTATGCAGAGTTACGATTTCGCGAACCGTCAGATCTCGCTGAACCGGAATCAGGTGGAGTACGAGGAAGACGGCAGCTTCAAGATGGTCGTTGCCCACAACGATCCCGGTGTGCCGAACTGGCTCGATACGGAAGGCCGGGGTCGCGGTAATATCTATTGGCGCTTTATCTTCCCGACAGAGACCCCGACGAGGCCGGAGACGCAGGTCGTCAAGCTTTCATCTCTTCGTTAGTTCAGAGGGCGGCCGCGATATAGCGTTTAGGCAGTGGGAGAAATACCGAGGCGTGCCGAAAATATGGGCGCGCATCCATGAAGGCCCGGTCGTGAACCGCGTTCGGACGGACAGACGGAGGGAGTCGAGATGTCGCATCTATCCTCGCGCGAGGTGCGCGAACAGCAGGGCCATCCAGTGATTGATGCCGACGGGCATATCATCGAATTCTTGCCTGCCGTGCGTGATTTCCTGATCGAAGAGGGCGGGCGTGAACTCGCTGCTGAGTTTGATGCGGTCTTGGGTGCTGCGGCGAAGCTGGACGCGCTTTCGATTGACGAGCGAAGGGCGATGGGTCTGTTCAAGCTGACCTGGTGGCCCTACCCGGCAAAGAACTCCCTCGATCGCGCGACGGGGATGCTTCCACAGCTGCTCTACGAACGGCTTGATGAGTTCGGAATCGACTATGCCGTGCTCTATCCGACGATGGGGCTGACGGCGATGGCGCTTGCGCAGACGGATCTGCGGAACGCGACGATTCGCGCCTTCAATCGCTGCTCCGCGGAGATGTATGCGCCGTATTCGGATCGGCTCACGCCGGTCGCGATGATCCCCATGTACGAGCCCGGCGAGGCGATTCGTGAGCTTGAATATTGCCGGAACGAGCTCGGGCTGAAGGCCGTTCTTCTGAACGGGCTGGTGTACCGGCCGCTCTCGGGGGCCAAGGCTGAGTCCGGCGCAGGGGCGGACGGCGGCGCTCCGAATGGTGCGCGCTGGATCGATGCGTTCGGTCCCGAGAGTCCCTATGACTACGATCCGGTTTGGGCAAAATGCGTCGAGCTCGGCGTGTCCCCCACGTTTCATTCGAGTGCGATGGGATGGGGGAGTCGAACTTCGCAAACGAATTATGTCTACAACCATATTGGAAATTTCGCGCAGGCGGGCGAGGCGACGTGCCGCACGATGGTCATGCATGGCGTGCCCCAGCGCTTTCCCGAGTTGCGGTGTGCGTTTCTTGAGGGGGGCGTGGCTTGGGCGGCGAATCTCTATTCGGATTTGATCGGGCATTACGAGAAGCGGGGCGTGCCGGGGATTCATGCCTACGATCCGGATTCGATCGATCGAGAATCTATGCGTTCACTCTTTGAGCAACACGGCTCTGCGCGATTCCAGAAGCATCTGGATGAACTTGAGGAAGGGCTTGGCCACCTGTCTGGGCCGGGCCTCTTTCACGACGATTTCGCGGGCTCGGGAATCGAGTGTGCGGAAGACATTAAGACGATCTTCGAGCGGAATTTCCGATTCGGCTGCGAGGCGGACGATCCCATGAACGCGGTGGGCTTCAATCGTAAGATCAACCCGATGGGCGCTCAGCTTCGGGCGATCTTCAGCTCGGATATCGGACACTGGGACGTGACCGATATGAGCGAGACCGTCGAAGAGGCCTGGGAACTTGTCGAAGCGGGGCTTCTGACGGAGGCCGACTTCCGCGACTTCACCTTTGTGAATGCGGCGACGATGTGGGCCGAATCGGACCCGACCTTTTTCGAGGGAACAGTGGTCGAGGACGCCGTTTCGAAGTTGATGAGCGAATCGGCCTAGAGCTTCGCGAGTACTTCATCCTGGTAGCGGCGAATCCAGTCGCGCTGTTCGCCGATATCGACCGTCTGCGATTCAGCATTGCTGATCATGATTCGTCGTGCTCCAGATTGGGTGTAGGCCTTCACGAAATCGACATCGAAGGTCTTCGTAAAATCGAAGCTGGCAGGCCAGATCGTCAGCTCGACCTTCGCAGCATCGCGGCCAGCCTCTTTCGCGCTGGCGTGGATTGTCTCGACGCCCTTCGCAAAATCGTCGGGCGAGATGACGTAGGGGTACCAGCCGTCTCCGAGTCGGCCCGCGCGCTTCGCGGCAAACTCGGAGCTTCCGCCGATCAGGATCGGAACGCCTTCTGGGTTCGCGGGGCGTGCATCCATATGCACATTTTCGAACTGGACGTATTTGCCTTTATAGGTCGCGAAGTCTTCACTCCAAAGCACGCGCATGGCCTCGATCGTCTCATCGAGTCGGCGGCCTCGGTCCTTGTAGGGGACGCCGATGGCTTCGTATTCCTCGCGCTGCCAGCCAATCCCAACGCCAAGCCTGAGCCGTCCACCAGAGAGTGCGTCGAGGGTCGCGACACGCTTCGCCAAAATCGCGGCACTGTGTTGGGAGGCGATGACGACGGCGGTTCCCAGATTAAGTCGCTCGGTCCGCGCCGCGGCAAAAGCAAGCCATTCGAGGGGGTCGGGCATGAGCGTGTCCGGGGCAGTCGGCGCCATGCCGTCGTTTGAGTACGGATAAAGCGGCTCGTAGTTTTGCGCCATGATGACGTGCTCGACGGTCCAGACCGATTCGACGCCCTGCTCCTCAAGCATTTCGACGAAGGGGATCACGTATTCACGATTATCAGTGATGCCCTTGGTCATCGGCGGGATATAGCCGAGTTGGATTTCGTCGGAATAAGAGGGCGAAGATGAAGAGGAGGACGAAGGAGATCGAGTCATGCTGAGCCTCTTTGTGTGTTGTGTTGTGTTGTGGTGTGGTGTGAATCGTGTGGTGTGGATCAAGATGTTAGGGCGATCGACGTTCGCGCAACCGCCGCAGTCCGCCCTGAGCCGCCCGGTTGGTCGGCATCAAGTCTAGAGTACGCCGGAAGGCTTCGGCAGCCGGTCCATCCTTGTCGATCCGCTCGTAGGCGAGGCCAAGGCGCGCGTATCCCACGGGATCGTTTCGGAAAAGTCGAGTCATTTCCCGCGCGGTCGAGATCACCGCTTCGTCTCGTCCGAGGGATTCGAGTTGGAGGATCCGGGTGAGGATCGAATCCCGCAGTTTTTTCCGCAATCGCGGGTAATCCGGGAAGGATTCGAGTCCAAGCAGGTATTGCTTATCCGCGTAGGTGCGCTGTGTAAGGGCTGCTTCGACTTCTCGACGGGCTCCCTGCTCGTCGGCTTGATCGCGGAGCGCTTCGCTTCGCGTCCAATGGTCGTTGCTTATGCGCTCGAAGCCTGTGCCCAGATTGAAGTACCGAATGCTCAATTCCTGATAGACGAGATCGAGCCGCGTAATCGGGATCATGATGAGCACGACCGCGAGTGGCGCGGCCAGTCGCCTGTAGTCGCGGGCCCGGGCGAGGTCCCAAAGCTGGACGAGGGCAAAACCGGCGAAAATGATCGCGACCGGGACGACAGGCAGCCGCATTCGGGAAAGGTTGAAGAAGATCAGCAACCCGGAGCCATACGCAAAAAAGAACAGAATCAGGATCTGTGCAAGCGGCCGCCGCCAAGCGAGCAGCATCCCCGCAAGCGCGAAGGGAATGACCGCCGCAAAAGTCGGAAACGGCAGAGTCAGCATCTTCGAGACGTGTTTCTGGAAATACTCGTAGCTTGAGTTGTCGGGAATCTCGTAGTGATTCACGAAGACCAAAGCCTTGCGAAACGTGTGCCTAACGAACTGTGCTGGATCCGCCACGATCTCGTCGACGCCCCGGCGAAGCCAATAGCTCGATATTTCGCTGGGCTGCAGATCGTCACGTCCGGTTTGTCGCCGCGCCTCTTCCGCGAAATCTGATTCCTCGACGTCGGGGTTCGGGCGCAGGAAAGGCGGCGCGACATAGGCTCCTGTTTGGTTGCCTCGGAAATGTCCGATGTAGAAATTCTGTCCGCCCTGACTGTTCAAGAGGACGAAGTCTCCGCCGACGACGTAGTTGCGGAGGCCCACGGGCAGTAGAGCACCGGCCAAGCCGACGCCTAATAGACTTGCAGCCAGGAGTCGCTTCACGAGAACGGCCCGGTCAAGGCTCCAATCCGTTCCGCGCTGGCCGAGAAGGAAGGCGCCTCGTCCGTCAGAGAGCAGGATCCAGATCACGAGCACGGGAACAAAGAGAAGGGAGTTGCCGCGTGTGAGTGCAAAGAGGCCGAGGAAGAAACCGGCGGGGAGCCAATCCGTAGCTCGGCCTCGATCCGCGGCGCGCGTCACGAAATAGAGTGCCGTCACCATGAGGAAGATCATGAAGGGGGCTTTGAGGAGGAGGCCGTCGTAGTAAAAGAAGATTTTGTAGGTCGCAGCGATGAGTCCCGCGATGACGGCAGCGCGGTCGCCGACCACGCGGCGCGCTATCAGCACGATGATTGCGACTGAAAAGCTGTCGAGCAGGGCTTGTGCGAGGAGGACATAGACGGTGTTTGGCGGGACGACCGAGTAGACGAGAGCCAGGAAGTAGGGATAGAGGGGGTCCAGGTAGTAGACGCCGGTGCCGACCCAGTCTCCGCCGGCGATCTCGAGTGCGCGGTCGCGATAGGCGCGCGCATCGATGAGTGGATGCTGGAGTGCGGGGTTAGGCCACGCCCGGACGAGATAGATCGCGCGTAAGACGAAGGCTAGAAGGGTGAGGGCAATAATCGTGGGCATGCCCGCCCGCCTCTTTTGGATAACTCTCAGTTCTCTGCTTAACGGCGAATGGGCTTTTGGGGTGGATTTGCTCACGCGTCGGGGCCTGCTTCCTGCTGATCGGGGGATCGCGAGGCCTCTGCGGCGCGCACAGAACACGATACCCAAAGCGGCCGAGGGTCGGCGCCGATTTTCGATCGATACGGGCCTTCGCAGTGTAGAATAGCGTGTTCCGGGGAAGTCGTTTTCGGCGGCCTGGGATTGTGCTCTTCGACGAGGTTCTTATATCTCGACGAGGTCCAAATATCTCGACGGGGTCCTATGTCGCGCCGTTACGACCTCATTTCTGTGGGTCTGATCCTTCTTCTGGGATCCGCCTATCAGATCCTCTTCCTTCGCGAAGGAATTGGGTTGATTGATGAAGGCCATCTCGCCAACGCCGCCCGGCGCTTGGCGGGCGGGGATGTCCTGTATCGGGATGTCTACTCCGTCTATCCGCCCGCGAGTTTCTACGTTGTAGCAGCGCTCTTTGATGCAGTCGGCGCGAGCCTGATTGTAGTACGCGCGATTCATATCGTGATGACCCTTGCCTGTGCGCTCGCGTCGTATGGCTGGGCGCGTCAGATCATGTCGCCTGCATGGGCATGGCTTGCCGGAATGCTGG
Source organism: Myxococcota bacterium (assembly GCA_041690055.1). GTDB lineage: Bacteria > Myxococcota_A > UBA9160 > UBA9160 > UBA4427 > UBA4427. The sequence continues at coordinate 3,941 of JBDNFB010000259.1, read as the reverse complement.
TTGCGGTGACGGGGTGGGAGGCGATTCTGGAGCGCTGCCATTACGGCTATCTCTACTGTGTGTTCCCGGTCTGCGCGCTGATTCTCTTTCTTCACTGGGATCCGGCGGTTTCTCGGCGCAGGGGCCTTCTCGGCGTGGGGGCTTTGGCGGGACTCACCCTCTCGTTTCGGCTGGTGCCGTTTGTGGCTTTGGTTGCCGCCTTGGGAACAATCTGGCTTTTGCGCGGTGGACTTTCGCGGGCGGGCTGGAAGCAGGTGGGCTGGATTGCGGTGGGCTTCGCCGCGGTTGCGGGTCCAGCCTTCGCATTTTTTGTCGCTCAAGATGCGGGTGCCGCTTTCTTTGAAGCCGTTTTCTGGACTTCCTTTGGACAGTACGTGCAGGGCGGCGAGTTCAGCCTTCCTTTCCCCGCTCTGCAGATCATGCCCTCTGAATTTTCGCGGTCGGGCCTACATAGGCTCTTTCTAAATTGGGAGTTCTATCTTCCGATCGCGATCTATGCGGGTGCTCTCGTCGAGTTTGGCTGGGTTTTGATTCGTGCGCGGAGAGCGTCTGGAGAGGGAGAAGTAGAAGGAGGGAGAGAGGGAATCAGGTTTCAGACATCCGTTGTGGCGCGAATCTCGATGGCGGTTTTCGGTGCGGTGCTATTTCTTCGCGCGACCGGGTGATCGGATTATTACCACCTCGCCCCCGTGCTTGTTCCCGCCTATTTATTAGGCGCCGATTTTTTGGGGCGCGGATTCATGTTTTTTGCGCAGAGGGCGAATCTAAACGCGCTTGGCTTGGGCAGGGAGGGCGCCGCCTTCGTCTGCGCAGCGTGTGTGATTTTCCTGTCGGGCTTTCTACATGATGTCGACGGTGCGGCGAGTGGCATTTGGAACCTCGGCGGGAAGGTAGAACTCTCGCGTGGGGGACCTCGTGTTCCTGCTGCGGGGGTCTTGGATGATCTCATTGCGGATCTACGAGGGCGAACGCAGGACGGTGATTCCATCGTCGTCTTGCCTTGGTATCCCGTGCTGTATTTCCTGGCCGAGCGCGAGAACCCCACTCGATTTGACTGGCTCTTTCCTGGCTATCTCCAATCGGAAGCCGAAGTGGCACGCCTGGTCGACGCCATCGACCGTAGCCCTGCTCGGGTGGTCGTTTACTCGCCTTCGGCGATCGATGGAGATTCCGAACGGTCCCTTGCGGGATTCGCTCCATCGATTGACCGCTACCTGCGACGGAATTTCCGCCCGATCAAGCGCTACGGCAGGTTTATCGTGATGGAGCGCGGTCGGCGAGGGCGTCAGGGACTTCCCGGTGCGGGTCGATGACTGCCTCCGGAATGCGTTCGCATCTGTTCAGACTTGCTCTGTTAGTGGGGGGGGTTCTGCTAGGTGCTTTGTTGGGCGAGCTGGGGCTTCGTGTCCTGGGGCTGCCCAAGAGCGGTCCTTTTTTGCAGGAGTTTCGGGGCGATCGTTTCAAGATCATGAGCTACGACGAAAATCCAAGCGGTGCGCTCGATCTCGACTTGAGCGACGCGGGAATTCGCCAGGCGTGGGCGTCGCATCTCTACGATCCCGCAGATTTTGAACGGAGTTGGAAGGATACGCCCCACGGTGTCGCATTCGAATTCAACGCGCTGGGATTTCGCGAAAGGGAATTTCGGCCGCGCACCGTTCCGCGGGGACAGCCGGACTCCGTACGCCGCATCGCAATCGTGGGGGACAGCTTTACGGTCGGACACGGCTTACCGGACGAAGGTGCCTACCCGCGCAGATTGGAAACACGCTTTCACGAAGCGGGTTCGAGTCACGTCGAGGTCTACAATTTGGGGCAGGGCGACACGGATCTCAAACAAATTCTCCGCGTGGCGGGGTTCGCTCTGAAGCGGCTCGATCCAGATGTCCTGGTCTACGGCTATTTCTTGAATGACCCACTGCGGACGTTGACGCCCTACGGCGACATCGTGATGCACGATATGCTCGACGCGGGCTGGATCAAGATGCAGCAGACTCGGACCACTACGCGAATAGGGCAGTCCGATCGCGGCGTATCCCGTGTTCTCGATCTGATTCAGGGATTTCAGGCAGACCGAAACGTGACGCATTCGACCGTCGATTGGTATCAGCGCTTGCATCAGCCGGCGGCATGGCGGCCGACTCTAGAGCAGATCGATCGCCTCTCGATCGCTGCGGCCTCCCGCGGCATCCGGTTTCTCGTAGTGCTGCTTCCACTGCCCTTCGAGATTTCAGGCGACCATCCCTTCGCCGAAGCGCATAGGAACATGACGGATGGATTGAAAGCGAAGGGGGTCGAGGTGGTCGACGCTTTGCCTTCGCTGCGCGGGTATTCAGATCAAGAACTCCGCCTGCATCCGCGCGATCGGCACCCGAGTCCCCTCTATGCCGATCGCGTGTCGGAGCTCTTGGCGCAAGTCTTGTCCTCGCCCTCGCCCTCGCCCTCGCCTGGACCCGGATCAGCCACGGCGCGCACGTCCCTCAAGTCGCCCAGGTAGAATAACCCGATCCCCGCTCGAAGAAGCATAAGGAAGAGGGGGAAGGTGAAGCCGAAGGCGGCTACCGCGGCCTCGGTCCCGTTTCCTCCGAAGCGTCCCGAGAAGAAGTAGAGCATGGCCGCCTGCTGTGTTCCGAGTCCAGCCGGTGTGATCGGAAGTCCACCGGCCGCCTGGATCAGCGGCGTCGCGATCAAGGCCAGCATGAAGGGGAGGTCGACACCGAAAGCGCGCAGGCCAAAGAAGAAGACCGCAGCGAAAACGAGGTGGTAGAGCGATTTGACCGCGACAAGAACGACGAAATCGATCGGATTGGCTGTGCGGAAAGCATGGGCTAGGCGAAGGCTGCGCAGCCGGCGCAGGAGTGCGAAGTCCGGCTTGCGCGTGCGAAGAACAAGACAAACCAGCGCGCTTCCGATCGCGAAGGCCAGCGGCAGGGCGGGCGAAATCGAGGAAAGGACGGCGGCCGCTTCGGGGGCGCTGTCTGTGAGGGGTAGTAAGACGAGCCCCGCGGTCGCGAGCAGGGCGAGGGCCGTCATGCTCATGAGCTGGTAGAGCACGATGGCGCTCGTACCCTCGAGGAGGGGGAGGCCGCGGAGCGTGCGCAGTCTAAGTACAATCGCCGCCTTGCCCACGTTCCAATGGATCGGGGCGAGCAGATAGGTCATCCCACGGACGGAGCGCGCTTCTCGCCAGGAGAGACGCACGCCCAGTCGAGGGAACAGGTACGCATAGGCAGCGGATTCAAGAAGAAACCAAATCGATGTGCCTAACACGAAAACGCTCCCGCAAAGCGGAACGTCGGCCTCGCGAAGGGCGAGCGCGATCTCGGCGGGCGGGATCTGGCTGAGGAGCACTCCGATCAGGAGCGCGGCGAATGCCCAGGGTGCAAACGCGCGCACGCTCTAGAACTGCTGAACCTGTTTGCCGATCAACCAGTCGCGTACGCGCCAATAGACTTCTTTCGTGTTGTACACGACGATGAAGACGCGCCGCATCTCATCGGGTGGGCATTCGATCGGCCGAACGGCATGCCAAGCCGATTTACGCCCCTTGAACACGAGGCTTCGATTGCCCACGCAATCCGCTTCGACGCGCTGACTGAAATCGCCCAGGCGGGGAGCGGCTCTTCTGGCAAAGGACGTTTCGCTCCCGAGGAGGACTGTTTCGCCTCCGCATTCTCGGTTCCACTCTCTAGAATTGAAATAGAAGATATGGCTGCCGAGCTCTCGGTGTTGGTCGATATGCGGAGAGACCCCGAGTCCGATCGGCGTGTAGTGCCAATGGAAGCGCAGGGACATTGATTTGACGCCCATGAGCTGCGAAGCCGTTTCCCGGTAACGGGGAGATCGCAGCTCGTCGATAAAGGCCTGCCAGGCCGGAGAGATCGAGACGGAGTCCGTGTACTCAAGAGAGAAACGATCATGCGGGATTTGCCCGCTGTAGC
>JBDNFB010000258.1:0-7255 GCA_041690055.1 Myxococcota bacterium | reverse complement strand
TGATCATAAAACGTTCGTAATCTCCGCTTGTTGCAAGGCCACCGACGGAAAGCGCGATACGAGCCATAGCCACGATCGGCTGTCTGGGGCTTCGGATGCCGACCCACCAGGGCTCGCCGCTGGGATGAGGACCCACGCATGCGAGGTCGCCGCCCAGATCGATCATGCCCGAACGTACGCCCTGCGCGCGGCATAGTTCGGCGACGCGGTCCGCTGCGTATTCTTTGACGAAGCCACCGAAGTCGAGCTGCATGCCGGGCATGGGCAGCACAAGTCGGGGGCGGTTCCATGCAAGCTTGGACCAACCGACGAGCGCGCGGGCTTCTTCGAGCGCCTTGCATTCGGGGAGCTTTTCGGATTTGAAATCCCAGACTCGGCGCAAGACACCCGAGGTCGGATCGAAACGGCCGCCGCTTTCGTGATAGGCGGTTTCGGCGAAGTCCAAAAGAGAAGCCGTCTCTTCGTCGACTTCGATGCCTTCGGGATCGCCTGCGCTTGCATTGATGCGACTGGCGAGACTGTCTTCGCGATAGCGCGAGAACTTGGCTTCGAGCCGTTCGATCTCTTCAGCGCATTGCTTCGCGACGTCGGCGGCTTCTCGCCGAGACGGCGCGTAGAGCTGAAGCTCGCAGGGACTCCCCATCGCACGAAACTGAAAGTGTTCGCGAAGCAAGCTGGCCTCCGCTTCGCGGGGCATGCCTAGAAGCGGCCGGAGAGCGTGAACGCGAAGAGGCGGAACCGGACGAGGCCTGGGGCTTCGTCGACTTCCTTCTGGTTCACGATGCCGAGGTCGCCGTCGGAGATGTAGCGTTCGTAGGAAACCCCGGCGATCAGATCGAAGCCTTCGGTGACGCCGACGGCTTCAAGCCAAGCGGGTGGCTGGTATTCGAAGAGATCCGTCAGTTCGACTTCCGCTTTGATCTTCCAGGAGATCGCGCCGTAGCCGGAGAGTCGATAATCGCTCGAACGGTTCGCTCGATTTGATTCGGTGACCCCGGATCTGACGAGGGTGTCGTAGAAGTCGGCCTTGCTTTGGCTGTACCAGCGCACGCCGGGCGTGATCGTCAAGATGTCGAAGACGTTCTGATACCAGGCGATCTCAGCCGTATGGGCGATCATATTCCAATCGTCGGCGTAGAAGCGGTAATCGAGATGAAGCGAGCCGGCGACGGGCTCGAAATGATGTCGGTAGCGCGCCAGGATGCTGACCTGATCTTTGGTGTCGGGTCGCTGGTCCGAGAGGACGCCGGCTCCGTCAACGCTCTTGATCGCTTTGTAGGGATCGCTGAGGTAACCGTCGGAATGCTTGTAGTTCAGCGTGATCTGGGCCGTCGAAGATCGACTAATGAGCTGGGAAATGCCAGCAAAGAGGTCGAAGCTAAATCGTTCTTCGTCTTCAGGTCGACTCTGGAAGCGGTCGGCATCCGTCGGTTCGATCCAGTCGTAGGCGAACGCGAAAGAGCCCGAAAAAGTCGTGTTCTTATCGTTGAAGTTCCGCTCGGTTCCGAGTCCAGCGTGGACCGAAAGGTAATCGCGCTCCTTGGAGAAGCCCGCGGCCAGCGTGTCCTTGCCTTCGTCCATATAGAAATCGAAATCTGCGCTCAGGTCATAGCGTTCGTCTTCGATGGTGGCGCCACTCATCACCTGGAGGCGACCCTCATCCGGATTCTCGAGGTCCACCTCGACGAACCAGGGCGACGCGCCGCTCATCTCTTCGTAAAGAAAATCGATGCCAACATCGACTCTCTCGGCGACGGGGACATCGAAGCGCAACTGCTTGGTGAAGACTTCGTAGCGTTCCCGAGAACCCTGATCGTCTTCGAAGAAGCGACTGGGGGAGAGATTGTCTTCTTTGTAGTAGCTGAACGAGCCCGAACCCGTTGCGCGCTCGATCGGCGCGTCGGCGTGGGCCGAACCGGCAATGCCGGGCAGCGCAAGCGCACTCGTCGTCAGCGCCGTGAGCGCTTTGCTCGGTCGCGGTAGCTTGAAGGCGGCTTCGCCGACTCCGAGATCGGTCCCCTCATTCTGATCTTCGATGCTCATTCCGGTCATGCCCCTCAGTTGCAGCCGCAGCCGCCACCGCCGCCGCTTCCGCCCGGCATCGCTGCTTCCTTGCTGAAGTAGACATGAGATTCGCGCTTCGCTTCGGTCGCGTCCGGTTCCCACCCCATATCGCGTCGCGCGAGCAGGTCGCGCTCCCAGGGCTTAACGCGGACGCAACCCGTCGAAGCGAGGAGAAGTAAAGCGACGGCGAGGCCGAGCACGAGACGTCTAGAAAACAGTTTCATGGTCGTTTCCTATTTCATACCGAGCAAATTGCGAATCTCTTCGCGTAGTTTGGAGCCATCGCCCTTCTTGAAACCGCGATGGACATACCGAATCACTCCGTTCTCATCGATGAGATAGGAAGTGGGCATAGTCTCGACGCCAAACTGTCCGGGGAGTCGTCCCTTCGGATCGCTTGCGCTCGGATAGCCGATCGGATTTTTTTCGAGGAAGCGCAATGCCTTCTTCTTCTTCTGATCAAGGTTCACTGCGATGATCTGGAATTCGGCTGCGGGAAACTCGGAGCGCATCTCTTCCACTTCCGGGATGGCCTTGAGGCAAGGAGCACACCAGGACGCCCAGAAATCGAGATAGACAACCTTGCCGCGGTATTGACTGAGCTCAACGGTCTTCCCGCCCTTGAGCGAGGGCGCTGCGAAGTCGGGTGCCCGGTCGCCCGGGCCGAGCGCGAAGCTGGCCGTGGGCAAGAGGAGGCACGCGATGGCGAGAGCGATCCCGCGCGCGCTTCGGCGGGTGCCACGCGGCGCGCAGGAGCCTTTCAGCGAGTCGGAAGAATCTGTTTTGAAGGTCTGGGGGCGGCACACGTTCATGCTGTCTGGATCTCCTTGAAACTTGCCGAAAGCCTCGTTTCGGAAGGCCTTTCAGCTTCCGGATGCATCGTCTCGTCGGCGCTCAGCACTGAGTAAAATGTGATGAACGACCGAAGTGGTTTGCCTCGGACGATTCTCAGGGCCGCGCAGCGAACTGAGGCCCTTCGAGGGCATCGATGACTTCTCGCTGACTCAGGAGCTCAGAGAGCACTTCCGGAGAGCCCGGAGCATCGGGCGAATAGACGAGATAAAGCGGAACGCCGGCGCGCCCGAAATCGGCAAGTCGTTTGCGGATCGTGTCGTCGCGTCGCGTCCAATCGGCCTTGAAGAGCGCATACCCGCCCGCCGCGAATGCGTCACGAACGCTGTCCCGCTTGAGCACTGCCTTCTCGTTCATCTTGCAGGTGATGCACCAGTCCGCGGTAAAGACCACGAACGCGGGTCGACCGGCGGCGAGCGCTTCGGCCACCGCGGCCTCGGAATAGGTGGCCCAGCCCCCTTCTTCGAGATCGGCCGAGCTGTTCCCAGCCGCTGTGCCCCTGTCGGCGTTGGTGGCGGGATCAAAGTCAATCAGGTTGAAACTCGTGAAGGCGAGGCAGATGATGGCGACGACGCTTGCGCGGCCTAACCAGACACTGCGCAAAGGTTGAAGTTGGCCGAAGCCCCAGAGCAAGAAAGAAAAAAGGAGCAGCGCACCAATCATGGCCACGACTGCGTCCGCGCCGCCGCTCTGGCCCAGAACCCAGAGCAGCCACACGACCGTTGCGAGCAGGCTAAAGCCGAGCCCCGCGCGCAGCGTTAGCATCCAGGGCCCCGACCGCGGGATGAAGCGCGCAAGGGCGGGAAAGAAGCTGACGATAAGGAAGGGAGCAGCAAGGCCGAGGCCGATCGCAAGAAAGATCGCGACGATCCCGTAGCCGGACGTGGCGAAGGCGAAGCCCACGGCTGTGCCAAGGAAGGGTGCCGTGCAGGGCGTGGCGAGAATCACCGCGAGCAGACCTTCGAATGCGGAACGCTGCACGCCGGACGAGTCCTGGCCGACACTGGCGAGTCGACCCTGGCCCATTTCGATCTCGAAGACGCCGAATAGGTTCAGAGCGAAGCCAACTAACAGCGCGCTAATCGCAGCGACAAAGAGCGGCTCTTGAAACTGGAAGCCCCAGCCGACCGCATGTCCTGCGGCGCGGAGAGAAAGCACGATCCCGGCGAGTACGGCCATCGAACCCAGCACGCCACCGGTATAGGCCAGTCCGTGAAGGCGGACCTCGCGCGGATCCTTCTCGGCCATATCGGCGACGGCGACGACCTTGATTGCCAGGACCGGCAAAACACAGGGCATCCCGTTCAGAATGAGTCCGCCGAGGAGGGCGAGTAGGAAGATGCGAAGCCATTGTCCCGCGGAAACGGCGATCGGCGGGGCGGGGGCGGAGGCGATCGGTACGGCGTTCGCGTTGCCTGCGGCCTGAATCGGTAGATCGACTTGGATATGGAGTTTGCGGCCCGTTTCGTCCTGGATCGGGATCAAGCCTTGGAGGCGTGCATCGCCTTCCTCAAGTCGAGTCAGTTGGATCGCAAGAGAGAGAGAGAGCGTCGATCCGCTCGAGATGGCGGCGCCCTCGGCGCCCGCTCGATCTGCGGTCACGGCGGAGGCGAGATCGAATTCAAAAGTTTCGCCTTCGAAAGGAAGGAAGGCTGCGGCGCCGCCGTCGAAGGTGATCCGGGGACAAGCGTCTCCCGCAGATTCGGTCGCACAGGCATCGATCGTCACGCTGACTTGCCCGACTTCGTCGAGAAGGGGATTGCCACCTACCCAATGAGCGGAGGTATTCCAACCTAATAGAGTCGCGTCGGCCGGAATTTGTTTTTCGGCTCCGGCGAAGAGCGCGTCGAGCGCCATTTCTTCCGAAGCGGATAGATTGGGTTGCATCGGCGTCGATAGGCTGAACGTCGCAGGAACGCATTGCGTGTTGCAGACGAGTACTGAGGCTTCGACTCGCGCGGTTTCGCGGGCGTTGCCGCTCGACGCTTCGGTCGCGGCTGTGATTTCAAGCGGGGCGAAGAGAAGAACCTGCTTCTCATAGCCGTAGGTCGTGAAGAGGCCGTCGGCCTCACGGAAGGTGATCGGTGCGGGCCAATTCACTGGGCCCACCTGGTAGTTCGGTGTGTCGAACTCGAGCTGGGGGGCGATGCCGGTCTCGCCGGGATTGCGCCAATAGAGATGCCATCCCGGGGCGAGGTCAAAGAGTACGCCGATGCGCGCGGGCGATTCCCTGGAGACGAGGAGCTGGGCGGCGACCTGCGCTGCACTGTTTTCGATGACGGCTTCGCCGCGGCTATCGGCCGGCAGAGAAGGGAAGGGCGAGGTGAGTCGCATGGCGCCATCGTCCGATCCGGATGCCGCATGGACCGGGCTCGTCGCAGCAACAAGGCCGATCAGAGCAGTCGCAATGATCGCGGCCGTAGTGGCGGCCAAAGTGGCGGCAATAGTCGTGGCCATTGTCGCAACCGTAGAGAGAACGAAGAAGCCGAGCGCCGCGGCATTCCGCCGACCGCCTCTGTGGATATGTGCTGTGTGCATCGAGTCCCTTTGTCCGCCACGCCGTTTCTAGTTCGAAATCGCCGGCTCTTTTTGGGTATCGGCGAACTCGGCTTCCTCATGCGCCGAACCTTTGAGACGTGGACCGAAGAATGCGCCTGCTCTGGCGCCGCCGGCTGGTGGCGCTCTCGCTTCGGAGAGCGTGATCCCGCGTTCACGGTCGCGCTTTCCACGGGCACGAGGACCCGGCGACCTCGGCCGGGCGCATTCTTCGGTCCACGTGTGAACCTTTGAGGGATTCGCGCGGACGGGCGTTGCTGAATGTGACGGGTGACCGGGGTAAAGGGCCGATGAGCAGGGCTGATGCACTCCGCTGGCAGCCAGCCAATCCCCGAGCATCCCCTCCGGAAAAGCGAAGGAGAAAATCTACATGAAGCGGAAAGACCACAATTTAGTGAGCCAGCTCACCGAGAAGATCGGTTCCGGGCCGAATGGAAGATGAGCCCCGGCTGGGGAGATTCCGGTTTCGCAAGCGAAACGAAGCTGGGATCAAAGTTGGGATGAACCGGGGACGAGAAGTGAAGGTCAGCAAGATGAAGCGACAGATTGAACTCTCGAACGATGAACAGGGCCGATCCGACGAGATCGGCGCGTGGATGACGCGTGCGCGACGAAGCGGGACCGTAGGGTGGTCCGGGTTCCTGTCTCGCTCTCGCTCTCGCTCTCGCTTTCCATGGCTATGCCTATACCTATGTCTATGCATTCCCGCTCTGCTCCTCGCCGCTTCGGCAGCGCAGGCGCAGTTGGCGGAGAACGTCGACCGCGCGCGCCGCATGCACGATCGACTTGCGGGCGTTCCGCCGGACAGCGCGACGCTGACGAATATGGCGATGCTGATCGAAGCGGGTAGCGCGGACGAGGCGGCGGATATCGCGATGGCGAATCCGAATTTCTACAACGTGGTCCTGAAGAACTGGATCACGCCGTGGACGAACGAAGATCAAACGGTCTTCGCCCCGCTGAACGATTATACGGCCACGGTTATCGGCATCATTCGCGATGACCTGCCCTTCAACACCGTTCTGACGGATGACATTATCTATCACGCGGGCAATGCGGTTTCGCCTGGCTATGAGCAGGACAGCAACGATCACTACGCCGAGCTAGAGCGACAGGGGATTAATCTTGGCGTCGGCGGGCCGCTGATTCGCGACTATCAAAGTCAGATGCAGGGAAGCCAGCTCGATGAGAGCGAAGCCGCGGGTGTCACGACGACGCGCGCTGCGGGTGAAGCCTTCTTTTCGGCCGGTACGAATCGCGCCATGTTCCGCTTCACGGCGATCAATTATCTCTGCCGGGATCTCGAACAGCTGCATGATGTGACTCGGGCGGCGGATAGGATTCGCCAGGACGTCACGCGCAGCCCCGGTGGCGACAGCGAGATCTTCCTGAACACCTGTTACGGCTGTCATGCCGGGCTGGACGCAATCGCGGGCGCCTACGCCTTTTTCGAATGGGACGAGGATGACGAGCGCACGGTCCATACGCGCGGCGTCGTTCAGCCGAAGCATTTGATCAATGGCAACGTCTTTCCGTTTGGTTATGTGACCACCGACAACGGCTGGATCAACTACTGGCGCGAAGGCCCGAATGCGGCGCTGGGTTGGAACGGACCGAGCGATCGCGGCTTTGGCGCGAAGAGTCTTGGTGCTGAGATCGCAGCGTCGGACGCGTTTGCGACCTGTCAGGTTGAAAAAGTGTTCGAGCAGGTCTGTTTCCGACCGGTCGGTAGCTTAGGGGATCGCACGGCGGTTGACTCTGCGACGACAGCCTTCTCGGAAAG
>JBDNFB010000257.1:0-23556 GCA_041690055.1 Myxococcota bacterium | reverse complement strand
GTGTCACGGGAGAAGACCGTTCAGGATGAAATTGAATGTCCCGCGCTTGCCACCAATCCGACCCTCGATTGCCCTATTGCCCGGGGAAGAGCCTGCTCCGCTTGGTCTTTTGCCTCCTCGGAGCAGCGGCCTGCGATTCCCAAAACGTAGATCCATCGCGGTCGACTCAGAGCAAGAACGCAAGCCGTTCACCGAACGCGAGCGGTCCCGACGTACATGACGCGACCGGGATTCGCGCGCGAGCGGAAGTCACGCATCCCGAGTTCAACAGAAAAGGGGCCAGGCCGAATTCTCGGCTTCAGCTCGACAAGGGCGCGACTCTCGACGAGAATGCAGCTGTGCTCATGAACCCCGCCCAGCTCTCGAATCCGCAAAGCTGGAACGCATATGAGAATTGCCGAGCGGGAAACCGCCCGATTCCGCAATTGGCGAACCACAGAACCCTGCATTCTCTGATGGTTTGGATCGCTGCCGGGATGCTTTGCGGCGTGCTCTCGGGCTGCGGCGCCCTGCTTTTGGTCGGGGGAGCCGGTTCGAGCGCGATCGCGTTCGCAACCGGCGAGCTTCAATCGACAGAGGCCCATCCGCTCGACGAGTTCGATGCGGCCTGCGCGGTTGCGCTCGATGAAATGGCGTACAGCGAAATTGACGTCGTGCGCGAGGCGGATCGAATTCGCTGGCGCGCGAAAACGAGCGGCGGCGACCCGGTCGACGTACGACTTCAGGCCAAGGGGCCGCAGGAGACGGATCTGCGAATCCGGATTGGCGTATTCGGGAACGAATCACGCTCGCGCCTTCTGCTCGAACAAATTCATCAAGCGCTCTAGTCGAGCAAAGGAGTAACCCGGCTTGGAGGCTTCTCACGGCCTGATGGAAGCGGTCGTTCTCCTCGCCCTCGCCTCAGCAGGCCTGGCCGCCACTGAACGCCTCCGCCTGCCGTCCGTGGTCGGCTTCCTCATCGTCGGCGCCATCGCTGGGCCCGGTGCGTTAGGCCTGGTCAACGATCCAGAACGGGTCCGCGACCTCGCCGAAATTGGCGTCATTTTCCTGCTCTTCGAGATCGGCTTGGAGCTGCCGATCGAACGTGTTCGCCTGATGTGGAAGACAGCGCTCGTTGGCGGAGGCTTCCAAGTTCTCGCCACGCTCACGCTCTTCAGCGCACTCGCCTGGTCGTTAGACCTCCCGAAATCTGCGGCCTTCGTGGTCGGCGCAGCCATCACAATGTCGAGTACCGCCGTCGTGCTCCGGCTCCTGACCGACGAAGGACAAATCGATTCGCCGAGCGGCCAGCTCTCCGTCGCGGTCCTTTTGATGCAGGACCTCGCGATCGTGCCCTTCCTGTTGATGGTCCCTTTGCTCGCCGGCGAATCCCGAGACCTTTCGCTGCTCGCGCTTTCGATCGGTCGCATGCTTGCCGCATTGCTGATCGTCGGCGTCGGCGTCTGGTTCATCGTCCCCCGCGTGCTCGACCGCGTGGCGCAGATCCGCGGCGGCGAACTCTTCAGCCTGCTCGCACTCCTGATCGTCCTCGGGTCCGCCGCCACCGCCGAAGCCCTCGGCCTCACTCTCGCGGTCGGCGCCTTCCTGGCCGGCGTCGCCGCCAGCGGCTCCCCCTACGCCCATCAGCTCTTCAGCGAGGTCGTCCCGCTCCGCGGCGTCCTGCTCGGCATCTTTTTCACAGCTGTGGGCATGTTTTTCAACCCCGCGAGTGTCATCGAGCATCCGACGGAGCTGATCTTTGACGTCCTCGCGATCATGCTGGGCAAGCTTGTGCTCGTGGTGATTGCGGGCGTCATGCTGCTTCGGCGATCGCTGCGCGTGAGTCTTGAAGCGGGACTCGCCCTCTGCCAGATGGGCGAATTCTCTTTCGTCCTGATCGGCGTCGCGACGGCCGCGGGCTTGATCGATCCCTTACTGCAGGAGCGCGTCGTCGCTGCGTCGATCGTGTCGCTTCTCATCTCTCCTTTTTTGATCCGCTATGCGCCGGCGCTGGCGAACGCGGTGTCCGAGCGGCTCCACCTCGCGACGGGCTCGAGAGGATCGTTGCCGGATGAGCCCGAGCAGCCGGACGCAGACGCTCGCGTCGTGGTGATCGGATACGGACCAGCGGGGCAGACGCTGATTCGCTTGCTTCGCTCGCTCGATGTCCCCTATATCGCGGTGGATACGAATCCGAGTGCGGCGCTCGAGGCCAGCCGAACCGGCGAGCCCGTGATCTACGGCGACGCCACTCGACCGCAGGTCCTTCGACATCTCCACGTCTGGGACGCACGCCTTGTCGCAGTCGCGATCTCGGACCCCCTCGCGACCCGACGCATCGTCTCCCGCATCCGCGCCATGGCCCCCACAACTCCGATCCTCGCCCGCACGCGCTATGTGCGCGAGGTGGACCAGCTCTCGATGGCCGGCGCGACCGTTGTCGTCGCCGAAGAGTTCGAGGGCAGCATCGAACTCGTGGCCCGCGCCCTCGAAACCTTCGAAATCCCGACGGGGGCGATCACCCGATTCACGGAGGCTCTGCGCGAGGAAGGCTACGGCGCGATCCGGGCCCCCGCCGCGATGCCGCTGGACCCCTGGCTGATCGAACTCCTCAGCCATACCGACACAGAATGGGTCGAAATCCCGATCGACATGACGGGCCAGCCGACCCTCGGCGAACTGAATCTTCGAGCGCGAACCGGAGGCAGCGTGCTGGTCCTCGAACGCGGCGCCCTCAGCCATCCGAATCCGCCGCCGGATTTCGGCCTGCGCGGAGGCGACCGGCTCCTCGTGCTTGGCGACGCGGACAATATTGCCAGCGTCCGACAGCTCTTCGACGAACAAGGAAACGGCGCCTGATCGCACCTCTTCGAGAGTCTCCCAGCGCAATTCGCAACCCTTCCCTGTGCTAGCTTCTATATTCCCCACCTACCCCGCGACAACTCGACGGTGACTCCCCCCAGATCGCCATCGACTTAAGAGCGAACCAAGAGAAGGGCGCCTTTCGGCACCCTTCTTTGCGCGTGATTCCGTGCCCGAGCCGACTTTGAAAAAGTCCGCGCCCGCGCTCGGATCGACCCCAATTTTGTGGAGCCCCCTATGAGCGAAACCCGCCTCCCCTCTCATCGCGACGCCGCCGGACCGCCCCGCCCAAGCGATACCTTTGCCCGCCGACATCTCGGCCCGCGTGCGGAACAGATTCCCGAGATGCTCGCGGCGATCGGTATGGACGCGCTTGAAGATCTCGCTGCCGCGACGATCCCCGCTTCGATTCGCGCCAAGCAACCGCTCGTGCTCGAGGGTTTGCCGACCGAGCCTATGGGCGAGCATGAACTGCTCGGTGCGCTTCGGGAAATCGCGAGTGAGAACCGCGTCTACCGAAGCTACCTCGGGCAGGGCTACCACGACGTGATCGTACCCGGCGTGATTCAGAGAAACGTCCTGGAGAATCCCGGCTGGTACACGCAGTACACGCCCTATCAGGCGGAGATTTCCCAAGGTCGCCTCGAAGCCCTGATTAACTTCCAGACGATGGTTGCGGACCTCACGGGCCTGCCACTAGCGAATGCGTCTTTGCTTGACGAAGCAACGGCGGCGGCGGAAGCGCTTGGACTTTGCCTCTCTGTGGCGCGCGGCAAGAAGCGCGCCTTCTTCGCTTCGGAAGATTGCCATCCGCAGACGCTTGGCGTCCTGCGCACCCGCGCGGAGGGGCTCGGCATTGCTCTGCATATCGGCAATCCGGACGAGGCGGATTTCGCGGCAATGGATTGCTGCGGCATCTTGCTGCAGTACCCGGCGAGCGATGGCCGCGTATTTGATCCGCGCGCCATCATCGAGCGCGCCCACGAAGCCGGCGCGCTGGCCGTTGTCGCAGCGGACCTGCTGGCGATGACGCTACTCACGCCGCCCGGCGAACTCGGAGCCGACGTCGCGCTCGGCACGACCCAGCGGCTCGGCGTGCCGATGGGTTTCGGTGGTCCTCATGCCGCCTACTTCGCCACGACCGAAAAACACGCCAGGCGCCTGCCCGGCCGCCTGGTCGGCATCTCGCGCGACCGCGACGGTCGCCTTGCCTATCGCCTCGCGATCCAAACCCGCGAACAACATATCCGCCGCGAGAAGGCGACCAGTAATATCTGCACAGCGCAGGTCCTCCTCGCCATCCTTGCCAGCATGTACGCCGTCTATCACGGTCCCGAAGGCCTAACACGCACCGCGCGCCGCATTCGCCGCTTCACAGGCGCCGTCGCCCGTGGCCTCAAGCTGATGGGTCATGATGTTGCCGACGTGCCCTTCTTCGACACGCTTCGTGTTCGCCCCGTCGGCGCAAGCGTGCAGGATATTCTCTCTGCGGGCTGGGAACGCGAGCTCAATCTGCGCGTGCACTATTGTTTTAGAGGCGCAGCCTCTTCTGAAGGTGCGGATGCTTCGGTCGCGGACGGGGAGTCTCCGACGCTTTCCCCCGACGGCTCCCTGGGCATCACCCTCGACGAGACTACGACTCTTGAAGACGTGCGGGACCTGCTCGAGTCCTTCGCCGGAGACGCGCCGCTTCCCTTCGAAGTCGAAGCGCTTTTCCCCGCAGGCGATTCGGAGGAAGCCTTCTCGAAGGCTTCAGCAACGCCCACCGAGCTCGTCCGCACCTCGGCCTTCCTGGAGCATGAGGTCTTCCATCGTTACCACTCCGAAACGGAGATGCTCCGCTATATCAATCGCCTTGAGGCGAAGGACCTTTCGCTCACAACCTCGATGATCCCGCTCGGCTCGTGCACTATGAAGCTGAACGCGACCGTCGAAATGATTCCGGTGACGTGGCCCGAGTTCGGCGGTCTGCATCCCTATGCGCCAGCGGATCAGGCGGCGGGGTATTCCGCGCTCTTTGAGCAGCTCGAAACCTGGCTCGGACAAATCACGGGGCTTCCCGCGGTTTCGCTCCAGCCTAACGCGGGATCTCAGGGTGAGTACGCAGGCCTTCTGGCGATTAGGGGCTTCCATCTCGAGAACCGAAAAAAAACGGGCGAAGCGCTGCGCGACGTTTGTCTCATCCCCGTTTCAGCGCATGGTACGAATGCAGCAAGCGCGGTGATCGCGGGCTTCCGTTGCGTTTCCGTCAAATGTGATGATCGCGGCAATATCGACGTGAACGATCTGCGCCAGCGCGTGGAAGAGTATCGCGAGCAGCTCGGCGCTCTCATGATCACGTACCCGTCGACCCACGGTGTCTTCGAAGAAGCGGTGCGCGAAATCTGCAGCGTGATTCATGAAGCCGGCGGCCAGGTCTACATGGACGGTGCGAACATGAATGCGCAGGTCGGCCTAACGTCTCCGGCCGAGATCGGTGCTGACGTCTGTCACCTGAACCTGCACAAGACCTTTTCGATTCCGCATGGCGGTGGCGGTCCCGGCATGGGCCCGATCTGCGCGGCCGAACATTTGCGCCCGTTCTTGCCGGGACATCCGGTCGCGGGTCACGGCGCTGTTTCGGCGGCCCCTTTCGGAAGTCCCTCGATCCTGCCGATCTCATGGGCCTATATCGCTCTGATGGGCGCCGAGGGCCTCACTCGTGCCACCCAGATCGCGATCCTGAACGCCAACTACATGGCCTGCCGGCTTTCGGAGCATTACGACGTTCTTTATACAGGGCCCGGTGGACGGGTCGCCCACGAGTTCATCATCGATTGCCGCCCCTTCGAGCGCAGCGCCGACATCACCGTCGAGGACATCGCCAAGCGCCTCATCGACTACGGATTCCATGCGCCGACCATGTCCTTCCCCGTCGCAGGAACGCTGATGATCGAACCGACCGAGAGCGAGTCGAAGGAAGAGCTCGACCGCCTTTGCGAGGCGCTGATCCGGATTCGGGAAGAAATCCGGGCCATCGAGCGCGGCGAGGTCGGCGAAGCGGACTCCCCCCTCAAGAATGCCCCGCATCCGGCGGAGGTCGTCTGCGCAACCGAATGGCCCTTCGCCTACACCCGCGAGGAAGCGGCCTACCCGGCACCCTGGACCCGGATACACAAATTCTGGCCCCCGGTTTCGCGCATCGATAACGCCTACGGCGACCGGAATTTGATGTGCACCTGTCCCCCTCTCGAGGATCTCGTCGAGAACTAGGAGCCTGACGCAAGACTCTCGTGGGAAGCTCGGACGTCGAGGCCCGAGCGCGACCTGAACATTCGGGTGATCCGGTTGACACGGCGGGTGAAGGGCTCGACCGTCGGCCTGGGCCGAGTAGGCCCCGCATTTCCCCGGGGCATGTAAGAGCCCCGGCTGCGAGGACAAGAGTGCTACCGTCCTATCCTTCACGCTGAACGCAGACGCGGAGCACTCTTACGTGGGCGACCCGTACTCCCTCTCCCAAATTCTTTGGTCCTCTGATCCGGCAACGCAACGCGCGATCGGATTGGTGTTGATCGTCTTCGCTGTCGCAGCGATCACGGTCCTGATCCCGCTCGTATTGCGACTGTTTCGTCTGGGCCGGCTTGAGCGCGGGCTCAGTCGGCTGGTCAGCGGGCAGCGACCGGAGGCCTTTGCCGCAAACCGCGCCGCGCTGCGCGAAACCCTGATGGCCTCGCCAATCGCGGCGACTTACCATGAATTCGAGCGCCGCTGGAACACAGCGCAGGTCACCGAGAAACTCGACCGCGCGCCGATTCGGCTGATTGATATACTCGAGGATCGACCGCTCCTTCCTTTTGGCCCCCGGCGTAGCCTACTGCCTGTACTCCCCGGCCTCTTCCTCGGGCTCGGTGTTTTCGCGGCGCTCTTCGGCCTGATTCCCAGCCTGGGCGGGATGGCGAGCAGTGACCTTACAGGCGAAGCCCGCGCGACCTGGATGGCGACACAGGTCGGGCTTGCTCTCCGCGCAACGGCCTGGGGATTCCTAATTGCGATCTCAACTTCAATTATTGCCCGTCTGATTGAAGGAAGCTTTGACGCGCGCAGCCGCGGTCTCGACATGCTTCTAGAGCGCGCTTTTGGCTCAGTCTCCCCAGGCGAACTCGCAGAGCTCACGCGCCAGACGCAACAAACCAGCCTTGAAACGCTCGGCCGCGATCTCGCCGGCTTCGCCAACGAACTCAACGAGCGCATGGACCGCGGCCTCCAGCGCATCGAACAATCGACCGCCCGCTCCGCCAACCTGGTTTCCCAAGAGCAGCGTGGCGCTTTGCATACCGTCGTGCAGGAGCTTTCGCTTTCTGTGCGGCAAGGCGTCGAGCATCATCTCAGCGAACTGCGCACCGCACTCCAGCGCGCAGTCGAACATCAAACATCCGTCACGAGCGGCCTCGCCGAAACCTTCGAGCGCATGGTCGAAAACTCTCAGACACAAGATCGTGTCGCGCGCACACTGACCGAGTCTGCGAAGTCGGTCGATGAAGCGGCGCGATCGATGAGCGCCTCCGCCGGTACGATGAAGCCCGTTCTCGAACACCTCTCGGCGACGAGCCGATCGCTCGCCGACACCGCCGACCGCATCGGTGAAACTCAGACAGTCGTCGCCCGGACGGCCGAAGGTGTGCGCAGCTCTCTCGAACATGCTGCGACGGGCGTCCGCGACCAACGCCAGTTCATCGAAGTCTCGCTCGGCGAAATCCGCCGTGCGCTGACCGGCCTCGGCGACGGGCTGGGCGATTCGCTGCAGCGATCGCTGCGGGAAGTCGACAACGTGCTCGGCTCCACGGTCGGGCAGCTGCGCGACACGCTTGCGGAAAGCAACGAAACCATCGAACGCCTTGCGGTTCCCATTCGAGCTGCAGAAGGCACAACGCGCGAAACGCATTTGGCTCTGGACCGCGTCCGCGGCGAAGTCGAAGCGCTTCAGCAATGGATGAACACGGCGATCAAGCCCCTGCGCAGCGGCATAAGCGACGTCGACGGCCGGGTCGAGGAGATCACGCGCGCGATCACCGACTTCACGAGCCACACGCGTCAGATTGACAAAACGATGGAATCCCTCCGACAGGAAATCCACGAAGAAAGCCGTCGATTGCAGGGAACGGGCAGCGACCTCAGTCGCCAACTCAAACTCACAAGCGATGCGGTTGGATTCCTCGATGCCGGATCGGCGGGGCCCAAGCGCCGCCGCCCGGAATCACGGGACGCGGACACGACCGAAGAGACGTCGCCCCGCGAGCGCAGCTGGTCACCGGCGCCGCCCACTTCGACGAGCACGGCCGCCACACTCAGTTCGGACGGAGCCTCCCGAAACGGTGGAGATCGCAGCGGGCCTAACGAGCAGGCCAGCGATGCAAGCGCGACCGCAGCTGCCCTCGTGAGCGGCGATCGGTCCGCCGAGAAAGCCGCCAGTGAAAAGGCTGACGGCAACGACGAAGCCACGCCCAGCTTCTCCGGCTTCCGCGTCGGCACACCGCGCGCTCAGGGTCCCGATCCGTTCGCCCGCTTCGACCAGACCGAGGAGCAGCCCTCGAACGTCCGCCACCTCCCCACTCCGGACCGGGAGCTCGGCGACGATCTCAAACTCTCCGGACTTCTTGGACCGTCTCGGCCTGGCCACGATCATGCCGGCGGATCGGCCGACTCTAAAGACGGGGGCGAGACGAAACCTGACTCCGGCAGCCCCTCCTCCTCAAAGGAAAAGAAATAGTCCGTGCCGAGTCGATTTCGAAACCGAGCCTCGAGTGCACGAGACACCTCGGGCGTGCGTCCCGGGGACGGACTCGGCGAATGGTGGGCCGCAATCGCGATCATCGCCTTCGCGCTCCTCGCCGTGGTCTCTCTTTCCGGCAGCACCGGAATGGGCGCGGGACAAAACGTCGCATCGGCAGTCGATAAAATCGCTCCGCGGCTCCTCGCTTCGATCGCACCGGCGGAGCGCTCACTCGCTTCGATCGAGGGCGCCTTTGCCTCGCTTTGCCAGGAGCCCGTCCTGGTCGGTCTCGAACTCGAGCCCGATTGCGAAACTGGCGTCATCACGCTGCCCGAAAGTCTTTTTCGACCTGCTGGCGGAGCGAAGCTCGGCATCGACGAGCGCGAATACGTCGCAGCGGCGATGACCAACTATCTCGCTCGCATGCGACGGCTCCCCGCGATTTGGGAAAGCCTAGAAGCGATCGAGCTTCGAGGGCACTCGGATCCGCGGGCGATGCGTAAACCATACGAAACCAATATGGTGGGCTCCCAACAGAAGGCGCTCGGCGTCCTGCTCTTCCTGGTCGGCCCTCAGGGCCTTTCGGAAGCCGATGCACGCGATCTAGAACGTCTCGCCGTCGTCTCGGGCGCCTCATTCTCTCGCCCTCCGGCCTCGTGCCCCACGGCCGATCGGAGCTGTTTTCGCGAATGGCGCCGCGTTGAAATTCGTCCAGTCCTGTCGGAAGCGCTCCGACGCGGCGACTGGGCGCGAACTGTCGAGGATTTGAGGGTGACTACCCTTCAAATTCAGGAAGAAAACCAGGCGTCAGACCGCTAGAGGAGAATAAACACCCGCTGCTACAGCGAGTTCCTCTGGTATGCTGAGCCCGACCTAACCACGGAGAAACCGATGGACCGTTCAAGCACGACTAATACCACGGAAAATACCACGGAAAATGCCACGGACAGGACGCACACGTTCCGCTCACTTCGAGCGATTCTTTGCGCGCTGATGTTCACGGGATTCCTCGCACTCGGTTGCGATTCGGGCACGCAGGAGCCTGACGCCCCGGAGGCGGAGCCCGCTGAATACGGCGTGGTCGACCCGAACGCGGAACCGGATCAGGAACCGGCGAAGCGCCCGAGTGGCGAAGCCCGAACCGGAGCAGTGGATTCTTCTCGCTTCCCCCAAAACCTGCCCGAAGGCGTGAGTGCATCCGTGCCGGACAATTTCCCGTCCGACATTTCGATCTACCCGGGCTCAAGCCCAGCGCAGGGACGCGGCGTCGATAACGACGGCTCGCCCCTGTCGGCCGTCCAGCTCATCACCAACGACGCGGCCGCGGACGTTTACGATTTCTACGTGAACGACCTCCGCAACAATGGCTGGGAAGTTGCCGATGGTCAGACCCTCGGGAACAACTCAAGCATCAAGGCTACGAAGGGCGACTGCACCGCGCAGCTGCTGATCACGCCCGCTGAAGGGGGCGGATCGGACGTCTACCTCATGACGGGTTGCTAAAGCCCGCGATGACGAAGTACTAAGCCCCTGGAGCCTCTAGGTGCACATAAGACGCTAAGCCGCCTAAGCCGCCTAAGCTGCTTTGGGCGTTCCAGGCGCCCTAGGCGCTTTCGAAAAACGCACTCACCCCATGTTTTCAGGTTAGGCCGGCCGTCTCGAGTCATCGAGGCGGCCGGTTTCGTTTTCGCACCCGGTTCCTAGAGGGGACCTATCCGTCGCTCTCGCCTTCGAAATCCGCGGCTAAAAGCGTTCGAGTGATTCGGTAGAGCGGCCCCGTTTCCCCCGTCATTTCGCCCATCGACTCAACCGGGAGCGCGCGCGCATTAGGCAAGGCATCGAGCGTCACCTGCGAAATCACGAGCACATTCGGCTCGGCCATTTTCTGGATATGCCCTGCGGTATCGAGGACCTCGCTATAAGCGATTCCTGCATCGAGATCCACGAGCGATGCGCCCGTATGCGCGCCGAGCCTGAAACGAAAATCCTGACTGAGCAGATTGAGATCGCGATTAAAACCGGCCAGTCGTTCCAAGATCGTGCTCCCGGCGCGGACCGCCGCTTCCGCCGATTCAAAGAAGCACATCAGCTCATCGCCGTTGCTATTCAGGACCTGACCATCCCATTCCTCGCAGATTCCGCCGACAAAGGACCGGAAACGCTCGAATGAGACGATAATGTGCTCGGCCTTCTCGCTGCCGTTTTTCATCTTCCGGGAAGCGACGACGTCGACGTCGAGAAAACTCCCCATCACGTTGAATTCTTCGATCCTCCGGTCCAGATCGATCTTATTCGACATCCGCGCCATCAGACCCAAGCGCGGAGCAGCTTCGCCTTCGGCCGGTCGCGAACCCACGGCGAGCTGAACTCTGAGCACGACCTGATCCGCGAGTTGGATCTCGTCTCCATCCGCCAGCTCGACTTCGTCGAGGACCGGAAACCCATTCACCAGCGTCGGATTCGTTCCACTCCTCTGACGCAGCCACAAAGCACGACCCGACATCTCGATCTCGGCATGCAGGCGCGAGACACCGAGCTCCGGAATCTGAACCTCCACGTCTTCGCCTCGGCCGATCCGAATTGGTGCCATTAAAATCGGAAAGCGCGTCACGGCCGCGTCCTCAGCGCCGCGCAGAATCGTGAGCTCGCCGATCGCCACATCCATGGGGCGCATTTCCGTGACTTCTTCCGACACGTCCTTAGCTAACAGCAGCGGACTCGGAGCAGGCGCCGGAGCTGTGGGCGCAAGCGGCGAAGCGGTCTCGGCGTCTGGGCTCGCGAGGTCGGTGATATCGCTGAGTTCGGTGCCGGTCACCGTCGACTCGCGAGCGGCCACCTCCATGATCTCGGTTAAGCCGCTGAGATTCATTCCTGCACGCACGCGCACGTCGATGGAGATCCGTCCCATATCGACGCGGTCGCCCACATCCAGGCGCGCGCTGCGAATCTCAATGCCGTTGACCAACGTGGGATTCGCCGCGGTGGGGATATGTTCGATCGAATAGCCCGTCGCGTCGGCGCGGATCCAGGCCTGACGGCGGGAGATGCTTTTATCGTCGAGCCTCACGGTATCGGTCTGACCGCTCGAGGGTTGGCCTCGCCCGATCAACACCTCTTCGCCCTCGATCGTAAACTGGGCGCCCGCATCCACACCCGCGACGACAAGGAGCTCGATCACGGGCCGATGAACCTCGCGGTTCTCTCGATTTCTCCAGGCCGTAAGCCAGGTCGACACGAAAAGGCCTCCCACGTCCGAGAGAAGCCGGACAAGCGAGCCCTATGATTCCACAGGCCGACGCGCACGCTCGAAGCCTCTCAAAAAAGAAGCGCTCGGGAGCCCCCGGGGGAGTGGAGGGGGAGGATCCGGCAATGAGAGGAGAGTGAGAGAGAGGCAGGCGGGAGGAGCGGCAAAAGGAGCGAGGGGGGTCGGTGCGAAAGTTTTTTCAGCGCACTCGGCGCAGGCCTCCAGCCAGAAACTCGTAGGCCAGCGTCGCGAGCGGCTGTCGTTTGCGCTCCGCGAGTTTGGCGAGCTTCGCGAGCTCGGTGTCGCTGAGCATCACCGCCACTCGATTCTTGCGGGCATCCGGGGATGGCCCGGAACCTGAACCCTTGGGCCTCCCGGCGCCAACGCGCGCGCCTCCCCAGCTTTTCTTCTTCACCTTCGCCGCCATTCAGAACCCCGACCGGCAAGGGGAGCTACGCCCCCTGCTCATACTCATGTGCTCGTGTCCCTCGAGAATTCCCAGCGATGAAGAGACACTCGTCTTATGTACATGGGCCTTCGGATGTTTCGAGTCGCGGATCGATCGGTCGAAACCAAGAAATTCCCTGATGCCTTTGCCTGATACGTTTGTCGACAAAGCGGAGCCTGCGCCAGAAGTGATGCATCGGCGGTCCAGCGTCGCGACGGGTATTGGGTCAGGCTCCTAGTGCTCGTCGTCGCCGCTCCGGCTTCGCTGTACCTTGAGCTGACCCCGACGTTTCTTTTCATCCGTCCGGCGCCGTTTAGCGGACCTCGACGGAGCGGTCGGTCGGCGGGGCGGTTCAATATGGAGTGCCTGCTCGACGATTTCCCGAAGCCGCTCCCGCGCGGCTTCCTGATTCCGCCTCCGGCTCCTGTGCCGATCCGAATGCACGACCAGCTCGCCCGTCCGCGAAAGTCGGCTCGCGAGCCGCGCGATCGCCCGTGCGCGAGCCGGCGCATGGAGCCCCTCGGTGGTGCGCAAATTCCACCGCAAGGTCACGCGCGTGCTGGAGGTATTCACGTGCTGCCCGCCTGGCCCGCTTGAGCGACTGGCCAGCTCGATCACTTCCGATATAGGGATCCGATTCCCACCCGGCAGGAGCAGATCTCCTTCTCGTGCAGTCTCATCCGCCACCCGAAGAGCCTCCGATTTTCGATGCCAATACCACCCAATTCCCCTCACCGAAATGCCTGTCCGTTCCCCTTCGGGACATCGCCATTCTATCTACAGACGAAGCCCCATTCGGACGATCGGTACGGGTGTAATGAGATGCGAAGATTCCCAGGGGATGGGTCAGGACCCGCGTCGCGGAGAAGGAAGCACGACGAAGTGAACGAGTCGAGCGACGATCAGCAGAACGGACGCGCAATTCTGTGTCAGCAGAACGGTGAGCTGTCCGAGTTCGCCGAAATCCTGGCCGAACTCAACGTGCCTATTCAACAGCACGCGGGAAAACTCCCATCGCCTGACGATTTTAAGGGCGCGAGCGTTGCGATTCTTCACGGACGCCGCCTGCTTGACGGCCACGGTCCAAACCTCGACCGCTGGCCTCGAACGATCGCCGTCATTGATGGAGCTAGCAAGACCCTCGCCGCTAGTTTAAGCCGCACCGGCGTAGCGATGGTGATTCATAGGCCCATCCATCCGCGCGCCTTACGATTGCTTCTGCTTCACGAGATCTATTCCGGACCAGAGCGGCGCGGCAAAAAGCGCATTCTGATTGGCCATCCGATTCAGGCGAAAACAGGACTCTTCAAACACCAGGCGACGCTGCTGGAGCTTTCCAAAACCGGCGCGCGCATAGAGACTCTGAACACGCCGAAGATCGGTCAAAAGGTTCGACTCATCCTGGGCAAGGAACTCGCGCTTGGAAAGCCGATTCGTCTCGACGGTCTTGTCGTCCGATGCATTCGCGCCTCAGGCACTAAGGGTCGCCTCAACGGCGAGATCGGCATCGAACTCTCTCGTGAGAGTGCGAAGGGCAACGCGAAAGCGATTGATGCCATTCTCATGCGCTTCGCCATGGGTCCAGCCCGTTGGGAAGGGGCCCAGCCACAACAGGCCCCTCGCGGCTTGAATACCGCACTGGACGCTACGGAGACACTCTCACCGGAGGCTCACGTAGCGGAATCCTCGGTTGCGCAGCCCCGGGTCGAAACGCCGAATCCCGGATCGACCCAAAAACTCCCGCCGCGGCACACTCCGGAGGAGCGCGCCGCCTTCGCATCCTCAGCAGCGGCACACTTCCAGGCGGCGCCCGGAGCTGAGTTTTCAGCGCAATCAAGCACATATGATGACGCGTCCCCACAGCCCGAACAGCAGGACGACCGGGACCGGCGCAAGGGCAGCCGCATCCCCTACGAACGCAAGATCGTCGCCCTCGGCGAAGAAGCGGCCCGCGTGTTAGTCGGACAAGATCTCTCTCAGGGAGGCATGCGAATCGGTCCGAACGAGACCGTCTCGGTAGGAGATGTTCTGCGCGTTGCGCTGCATTGCGGAAGCGAGCTCGAACCGCTCGTCGTGCTCGCCGATGTAATGCGTGATGACGGCGACAAGGGGCTCATCCTCACCTTCAAGGATCTCTCCTCGACCGCGACCGATCATCTTGAAAAGATAATCGCGAGCAGCATGCCGATCAAATCCGTTTCGGTCGAATCTGACGAAGGCGAAACCGCCTACGGCAATATCGTCATCGGTGAAATGCTCGAAACTATCAAGTCAGTCCCCGATGCAGGACAGCCCATAGAGAACGTCGGGTAAGCCAATCGGCCCGTCGCCGTTCTCTCTCTACCGCTTCAGATCGCCTAATAGTCGCCCACCTGCTCGTCGAGTTCAGCAAAGGACTTACGGGCGCGCAATTCAATGAACTGTCGCATGCGATCTGACATTTCATCCATCTCGCGGATCGATCTCCCGAAGGACTCAACGTCGAGCGCCATCAGCATGTAGAGCTGACTATTCGGCGAGATCCACGAACCCTGAAGGAAAGTCCCGTTCAACGTCGACTTGGAAAGGCTCACCGTCGTCGTTGAAAACTGCTCCGCCGTCATCTCAGGTTCACTGTCGGAGACTTGCTCTTGATAGTGTTTCACCATGTTCTTGACCTTGGTCTCGAGCGTGCGACTGATCTCGGTTCGGCCCCGGCACTCGCTTTTGTGCGCGCGATCGAAAGATTCCGGCCGATCTTTGCATCGCCGACGCCGCAGAGTCGCGCGCCGCCATCATCGCCCCAATACGCCGAGCAGCCCTGAAGAACCCAATTAGGCGCGCCAGCGAATTCACTGGGCATCACGTCTTCGGGAGAAATGCCGTTTGTGCTGCTGCAGCCGCCAAGCCCCATAAGGGCAACGAACACCGCGCCGGAAAGGAGCCCTCGGATGGATCGATGATTCGCTCGACTCTGGACACGCATGCTCGTCCGCCTTCCACACATCACGAGCTCGCTCTCTCTGCGAGCCTCTCGCGAATCGGTTCTTTACCTCCTGGCGTCTCCACTCGGAGGCCCCCTTAGGCAGAATGAGAGTGACCGGAAGCGG
Source organism: Myxococcota bacterium (assembly GCA_041690055.1). Classification (GTDB taxonomy): domain Bacteria; phylum Myxococcota_A; class UBA9160; order UBA9160; family UBA4427; genus UBA4427. The sequence continues at coordinate 8,185 of JBDNFB010000257.1, read as the reverse complement.
GCTTGCCCGCCTCAGCCGCTAGGATTGAGGAGCGTATTGCTCCAGATAGGTTCCATCCGCCCACGCGAATTTCCGGGACGCGTTTTGGGAGAAACGCAGAACCGCTCCTGCGGCACAGCCGCAGAAGACTCGATGGAATGGATCCGCCTGAAACCCGTCCAGAAGGAACGCTCAGAGCGACCCCAGAGAATTCCCCCACCCGTCCAGCCTTGCAGCCCATGCCTGGGCCGGCGCGCGTGATCCGCTGACTTTGATGAGTTTTTTGCTTGTCCTCCTATTCGCGACTGGGTCTGTGCTCGCCGGGGCGAGACGCCGGGCAAGGCCGAGGTGCTGGAAAGCGCCAAACAACGGGCCGCCGCCGAGCTGCCGCGGCGCGTGCGCGAAGCCTCTGCCGACGATCTTGTTTGGAGACTACGCGAGATGGGCGTCGAACAGATCATGAGTTACGGCAGCGATCCAAAGGTGCGTATCCAATCGATCGGCTCCCCGCCGACTCAGGCCAAATAACACCCTCACGTCTCCTCATGCATCTTCACGCTTCTTTACGCTTCTTTACGCCTCCTTACACCTTCCCGCGACCCAGCCCGTTAGCGGATCTCCACTGCGCCGCGATGGCCTCGGAAGCCGTCTCCACGGGCATCACCGAGGGGGCCGCGCTCAGCTGGCAACCCGCTCGGGCGACGGCCGCGTCCTCGGGTGCGATCCAGGCCAGAATGCCGACCTCGAAATCCTGCGCAGTGCCGCCCGCACGACGCCCCACAACAGCAACCCAACTCCAGAGCGGCGGTCGATCGAGGACATCGAAATAGCCGCGGCTGGCCACCTCTGCCTCCCCCGTCGATAAGGAGCGCCCCGGGAAATAGCAGAGCAAGCTCCCCACTGAAGCCGCGCCCAGGGCATCTGTCTCAGCTGAGTTCGCAACGGAACTCGCGTTCTCGATTCCCTCCCGACGCAATTGATCAATTGCTTCGATCAGCGACGACGCACTGGCAAGAGACGGCGCGCTCTCGAGCTCATCCAGCTCCCCTGCGAGTGCCTCAACATGCGCTGCGAACGTCGTGCATGCGTCAGCCTGACGGAATGCAGCGCAGCGTCCCAGCCGCGAGAGAAGAGCCTCCCAAGCCTGCGCATCCAATGCGGGAAAGGGATCCCGCGGCGCACCCCGTGAGAGCAGATTCACCATTCTTCACCGCGCTCGCGCAATCTCATCGCTTCATGTCGGCGTTCAAAGCGCCCCCCCCGCTGAAAACACGAGCTAGAAATTATCGTAGTCATCGATCGAGTTCATCGACCGACCGATCTGCCCGTTCGATCAGTTCACGATACGCGGAACGGGCGTGGACGAGCGCTTCGTCCAAATCGATCTCCGGATTTGGCACGCCAAACATCGACTCGCCATCGGGACCAGAAAAACTGCGCGCGCCCGGATCCGCCGGGGGCTCTGTGGGTTTAGCAGGCTGCGTGGGCTCCATGAATTTGCTGGGTTCCGTGGATTCCGTGGATTGAGTCGACTCTGGCTGAGCCGTGGGCTTAAATGCCGGCGCCACCGACCGACCCGAAACCGACGTGCGCGAAACGGCCTTCACGCGCGAAACACCCTGCCGGTTTAACCAGTCCAACGTGAGCGAGCTCCACAGGGAATAGTTCAGCCCCTCGAGCGGCAACCCCTGCTCATTTATCCTCCGCACAAAAGTGTTCACGCCGATCAATCGCGCATGCTCATCGAGCAAGGCGCGGCCGGAGTTTTCCGGATTGATCGCTGCATCGGTCTGAAAAATGTCCTGCGACGAATCCTGTCGCTTGCTCGAAACCGTCCCCGTCGTGAGCATCCAGAGACCACCGCGCCGCCCGGAAGACCGATCGCCGCCACGGGTTCACCGATATCGACCCCTTCAGAGTCCCCAATCTCGATCGGCCGCAGTCCCACAGGTGCATCCTTGATCCGAAGAAGCGCAGGGTCGAGGGCCGCGCGCAGCGGCTGCGTCCAGCGTCCACAAAGCGAGCGGGCGGACGCATCGAAGCGGCCTCGCCAGTTCGTCTTGTGCGGCACTTTTACGGTCATCTTAATCCCTCTTCTGGCCCTCGCTCGCGAATCAGGGACTCCTCGCACGCGCCAATTAGCCAAGCTCACGAGGGAGGTAGCTCCCCTGCCGAAGCCCCGCACGGTTCTAGGCTGAATCGTGCGGAGTCGGCTGCCATTCCACCGCCGACGAAGACTGCTCCATCGATCGTTCGCGCCGAGAGCGCGGGGGCGGGTTCCGGCGAAGACGCTCAGCTCCCCGGCGACGGCACCATCATCAATCGCAATAGCAGGAACCCGCTTGGCCGGCAGAGTGCGGGCGTCCACCCGAGGAGCGTGGCTGGCGGAGCCTATGCCTTTACTGAGATCAACCGAAGCCGCGACCGTCTCAGTCACGAACGAAAGCTTCGTGCACCTGGACGAGCGCGTCGCTGCCCGGCCCACGGCTCGAAACGATCTGGGAATCCGAAACGGGCGAAATCCACGCCCTGGTCTTCCTTCAAGTCGCAAAGGTGCAACACTCCATCTGCAGCCGAGAAACGCTGCGAGAAGAGATCGAATGAGCCGAAGCAAGGAATCCAAATCGTGATGCGCTCCGACGCCATCGACCAGCTCATCAGCACCTACTTGGAGATACCCGCCAAGGTGAGCTGGAAAGGTGCCGTCGGCGATTCGGTGCGCGGCGTTTTCGAGGAGGGGCGGCTTGAGCTCGCTGGCATCGCGGTGCTGGCCTTGCCCTTTGATCGCCTCATCCTCGAAGCAGATCGTTTCCAGTTCACGCCCGGCATTCCCGCAAAATTCCAAGCGATTTCGCCACAGATCGAACTCGCCATCGACCAGAAACAAGTCGACCGATGGCTCGACCGCTCAGGTGCACCGTTCAAGCTCAAACTCGTCGAAGGGGGCATCGATTTCCGCATCGACGTCGGCGGCTTCCCGATCAGTCGCGTCGAGACCGAACTCTGCATCGAAGGCGGTTGGTTCATCCTGCGACCGAAGAGCGCCGAATTCCTCGGCCTGCGTAACCGACTGGCCACGCTCTTCCGCGCCTTCGTCCCGATCCCGCGACTGGCTCCGCAGACGCGACTCACTGGGATCAAGCATCAACGCGGCTCACTCCGCATCGTGCTTACACTGGACGATTTCACGGAGGAGATCACGCCCGGCCTGGTCGAACGAATGCAGGAGCGCTTCCTGCCCTTCGCGAAGGCCAGCGCCTGGAAGCTTCCCTTCGACCTGCCGGAGCTGCCGAGGTTTCCAAGTCGACCCCGGCGCGCAGGAAGATCTCGCCGCTAGAGCGATCGGCGGGAGCCGGCTCACGGAACGGAACGCACTCCAGGGCGGGCCGGCCGGCTTAGCGGCGGGCGCGCTCCTCGCGACGAACGGGGCGATCGCTGGCCACGCGTCGTTCGCGCGGCATATCCGAATCCACCCGCATGAAATGCTCCCATGGGTAGACCGGGTCGAGAATCGCCACGAATTCCGGCGGAGTCTCAAAGGGGCAGGTCAGCACTTCCCAGAGCCCGACGGTTTCGGTGACCACCGTCCAGCCGATACCCTTCACGACACCCCAGGTCAGTCCGAGAAAAACGCCTTGCTCGCGCGTGGTCTGGACCACCTGTCCGGGCAATGCGAGAACGCCCAGGCTCAAGTTGATCGCTCCGCGTCCCAGCTTCTTGCCGGGCGTGCCTTCGCCGCCGGCTAAAGCGGAACCGGGAACGGTCGCGCTCAGCAGAAGGGCTGAGAAGAGAAGAACGAGGAATCCGCCGCGCCGCCGCTTCGCAGACCGAGCGGGCTGGGACGAGCAGGAATCAAGGACAGGGTGGGGGGAGGCCATAGGAGGTTTCCTCGGGTGGCCGCGCAGAGGATTGTCGCGGGGGGCAGTGTGTTCTCAAAGTGCATCGTCTCAACCCCGAAAAAGCTGTAACCCACGTCGCCTCGCGGACGAACCAAAGAAAAGAAAACAACGCACTACGTGCAATTGTCCCCACGGGGCCCATTTCAACTCCACGGAAGCCCAAGAGAGAGGTCGACATGTCCAATGCTCGCATTCCCTCATCCGAGATCACCGACGAGAGCACCTTCCTCAATCGCCGTTCGCTCAGCCGGCGCGAAGTCCTCCGACTCGGCGCGACGGCAGCTCTCGGCACGGCACTCGCAGGATGTCCTGATGCGCGGGAAGCGGAGGCAGCCGGCGTGAGCCGCGACGGTCTGGCGAAGCTGTTGGGTGTGCGGCCTGCTCCGTCCCAGTTCAACACGGACGATCCGCAGACGACCTATGCCGATGCGACCACCTACAATAATTTTTATGAGTTCGGGACGGGCAAAAAGGACCCGGCACGCAATGCGCATAGGCTGAAGACGGAACCTTGGTCCGTTGTGGTCGACGGCGAATGCGAGAAGCCGGGCACCGTTCCGCTGGAGAATATTCTCCTTCCCTCAACGCTTGAGGAACGGGTCTACCGCTTCAGGTGCGTCGAAGCCTGGTCGATGGTCGTGCCCTGGGTGGGCATTCCGCTGGGCGATGTCCTGAAGCGTTTCAAGCCGACTTCGAAGGCACGTTATGTCGCGTTCGAAACACTCGTCGACAAAGAACAGATGCCCGGACAACGGCGCAGCGTCATCGCTTGGCCCTACCGCGAAGGTCTGCGCATGGACGAAGCCATGAATCCTCTCGCGATCCTCGCCGTGGGCATGTACGGACGCGAGCTTCCGAATCAGAACGGGGCACCACTTCGACTCATCGTGCCGTGGAAATACGGCTTCAAGAGTATTAAGTCCATCGTCCGCATCCACTTCTCCGAGACCCAGCCGGAAACCAGCTGGAATGACCTCCAGGCATCGGAATACGGCTTCTATGCCAATGTGAACCCGGAGGTCGCACACCCGCGCTGGAGCCAGGCACGCGAGCGCAAGCTCGGCGATTTCAAGAAGCGCCCCACCCGGCCCTTTAACGGCTATGCGGATCAAGTCGCCTCGCTCTACTCGGGCATGGATCTGAAACGGTTCTTCTAGTCATGTCTCCCACGGAGAACAAACGTCTGGTTCAGGCGATCGCGATCGGCGTGACTTTTTTACCGGCACTCGCTTTGGCCGCGCAATTTGGGATCAATGGCCCCGGCGCGAATCCGATCGAAGAGGTCACGCACGTCACCGGCGAGTGGGGCCTCCGCTTCGTCCTCCTTTCACTCGCGATCACGCCGGCGCGCCGCCTCTTCGGCTGGCGATGGGTCGCGCCGCTTCGTCGCACGCTCGGACTGGCGGGTTTCTTCTACGCCGCGCTTCATCTAACAACTTGGGCCTTCTTTGACCTTGGCCTCGATCCCGCTGCGATCTTTGAAGACCTCACCGAACGCCCCTATGTGAGGGTCGGCATGGCCGCCTTCGTCCTTCTTCTTGTTCTTGCGATCACGTCGACGCGCGGCTGGATGAAGCGGCTAGGGGCGCGCTGGATCAAGCTGCATAAGCTGGTCTATGCAGCGGCAGCGCTTGGGGTGTCGCATCATTTCTGGCTGATCAAGGCGGATTATCGGCCCGCCATCGTGCGCGGCGTCCTGCTGGCAGGCCTGCTGGGCGCGCGGGTCGCATGGCGCACGCGAAAGGCCGCGCTCAGCCCCAGGTAGCCCGGCGAACGGCGACGCGTTCTGCGCGCTTCACCTGCCCTTCCACCGCGCTTTACCAAAAGGGGCGGCGAACCGATGAGACTCCTTGCCTCCGACGCCCTCGGGGTGCATGTTCTCGCCCCCGATCAGGCCCTGCGACCTGGCTCAGAACGGCTCTCAGATTTCGCCCTCAGACTTCGCCCCAAGCCAGCCCTGGAGACCGAATGAATTCCGACGAACCGAATACGCCCGAAGTCGACGAGATCGCCGCAAGCAACGGCGCGCAGACGACAACGGCGGAGGCGGAAATGGAAAAGGAGGCGGAGACGGGCGAGGAAATCTCGACGGATTCCGGCGATGTGCATAGGGTCAACGTCGGTGGCCGCGAGATCCTCTTGATCGGCACCGCCCATATCTCTCAGCGATCGGTCGACCTCGTGCGCGAGGTGATCGAGCGCGAACGGCCGGACGCAGTTTGCATAGAGCTCGATGCCGGGCGCTACGAGGCTCTGTCCCAGGAAAAGAAATTCGAAGAGCAGGATCTGCGCGAGGTGATGCGGAACAAGCAGATCGCTACGCTCATGCTCAACCTCATCCTCGCCTCGTACCAGCGCCGCCTCGGACTTCAGCTCGGCGTCACTCCGGGCAGCGAACTGCTCGAAGCCGGCAAGGCCGCCGACGAATACGGCATCCCGATCTCGCTTTGCGATCGCGATGTCCGGATCACGCTGCGCCGCGCCTGGCAATCGATTTCCTGGACCCAGCGCTTTCGCCTCGTGTCCGAACTCGGCCTCAGTCTCTTCGATAGTCCGGAAGTTTCCGAGGAAGAACTCGCGCGCATCCGCGAACAGGATGTCGTCACCGAGGTCATGAATGAACTCGGTCGCGTGATGCCCGACTTGAAGCGCGTGCTGATCGACGAACGCGACGCCTATCTCGCGCATAAGATCCTTGAGACGCCCGGCGAGCGGATCGTCGCGGTCGTCGGCGCGGGCCATGTCGATGGCATGAAGGGGCGACTCGAGCGCAACGAACGCGCAGATCTGGACGAGATCAACTCCATCCCTGAAGACTCAAAGGTCTGGAAGGTCGTGGGTTGGGGAATCCCGCTCCTGATCATCGGATCGATCGTAGCCATCGCGGCGACCCAAGGCGCGGAAGCCGCGGGCGAAAATGCGATGATCTGGTTCCTCGCCAACGCGATTCCCAGCGGCATCGGCGCGATCATCGCCCTTGGCCACCCGCTCACGATCGTCGCCGCCGCGCTTTCGGCCCCCTTCACGAGTCTGTCGCCGCTGATTGGCGCCGGATACGTAGCGGCCTTCACCCAACTCTGGGCGAAACCGCCCCGAGTGTCGGATTTTAGCACGGTCGGCGACGACCTCGCTGTGCCGAGCCGATGGTGGAAGAGTCGATTGATGCGCATCTTCCTCGTCTTCGTACTCACGACGCTTGGTTCTCTGCTGGGGACTTGGACGGGGGGATTCGGGGTTCTCCGCAATCTTGTCGAGGGAGCAGGCTAAGCTCTCTGCGATGGATCTGATCGCGAACGCAATTCATGAAGCTGGCCCCCTGCTTCTCCTGGCAGTGGTATTGCTCGCAGGCAGCGTCTTCGGCGCCCTCGCCCGGCGCCTTCGCGTCCCCGGCATCACAGGCCAGATCATAGGCGGCGTCCTCATCGGCTCGTCCGGCCTTCGCCTCTTCTCCCACGAATCCATGGACGGCCTCGCGCCGCTCACCGACATCGCCCTCGGCTTGATCGCCGTCACGGTCGGCGCCCACCTCCATATCCAACGACTCCGAAACGCCGTCCGACGGCTTTCGTACTTGTTAGTCGCAGAATCCACCATCACGCCGATGATCGTTTTCGGCGCGACCTACTGGCTCGGCGGCGCCTCTTTTGAGCTCGCGATTCTCTTCGCGGCGGTTTCGATCGCCACGGCGCCCGCCACAACCGTCGCAATTGTCCGCGAAACGCGCTCAAAGGGCGTTTTTGTCAAAACCCTGATTGCCGCAGTGGCATTGAATAACACCGCGTGCATTGTCGTCTTCGAAGTCTCCCGCGCCACGCTGGCTGCGAATATCGCGCCCAACGAAAGCATGTTCTTCGCCACCAACGGCGCGGTCGCGCAGCTCGTGGGCCCGCTCTTGCTCGGCACACTCGCCGCCATCGCGCTCGACCGCGTCACGCGAATGGCGATCGGCACCGAATCCCTTGCGACCTCAGCCGTCGTCGCCCTGGTCCTCACCTCGGGCATCGCGAACGCAATGGGGTTCTCGCCCATGCTCGCGTGCCTTGCGCTCGGCGCGGTTCAGACCAATATCACCCATAGCCGAAACCATCTCGTGGACTCGGTCTTCGCCGATTTCGAGCCCGCCATCTTCACCGTCTTCTTCACCCTCGCCGGCATGCATCTCTCCCTTGAGCACCTCCAGCAAACGAGCCTGCTCGTCGCGCTCTATTTTTTCGCGCGCTTCGGCGGTAAACTGCTTTCCGCAGACCTCGCGCTGCGTGCGGCGAAGGCCACAGAGCGCGTACGCCAAAACCTCGGCCTCGCGCTCG
>JBDNFB010000256.1:0-7491 GCA_041690055.1 Myxococcota bacterium | reverse complement strand
CGATCTGCCGAAGAGATTGGAAACCTCAATGGTTTCTAGCGCTTGGCCGCGCGATTTCGCATGGCACGTCACTTGCTCTTCTTCCTGTGGCTGGCCGGCGCGTTTGCAAAGTGGCCCGCGAAAAACGCCTGATCCGAACCGGATCGGCGGCACGGAGAATCGAATGAGCGAGTCCACTAATCACAAACTGACTTCATTGCTCCTCTGGGTGATGTTTAGCACTGCGATTGCGATGCCTAGCGTCGCGGGCGATGAGGACATCTTTACGGCACAGGTTCCGCCTAATGTGCTGCTGATGATGGATAACTCAGGCTCGATGAACGCGATCATGGAGCATGCCTCCTTTGATGCCGAGAATTATGTCGCGCCTTGTGCGTTTCTCACCAATGCGGCTGGCAATGGCTATCGGACCTTCGACGACGACTCGGTGCCCGCTCGGCCGGTGCGCAGGTACTGCTGGAACGCGGACACTTGTATGCTTGAATTGCGGACGTCTGACCTGGGCTTTACGCGTACGGCCGACACTTCGGATCATCCCGATAGTGGATATATCGAACGTACATTTTGCGGCCAGACGCGGCGCTTGTATTTCGATGGGGTCAATAGCGACTACGGCAATAGAACCTGGTATTTCCGCGATTACGCGCATTGGCTCTTCAACCTGGATACGACGGACACTACGGCTCTGATTGGGCCTGCAGACGGACAACAGTCAACGGCGCCGGACATCATCGCTGAGATTGATGAGCCCGCTAACGGGCAGAATTACATCACGGGTGACACGTTCGCGAAGTATCAGATCACGCGGATTACGGCGGCACGTGAGATCGCCCGGGACGTGATCTACCAGACCAATAGCGATTGCCCGGCTTTCCTCGGTGATTGTGGGGTCTATGAAGATCGTGTTCGCTTCGGAATCGCGCAGTTTCAGGGGAACGCCTATGGCGGCTTTGTGAATGCACCGATTGAGGCCTACAGCACTAATCAATCCGACATCCAGGCGGCGATCGACTCTCTAGATGCCTCCACTTCGACGCCGCTCTCGGAGACCCTTTTTAAGCTCTACACCTACTTCATGCCGCGGAATGACGCGGATATGCCGCCGGGGAAAGTGAGCAGTGTCAACTTCCCGAGATATCGGTACAACGACTGGAATGGCTTGGCGGCCTCAGGCTCTGATGTCCCAGATGACCCGATCATCGAGGAATGTCAAAAGAACTTCATCATCATGGTGACTGACGGATCGCCAACGAGCGACGACTTCGGCATAGCCTGGGATTCGAATAACACCCGGGGCTTTGGGGATTTTCGCGACAATTTGATCGGTGACTACTACACCGCAGACTACGACCCGATGGGCACGCTCCCACCGGACCTCGGGCCGGGAGGATCGGAAGAGGGCGCACCGCCCTGGGATTTCTCGAGCGGCACGGGATATCTCGACGATATCGCTGAATTTATGCAGACCAACGATTGTCGCCCCGACTACCCGAATACGACGAACGTGGTGGATGTGTATACGGTCGGCTTCACAACGACGGGCGCAGTCAACTCGCTACTCGAGAAGACCGCCGAGCGCGGCAATGGTCTCTATTTCAGCGGCAATCAGGCTGATCAGCTGACCGAAGCGCTCGTAAATTCCGTCCAGGACATTATCTCGAAGTCACAAGGCTTCTCGGCAGCGACGGTTCCTGCCGCGCGAACCGCGGATGGCGGCCAACTCTACACTACGCTGTTTCAGCCGACGAGTGCTCGGCCGTTCTGGCCTGGACTTCTTCGGAGTTATCAGATCACCGTCGACGGCCGGATCCTCGACGCAAATGATAACTGCGCCCTGACGGATCTCGCTGATCCCAATATCTGCGCGGGGGGTACCTTCCTTCCGGAGTCCGCTGCGCCGCCCTTCTGGAATTCGTCGAAGGAGATGCCCGGGGCCAACTCTCGTAATCTCAGGGTCTCGTTGCCGGGTGTCTCCGCTCAGATCATCGCCGATTTCGACCATTCTGTTTCTACGGCGGACTTGGGAAATAATCTGGGATCGATCTCCGACTACCCTCCGTCTGGAAATATCACGTCCTCGAATGATCTCGACGAAGCAATCGTCGCGTTTGCTGCTGGTTGTGAATGGGGATCGGGCATGACAGAGGGTGGGAGTGATGACTTCGATGGCTGCGTTGATCGGACTCGGGTCGAGGATGGCTCGACGGTTCCGGATCGCCTCGGCGATATTTTCCATTCAAACCCGGTCGTGATCGGCCCGCCGACTAGCTTTATCGAAGAGTCATCCTACGGCGACTTCAAAACAACTTCGGGCATCCAACATCGCGATCGTGTCATCGTTGCAGGCGCGAATGACGGCTTCCTGCACGGGTTCCATGCGGGTGACTACGTGACCGCCACAGGGCAATACGACGAGGGGACCGGCGAAGAAGTCTTCGGTTTTATGCCCTGGAGTGCACGGTCGACCATTGCCGATCTGGCGAAGGATGATGCGACGTTGCATCCGATTTCTGTGGATGGATCTCCCTCCGTGGCCGACGTATGGATTGATCGCAACGCTGACGTAGATGATGCGAAGCTGTCCACTGAGTGGAAGACGGTCCTCGTGACGGGAATGCGTGAGGGCGGCGAGACGTATCTCGCCCTTGATATGACTAACCCGGCCGCGACAAACTACCCGGAGTATATGTGGGAGTTCCCGATTGAGACGGATTCGTTATGGCGAACGCGGATTGGAGAGACCTGGTCACAGCCCGTGATCACGCGAGTGAGGATGGAGCGAAGCAGCGGTGACGTCGAGGAACTCTGGGTCGCGATCTTTGGCTTCGGCTATGACCCGACGAGTGATCCAAATGATTCGGCACGGTACAACACGGCCAGCGTAAAGGGCCGCGGAATCATGATGCTTGATATCGAGACGGGGAGCCCGGTCGCGGTTCATCACTATGGTTCTACGACCGGAGCCACGACGGATATGTACTACGCCATGCCTTCCGCTCCGGGCGTCTTGGACTATGACCAGGACGGGTTCGCAGACGTCATCTATATCGGAGATCTCGGAGGTAATGTTTGGAAGTGGGTTGTCCGGCCTTATGGCACGGCGAGCCCGACGACGGGGCAGCTCTATCAGCCGAACTGGCCCTTCCGAAAGTTCTTTGACGCTGACCCCACCACGACCGCGAGGAGCGGGGGCTCGGATCGTGCGCGCAGTTTCTACTTCGCCCCGAGCGCAACGATCGTGAATGGTGTGCTGCATATCGGCTTCGGGTCGGGTGAACGATCGGATCTCAACTGCTCGAGCACCTTGAATAATTGCTCGCTTCTAAATCGCTTCTATCTCCTGAAGGACCGAGATGTCTGGGATACGGGAACGCTCGCCGTGATTGATGGGCGAGAGGAACCGACGGGCCATCTTACAGACGTGACGGCGGACGAAGCGGATTGTCCCCCAATCGAGCCGAAGGGCTACTACTTCGAAGTGGCCGACGGTGAGAAATTCGTCACGAACAGTGAAGTGTTCAACGCGTTCTTCTTCATCTCAACGTACACACCGGACTTGACCAATGCGTGTGAGCCAGCCGGGCAAGCGGAACTCTACGGGTTCCTGGCGAAGTGTGGACAGGGATATTTTGGGGCGACGCCGGCGGCGAGCCCGATTGCGGGTTCGGATCGATCACTTGATATCGGGAAGGGCATGCCGACGGATGCACGTCTCTCGATCGCCCCAGGCGGCGGCGGAAATCGCTTGATCATCAGTAAGCAGGATGGCGAGCTGATTAGTATCGATGCAGGGACGTCGAGTGCTGAGCATGGCACGCTGTACTGGCGCGAAATTGATTGATACGGCGTAAGAACACGGCCCCGCGTGCGCACGAAATGTGGCGCGGGGCGTTCTTCGCACCCTTGATCCTAGTTTTTGAATCGGAGCATTGAAATGAATTTTAGAAATAGCCGACGGCGTGTCATGGCCGCTATGTGTGTAGGATTTCTGGTTCTCTTTATTGTGAGTGGGGCGACGGCAGGTCCTGATCCCGTCGAACCTCCCTTGATCGTGGATGCGGTGAGTACCGCGAACAGCACGATCACGATCGAAGGCGAGACCTATACCGTGACGCCGATCAGTAGTCTCATGGACGAGGAGGGGAATCGAATCCGCCTCGGAAATATACGCGGTTCGGGAGGCCCTATGGGACCGCATCTGGTTCGCGTCACCCTACGCGGAGCCACTCGTGAGCTGGCGACCCTCGTGATCGTTCCGATGCTAATGCCTTAGGTTCTCTGGGAAAGAGGTGGGTGGGGCTTAGGCCGAAGGGACCGCGGGAGCTAGAAGTGCGTCCTGGCGTTCGTCTCGCACGAAAAACAGGGCAATGGCCGCCGCAGTATTAAGCAGAGCGTAGGTCGCGAAAGCCACCGTGTAGTCCCCGTAATAATCCCGCAGAACTGCCGAGAAGAGGGGACCGAGGGCAGCGCCCGGCAGCAGCGTCACGGTCATAGCGCCATAGATAGAAGCAAGATTCTCGCGCCCGAAGCAGCGCTCGATGACCAGGGGATAGACCACGTCCCGCGCGGCCTGGGCAAATCCGTAGGTCAGGATGAAGACCGGCAGAAGGATGGGATTGGGCAGCATCAGCAAAATGAAGGAGCTCACTGCCAGCAATGCGAAATCGTAAAGAATGGCGCGCTCATGCGGGATGCGGTCCGCTAAGAATCCGCCTAACACCTTGCTCAAGATGCCAAGACTGATCGCTTGCCCGAGGTATCCACGGGCAGCCTCTTTGGACAGACCCGAGTCCGTGAGAAAGAGCACGAGATGGTCGAGCACGCCCGTGAAGTAGAAGAAAAAGGTGAAGAGGGTGGCCGTCAGGATCCAGAAACTCCGTGTTCGAACGGCGGCCGAAAGGTCCAGCGAGATTTCTTCTTCTACTCGTTCCTCTCCCGTTCCCGCCACCTCCGAGCGAGCATCCGCGGCAGCTGCTGCGAATTCATCCCCTTTGCGGTCCTTTATGAGAAAGAGCGCTGCCGGCAGGAGGATGAAAAGCGCGATCGGTACAACGGTGAGCAGCCCTTCGCGCCAGCTATATGCACCTGCGACTGCACCGGTGAGCCCGACCATGATCGTTCCACCGAGATTGGATCCGGCGTAGGCGATGCCGAGCGCAAGTCCGCGGTTTTTGTGGACCCATTGCGTGACGGCGTGGCCGACGCTGATATCGCCCATTCCCGCCGCGCAAAAACCCACTCCGGCGATGGCGACATAGAAACCGACCATCGAGTCGACCTGCGAAAAAAAGAAGAACACGGCTGCGAAGAGCAGGGCGCTGACGGCGAGGACCCGCGACGCACCGAACCGAATGGTGAGGTACCCCACCAGCGGGCTCGCGATGGACTGAAGCGTTAGCTGTGGCGTACTCGCACCGGCGAACTGCGTGCGCGTGAGATCCAGCGCCTCGATGATTTCTACGGAGAGCCCACGGCTCACGTAGGTCAGCCCAAGTCCCATTTGGCAAATCAAACAGCCGATTACGACCCAGAGCGTACGCCCTCGAAACTCAGCGCGCGCGCTCGCCAGCGAATCGCGTAGGCCGCTCACGCGAGGCGCCTCACGCGTAGGCCGCATACGCGCAGGCAAATCACGCGCACGCCGCTCACGTCGGGGCAAATCACGATTCTGACTCGCGCCGCGCCGCTGATCGCGACCGCGTCGCGGCATCGTCGTCGAGGGACTCACCGAAACGACGCTGCGCATCTTTGCGGAGCGTGCTCTTTGCGACTTTTCCGCCGACGTTATGCGGCAGGGCATCGAGCACGACGAGCGCTTCGGGCCATATCTCACGTGCGGTCCCGCTTGAGGCGAGATGCTCCTTGAGGGCTTCGAGGTCGAGGGAAGCGCCCGGGCGGAGTTCGACGTAGGCGGCAGCGCGTTCCCCAAAGATCGCGTCTGGAATGCCGATCGCGGCGGCCAGGGCGACTGCGGGATGACTCGCGGCGGCCTCTTCGATGGCCGCAGCAGAAAGGTTCTTGCCGCCCCGAATGATGATGTCGTCGGTCCGGCCGATCACTCGGAGATAGCCGTCCTCGTCGAGTTCGACGAGATCTCCCAGATAGACCCAGCCGTCGGGACGGATCAGTTCGGCCGTCGCCTCCGGCGCCCCGAGGTAGCCCGTCGAGACCACGGGCCCTTTCACGGCGGGTTGGCCCGCACCGCTCGCCGTCACATCTTCGCCTTGTGCATCGAAGAGTCGCAGCTGCATAGATTCGATGGGTCGGCCGGCCGTCGTGAGGCGCTTATGTGGTGGGTCGCTGGCGCGGGTCGCGCTGACGGCGCCAGTTTCGTTCGAGCCGTAGAACTGGAGCACGTGGGCTCCTGTTTGTTTTTCGAAGGCACGGGCGCGTTTCTCGGGGACCGCTTCGCCGCCGGTGAACAGTGCGCGGAGCGCGAGGCCCGTACGCGCCTCGAAGCCGCCGCTTTCGAGCATGAGAATAAACTGCGTCGAAACCGCCGCGAGGATGCTGACGCGATGTTGATAGAGTGCTTCGATGGCGCTCGCTGCATCGAACCGGCGGAGCAAAACGGTCGGTGCACCCAGAAGCGTGGGCGTGAAATGTGCCGTCCAGAGACCGAACCCGAAGGGCGCGGGAAGGGCGCTCATGAAAACATCGCTCGGATTAAGCTCGCCGACAGCGATCGCAAGCTGGTTGAAATGGAACCAGCGAAGCTGATCATGAAGCACGATCTTGGGCAGTCCCGTCGTCCCCGATGTCGTGTTGTAGAGCGAGATGGCCTCGGCGGGGAGCGCGCGGTCATCGAGGGCTGAGGGCGCAGACAGTGGTGCAGCAGCACCTTCGATCTCGATGGCATCTTCGACGAAGCCGTCTGCGGCGATCAGGAGATGGTGTTGAATCGGAGTGCCGCGCTGGCGCAGCTTCTCCACCATGGCCGCCGAATCCGTGCCGCCCACTTCGGGCGCCGAGATAAGGGTCGTGATCTCTCCGAGCGCAAGCAGATGTTCCAGCTCGCGCTCGCCGCATCGCGCGCCTAGCCCCAGACAGCTCAACCCTGACCGTTCTGAAGCTTGATAGGCGATATGGAAGGCCGGGCCGTCGGGGAGCCAGAGGGCGACACGGTCGCCGGGCTCAAGTCCGAGCGCGACGAAAACCCGCGCGAGCCGATCCGCTGCGGCATCGTATCCCGCCCAAGTCAGCACCCGATCGTCGATTAGATACGCTGGGTCGTTAGGTCTGCGTGAGGCCAAATCGCGAACGCGCGCCGCTAGCGACCACGGAAAATCGAGTCCCTGCGTCGAGGTCAAAGGATCAGGCTCCAGCGATCGCTTGCGTGAAGTGGCCATACCGAGGCGACCACGGGCCGACCCCGCGACTTACCTTGGTGAGCTGCGGTCTAGAAAGTAACCGGGAGTTTCCAGAAGCCCTGCACAAACTCGGTGAGTAAGCGCTCGGAATTATCGAGATCGAAGGTGCTGCTGCACCACT
>JBDNFB010000255.1:0-3593 GCA_041690055.1 Myxococcota bacterium | reverse complement strand
TAGCTACGGGAAGAGGGATGTGCGAGGTTCGGCGACTGTGAAATTAATGATGCGCTCTCGATCGGATTCTTCGCTCGCTTACCCGAGCGATCTGCTCCTGGTATGCGGGTTTGCCCTTGCTCTCTTTCTCGCGGGCTGCAGCCATACGCCGATCCCGACCTATCCCCAGCCGAATCGCTATCCGCCCTTGCCCGATTCCTTGCCCGATTCTTCGTCCGGCGGCGAGCCGACGTCTCGCCCGCAGGCGCGTGTCCCTGAGGAAAGTCGGTCGCCGATCTTTTCGCGACGTATTTTTGCGGAGAAGCCGCTCACGGCGTCCGGTGCGCTTGGTCGCGTGGATTCCGCGCGGGATGCTTCTCTACGACTCGTGATTGCGGGTCTCGATGACGATGCGGCGGGGAGTCCGAGTCGCGCGCTCGCGAGCTACCAGCGCGCTGTCCGCGTCGATTCGACCAACCCCTTCGCGTATCTCGCACTCGCGCGACATCACATCGAAGGAAATTCGATCGAGGAGGCCGACGCGTTTCTCGACCAGGCCCGTTCGCTCTTCGAGGCCGAGGATCAGATCGGCCCGTCGGTCGACGTATGGGGCGTTGGCTTACGCGCTTGGATCGACCGCGCCCGGGGGCGCGATGATCTTGCGGATCCCCGCTTCGAGGCGGCCCGCCAACTCTCGCCTGAGATCTGGCGCGACGAGCGGCTCTCCGCCGCTGAACTGCGATAGGTCTCCGCGCGACGCATGGTTCAAGACGCCAACGATTCATCAACCGAAGCGGGAAAAAGCGCCGACGAAGGCTTGCCGCCTGCAACGAAGCAATGGGCCTTCCTTCCGATCGCAATTGCTTTGGCGTTGGTTGATCGGCTGGGCAAATGGCATGCCACGCAAACGCTCGAAGTCGGGGAACGCGCACCTTTATTCGGTGACTTGGTTGCGCTCGCCAACCTGCCTGCCGCGAGCAGCGCACTCGGCTTGTTCAGCGGCTGGGGGCCCAGCGCACAACTCGGCGGCTTCGCGGTCCTCTCGCTGATCGCGATCACGATCATCGTCTCTTTCTATCGCGGCCTGGCCCCAGGGGAGCACGGAAGTGCTGCCGCTCTTGGGGCGATCCTCGGCGGCATCGCGAGCAATGGAGTCGACCGTTTTCGATACGGGTCCGGACTCGACTTCCTTCACTTTGGCGCAGCGAGCTCTGAGTCCCTGCCCGATTTCAATTTGGCCGACGTCGCGATCGTCGTGGGGGTCGTGACCCTCATCGTCGAGCTGCTCGCTACGGAGATGGCCGCTCGCGCCTCTGAACGCCCGCGCGGCTAAGGCCACTTCAGGCCCGCCTGCGTCTTTTCCGGTCGGCTTTATCGTCGTCTTGCTTATTAGTTGGATGCGTCCCGCATCTGAACGAACCGTATCCGAAAAGACCTCGGTCGTGCGCCATCCTCCGCGGGTGAGTCGCTCATCGCGCGACTCGCGCAGTCTGATTCAACTTTTTTTGAGGGGGGTCTATGGGATGCCCACTTGATTGAAAAACCTTTGCCTTCGCTGGAATGGAGTCGATTCAGAAGACACTTTAGAGTGTTAAGTGCATAATTCTTATCGGATGGGCCTTCTGAAAATCTTGACACCTCGCTTCGCGTTGCGTTAAGAATTACTTACCCCCTGGGCCTCGCGAATTGACTTGCTTGTCTCGTTCTTGAACCAAAGGAAATTGCAAACAGAGAAATCTCGAAGCCGAGTCCCGCACTTTGACTTCAAAATTCTCTTCTCATCCGAGCGCGGTCGCGACTACTTTGTCCACGCGCTCTGCAATTCATAATCCGGTTCGAACGAAAACAAGGTCTCCATCAACATCGCAGATTTAGAGTGGGTGCTTGAGTCGACCGGATGGGTCGGCTTGAGTCGTCGTGAATTCGTGAATGGGGGAAACAACGAATGCCAAAGACTTCCAGCAAGCCAAAGAGCGAGTACGCGATCCAAACTGTGACCAACGCGCTCCGTATGCTTGAAGTCTTCCATACCGAAACCGAAATGGGCGTGAGCGATCTCGCCCGCCGGCTCGGTCTTCATAAGAACAATGCATTTCGTTTGCTCGCGACTCTGGAGCTTTCCGGATATATCCAGCAGAGGCCGGACACGGATCTCTACCATCTGGGTCCGCGCTGTCTCGAACTCGGTCACGCTTTCGCTCGCAGCCATACGCTCATGACCTTGGCTCGGCCGCTGCTTGATGAGCTGGCCGGCTCGGTTGGTGAGACGGCCCATCTCGGTGTGTTGAGTGGCTCGGAAGTGGTGCACCTCGATTGCGTCCAGCCCGACCAGCTCGTGCTCACGGGTTCCCGAGTGGGTCAGCGTCTCCCCGCGCAGTGCACCGCATTGGGCAAGGCTCTGCTCGCCGGCGAGTTGAGCAACGACAGCATGCCCAGTCTCGAATCGCGCGGAGAGGCCGAAGATTCTGCGAGTGCTCCTTCTCGCGCTTTTGCTCGCGCCCCTTCGATCGCAGCGGAGATTTCCAGCTGGAAGCTCGATCGCTATACCGATGCGACGATTGACGACGCGACGAAGCTGGTCGAGGAATTGCGTGGCGTTCAGATGCGCGGCTACGCCACGGATCTCGAGGAATATTCGGCGGGTCTTCGCTGCGTGGCTGCGCCCGTACGGGATGCGAGTGCCCGCGTGATCGCCAGTCTTTCGCTTTCTGGGCCGAGCATGCGGCTCGGCGAAGAAGTGCTGCATGGAGATGCGGCTCGCGCTGTGACGAATGCGGCGGCTCGCCTTTCCAAAGAGCTGGGCTCGCCTGTTTAACGCTGCGTTCGCTTCTTTTTTACTGCGTTCGGCTCTTGGTCACTGCGTTCGCGTTGGGCTCTCTCCGTTGGGCTGAGGGCTCTTTAGCTGGGAGTTCGCTGGGGATCTCGGGGGTTTTGTTCAGTTTTTCGGGGGATCTGATAGATTCCGCCGCATGGATTTTGAACTCGACGACGTCCTTCTGAATCTCCAACAAACGGCTCGGCGCTTCGCTGAAGAAGAGATCATGCCGATCGCTGCGGCATGCGACGTGACCGGCGACCATCCGACCGAGGTTCTGAAAAAGGCCTGGGAAATCGGGCTCTCGCATACCTGTATCGGTGAAGCCTACGGGGGCGTGGACATTTCAGTACTCGGCGCCTGCGTCGGTGTCGAAGAACTGTCCCGCGGCTGCTCCGGCATTACGACTTCGATCATCAGCAACGATCTCGCCCTCGGCCCGCTCGTGGTCGGCGGCTCCGAGGATCAGAAGCGCGAATGGCTCGCCCCCTGTGCTGAAGAGTTCAAGCTTCTGGCGTTCTGCTTGTCCGAGCCCGGCGCGGGTTCCGATGTGGCGGGCCTTCAGTTGCTCGCCGAGCGCGATGGCGACGATTATATTCTGAACGGCACGAAGGCCTGGATTACCAACGGCGGCTACGCAGATCTCTACACGGTCTTCGCCACGACCGATCGCAGCTCCCGGCATAAGGGCATGTGCGCATTCGTGATTCCGCGCGAAACGCCCGGGCTTTCTCCCGGTCGCAAAGAGGACAAGATGGGGCAGCGCGCCTCGAACACGACTCTCGTACATTTCGATAAT
>JBDNFB010000254.1:0-5252 GCA_041690055.1 Myxococcota bacterium | reverse complement strand
TCTTGAAGGACATTCCGCAAGAGAACGGCTCGAAGCGCAAGGCGCCGCTGTCGCACATCATGCCCAGCGAAACCTTCCGCTCCTCGCAGCGCTCGGTAACCTCGCAACGCTCATCGGCCTACTCGGCACCGTTCTCGGCATGGTCGAGGCGTTCGAGGTGATCGCGCAATCCGGCTCCGGCGATGCACAGCTCGTCGCCAGCGGCATCTTCCGCGCCCTCGTCACGACCGCGGCAGGCCTGACCATCGGCATCTTTGCGCTCACCACCCACGCCTTCCTCAGCCGACGTGCGACCGATTTCATCGTTGAGCTCGAGACCCTCGTCACGGAGGTCGCGGTTACCGCCGAAGACCTGGGGCGTTCTTGGCACGAGCCTGAATCTGTGCAGGTCCTCTCCTCATGAAGTTTGCATCGAAGGTCGTCCCGGATACGAGTCCGAACATCGCGCCCCTGCTCGACGTCGTACTCCTTCTGCTGATCTTCTTTATGGTGACGACATCATTTGCCGCGCATCAGATTCCACTCGATCTACCCGACGCCGATGCACCCGCGCTTCAAGACAGTGAAGCGACCGTCGTCACAATCGATGCGAACGGAATCTACTCGGTGGACGATCAGGTTCTCTCGGAAGTTGAGCTCGCCGCACGCCTTGAGGCCGTGGCCGCAGCAGAGCAGCCCCTTGAAATCCGCGCCGATGCAGCCACTCCGCACGGCGATGTGGTTCGCGTTCTAGACCTCGCGAACCAACTCGATCTCACGCAAATAGGGATTCGAGTCGATGCGGCGCCAACAGCGCTGGACGCTGACTAGACTTCTCCGCGAGCGCTCCTGCTCCGCGCAGCAGCGCCGAGACCGTCTCGATTCCGTCGGCCGAGCGTCCTAAGCTACCGGTCACGGTCGACATATCGTCCGGCCCAATCAACCGCCCCCCTTTCACGCTAGATCGCCGCCTACCCCGCGCCGCGAAGCCGAAAGAAGCAATCCATGTCCGTCCAACTCGACCAAATTGATCTCACCGAGTCCGAGCTCTACCGAAATGGCTTTCCACACGAAGTATTTTCCACGTTGCGCAAGGAAGCGCCAGTCTGGCGGCATCCCCAGACGGACGGCCTCGAGCAGACTAACGGCCGGGATTTTTGGGTCCTCTCGCGGTACGAGGATATCCGAAATGCGAATCGCCAGGCGGACCTCTTCCTTTCCAAAACCGGTGCAGGGCTTGGATACGAAGGGATTGGGCTCATGCTGACCGACATGGATGGCGCCCCGCATATCCGCCAGCGCAAACTGATCAGCTCGGGCTTCACTCCCCGCATGACGAAACGTCTGGAAGATCTCGCTCGCGAATGGGCCATCAAGATCGTCGACGACGCGGTCGAACGGGAAAACGTCGAGTTCGTCCAAGAAGTCGCCTATCAGCTGCCCATGCACATGATCGCCGACGTCCTCGGTATTCCGAAAGAGGACCGGGACTGGCTCTTCACGCTCACGAACGACATGCTGCTTTGCATCGATCCAGAACATCCGGTCCCCGAATCCGAACGCGAGTCGCTGGCCACGCAGATCTTTCAATACGGACAGAAAGTCTCCACAGAAAAGCGCGCCAATCCGGGCGACGACGTCCTCTCCAAACTCGTGACGGTCGAGGATGAACTCGGGCGCCTGAACGACCTTGAACTCGACGCCTTCTTCATGCTGCTCACCGTCGCGGGGAGCGAAACCACGCGCAACGCAATTTCGAGTGGCCTACTGCAGCTGCTGGCGGAGCCCGAACAACTCGCAGCACTGCGCGCGGACCCGACTCTGCTCAAGGGCGCGACTGAGGAGATCATTCGCTGGGCCTCGCCCGTTGCATATTTCAAGCGTGTGGTCGCACGTGATACGGAGATCGCCGGAACGCCCGTAAAGGAAGGCGACCGAGTCACGCTCTGGTATCCGTCGGCCAACCGAGACGAGACCGCCTTCGAGGACCCCTTCCGATTCGATATCTATCGGAAGAAGAACGATCACCTGGCTTTCGGCGGAGGGGGACCGCATTTCTGCCTCGGCGCGCATCTCGCCCGGCGCGAGATCACGATCCTCTTCGAGGAACTCCTGCGACGAACAAGCGACATCGAACTTGTGGGCGATACCTCATACAGCGTGCTCGGCATCGGCAACCCGATCCTGATGTCTCTGGGCAAGATGCCTGTAAAACTGAAGCCCGCATAAACTGAAAGAGAGATTCATGAGCCTCAAAGGCATGATCGCCGTCGTCACCGGCGCCGCCTCCGGCATCGGTCAAGCATCCGCGATTAGACTCGCACAGGACGGCGCGGATATCGCCATCCTCGATATCAACGAAGAGGGACTCGCGGAAACTGCGAGGGCCATTGAGGAAGCGGGCCGCAACTGCCTCTCCTTACAGGTCGACCTGCTGGAACGCGAGGAGATCAAGGCCGCCTTCGGGCGGGTGCAAACGGACCTCGGGCTCATTTCCGTTCTGCATAACAATGCTGGAGGAAGTCTACGTCGAGATATCCGAACGTTCGCCAAGTCGGACGCGGACCAATGGGACTATATGGTCACCCTGAATCTGCGGCAGGTCGTCGACTGTTCGCGAGAAGTCGTGGGCTCGATGATCGAAGCGAAGTACGGCCGGATCATCAATACGTCTTCTGAGATGGCCTTTCGGACAGCGCCCGCCATGACTGACTACAGCGCCGCAAAAGCGGGAATGCTCGGCTTCACTCGTTCCCTCGCCAACGAAGTCGCGCAATACGGCGTGACGGTGAACGCGATCTGCCCGGGAGCAACGCGGACGCCACTCGTCGAGAAGTTCCCCGAGGAGCATCGTAAGCGAACGCTGGCCTCGATTCCGCTCGGCCGACTCGGCGAACCCGAAGAGATGGCCCACGCCGTTTCCTTTTTCGCGAGTCCCCTCGCCGGCTACGTGACGGGGGAACACCTCCTCATCACCGGCGGCCGGACCATGCATTAGACAAAAGGAACATCGACCCTCAATGTCTCGCTCAGCTGATGATGCCGCCTCGCCTGCTGCTCCGTACCGATTCGGCCCTCCCACCCCGACCGAAGATCCAACTCGCTTCAAACTCGCAGTCACGGCAGGACTCTGCGTCGGACCGCCAAAACGCCAATTCATGATGGGTGGCGTGGGACTCGGCGCCGCCATCGCCGCCATCGAAACCTCGACGGGCCGCCCTCTTCTCTGGGCAACCGCACAATATCTGTCGATCGCCCAACCGGGTCACGAACTCGAACTTGAAATCGATGTTGTCGCCGCGGGCAAGAGCGTCACCCAGGCACGCGTGCACGTTCTATCTAGAGGCAAGGAAACGATCCGCATCGGAGCCGCTCTAGGCTCCCGCGTTTGAGCTGACGACGTCCAATACACGGAAGCGCCCGAGGTTCCGAGTCCGGCCGCGATCGGTGCTGAGACGAGTGAGGCGGGTCAGACGAACGACTCAGGCGCTCTCTTCACGCGCGTCGAGCGACGTCGCATCCCCGACACCAGAGCAGAAGCGGGAGGCCAATCTCGCATGTGGGTTCGAGCGCTTGAGCCCGAGCCGACGACGGCGAGCCTGCTGGCGGTCTTCGCCGATTTCCTGCCCGGCGCCATCCCGCTGACGCGCAGGTCAAGCAGTCTCGATAACACCATCCGAATCGTCAGCCGTGAAGAGACGGATTGGATCCTGATCGATTCGACAATCCACGTTCTGGCGGATGGCTTCTTTCATGGCGAAGCGCGCCTCTTCTCTGAAAGCGGGCGACTCCTTGCCATCGGGAGCCAGAGCGCAGGCTTACCTCGACGTGCCTAGCATCGAGTACTGCTCGGCCAGCTAGCCCGTCGCCCTACAGGCTCGGCCTCAACCTGATTGAGCCGAGACCTGCGAGCCCCAGCCAAAACATGAGCGTGACGGACGGCTCCGGGACGACGTAGATCTCAAGGGTCTGCGACATATCCTGCCCCAAAGAACCGTCCCCGAAGAGGATGCCGTCGTCGGGAAGCTGAGTGCCAACATCAAAGGTGGAGACTCCAGGCATCAGCATCTGGAAGGTCACGCTGAAATGGTAGTCCCCCTCAGAGACCAATTCGCCATCGATCCCGATATCAATTAGACCAGGAGACGGCTGGGGGTTCGTCGTAAGCGCAAGCAAGAAGCGCACTCGCGGCACACTCGGGTCCTCGACGATTGGATTGAAGACGCCATTCGATAGGCCGCCGAAACATCCAACCCCCGGAAAAGAGAAGTCGCTGAAGACGGTATCGACGACCCGTCCGCGATCGAAACGAGCGCGGTTTCTCTCGTACCCGGAGAAGGAAGCGTAGATGGCGTTATACGATTCACCAGTATTGTCCATCCGGATATTCAAAATCACTTCGTCACCAACCCGCACCACGCCATCGGCACTTGAGCTCTCAACATCGACTTCGAAGCTGACCTGAGCGGGGACGGGCGCCGCAAGAAGAAAGACAATCGCGAAGCTAAGGAAACGAGCGGATACATGAATTTGCATAACATAGGCTCTGCTCTGAGTCGTTAGCTGACCCCATTGAGCCTATCAAATGGGCGAAAATGGGTGTGCAACTATTTCCTCGACGGGGATTGGAGAACACCCTGTCAACAATGCGAATGCACCCTAAGTACCCGAGGTCCTCCTTAGACCCTTTCGAGTCTATGTTCATTCCTTTCCCCTTTCCCCTTTCCCCTTTCCCCTTTCCCCCTTCGCCGGTGGACCAATTGTCCGGTCCAATCCCGTTGCTAGCTTCCCGCGCCTCACACGCCCGCCACTAGGAGACATCAATGACCACCCCGTCTTTTGAAATCCAAGGTCAGACCGTGACCATCCCCGCGATTGTCCGCGATGCCTCCTCGGGCACGGCGCCTCTACATGGTCGATGCGTCCGCGGCGCAGGCCTTGATCCCCGCTGCCTTCGAAGTCGTCGAGGCCGCCCCCGGTAAGACCCAAGCCACCATTGTGATCGTCGACTACCGAGACAATGACCTCGGCGACTACGATGAAGTGGGCATCGTCTTCTTCGTTCGCCCCGCCGGCCAGCATGACGCCGTCGTCGGCTCGTATATCCACAAGCTTCCCGTCAATCAGAGCTTCACCTGCGAGGCTGGGTTCAAGATCTGGGGATTCCCGAAGACGGTGGAAGAAATCGACTTCAACTACGCCGACGACAGCGCCACGTGCAAGCTCGTCATGGGCGGCAAGCATGTCCTCACCCTGACGGTTCCCCGTGGCGG
>JBDNFB010000253.1:0-3604 GCA_041690055.1 Myxococcota bacterium | reverse complement strand
ACGCCGGCCACCTGTGCGGGCGTCCCCTCAGCGACGATGCGGCCGCCGTCTGGCCCGCCGCCCGGACCGAGATCGATCACCCAGTCCGCGCTCTGAATCACGTCGAGATCATGCTCGACGACGATCACGCTGGCGCCGGCCTCAATCACCTCGTCGAGACATTCGAGGAGCACCGCGATATCCGAAGGATGCAGCCCCGTCGTCGGCTCATCAAAGATGTAGAGCGTCCCGGCCGCGCCTTCGACGAGTGCTTGGCCCAGTCGCAGTCGCTGATGTTCCCCGCCCGAAAGCGTCGAGAGCGGCTGCCCGAGAGTGAGGTAGCCGAGCCCCACGCGCACGAGCGGCTCCAGCCGGTTCACGATTTTTGGATCCTTCTCGAAAACGATGCAGGCTTCTTCCATAGAGAGATCGAGAATTTCAATAATCGACCGCCCTTCGACGCGCACGTCGAGCACCTCGCGCCGGTAGCGCCGCCCCGCACAGGCGTCGCAGGGCACCTTCAGGTCGTCGAGAAATTGCATATCGATCAAGACCTGACCAGCGCCTTCACACTCGTCGCAGCGGCCGCCGGGCACGTTGAACGAAAAGAAGCCCGGGGTCCAGCCCCGTGCTTTCGATTCCCGGGTCGCCGCAAAACGCTGGCGAATCAGATCGAAGGCCTTCGTGATCGTCGCCGGGTTCGAGCGGCCGCTTCGCGTCGACGGGTTCTGGTCGACGACCACCACCTCATCGATTCGCTCGGCTCCCTTGATCGCCTTCCATTTTCGTCGCGTGGGATCGAGCGAGCCACGCGGATC
This sequence comes from Myxococcota bacterium, assembly GCA_041690055.1. Taxonomy (GTDB): domain Bacteria; phylum Myxococcota_A; class UBA9160; order UBA9160; family UBA4427; genus UBA4427. The sequence goes on along the minus strand of JBDNFB010000253.1, from coordinate 2,807 downwards.
GAGTCCCGGAACAAGAATCTCCCTCACAAGCGTCGATTTCCCTGCGCCGGACACGCCCGTGATCGCGACGAGACCCCCCAGCGGAATCTCGACATCGAGGTCTTCCAAATTATTCGCCGTGGCCCCGATGATCCGCAGCCGCGGCGCCTTAGAAAGGTCCCGGGGCTCTCGGCCCGCCCGGGTCAGTTCTCCGCGTAGGGCCGCACCGGTTTTCGACTCCGCCCGAGCACGAATCACTTCAACGGAACCCGCTTCCACGATTTCGCCCCCGTGCCGCCCCGCGCCTGGACCAATATCGATGACATAGTCGGCGGCCTCAATCAGCTGCAAAGCATGCTCCACCACCACGACCGTATTGCCCTGATCCCGAATCGCCTCCAGCACACGAAGCAGTCTCGTGAGATCCGCTGCATGGAGTCCAATCGAGGGTTCATCGAGCACGTAGAGCGATGCCGTCAGACTCCCGCCAAGCGCGGTGGCCAGCTGAATGCGCTGGGCCTCGCCGCCGGAGAGCGTCCGCACCGTCCGATCAAGCGTGAGATAGCCAAGGCCCACAGCGTGGATCGTGCGCAGCCGCGTATCAATCAGTTCGAGCAGACGCCGTGCGCTCTCGCCGCCCACGGCTCGCTCACGCAGCCCCTCGACCCAGCCAAGCAGTTCAGCGAGCGTCTGCTTTGAGACGGCGGCAATCGTTTGGCCCTCGATCTCCACGGACCTCGCCTCGACCGAGAGTCGAGCGCCTTCACATTCGGGGCACGGGTCATAGCGGCGATGTCGCGCGAGTTGCACGCGGGCCTGCACCTTGTAGCGCCGCCCCTCGAGCCATTTGAAAAAGGCGCGCACGCCGCCCCAATGATCGTCGTCGCCTTCGAAGACGAAATTCCGCTCCGACTCGCTGAGCTCAGCGAAGGGACGATCAATATCTAGCCCTACTTCACCGCAGGCCTCAAGCAGACGAAACTTCAATCCACCCGAGGTCTTTGTCCCGAACGGCGCAACCGCATCTTCGGCCAGACTTTTGCTCCCGTCCGGAACAACCTTGTCCCAATCAATTTCCGCAACGCGCCCGAATCCCTCGCACGCCGCGCATGCACCAATGGGATTATTGAACGAAAAGAGTCCGGGGCTTGGATCGGGGAAGCGCCGCGCACAGGTATTACACACCCGTCCTTCGCGATAAGTGCTGTCTGCGTTCGCATCGACGGCGGCCGCGGCGTTAGCATCGGCATCGGCGGAATCGTTGCGGGCGTCCACCCGGCGCACAATCAGCTCGCCCTCCCCCCGCGCAAACGCGAGGGAGACCGCTTCGATCAGCCGCGTCCGCTCACTCTCTTCGCCTGCGACCTTGATCCGATCGATCAGGAGCCACCACGGCTTCTTCTTCGACGGCTTGGCCCGAGGCGTGCGCTCCATCAAGTCAAGCAACTCGCCATTTTCATCGATCAGGCGTGTGTGCCCATCGCGCACGAGCTCGTCGCGCACCTGTGCGGCGCGGCCCTCGCCTCGTCGAATGGGAGCCGCGACCATGATGCGCTGCCCCTGATGGGCCGCGATGATTTGATCCGTGGTCGCCAAAATGCCGCCCGCTTCGACCGGCACACGGCAATCCGGGCAAATCGTCTCGCCGATCCGCGCATAGAGCAGACGCAGATGTTCGAGGACCTCGGTGGCGCTGCCGACGGTGGAGCGCGAACCCGTCACGCCATTGCGCTGCTCGATCGCGATCGCCGGGGGCAGATTCGAGATGTGATCCACCTCGGGTCGCGGCAGGCGCTCGAGAAATTGCCGCGCATAAGCGGAGAGCGAACTGACATAGCGGCGCTGGCCCTCGGCGTAGAGCGTGTCGAACGCAAGCGTCGACTTTCCAGAACCCGAGGGTCCAGTCACGACCGTCAAGGCGCCGATCGGAATCGAGCAGTTCACACCCCGAAGGTTGTGAGAACGTGCGTTCTCGATCGTGATCTCGTTTTGCATGGCGATGAGCGCGTTCCCAGCTCAGGCCCTTCTCGAACCCGAAAAAATAAGGCGAAGCTTCAGTGCCAGCGAGAGCGAGCCCGACACGTGAATTCGATCTTCCATATAAAGCAGATCCGGATTTTCTCGTTCCGCAAGCACACCGAAGAAATCAGCCGAATCCATCCGAAACACAACGTCGGGTCCCGGCGTGCGACCCTCGCCAATTGACAGCCGCCCATCATCGACGCGCGCCCACAACACACAGGCCTGCTCGCCCGTCAGCTCAAACTGATAAATTGCACGGACGTCCTTGGCCGCCTCGGGCCGGAACACTTCCCGCATCCGCGCCTGAGCCCCGTCCATGGTCTTCGGCGTGCCTGGGATTTTAGGCGTGCCTGGGGTTTTAGTCGTGCCTGGGGTTTTCGCCGCGCCTCCGGTTTTAGGCGTACCTCCTACCGGATCGGATTTGCCCGACACGTTCCTAGCCTTCGACGGTGGCGAGTCGCGCGGCCGACTCAGCATCCCGCGGCCGCCCTTTGGCCGTCGCCGCGGAGGCCAGATCCCGCCAAGTTTGAGAATCCGGTTCATCGTCGAGCGCGGCACTCGCCAACTTCATCAGAAAGACATCGCCCCTCTCGACGGCTGCTTTCTGGAGGCGCTTGAGCTCGTCCGTCGCGTCGGCGCAGGCCAGAAAGTCGATGGCCTCGATCTCTCGGTCCTGTTCAAGATAGGCATCCGCGAGGGCTCGCGCCTTATTGACGTCCAGATTCCCATCGAGCAGATGGCGTCGGGCGAGCGCGTCGGGCAGCTTGGTTTTCGACAAGGTGGTTCTCCTGAATTCGCTGCGGCGT
>JBDNFB010000252.1:0-2738 GCA_041690055.1 Myxococcota bacterium | reverse complement strand
CACCTGCGAGGCTGGGTTCAAGATCTGGGGATTCCCGAAGACGGTGGAAGAAATCGACTTCAACTACGCCGACGACAGCGCCACGTGCAAGCTCGTCATGGGCGGCAAGCATGTCCTCACCCTGACGGTTCCCCGTGGCGGCACCGTGCACAAGACGACGCCGAAGATGATCGCCTATGCGGCGGGGAAGTCCGCCCTCAACGCCATCACGAAGACGCTGGCCCGGGATCTGGGGCCAAGCGGGATTCGGGTGAATGCGGTTGCACCCGGATTCACGAAGACGTCTGGCACCGAAGATCTCTGGGGTCCCGATGACGGTAAAGCCGCGGGAGAGAGCCTTCTGCTCGGTCGCATGACGGAAGCCCAGGACATCGCGAATGCCGTGGCGTTTCTCTTGTCGAGCGAGGCGCGGCAAATCACAGGCCAGATCCTAGACGTAGACGGTGGCAACCATTTGATGGGCGGCGGCTACACGCCGATGACGGACCCGCGCTTGCCGCAGCGAGAGGGCTAGGGAAAGACCTTCGGGCCGCTCGTCGCAGGCGCGGAAGGGACTGTCCTCTTCGAAGTCTTCGATGGAGAAACCGGGCACATCTCAGAAGACTCCGAGGGCTTGCTCCGCCTGATTGCGGAACGCGGAATCACGATCTTGCCCGAGTCGAATGAGAGTGTACCAGCGCAGGCTGCCAGCCGGACCTAGAACCTAGGACCTCGACTCCGGTGAGCGCCGTGAGCGCCGTGAGCGGACTGCTCCCTATCGCCTAGCGGCTTCCATTCCATTCATTCCAGCCGATCACGTCTTCGACGGGACCGCGAGGCGGCCGGGAGAGATCGCCGCCTAGGACGTGGGCCACAGGAATCAGGCAGCTCTGCGTGAAGCCGCGGGGAACGCCCAATAGATCTCGGACGCGCTCTTCTCCGAGCAGGTGCGCGGTCGTGAACGTCGAACCGAGGCCCCGGCTGCGCAGCGCAAGCTGGAAACTCCAGACGGCGGGATAGATCGAGCCGAAGATGCGCGTGATACCGCCCAGGCTGGGGTCGTCCTCGATTCGTGCGGCGACGCACGGGATAACGAGAAAGGGCACGCGTTCGAGGACGCGTCCCAGATGCAGGACCGCCTTTGAATGGCGAACCAGGGGACCGTCTCCGCTCACCGTGCGCGCAGCAAGGAGCGCCTCCATCGGCTCCATCATCCCTTCGCGGTAGACTTCGGCGATCGCCTTCTTCTGGGCCCGATCGTCGATGATGAGCCATCGCCACTCCTGGGCATTCGAGGCGTTGGGCGCGAAGCTCGCGAGCCGAATACAATCGACGATCAACGCGGGATCGACCGCTCGTTCGAGATCGAGCCGATGGCGCACGGCGCGGGTCGTGGAGAGGAGACGATCGGTCTGCTCGAGGTCGAAGGTCTGTGGACTGGTTGTCATGTTGGGCTGAGCCTCGCTTCGACTTCGTCTGATCGAATCTATTAGGCGCCGCTCGCGACCAGGACCGGCTGGCCTTCCTGACGCGCACGATCGATCTGTTTCGCAACGTCTTCGAGGGCTCTCTCGATCTTTTCGGCATCGATGGAACGGGCGAGATCCTGCGCACCCGCCTGAACGAGCATTTCCGGGAGTCGCTTGGAGAGGCAATGCAGGGTCCATGCATGCATCGCACCGTGCGCCGCGACGTCGAAGACATGGACATCCTGCCATCCAGCCACCGGGTTGATGTAGTGGTAGTGCGGGAAGTCCTCGAAACAGTCGAAGCGCAAATATTCCTGACTGTCCTCGGACCCGAAGACATGGATCGACACGCCGTCCTCGTTGATCTGGTCTCCGAGCTCAGCGGGGGGCTCGTTGCCGAATTTCCCTCGCGCATCCTTGCCGTATTCCGCGGCAATGATCTCCTCATTGAGGAGTCGATATTCGATGCCGAACTGGACCGAGCCGGCGGGAATCATGTGCGTGCAGTCCATTCGCGGCGGAACCGGCAGGACGTCGTAGTGGGTGGCCATGACAGATCTCCCTGAATCGGGGCATCGGTTTCGTGCCCCCAACGATAGGAAAGAATAGGGCAGTCACGAATGGGCCGATAACATATTCAAGGAGAGGCAATTCGCTCCATTGAACCGAAGGCTCTTCACCCAACCACCCTAGGCTGCCAGCCGTACACCCCCGATACATAGCGTTCCGACAACTAGGAGAGCCTCACCCAAGGCCGCGCCCGGGCTACTCGGCCCGTTCCGGGGCCGCTATCGTGACCAACCGACTACTTCATCAACCGACTACTCAGTCTCCACCTCACGCGACGGCTCGTCGACCACGTACGCGCCGACACAACCGACTTGGCACCCGAACCCTGGGTCGAGCCGGCGGAACATTTCCTCGACGAGGCACGCTGGCGGCGAGAACGCGAGCAGTTCTTCCTCGACACGCCACAAGTGATCGGCTTTGCCGGCGAAGTATCGGAGCCTGGATCGTTCCTGACGTGTGAAGTGATGGGTGTGCCCGTGTGGGTGACGCGCGATCGGGACGGCGAATTGCGGGCCTTCCTGCACGTCTGTGCTCATCGTGGCGCTCGCGTGGCCAAAGGCTGCGGCAAACAGGCGCGCTTGGTTTGCCGCTTTCACGGCTGGAGCTATGGACTTGATGGTCAGCTCGGCGGTCGCGGTCGCAACGAAGCCTTCGAGCCCGATAGGGCGCCGACCGGTTTGCAGCCGTTACCCGTCTCGGACCAGAGCGGCCTGCTCGTAT
>JBDNFB010000251.1:0-71698 GCA_041690055.1 Myxococcota bacterium | reverse complement strand
GGTTGGCGCGACATCGAGAAGCTTATCCGAGCCCTCGAAGCCAATGAACAGACGCAAGAGGCAGACGCAAAGCGAGTCGCCTAAGATCTACACAAGAGCCGCCGCTCAGAGAAGATCAACATCGGGCGGGACAATCCCGATTGGCAGATCGCTCGAGTTGAAAAGAATCCCGACAATTACGGCGAGTTCATTCCCTTGGGCTTTACTGCGGACGGGCTGAATCTCGTTGTCGCAAGTTCAGTACAAAGAGATCGCTACGGCCTCTACGAATACGATCCGAGGACCGACGCGATCGGGAACTTGATTTATGAACATCCGACCGCCGAAATCATGTCGGTGAGCTACGACTACTCGGGGGCAGAGCTGATTGCGGCCTCCTACCTTGAAGCGGGAGAAGCGCGGACCGCATTCTTGGGGACGCTCGGCGGCGAGTTGGCGAAAGCAACTGAGCAGGCATTCACAGGGCAAGCGATATCCATTTCCGGGCTAAGCCGAGACCGAGCGCGAGCGACCCTTATGGCTTCAAGTTCAGGAGATCCAGGCGCGTTCTGGCTACTCGACGTAGCAACCGGACGAAAAGTCCAGCTTGCGCGCGTTCGGCCAAGGCTGGATAACAATCGACTCGCAGTGAATCGAACTTTTTGGGTGACCTCTGCTGACGGAACCGAAATTGAGTCGTTCTGGACGCCATCTCTGCGTTAGGGCACGGCCCCGCCCCTGGTCGTGATGCCGCATGGCGGTCCGATTGGAGTCTCGGACACGCAGGCTTTTAGCTCGGACATCCAGTACTTGGCGCGCATGGGGTTTTCCGTGCTCCGCGTGAACTATCGGGGCTCCGGTGTGCGCGGGAAGAAGTTTGAAGGAGCGGGTGAGCGCCAATGGGGGCGTGGTATCGAAGACGATATCGAGGCCGCGATCGATTTTGTCTTGCAAAAAGGCTGGGTCGACGAAGACCGTATCTGCACGATGGGTTCAAGTTATGGCGGCTATTCGGCCTTGATGCTTGTGATCCGCAGGCCAGACTCCTACCGATGCGCCGCTTCGCTTATGGGCGTCACCGATATCGCGTTGATGTTCAACTCCGACGACGTTTGGGCAGGAGAGCGCGTCACGGAGAAAATGGGGGGATTGTGGGCGACCCCGACAAAGACTACGAAGAACAGCGATCCTATTCGCCCGTTTATCTCGCCGATCAGATCAAGGTTCCGGTGCTTCTCGCGCACGGTGATTGGGATCGCCGCGTGGACCGGGATCAGATGGTTCGAATGAAGCTCGCCCTTGGGCTGACCGGCGCGCGTGTAGAGACCATCGAGCTGCGCAAGACCGGGCACGGTTTTCGAAACACAACGGACAAGATCAAATACTTCAAAGCGCTCCGGCTCTTTCTTGCCCGTCACCTTCAGAACTAATCAGCGCTAGCGCACGGTCGAATTCGCTGCGCTCCGAGCCTTCGGCTCGTACCAGATGGCGGACGTCGCCGCGCGTTCCTGAAGCGTGGTGGGTTCCGGCGCCTCGATTCCGAGCGCCTTAGCATCGTAGGTGCTCATGCGCGGTGTCGGAATTTCCAGGACGCGGACGTAGTAGAACGCGTCGTGATCGGCGTCGAAGTCGGGGTCAGTCCAGAGCGCTTCGAGATGAGCCGCGCCGATCGTGTTCGTGTAGGACGCATCAGCAATATCGACGGTGTTTCCTACCGGCTCGAAAGAGCCCGTCTCCGGATCGCGCGCTCGGTCTCCTGAAGCGACGAGATCGTAGACACGCTCGTGACTCGCGCCCCCCATATCCACCCAGCCTTTGATGATCTGAATTCGGTCGAGATGCCCGGACGCGGGATCCTTGTCGGCCCACACGAGAAACTGCGGAAGGGCCGACGCGGGCCGCTCAGGAAGAAACCCGCCCATCGGGACGCCGTCGCGGTAGCCAATGGAAACCGCCTCCGCAGAATCGAGCGCGCTTTCGTCGAAGGACCATCCGCCAAATAGACGAACCTGAATCCGCGGGCCCGAGGTGGCGAAAGTTTCCCGTCGCTCAAGCGCAGCAAAGATCGCCGCGCGGGTGTTCTCTTCAGCCCAGACCGCCGCCAGCCCGCCGCCGCCCCAGGTCGCGCCCGGCGTGACGGAGCTGGGGAGCAGGAGTGCCTCGCCGGAGCGGATGCCTGCACTGCCATCCAGAACGGGCAGTTTGCCGTGGTGGTTGTTCTCTTCGACGGTTGCGCTCGCGTTATGGCTATCGCTGCTCCCGATCACGCCGAGGACATAGGGGTTCCAGCCATCGCGCATAGCGAGTTCGAGTCCAGTCCGAAGGGCGTTGCGCGAGAAGCTGCCAGCGGGTCCGCCCGTTTTGCCTCCGATAGAGGGACGTTCGATGATCTCGAAATCGGCGAAGGGGTCATCGGGCGAAAGCGTCGGATGCGTCTCCGAGGAGCCCTTAACCTGATAGATCTCGCTAACGGGTTCGATCGCGCGCCGGCGCATTGCTTCTTCCTCGGTCCAGTCCATGCCCTCGATCGGTGCGTCCGGGTACATTCGACCCGAGCTTTCGTTCATGTTATGCGGGATGGCAATCACCATCTGGCCCACCTTGCGCTGGGCTTCGAGCGCGGTCCAGAGGTCCTTGGGCAGGTTGGAGTCGACCGAGCTGAAGGGTCGCTCGGGCACCTGGCTTCCGGCGTAGACGACGTTTCGGTGGACGCCCCAGCTGCTCCACTCGTATCCGATGAAGGCGGTGAAGGTGCCCGGATCGTTGTGTCGCTCCGCGGTTTCAATAGTGTCGCGCCACGCGTCCGCTTCGACCTGAAGATTGGTGACGTCATCCCCGAAGCCGACGTCGCCACCCGCAAATTTATGATTCGTGAGTGCGAGGACGCTCTCGGACCAGTACTTCGTGAGTTCGCTGCGACTCCCTTCGAGCAGCAATTCTCGGAGAGGGCGGCGGACCGTCGGGACGTCGGGCTGGGCCGCGCGGGCGGTGCCGAGATACTCGGCATGATCGGTCACGGCCAGGAAATCGAGGGGACGGGAGAGGCGGATCGGGTAGCCCGCACCATGCGCGATTGTGCCGCCCTTTGCGAAGCGGTACGCGTCTTCGGGCAGGGCGCGAACGCCGAAGATGAAGGCGTCAACGGAATAGCTCGTGTGCACATGGAGATCGCCGAAGAGCGCGCGCCGGGTGTCAACGGGGGGAATCTTTCGCATCGCTGGGGCGGGTGGGGCGGTCGCGGCATCAAAGGCCGGCTGAAGGCTCGGGTCCTCAATGCGTCCGGTAGCGCGCGGGATGAAGAATGCGGCGCCCGCCAATGCGAGCACGCCCAGGGTGATGAATGTGTAGCGAATCGGATGCTTCATAATTCGATGCTAGGCCTTTTGGCGGTCTTAGTCTCGGGCGCGTGTTCGACGCATCACGGCGCGTCCAATGCGTTCGAGAATGAGTTTCTGCTTGGCAATGTTTTTCGGGTCGCCGAGTTTTCCGACGCTGAGGCTGTCGAGGACTCGCTGGGACAAAAAGTAGCCGGTTGTGACGTTAAAGAGGGCGACGATCTCGAGAGCGAGCTCCGCGCGGTCAATGGGCTCCGTCGCGTGACTGCGGGCGATGTCGACGCCCTGCGCAAGCAGGCGGTCGAGCCAATCGTGCATCAGTTCCTGACCGGGAGCATCTTTGCCTTGGAGCGCTTGCTGAAAAAGTGATGCCATCTGCGGATGCTCAAGGAGAATATCCGTCATGATGGAGGGGAGCTTCTGTAGGGGCTTCCGGGATCGGTCGGCATGTATGGATTCGGTCATGGCTTCGGCCATTGGCGTGAGAGCTCGGTCGAGGACGGCGGCGTACAGATCGCGCTTGCTCGCGAAATGGTTGTAAAGACCGGGCTGTTGAATGCCGGCTTGGCGGGCGATCTCCCGCAACGAGGCGGCCTCGAAGCCCCGCGCAGAGAAAATCATCTCGGCCGCATCGAGAATGCGCTCTGCGGTTTGCTCGCCCTTTGTAGGCTTGGTCGGCCTCATCGACTTCATTGGCTTCGGGGTGTCCTGTCGGGCGGTCTTCATTCGCGCCTCCCTCACTTGCCAAAATATTATCAGACGATAATTTATAGATCAACGCAAGGAGAGCCGCTCATGAAAACGCCCATCCGAGACATCGTGAACGCCGACGCCACACTGATCAGCCGTAAGGCCTGGAGTGACCCGGGAATCTACGAACTCGAGAAGAAGGGCATCTTCGGCAAGAGCTGGCTCTTCCTAGCGCACGAGTCTCAGATCAAAAATCCGGGCGATTTCGTGCAGGCCTATATGTGCGAAACGCCGATCATCGTCGCGCGCGGCGCCGACCATGGCGTCTACGCCAATATTAATAGCTGTGTGCATCGCGGGCTCCCCGTCTGCCGCGCGGACCATGGCAATGCGAAGAGCTTCGTCTGTCCCTATCACAGCTGGAACTACTCCGTCGAAGGCAAGCTGCAGGCGATTCCCCAGGAGCGCTACGTCGAAGGGAAGATCGACAAAGCAAAGCTCTCGCTTAAAGCCGTTCCCCGTGTCGAAAGCTGGCGCGGCATGATCTTCGGGTCGTTCGACGCAGAGATCGAGCCGCTCGAACAATACCTGGGTGATCAGCGCTGGTATCTCGACGCCTTTTTCGAGCGCTTCACGGAGGGCGTGGAATTCGTTGGCTCTCCCCATCGCTGGGTGATTAACGCCAACTGGAAACTGCCGATGGAGAATCAGTTAGGCGATGTGAACCATGGCCCGTTCTTGCATGCCGCCGTGATCCCGCCTGAAGCGAACGCGGAAGTTTTCGAGCTCGGACATAGCTGTGTCACCGAGCCCGGTCATGGCGCGACGTTTCGGCTCATGCCCGCGGACTCGCCGCTTGAGAGTGTGGCCTGGGGCTTTGAAGGGATGGCATCGCTGCTCTCGCCTGAGGTGCATGAGTATCTGCGCGAGATTCAGATGCGGGCCGAAGAGCGCGTCGGTCCTATTCGTTCGCGGATGAAGGGGCTCACGTACGGCGTCTATCCGAACCTTTCGTTTCTCTGGTCGAATACCGCGTTCAAGGTGTCTCATCCGCGTGGGCCAGGGAAGGTTGAGTACTGGTCATGGTCCGTCGTGCCGGCGGATGCGCCCGAGGAGTTCAAGAGAATCCTGCGCGGCAACCATACGGCGTTTTTTGGGCCGGGCGGCATTCTTGAACAGGAAGACTCCGAGGTATGGGCGCAGCAGTTTATCGGCAGCAATATCGATTTCGCCGACGACCGACCCTATTTCTACGGCCTGGGTCTGGGAGAAGAAAAGCCCCATCCTGATTTGCCCGGCCTCGTGAGTGTGACGGCGAACGAATTTTACGCGCGCAACTTCTATCAGCGCTGGCGAGATGCATTGATCGCGGTGGAGGAGGCATAGGATGAGCGAAGCCGTTCTCGCGAGCCCCGAGCTCCAGCACGAAATCGAACAATGGTATTACCGCGAGGCGCGTATGCTCGACGGGCGCGAGTACCAGAAATGGCTGGCTCTCTGTGCTCCCGAGATCCGTTTCATCATTCCGAGTCGGACCAACCCGCTCGTCGATAACAGCCTGCGTGGACGCGAAGAAATGATCTCTGTCGAGCGCGAGTTGGAAGGCCGCGACTCGGAGGGCCTCCCGATTCGCGATGAGACGCTCCCCTATTTGATACTTCGGGTCGATCGCGCCTTCAAGCCCAACTCATGGGCCGAGAACCCACCGGCCCGAACCAGGCGGATCATCGGCAACATCGAAATCGTCGAGACCGAAAGTGATCAGCTGTCTGTCGTGAGCGCCTTTCACCTTCATTGGGCCCGTCCCGGCAGCGCAAGCTATCTCTATGCGGGGCAGCGGAGAGACATGCTTGTGCGTGCCGAAGGGCGCGCATCCGGCGATCTCCGGATTCTGCGGCGTGAAGTTGTGCTTGATATGGCGGACATCGAGTATCCGTCGCTCGGACTGTTTCTGTAGCCCGGGATTTCGGCCGGAGTGCCGGTCGAAGGGGGCGGGAATGAAAAGCTCGAGCGAGACGCGCCTAACGCTTCATCCCTTTATACGGATTCGCTTGCCGCTGCCGTCTTTCCGGCGAGACGGCCAAAAAAACTGCCTCCGCCAATCGACATGCCGCTTGCGTAATGGCTACCCGACCGGGTTAGGCCTGCCGATGCCCGACCTGCTGCGTAGAGGCCTTCAACGACTTCGCCGTCCACTGTAAGCACTTCGCCTGAGGCTTTCGTGTCGAGGCCGCCAAGCGTAAAGACAGCCCAGATACTCCTGTCGACAGAGAGGTCAAGTGCCGCGTAAGGCGGATTGTCTAGGGGGCGAACCCATTTGCTCGCTTTCCGAAACGCCGGATCTTCGCCTTTCTCGGCCGCGCGGTTGTAGGCCTCGAACGTATGCACGAGATAGGTCTCGGGAATGTCGAGCGCTTTTTCCAGTTCTTCGATGGTCTCTTCAACCGCAGCGAGCTTGTAGGGTACGAACATCTTCGCTTCGTCGTACATCGCTTCGTCGACGATCAGATAGGCGCTGCCATCCGCCTTCTGCATGATCGCGTCGGTAACGCGTCCGTGGTAGCAGTCCTCGTTGATGAATCGCTGACCCTGGGCACTCACCAGCAGACCCTTGATATGGTCCGAGGGCGGGAAGAAGGGTGTCGTCATGAGCCCTTCATTCATGTTAATCGCGTTCCCGCCGACGCCCATGCCCATGCGGATCCCGCTGCCGTCACAACCGTCGCTCCCGATCGGGAACTTGCAGCGCGCGAGATCCGGCGCGAACTTCTCGACCATCTCGCGATTCTTGATGAACCCGCCTGTCGTCACGATCACGCCGCGGCGCGCGCGGATGCCGACTTCTTTTCCGTTCTCAAGAACGACAACACCGACCACGCGCCCCGCATCATTTTGAATGAGCGTTTGCACACGGGTATCGTTCTGGATTGTCCCGCCTTCTTTCGTGAAGGTCTCGATCATCTGCTCGATCAGATAGGTACCGGCGCTGCCTTCCCGCATTGGCTTGTGGCCGCGCGGCACGGGGGTGGCTTCGCTCGAAAAGGGATGCGCGAGTTCGTTGCCGGAGTAGATCAGGCAATCGTCCGTCGGCGGGAAAATGACTTTCTCGTCGTAGTAGGTGTCTTTGAACTCGACGCCGGTGCTTTCAAAGAAGGCGAAATGGTCGAGGGAGTTTTCGCAGTAGAGCCGCACTTTTTCTGGGTCGGCCGTGGGGCCCGCAGCGCCCTTCATGTGGGCGGTCATGTTTTCAACCGAGTCTTCGAAGCCCGCTGCTTTCTGTACGCGTGTGCCCGCGCCGAAATAGATCGTGCCCTCGGACTCCGCGGTTGCGCCACCGCCTCGGCTTGCGCGTTCAAGGATCAGGACATCGGCGCCGGCGCGTCGCGCTTCGATCGCCGCGGCCCCGCCGGCGATGCCGAAGCCGACGACGACGACGTCAAACTCGCCCGACCATTTTCCAATCGCGGCTTCTGCACGCGGCTTGGACGGTTGGGAATTCTGTTGGGGGGAATTCGCGGAGTCGGCGGTCATGGGTCAAGTCCTTCAAAAAATGGTTGTGTTCGCTGGGGCAGCTGCGCAGCGACCGACATGTGGGTCGCCGCGCATCACACCCGGAAGGCTAGCTGGATTTTCGCGGTCGGGGAGGCGGCTTCTGGCTTATCGGGGTCACCGGGGCACTCGAAGTTTCACCAGGGGTCTTCCGTGAGCGGTCCGATTTCTTCATCGCCAGTGATCCGCGGATCATTTCGGGTGATGTCGATGCGTTCAATCGGCCGCCTCTGACCGCTCGGTCGCGCGTGCTTGGTCTGCTTTGGCCTCGATTAAGGGCGCATGACGCATTAAGCCGGTCCTTTAGTTGCTAGGCAGAGCGAACGCCACCAGCGCATCGTCGCTGGGCGAGCCGAGCGGCGCATGGCCTCCGGCGGCGATGACCACAAACTGTCGCCCCTTTGGGCCGACGCGGTAGGTCATGGGTGTGGCATGCGCCGAGGTGGGGAGACGCGCGCTCCAGAGCTCTTCTCCGGTATCGACGTCGAAGGCGCGGAAGGTGCGGTCCATCGTCGCGCCGATAAAGGTGATACCTCCTGCGGTCTGGATTGGGCCGCCCTGGTTAGGCGTGCCCCATTCGAAGAAGCGGCCGAACGCAGGGGCGAGCCCGCGGAGGTTGCCGAGGGGGCGCTGCCACTCGATTTGGCCGCTTTTGAGATCGATGGAGGTCAGCTGGCCCCAGGGCGGCGGGGTGCAGGGCATGCCCCAGTCAGAAAGGAGAGGGGCGCGGATCGTGACGTAGGGTGTGCCTTCTTGGGGTTGGGCGCCGACGAGGTCGGTGCCGTCTAGGCTACCGGCTTCTTCGCGAGGGACGACCTGGACGATGAAGGGGTTGCGCATGGAGTTGACGACGAGACGTCCGCTCTCTTCATCGACGGAAAGTGCGCCCCAATTGACGCCGCCGCCAAGGCCGGGGAAAACGATCGAGCCCTCTCTGGAGGGCGGCGTGAAGATGCCGTCATTGCGAAGGCTTGCGACGAGCTTGCGACATTGCGCGCGGTCGATCGGCGTCAGCCCCCAGACGTCTTCGTCGGGAAGGGAGTGCGGATGGAGCGGAGGCGGCAGGGTGGGGAAGGGCTGCTCTTTGGCGATGACTTCACCTGTGATGCCCCCTTGTGGTACCGGGCGCATCTCGACGGGGAAGAGCGGCTCGCCGGTTTGTCGGTCGAGCAGGAAGAGGTGGCCCATCTTGGTCGCCTGCGCGAGGGCGGGAATGCCTTCGCCGTTCGCGCCTCCGGGATGCGTGTAGAGCACAGGCTGAGAGGCGACATCATAGTCCCAGACATCGTGATAGACGGTCTTGAAATCCCATTGCAGCTCTCCCGTCCGGATATCCAGAGCGACGACGGCGCTCGCATAACGTCCGAGGCCGTTCCGCTCGCCGCCGTAGTGATCGGGGGCAGCATTGCCCATGGGCAGATACACGAGACCGAGCTCATCGTCGGCCGACAGAAGCGACCAAGCATTGGCCGTTCCTCGTGTGTAGGTCGCGCCCGCGGCGGCTTCCGCGGCGGTGACGGGATCGGCGCCTTCGGGCACGGGATCCCAGGCCCAGACGAGCTCGCCCGTGCGTGCGTCCCAGCCTCGGATGACGCCACCGGGCGCGTCGATGCGCTGGCCGTCCGTGACCCAGGCGCCGTTCACGACGATTCCGTTGGAAACGACGGGCGGAGAAGTCATGTAGTACTCCGCAGCCCGAGTTTCGCCGATACCGGCGAGCAGGTTGACGGTCCCGCCCTCGCCGAAGTCTCCACACGGCTTTCCGGTTGCGGCGTCAAGCGCGATGAGTCGGGCATCGAGGGTGCCGACGTAGATGCGCGTGGTGCACTCGGCGCCGGATTCCGCGAAAATTGTTTCGACGTGGGCCTGGGCCACGCCGCGGCATAAGGGATTGTAGATTCCCGTCAGGTCGGGCTTCGCGTCGAAGCGCCAGCGCTCCTCGCCGGTTTCGGCATCGATCGAAATGACCTGGCTGCGCGGAGTGCAAAGCACGAGTTGATCGTCGACGAGGATTGGTGTGACCTGAAGGGAAGTGGTGGGGGTCACATCGCCACTCTCGAAGCGCCAGACTTCTTCGAGGTGCTGCACATTATCCCGATTGATTTGTGTATTAGGCGAGTACCGCTTTCCCGAGGAGTCTCCGCCGACCTGGGACCATCCGCCGACTGGGCCACCGACCTCCGCGGAAGGGGTGCCGGCTCGCTCAGCGTCGCAGCCAAAACAGAGGGAGGCGAGCAGGCCGAGGGCGGCGACTTGATAGTAGCCATTCCGGGAAGATCTGATCTTATGAGCCGAAATCGCTGCTTTCACGCTGTGATCCTTTACTTGAGGGAGAGCGCGCGGTTCGGGCAGAACCTCACCGCTTCTTCGACTTTGGCCCGAAGCCCCGCATCAGGCTTGGCTATTAGCACTTCGACCTGGTCGTAGGACCCGTCTGCCGATTCGGTTACGCGAAAGACTTCGGGTGCCGCGTCCTCACACATTCCATGCCCCTGGCAGAGGTCCAGGTCCGCAATGACTCGCATTTCGCCGCTCATCGCTATTTGTTTCGAAGCGTGTAGCGAAGGTTGCAAGGATCACTCGGCCGCAGAATGAGCGACGGCATCACCTCGCGGTACGTCTCCGGCGGATCGACGAGCGAGAGCTCGTAGCGGGAGAGGAGGGCAGTCAGGATCGACTTCACCTGCAAGAAGGCGAAGGCGTTTCCGACGCATTTCCTCTTGCCGCCGCCGAAAGGAATCAGGGCGAAGAGATGGTCGGGCTGGGGGCGATGTGGGTTGAAGGTTTCCGGATCCGGGAAATGCTCGGGCAGACGATGCGACACGTACGGCGAGATCACGAGATTGGTCCCGACCTCGAAAGTGTTGCCTCGGTACTCGAAGGGCTGGTTCACCACCTGCCGCATGAGCGTGAGGAGCGGCGGGTGGAGCCGCAGCGTCTCCATCACGAAGCCTTCGGTGACGGGCATCTCGCGCAAAGACGCGAACGAAAGGTCTTCACCGTTTCCGTAGATCGAGTCGACCTCCGCCATCACCTCGCGCTGATACTCGGGATGACGGGCGAGTTCGAGGCAGGACCAGGCAGCCGTGTTCGAGCTGGTATGGAAACCACCAAACATGATCCAAATGATCATGCCGGGGATCAGCTCATGCGGCATCGCCTCTCCGTCCTTGTAACGGGCATCGAGGAAGCTTTGGAGCATGTCCGTGGGCGGCTCGTCCGTCGACGCGAGTCGCTCCTCCACGGCTTGCATCAACATCTCCTGCAGCCGCGCGCGCGCTTCATCGCGATTCGCGAACGCCTCCGTTTCGGATTTGAAATTGATGACGGCTTCGGGCGAAATGGCTTCTTCGAGCTGCTCAAAGAGATGACCAAATTCGCCAGTGAGGCGTTTTCGGAACTCGGGGCCCATTAGGCAATGAGTCGAAGTCCGGAGCACGAGCTCTTTGAACGTGTCGTGGAACTCGCGTTCGCCTTCGTCTCCCCAGTCGGCGATATAATCCTCGACCTCCTGGGCAATCACCTGCGCGTAGGTCTTCATTCGCTTGGGACGAAGCGAGTCCGACATGAAGCGCACCTGCTGCCGTTCGATTTCGAGCGGGGCGCCGTATTGAATGCCTTCTCCGAACACGGGAACCATGTATTGGTAGGGCGCGGCGGCCGAGACTTGCTCGTCCGTTGCCCGGTAGACCGCCTCCTGCGCGTCAGCGCTCGCCATCAGGACATGCCTTGCGCCGAAAAGGTCAAACTCGGCCAGCTCGCCGCATTCCTGATAGGCGCGATAGAGGAAATGCGCCGCATGGGACATGAACTCTTCGTAGTGACCGACTTCGGGTTGGGCGCCACTAACGATCTTGGGTCGGGGTTGGTCGCTCATGGGGATTCCTTTTTGTTGCTTTTCGCTTTGTTAGGGGGTCTTAGGGGTCGTGCAGAACGTGCGTCGCAAAAGATCTTCGACTTCGTTCATGACTTCGAGGGGGGTGGCTTGCATACCGTCTTCAAACCAGTCGGCGAGCAGAACCTGCTGCATCGCGAGCATGACGCGTGCCTGTCGATCGGGCTGGCCCGATGCGAAGAGGCCCGCCTGCATGCCACGCTCGAAAATCAAGGCGAACTGCGCAACGCCATCCGCCCAAACCGCAGCCCGCCGTGACTCGCGATCCATCGAGTTGCGCACACCCCAGCTACTGCCCTCGTCGAGATACATGCGCAGGTAATCCGGCTGCTCCATGAAATACGTGAGGTAGGCACGGCTTCCGGCGAGTAGCGCGTCGACCGGATCCGGCTGAGCCATTTCCGCTTCCACGGAGGCCGAGTGAATTTCGCGTAGCCGAGACTCGTGAAGCGCGTCGACGATCTCCGCCTTGCCTTTATAGACGGAGTAGAGCGTGCCGAGAGAGATCCCGGCCTCGTCGGCCAGGTCTTCCATCTTGGTTTGGGGTACGCCCTGTCGGCCAAAGGCATCGCCCGCCGCCTTTAGGACGACGGTCTGATACGCGGCTTTGCGCGCGTCGCGCGCCTGCTCACGGGCGGCAAGTTTGCGAGCGGGTCGGCTCTTCCGGGCGGGCGCTTGCGTCGGCATAGCCAGATACTAGGAAAATAGAATCTGATTGCAAATATCAAGAACCAGATTATTTCCGGTGTCCGGTGTCCGGTGTCCGGTGTCCGATGCCACAGGGCGCCGGGCGCAGAGCGCGTGCGGCGGGTACGCGGGCAGCGTGCGCAGTTGTGGCTGATTCGAAACAAGTTTCGCTCTGAAGATTCGTTTCGCAATAAGAACAGACACTTCTGAGTGCTGGAGGGTCACTCACTTGATGTAAGAGCTTTGTTCTTTCAGGGAGCGGCTCGTCCGGCGTTTATTCCGGCTGCGTAATCTAGCTCCTTCGTCGATCTGCCCACCGGAGAACCCTGATGTTCGTTCGCTTCACGCATAATCGCCTTGCCATGCAGTTGGCCTCTGTTGGACTTATTACGCTGTTGACCGGAGCGACCTCGGTTGCGCAGGCCCTGCCCGGTGAAGTGCTTTCTGAGCAGAAGATCAGCGCGGCGGTCGGCGGGCTCGTTGGGCCCCTCGCGGATGGCGATGCTTTTGGCAGTTCGGCGACAGGAATCGGCGATCTCGATGGTGACGGCAATGTGGATATGGCGCTGGGAGCGAGTCTCGATGATGCAGGGGCAGTGGATGCGGGCGCCGTCTATATCCTTTTTCTGAATGCGGATGGAACCGTCAAGGCGGAGCAGAAAATCAGCGACACGTCGGGCGGATTCACGGGCGGTCTGGAGGCAGGGGACCAATTCGGCAGTGCCGTGAGCGGGATCGGCGATCTGGATGGGGACGGCGCAACGGAACTCGCGGTCGGTGCGCGGTTCGACGATGACGGCTTCTTGGATCGTGGTGCGGTCTGGATTCTTTTCCTTAATTCAGACGGAACGGTGAAGCGGCACGAGAAGGTTTCGTTCGTGTTTGGTGGGGTTCGACCTGGCCTTGTGGATGGGGACCAATTCGGCGCGGTCACCGCGATCGGAGACCTGGACGGGGATGGCATCACCGAACTCGCAGTGGGTGCACCCGGCGATGCGACGGGTGGTGCGGATGCCGGAGCAGTTTGGATTCTCTTTATGCTTCCGGACGGGAGTGTGCATGATCTTCAGGAGATCGACGGCTTCTCGGGAAATTTTGGTGGGCATCTGCTAGCGAGGGACGCTTTCGGAACGGCGACCGCGAAGCTGGGCGACCTTGATGGCGACGGCGTAGCGGATGTTGCGGTCAGTGCAGCGTCAGATCAGGACGGCGGGCCGGGGCGCGGTGCCGTCTGGATTCTGTTCCTGAACGACGACGGGACCGTGAAGGCATCTCAGAAGATCAGCAGTACGCAGGGCGCATTCACGGGCGTCTTAGACGACGGAGATAGCTTTGGTTCGGATCTTGAGGGCGTGGGAGATCTCGACGGAGATGGTGTTGCGGACCTGGCGGTTGGCGCTGTCGGCGATGACGACGGGGGAATCGACCGCGGTGCGGTTTGGGTGCTCTTTCTGAATGCGGATGGCACTGTGAAGGCGCATCAGAAAATCGCCGACATGACGGGCGGTTTTGCGGGCGGGCTCGATGATGCGGACAGCCTGAGCGGGATCGGCGCAATCGGTGATCTTGACGGGGACGGAATTTCAGAGCTTGTCGCCACGGCTGTCGGCGACGATGACGGCGGGACCGAGCGCGGCGCCGCTTACGTCCTCTTTATGGGTGGTTCGGCGATCGTTTGCGGGAACGCGTTCGCTGACCCGGTGGAAGAGTGTGACGACGGGAATCTCCTCGATTTCGACGGCTGCACGGCGACGTGTGAGAACGAAGACTCGATTGAGTTCTTCGGCGCGGCAGCAAGCGCAGGCCTACTTTCCGTCACGGTGGACAGCGTGGTGATCGATCTCGCGTTAGTTGTGGGAGACACGCCGAATCAGATTGCGCAACTCCTTGTGACCGCAATCAATGGTGACTCCGCGCTTTCGGCCGTGGGCACGACCGCCCAAGCTGTGACCGCGAAAGTCTTTACAAACGGAACCTTCACCTCGGCAGTCAGCGGAGTGAGCGGAACGTCTGCCAGCTTTGATCCGGGTCGCGTGCTCGCTGAACAAAAGATCAGCGATACGCAGGGCGGCTTTACGGGCGGCCTCGACGATAATGACCGCTTCGGCGCCGTGGCGGCGACGCTCGGCGATGTGGACGGCGACGGCATCGCGGACCTTGCCGCGGGCGCGACCTTCGACAGCGATGGCGGCCCTGGCCGGGGCGCCCTCTGGATCCTGTTCTTGAATGCGGATGGCTCCGTGAAGGGGCAGCAAAAGATCAATGATCTGGAAGGTGGATTCATCGGCCTTCTCGAAGACGGCGACGGCTTCGGCTCAGCCGCCGCTCCGCTAGGCGATCTCGATGGAGACGGCATTGTCGACGTCGCAGTCGGCGCTCGAGATGATGACGACGGAGGAGGGGGTCGAGGCGCAGTCTGGATCTTGTTCCTGAACGCCGACGGCACGGTGAAGAGCCACCAAAAGATCAGCAGTACAGAAGGCGGATTCACGGGCGTTCTCGACAATTTCGATTTCTTTGGCGTGGCGACCGCATCGCTGGGCGATCTAGACGGAGACGGCGTCGTCGATATCGCTGTCGGCGCATTCAATGACGACGACGGCGCAGTGCAGAGTGGAGCGGTCTGGATCTTATTTTTGAATACGAATGGCACGGTCAAGGGGCACCAGAAGATCAGCAATACGCAAGGTGGCTTTGGCGGGATGGTGGGCCAGAACGACTTCTTCGGAACTGCTGTGGCGTCCCTCGGCGATCTCGATAACGACGGGGTCATCGATCTGGCGGTCGGCACTGCACGCGACGACGACGGCGGTCCTGCGCGGGGCGCGGTCTGGATCTTGTTCCTGAATGCCGATGGGACGGTGAAGGCCGAACAAAAAATATCCGACACGGCGGGCGGCTTCACTGGAAGGCTTGATAACGAAGACAATTTCGGTGTTTCGACCGCCGCTGTGGGCGACTTGAACGCCGATGGGGTGCCGGATGTCGCAGTGGGTGCTCGAGATGATGATGACGGTTTCTCACAGGCGGGCGGTATGTGGATCCTGTTCCTGAACGCGGATGGAACCGTGAACGGATACCAGAAGGTCAGTGACGCACAGGGCGGACTCGTAGGCGAACTCGACCTGGGTGACGCCTTCGGTGTATCGACTGCAGCGCTCGGCGATCTGAACGGCGACGGGAGCACGGAGCTCGCGGTCGGAGCGTTCATGGATGACGACGGCGGCGAGAGTCGCGGAGCGGTCTGGATCCTTTCTCTTGATGGGGCCAAGTTTGCGGTGTGCGCGGATGAAGAAGTCTTCTTCCCGGAAACCTGCGATGACGGAAACTCCACGTCCGGTGATGGCTGCTTCTCGACGTGTCAGATCGAAGATGAACTGATGCTCTCCGGCACTGCCGCGGGCGGATCCCTCGAAGTGATTGTGAGTGGGGTCTCTGTCGTGGTCGCGACGACGGCCGGTGAGTCGGCGATGAGGGTCGTGACGAATCTTTCGACGGCGCTGAATACGGATCCGGCACTGCAGTCCGTCGATGTGTCATCGGTGGATCTCTTGGAGCGACTGGTGACGAACGGGACGATTGATTCGATCGCGAATTCTGACGCCGGACTCACGATCGTTCCCGAGCCGGGATTCGGGTTCATGCTGTCTATGGGCCTGCTTGCAATCGCGCGTCTCGGGCGTCGTTCGAACCAGAGCTTTAACCAGAGTTCGAATCCGAGTTCGAATCAGAGCTAGAAGCGGTACTGCCCGCCGACTGTGAAGATGCCGGCTCCATCCGCGCTGTCCTCTTCGAAGGCGAAGCCGCCGCCCTCAACGAAGAAGCCGACGTTGTCCGTTGCCCAAATGTCGACGCCAATGATGAATCGCGCGACAAAGGAGTCTTCCTCGGAAACGAAGCCGCGCGGGCCGTCGATTTCGATCTCACCGCCGCCGATTGCGATCAAGCCGTAGGGCTGGATCGTATGCGGGAGCGCGTCGATGTCGATCAGCGCAAGCGGATAGATCTTCGGACCGAAAGTGAACGCCCAGGCTTCGGTGTCACCCTCGAAGGAGCGCCGTTCAACATTGTCTTCCCCGCCCAGGAACGTGAAGTTGCCCTCCACGGAGAGCCAGGGCAAAAGCCGATAACCGCCCGTCATCGTGAACCCGCCGCTCGCGTCGCTGTCGACGTTCCCGTCGAAATCGACGCGGCCGATCGCCAACCCGAATTGTGCGTAGGGGCCGGTGTAGTCATACCCGCGAGTCGATTTTTCGTCGAACAATTCGCCGTCGGGTGCCGGGCGGCCCTGAGCCGATGCACTGGCGGCTCCGAGGAAGATGAGAAGGGTCGCGAGGATCGATAGGAAAGGGCGCTCTAGCTTTAGGACGGACATGATGATCGTTTTGGCTCCATTGGGCACCATTGATGAAACCCGGAGCGTACGAGGTGAACGCGTACGTTCTGTGACCGATGACCACAATGAGTATCGGGCAGCCATATTGGCGTCCGGATTCGTCTGCTTCTAATTGGAATTTCGCGGCGATCGCCTTCGTCCAAAACGGGCGCTCGGTAAGCTCATCGCCATTTCTTTTTTGGTTATCGAAAAACAGAAAAGTACCCTTTGCGGCGGAGCGCACAGTTTGAATATTCTTTGTGCAGTGGATATTCCCTTTCTTCGCGATTCTTCCGCCTCCCTGCTTCGGCTCGGCCCGCTTGAACGCGCTGTGCTCGATGAGCTTTGGACACGGACTCAGTCCTGCGACGTTGCCTCGCTGCACGCTGCTGTGGGAGGCCCGCGCGGCCTTTCCCGCAATACCACTCAATCGACGCTCGAAAGACTGGTCCGAAAAGGTCTCGTTAGCCGCGGCCGAGTCGGACGCGCCTACTTCTATGCAACGACGATCTCGCGGGCTCGATGGATTGGGGAAATGATCGAAGCCATTGCCTCGCAACTCGGGGCGGACGACCACCAAGCGGTGTTGGTTGGACTCGTTGACTTCGCCGAGCGCACCGGTGAAGAGAGCCTTGTCGAACTCGAAGCGCTTGTGCGCAAACGGCGATTGGAAGGGGAGGGGGACGAATGATGGTCGTTGGTGTGATGGCGCTCGCCCTCGCAACCTGGCTCGTGATGGCTTTCGCGATCGGCACGTGCGTTTCCATAGCGTGGTACGTCATCGTCTCCAGGCCCGCCTTCAAAACCGCCCTAATAGACGATCGTTGGCACGCGGTCGACCGAGAACGCTGGCTGTTGGCGCTGCTGACTGCCCCTGTTGTGCTGCCGTCCGCGATGCTGTCGATGATGATGGCGCCAGGATTGTTTGGACTCGTGGTGCCGGCTCTGGACCACTGTTTGCTTCACCCGGAGCACCCTCATTTGTGCCTGATTCATCCGGGCGCAGTCTTGCCCGTTTGGATTTGTGTCTTCATCGGGCTGACTGCCGCGATGTGCCTGGGACGGACTGGCTTGGTATTCGCACGAACGTGCGCGCAGTCGCTGCATCTGCGGAGTGTCATTGGTGTCTCGCGAGGTTCACTTTCGAAGCATGTCGATCTCGTAGAATGCGCGGAGCCTTTGGCGCTGACGCTTGGAATGTTCCGTCCTTGCGCGCTCGTGACGACGGGGTTGGCGAGCATGCTCGATGCGAATCAAGTTTCGGTCGTCGTTGCTCACGAGGAAGAACATGCGAGGCGCAGGGATCCCTTGCGCCAACAATTGGCCCGCCTCTGTTCGTTCGCCATCTGGCCCCAAATTCGATCGGCGATGATGGACGAGCTCAAGCTTGCCGCAGAGCAAGCATGCGACGAAGTCGCGGCGCTGCGTCTCAAAGATCGCTTGATCGTGGCGAGCACGCTTCTGCGAGTTGAACGCATTTTCGGAGGGGGAGTTTGGTCAAGCGTGCGGCCGCTTGGGAAGTTCGAGGCCGGGGTCGATCTCGGATTAGGAGGTGCGGTGGGGGTTGCGGGCGGGGCGCTCGCAAGCAGAGTCGAAAGCTTGCTGGCGGCACCTCGGAATCGGCGTTCCGACGCATGGAGGCTGGCGTTCATTCTGTTACCCACCATGGTGTTTGGCGCGCGTGAACTTCACCACGAGATCGAGCATTTAATGGCATGGGCTCTGGGCATCAGCTGATTGCATCAAGTCCGATCCATGGTCGGACTTCTGTTGGGCACATAGTCTCTCAGGCATGATCAGTTTGTCCGCATGCCGTTGCCTTTTCAGTGTTCCACAGCGATCGCTTGCGACCCGCAGGGCCCGGCGAGGGAAGGTGCTGCCGGTCTTCCTGGTGATCTTGGCGCTCGGGGGCACTCGAACCCATGCCTCGGACGATCTCGAGGCTCCGAGTTCGCCCGAAGTCGACGCGGAGATCGCGACGCTGGAATCGGATGCGCGTTCGGCGACTCCAGACGCCGTAGAAGCAGAGACCCTTGCGGGCGTCGAGTCCATGGTCGTTTACGGTCGGGCCGATCGGCAGATCGGCGTCGCAGCAGCCGCATCCGAAGGACGCGTCGCTCGGGCAGATCTCGAGCTGCGACCGATCGGACGCGTGGGCGAGCTGCTCGAAGCGGTGCCTGGGCTCATCGCCACGCAGCATTCGGGGCAAGGCAAATCGAATCAGCTCTTCTTGCGCGGCTTCAATTTGGATCATGGGACCGATTTCGCGGTGCATCTTGACGGTGTTCCGCTCAATTTCCGAACGCATGGCCACGGTCAAGGCTATCTCGATCTCAATCTTCTGATCCCCGAACTTGTCGAGTCGATCGATTTTCGGAAAGGACCGTATCGCGCCGACGTCGGCGACTTTGCCTCCGCCGGCTCGTCTTTCATAAACACCTTCGATCAGCTTCCCGACTCGATTGCCTCGCTCACGATTGGCGAGGATCGCTTCGTACGCGGACTCGTCGCGGCGAATCTTCCCGTTGCCAGAGGCGAGGCCCTTCTCGCTATTGAGGGTAAGACCTTCGACGATGCCTTCGATCTCGATGCGAATCTGCTGCATATCAATGCCTTTGCTAAATGGACTCTTCCCGTCGCGGGCGGGACGCTTCGCGCGTCGGCCCTCGGCTATTACGGTGAGTGGAATTCGACGGATCAGATTCCGCGTCGAGCAATTGAGTCGGAGGAGATCTCTCGGCTCGGCTTCCTTGATCCCGATTTGGGCGGTGAAACGACGCGGGTGGGGGCGACGCTGGACTGGCAGCAGGAGGGCGACACGCCACTCTCGCTCTCGACTTATTTGATTTACTACCGCTTCAAGCTGTTCTCGAATTTCACCTATTTCTTGAATGAGACTAATGGCGATGAATTCGCGCAGCGGGACGAGCGCGTCGCTTGGGGGGCAAAAGCGACCAAGGATTCTCGTTTCGATTTGTTAGGCCATCCAATCGATCTCCAAGTCGGTTTGGATACTCGGCTGGATGTCATTCCCGATATCAGTCTGATGCGCACCGCCGGCCGGCAGCGCGTTTCGACAGTGCGTCGAGACAACGTGACGGAATGGTCGGGTTCTGTGTTTGGGGAGGCCCTTTGGTCGCCCTTCGAGTGGATGACTTGGCGCGCGGGCGTGCGAGGTGATCTGTTTGTATTCGATGTGGATGCCCGCGACGGTATCGGCGCTGAGACGAACTCGGGTCGTGAGGTCGACGGGCTCGTCAGCCCGAAGCTCTCCCTCGTCTTGCGACCTCATGCAAATCTCGAGTTCTACCTGAACGGAGGGGGCGGGTTTCACTCGAATGACGCACGCGGGACCACGGTTCGAATCGATCCCGCAAGCGATAATCCTCTTGAGCCGGATCGCGTTGACAACGTCGACCCGCTGGCACGACAATGGGGCGCAGAGGTCGGAGCGCGTTGGCAGCCTGATGCAAGCGCGCACCTGACGGGCGCATTCTGGTGGCTGAATTCAGAATCGGAGCTCGTCTTTGTGGGGGACGCGGGGACCACGGAGCCGCAAGGGAGTAGCCGGCGCTACGGCATCGAGTTGACCGGCTTCGCCCGCCCCTTCGATTGGCTTGCGCTTGATGCATCCTATACGTATTCTTGGGCCGACTTCCGAAGCACGCCGAGCGGTCAAGACCGAATTCCCGGGGCGATCGAATCGGTCATTGCGGCGGGTGCAACCGTGTTCGTGGGACCCGTAAGCGGCAGCTTGCGCGTCCGCCATTTCGGAGCCTACCCCCTCATTGAGGACAACTCGAAGAGGGCGGGAGGCACGACGCTTGTGAATCTCGGTGCGAACTACGATTGGGGCCGCATGCGATTCGGCTTGACTGTCGTGAATCTCCTGGACTCGAAGGACAGCGATATCGAGTACTTCTTCGCATCTCGGCTATCTGGACAGCCGGCTGAGCCCGCCGCGGGCGTCGAAGACGTTCATCTTCATCCTGCCGCCCCGAGGCAAGTGCGCGCGACCGTGACGGCTCGCTTCTGAAAGTTTCTGCGAACGTTCTGGGAGAAAGTTACGGGCTGTTCTCTTTAAACAGCCTTGGCAAGAATCGCGCGAGTGTACTCATCTCTTCGTGGCAATGTGCCTCAAGCCCGTAGGCCATCGTTTGGGAGATCGCGCGCCGCCTCATCCAAGCCGTGTTCCCCAGCTTCTGGGCAAGGCCGCCTAATAGTTGGGTCTCGACATGGCCGAGCCAGAAATGGCTACGCATCTCGCAGCCCCATTCCGTGTCGTAGACCGCGTGCACCATGCGGCCGATATAAACCGGGCGGTCGAGCTCGCCGACCTTCGCGCAAATGAAGAGGCGTCCGGCTTCGCTGGATTCCGGTCCGAGGTTCTCTTTGGGGTCAACGAACGAGATTCGGAGTCGGTTCATCTTGCCACCAATGTATTCGTGAACGAGATGATGCGCGCCGACGTGTGTTCCCGGCGCCTTGTCTTCCCAGTCCATCCAAACATGGTCGCGCGGATGCCACATTTTATACTGCTCGGTGGTTTTCATGTAGATGCCGAACCACCAGGCGATCATCTGAGCGTGGACATTCCTCATTGGGGTCAAGACCGCGACGTGGAAGGTGCCGTCCGCCAGGCGTTCGATGCCACTCTCGAAGGCAAGGCCTTCGGGTGTGAGGAGAGTGCGACGGTCTTCGTATCTCATGGGCACATCCTATCTCATGGGGGAGCTACGTAAGGCGGCTCGCCGATTAGGAGGCGGCACCCTATCTGCGAAGCTAGGTGGAGCGATGACCGATCCTCCATGCGCAGCTTGTGCTCGATCGATGCGAGGGCCGACTGGGCGCTCGGTGACCCGAATCAGACTCGGCGCACGCCGGGGTCGAGCGGAATTTGGAATCGGGCAAGGAGGAGCGCGGCGATCGCAGCTAGCCTCCCAATATGTTCTTGAATTTCTTCGAAGGTCTGCCTTTCTATCTTCTCTGGCCCGCGCTCGCCGCGATTGGGGTCGGCTGGTATCTGCTGATCTGCGGTGGGCTTTACCTGCTGCTTCACCGTTCATCCTACGCAACCACGGCGAAGCGGTGGAAGACGCAGCTCGCGCCCACGCGACCGGATCAGGTGAGGGGCGAAATTTTCGACGGCGTATTGTCGATGTCCATGGTGATGGGCAGCATCGCGATCGCGTTCTGGTGCTCCTACCGCGGAATCAACCAACTCTACGCATCTCCGAGCGAGTATCCACTCTGGTATATCCCGATCAGCATCCTCGGCGTGTTCCTGGTGATGGAAGTCTTTGAATGGACGTTCCATTGGGCCTGCCACCGAAACGGTCTGCTCTGGAAAATACACAAGCATCATCATCGTTATTCAAATCCGACGCCATTCGGTGTTATGGCCGACCAACCGATCGATATGCTGATCAAGTCTTCGCCGATTCTGTGGATTCCCTTTCTCTTCCCCATCTGGGACGTGGCGCTGATCGCGACCTTTGCCACGATGAACTTTTTGTACGGGACCTACCTCCATGCGGGATTTGATCCACCGTGGATGCCGTCGCCTCATAGCCGGTTCTTGGTGTCGGGCTGGCATCACAACGAACATCACGCCGGAAGCCTCGACCATAACTACGGCTTCTTCACAGGCTTCATGGATATTCTCTTCGGAACGCGTCTCACGCCAAGCGAAAAATCCGCGAAGCGTCCGAACTACCGATGCCCTGAATGCCGGGACGACGTTCTTGAGGGCGCAGGCGGCGCGTCGGCGGTCGCGGCGATGTGAGGCCGATCCGTATCTTGCGCGCGGAAGTCCTGAAATAGCAGAGTCGTCTGACTAGCGAGTCGGTCCGCCGAACCAGGAAGCCAGCGAAGCCCGCACTACCAGGGCACGATCGAAGATCGCCTCGGCGGTTTCGCATCGATGTGCGGCGTGGACCAGGAGCGGAAGTCCGCCGCCCCATATAAGGCAGAGCGCAGTCACCGTGCGGTAGTCATCGAAGGCAAACTCGACGACGCCTAATCTTCGCCCGCATGCGTAGCTGAGCAAGCCGCCGGCAATGCCTAGTGCGGCGGCAAGGGATGGACGGCCGCGCAGCCAGGTGAACGAGACGTTGACCGAAATGGCGAAGGCCATCCACAGGGCCAGAATCCAGGCCGGTCCGAAGACTCTGTTCTCAGGCAGTCCCGTATATGTCAGCCCACCGAAACGGATGAGCAAGGCATCGGCAACTAAGCCGAAGAGTCCCGCGAAGGCGATGAGTGCGAACTCGCGGCCCGGCGTAGCCGAGCGCTTCAGGTGGAATGCGATCCAGAGCGTGGCCGCGACGGGACCCAGCCAGGGGCGCCCCCACGCTGCGCCGAAGACGCAGGCGCACCAAATTCCTTCGAAGCAGATCTGGTAGAGGAGGATTCGGGTCATATGAATTAGCCGATGTCAGAGATGAATTGGATAGACAGACCTCGAATAGAGTCGCGCCTTTCTACTTATCGACAGCGAACAGATTCACAGTAGAGCAACGCAGAGGCGTTTTCGAGCGAAGCCGCTCCAAGCGCTCTCCTAGTATCGCGCGGTCCAGGAGGCGGCCCCCATTTCCCCCGAGCGCATCACGCGCCGACTTACTAGAAACGCCCGACTTCGACTGCAAGCTTGAGCCGTGGGCGGAGGTCTCTATCCTAAGTTCACTGATCTTTCGCATCGATGCGATTCATATCGAGCGCGCTGAACCAGACGCGCATTGTTGCCTAGAGGCCTTAGCGGATGCGTCCGGGCGCCTCGTAGGCGGGGACCTCGTCGAGCCGGAACTCCGGATGGCGGATCTTTCCGCCCGCCTCCGCGATGAGAGCGGCCGTCACGAGTGCCACGAGCGTAGTCCCGAGCACGACCCCCCCTGCAATCTGCCGGAAGCGCTCGAGTTTTATGCCCAGTCCGACGGCTGCGACGGCCAGCACGGCGTTGGCGGTGAGTAGCCATGCCCATCGCTCGCCGAGGTAGGTGTGATAGTCGAGCCAATCGCGCCCGGGGCCGTCGAGGAGATCGAAGACGAGGGGGTAGGCGTCGTCGCCCGTCGATGTGACGGCGATCGCTGATCCGGACAGCATCGCCACCAATGAGAGGGCGAAAGCAATCGATGGCCATCGCCGCTCGAACAGCGCCCCGGCGAGAACGAGCCAGGCGACTGCTAGGCCGACGATTGGCAGATGGTTCAGCAGGAGATGGCGATAGGCCGGGTCTTCCAGCATCTCAAGCAGGAGGTTCATTTCTTAGGCCGATACTCTGAGGGCCCAAGCGTCGCAGCGCCCGCGAACGTTGACGGGTCCGCCGAGAATCGCGCAATGACCGCAGCCCTCGGTCCCCTCTGCTTCAAAAAACTGGCAGCCACCGCACGTCTCCCCAGCTCTCCGATCCGAGAGATCGATGTAGCCCCGCGAAAGGCGCAGGGCGAGCTCCGAGGTCGAGAGCAATTCGGAATCGTAACAACGCGCATCTTCGCGCCCGCATCCGAGCGGGAGCGAGAGCCCGCCCGCCAATCCTCCTGTCAGCGCGAGCGATCCGAAGCGGAGCGCGTGCTGCAGGATTTCTCGTCGCTTGAGCCTCATTCCGCGCTCGCCAGCTGCGGCCGAATCACGAAGGCCGGCACAGCCTCGAACTGGATCGCTGCGGAGATCGAGGTGCACTCACCCGTCTTGGGGTCGGGATGGCCATCCGCCACCCGCGACATCGCATGGTAAATCCCGGCGCACATGAAGCCTCGATTGAAGGCCGCGTTACGCCCCTGATGCCGATCGCCGATCATGTGCTCATTCAGCACCGACCAAAAGTTTCCGATGTCTTGGTAGGCACCGAGGATCCCCTTGATCCGACCATCCTGCTGGATCTCCGCACGGATGCGCGCATCGCGATACCACATGGCGTTGTCCTGGGTTTGCTGCTTCACCTTCAGCCAGAGGTCGACGGGCTCCGTCGTGAGAATGCCGTCGACGATGCGGCCGCGAGCTTTCGTGCTTCGGTATTGGGGATCGGCATGGGCGGTCAGACTCACATGCTCGAGGACGCCGCCAACGGCGTTCGTCGTGACGGGGCCCGCGGCTGAGAGGAATTCCACTTCGACATCGGCGTCGTTATGCGTGTCATCCATACCGGAGATCTCGAGCAGGATGGCGTAACCACCTTCCTTCACCATCGTGTCCGAAGTGTGGAGTCGGTCCATTAGATCGTTAGGACGGTAACCCCGAATGCAGCCCATTAGGCGCCACTGTTGATTGTCGATGCCGTTCTCGCCGTCTGGGCTTGTGAAGTCGTCATGGACGCAGGCGCCCGCCGATCCATTTCCGAGGCTTGAGTCTGAGCTCGAATCGACGCCGTCGAGATTGAGACCCGCCACCCGCGCCGGCCCATCGAGCGTGTAGAAGCCGGGATCGGGCTGCGAGAGTGGTTCCTGACAGGCATCGGGGGGCAGAAGCTCGTGGTCCCAGGGGAGGAAGCCGCCGGTCGAGTCCCGAACCCGTTGCCGCTCCGCCATATAGCGCGCCCACTGCTCCGGGAAGTAGTCGACCTCCGTCGGGTTCAGCCCAGCCGGACAATCCCCGGGCTCGTCGTGAGGAATCTCGTCGTGCCAGCGAGCCATGACGTAACCCTGCACCGGCGCTTCGGCGACGATCGCGCCGGGACCCGATCGATCCGCATCCTGCTCGCTGGCGCTGCAGCCTAAAGCGATGCAGCCCCAAAAGACGCAGCCCAACAAAGAGGGAGCCATTGCAGCGATGCCGAAAGGCATGGTTCTGGAGCCCTGCATAGTTTGCGGACTCCGCTGAGCCTTGGCGATTCGCATAGCGCTCCTCCTCATGCATCTCTTTGTCGTCTGAATGAAGTGTCTCTGAACCGTCACGCCAGAATCTCCGTGACCGGCCTCGAGGTCCGATTGGCTTTTGTTCCCCAGGCTCCCACGTTAAGGCCCATTAGCTGCTGAACGGTCAGTCCAACGCGGGTCGTCGGCTCGCCCGCGCCGCGCACATGGAGGCCTGGAAGGATGCGTCCGCCAGATCGACCTGCGAGCATGATTGGGAGTCCCGTGACGCTATGGCTATTCGCATCCGAAGTTTCGGAGTGGGCCATCACGAGACAATTGTCGAGCAGCGTCCCATCGCCTTCGGGAACAGCCTTCAAGGTGGACACGAAAGTCGCCCAGGCCTCCATGCTTTCCAAGACAAAGCGCGTGGCCTCGATCTGGTAGCCGTGCTCCCCGTCCCGCGCCTCTTCATGGGTCAGCGTATGGTGCGTATCGCTGCTTCCCGGCAAATGCAGGGACGACGCGGCGTCCGAGAAGAGCATGTTGAAGACGCGCGTCTGGTCACAGGCCAGCGCGAGGGCCAGAACCTGCGCCATCAGGTCGTGATTCGCCCTAACATTCCCGAGCTCCCGGGAGACGAGAGTCTCTCCGGGCGCTGCCGGCACGGCGCAGGCCTCAAGCGGCGGGGGCTCCGAGAGATTGAGCTCGAGTTGACGCTCAAGTTGGCGCAATGCCGTGAAGTACTCGTCGAGCCGCGCTCGGTCCGACTGCCCCAATTGGGACTCAAGCCGTCGGCGATCGTCGGCCACAACCGAGAGCACGCTCTTGCGCAGCAGCACTTTCGGGTCCGGCGTGAATTCACTCGCGTTGGGATCCAGGAAGCCCGGGCCGAAGACCCGCTTGTAGAGCGAAAGCGGCGTCGGCTCGCTGGGATTGACTGCACTCTCGCTGCGTCGACTGAAACTGTCTTTAGGGATACCGGTTGCTGTCATCTCAAGGGACCGGAAGCGAGTCGCCGCACCGATCGCGTCTGAGATCAAGATGTCGAGGGTCGGTCCGTTGTTCTCCGTCGTCGAGGGGGGTGCACTTCCGCAGAGTGTTCCGATAACGCCCGTGCGATGGACCTGGTTTGTTTCACCGGCGAGGACCACATTGAATCCGCTGAATACGCTGATTTCGTCGCGCACAGGAGCGATGGGTTGCAGTTCCGGCGGTAGCTCGAAATTGCGACCCTCTTGGATCGGATTCCAGCGCTCCGGATTCATGCCGCAGCCCCAGAACCACGTACCGAATCGGCGCGGCAGTGGTGCGCCCGTTGCTGCGATGGCGTCGCCGTGAGTGTTGAGGAAGATATCGAGGTAGGGCAGCCCAACCGTGACGGCAGCACCGCCGACCGCTCCTCGAAGCGACGTGCGAAGTAGTTGGCGACGCGTGACGGACGGGCTCATGTCGTTTCCTTCTTGTCTCCGCGCGGGGCGGTGCGCGGAGAGGGAGTTTCGGACACGACGGGGGCCACTTGTGGCCGGGTGGCCGTGCGGAATCCTTCGCTTGTGGCCACTGCGCGAAGCAGCGCGGCGAGTCGGTAGCGCCCGTCTTCGAGTCGACCCTCGAGGTAGCGCAGCTGACGCCGCTCGCTTCGAGCGGGCTCGCGTCCCACTGCATAACGATAGACATTCTCGACCAGGCAAGCACCGACCAGCGGACTCTCCTGCAAGGCTTCTCCCAGGCCGACATGATCGTCAAAAGTCCGACCGTCGAAGTCGCCGCTCGGGTCGATCGCTGCCTCGTTCTCGGTCGTGCGGTAGCGACCGGCGCCGTCGAAAACTTCAAAGGCGAGGCCAATCGGATCCGTCAGAGCGTGGCAATTCCGACAGGAGGCGCTCGATGCATGTGCCGAGAGCCGGTCGCGCGCGGTGCGGTGCTCGGGGCTGTCATCTGCATTAAAGAGGCCGAAGTCGACATCCGCTGGTGCCGGCGGTACTTCCTGACAAAGCAGAGCCTCACGAACGAAGAGGCCGCGAAGGGTGGCCGAGCTCCGGCCAGGATGGGCGTGGAGCATGTTGAAGCTGGCGTGGGCAAGAATGCCCGCTCGGGGATCCTCCGCCGGAAACTCCATCTCTTCCCAGCCGCTCTCCGCCTGCACCGGCACCTTGTACACCGGACCGAGTCGCCGCGTCATGAAAGTGCGGCGCGTGATGAAGAGGTCGCGATAGTCCCCTTCGCGATCGACGAGATGATCGACGAGCACGCGCAGCGTCTGTTCCCGTGCATCCTCGGCGACCTTCGAGCTGTACACCGGATAACGCATCGGATCCTTCGAGATCTCCGCGAATTCGTCGAAGCGAAAGATATCCTCGAAGAGCGCGCGCACGCCGTCCTCGAGCCGCGGGGAGGCGAGCATCCGGTCGAGCTGTGCTTCGAGAACCTCCGGGCGGGAAAGCTCTCCGCGGGAAGCCGCCTCAAGGAGCGCTTCGTCCGGACCGGCAT
Organism: Myxococcota bacterium; assembly: GCA_041690055.1. Taxonomy (GTDB): domain Bacteria; phylum Myxococcota_A; class UBA9160; order UBA9160; family UBA4427; genus UBA4427. The sequence goes on along the minus strand of JBDNFB010000251.1, from coordinate 43,912 downwards.
TCCAGAGCAGGTAACTGAGACGCGAGGCGAGGGTGACGTCGGTGATGCGCAGGACATAGGGATCCCGCGAGACGGGCGGCGTCTCCTCGACTCGGATTTCTTCCGCGCGAACCTCGCTGTCGCGAATCTCTTTCAGCCGAACCCCTGCAACCTGAACCTCCTCAACCCGAACTTCCTCAACCCGAAAGAGGAAGTCGGGTGCGATCAGAAGACTCGTGACGAGTGCTTCAAGACCGGCGTAGAAATCCTTCGTCTGCTCCGTGGCCGACGCGGCCAGCGCGAGACGGTTCGTGACGTCCGAGTCGTGCAGGGGACGCCTTAGCAAACGGGGCCCGATGCTTCGCAGGAAGGCTTCGCTGCAGTCGGCGTCCGGCGCGTTCTGATCTGCGGGACGGCAGGAAACCAGCCGCTCTCGATGTGCTGGGGAGACGACCTGGCGGGCGATGTCGCGCCCGATGGCCTCATACTGCTCGAAGCCGCTCGGAGTGACGGTGACCCAGGCGCTGCCGATCGCGATCAGTCCGTCGCGGCGATTCTCTGGCTCGAAGCGCCCAGCGATCTCGATGTCCGGGCCGAAGGTATCGACGATCGCGCGGCGATATTGATCCGCCGTGAGACGACGCATGGCGACCGGACCACCGGCGGCGCGAGGAGGCTCCTCTATGATGCCGCAACTCATTAGAAGCGAGCCGGCAAGGAAAGTGGCCAGCCAGATGGTGAGAAGCGGTCGTGATCCGAGTCTCATTTCGAGGTCCCTAACACAAATCTGTACTGAATGAGTGGCTCTCATCCACCCACGAAAGTATCCCCCTCTCGCCGAGGGGCAGCAAGCCCGGTTGGACACGCGATCTTGCCCAGAAGGACAGCGACTTCCTCAGCGGAACTTCTGCACGCGCGAGCCCTGCATCTCCTTGAGGACGGGCTCGAGAATCGAGAGCTGCCGCTGATGACGACGATAGAGATAGCGAAGGATCTCGCCCTCTTGCTCCGCGGGCGCCTCGGACACGAAACGCTCAAGCGCGGCGTCCGCCTCACGCCAGTCCCGGGGACGATGGCCAAGTAGCGCCGCCGCCTCGTCGAGATCGTCGGACTCGAGTGCGGGCCCGTAACACTCGGAGCGTTGCAGATATTCGGCAACGCGTGCAGCCGTTGCAATCTGATAGTCCGCGTAATCGTCGGATCCCTTCGCCACCGAGAGAAGCTTTGCAAGCGCGCCGAACGCCGGTGCCTGGCGCCCCTTTATTGGTTCGGGCAGGGGGGGCTCTTCTAGTTCGACACCGACCTCAAGTGCCATCACTTCGATCGGCATGCGCGCATACACGTGGTACCAGGCGATGAACTGTACGGGCTCGTCGGGGTTCGGCTTGTAGAGGGTCGTTGCGGTTGACATGGGAGTACAGATGCCGAAACGCACCGCATGCCAATTGACGACGTGAGGATCCATCTCGCGACCGGAAAGCTCCGCATAACGTCTCACTGCCGGTGGGAGAGGGCCGAGAGGCTCTGAGAGATCGCGCACGAAGAGGGCACCCAAATCGTTCGCGGGATCGCCCAGGTGAGCTAGCTCTAGATCCAGGACGGCGGTCAGATGTCCTTTGTCGAAGATGAACTGACCTGCGTCTCCCTGGACAAAGGTGATCTCGTCGCGCCGCGGTTGGTTCCGCTTCAGCCATTCGATCGTGAACGCAATTGTCGGATCCGGGCCTAATTTCGATCGTTCATAATCGGCCTGCCAGCGCGGGAAATCGCCCCAAGCGAGCGCGTCAGATTGGGTCGGGCGCTTGAAGCCCTCCGCCTCCAAGACGGCCGGATCGATCGCGTGCATTTTCACAAGGTTCTGCAAGAACTCGTCGAGGACTGCGGCGCGTTCGGCCTCGTTCTCCGCCGTCCCGAGATTGGGCCGCCCGGGCGACCGCTCCATCACGATGCCCGCTGGGTCCTCGCAGTAGCCATAGACATGGGGGACGAGCACGCCTTCCTTTTCGAGCACTTGGAAGGCGCGACACTCATGCTCAATCGGATAGATCCCCACCTGGGGGCGTTCGCCGCGGAAATGAACGGGAATGATCTCGCCGTTGCGCTCCACGTCGACGTCGAAGGCGGGGCGCCATCGCGGATAGCGGTGGTGGCGCACGACACGCCCGCCGACCGATTTCTCGATGAAGGCGAAGGCACGACGCCACTCGGGTGCGAGTTCATTTTGCTTTGCTTGCTCGGTCTTCTCGGTCTCAGCGTTGCCCATAACGAACTCCTCCGGTTACTTAGCGAGTCCCTCTATTATGGCAGGGTCGAGCGGAATGGGGTGAACGAAGATCACGAACGAGCGCCCACGGACCTGGCGACGATTCAGCCACCGAGGCCCGCCTGGATGGATGGATGATGGAGTGCGTAGAGTCCGCCGTCCGTCGCACCCAGGTACCATGAATCGCGAAGGGGTTTGCGAGCCGGCTCGGGTACGAAGGCGAGGAGTAGATTCTCGGACTGCATCCTAAGGTGGTCCATATATAGGCGTGTTTCAATCTGATGCGTGACGTTCCCGAAGACGTCGAATCCTGCGACGAGATCGTAGTAGAGGCGCTCGAAGATCGGATAGTCGATGACCCATGCGGTTTCGGGCACCTTCCCGATCAGACCGCGAATGACCGTCGCATTATCGAAATGGCGAAAGACGGTGAGAAACGCATCTTCATCATGATCATCGCCGTCCCAGATCGCGCGAAGCGGCGGGCCGAGCTTGTCCGGATCCGTTGCAGCGTACGCCGTTCTCCGGAGATTCAGGTAGCGGATTTGGTGGGCGGCATGGTCGGCCCACAGACCGCCCGGAAGCGCCAGGCTGCCTTGTTCCGCAGGCAATTCCAGGAACTTCTTTGCCTCCGCGAGGTAGCGCGGATCCGTCACGGAGAGGTCGTAGTCGGGCTCAAGAAATGCGACCCAGAAATGGTCTTCGATCACGTCCACCGCCACCTGACCATGGCATACAGGTCCGCGAATGAACGTCGAGATGAAGTGGCGGGCGTCGTCGAGCAGGAATTGGTAGCGGCTGCGAGCTGGAATCGCTTCGAAGGTCACGAAGGGATTGGAGCCCGACTTAACACCGTACTCGGGGAGAGAAGCTGGCTGCCAGGGCGTTTCCAGGAAGAGCGCTCGAAGGCGTTACAGGCGCTCCGAGTTCAAGTCGTAGATGACATGTGTCTTGTGGACGATCGTTTCTCGTATGGGCGCCAGTCGATACCAGAAGCGCGACTTGCCGGGACGATCGTAGGGGCGTCGTGTCGCGATCTCTCTCGCGACCTGTCCCGGCGGCGTCGACGATCGGATGATCCGAAAGAACGGGCCGGAAGGATGGGATCGGAAATAAAGGTGTGTCACGAACCAATGTTCGTAGAGGTAGCGAACCGTGATTCGTTCTTTGAGCGAGGTGCCGTTCAAGAATGATTCCCAGGTCTCGACCTGTTCGACGATGGGGGCGGGCAGGGCGTCTGGAGGAACAAGCGCAGGAGCAGGAGCAGGCTGACTCAGCCAGGACGCCAGCGTCGCGTATTCTTCGTCGGGGATCGGCGCGGTTCCGTACGGCATCCCGCCACGAGGCCGTGCGTCCGCGTAGTTTTTGAACTCGTCCGGCGTCGGCATTCGAGGTCCCGCATGATATCAAGCGGAAAGTCATCCGGCAGGCGGGCGCTGGGCTCGAACCGAGCCGTTCGCCCGAGGTTGAGCATTCGAAGCATCAATCCATCTGCGGGTCCTGCCGATCCTTTCAAGACGTCGTGGAAATCGAGCGCGTGCCAACCGATTTTTCCGTGCGCATCGACTCCGAGGCGAGTTGGTTTCTGCGGGAGCATGCGTTTCGCGTCGTAGGCCGCGTCTTTGCTCGCTCCCCGGGCGATGCCCTCATCGGAGCCCAGCTGCAGCTGGCATGGCGCGTCGTAACAGGCGTGGCACACGACGCATCGGTGCTCAACGATTGACCGTACGGATGTCTGGAAAGAGGATGCCTGAATGCGCGTCGATTGCGCCGCGGCGCTGGCCGCTGAAAAAAGGCCCAGCGTAACCAGGGCGAACCAGCCGAGGCATCGCAAATGCGGTTCGGCTCGGAAGTGCAGGCGCTTCACATATCCTCCATCGATGAACGAACGGTGAGTGTACCGCAGCGGGGCTCGCCCAAGCGAGAGAAGGCGACTGTGGCGCTTTCCGATGCTTCTCCAGATCCTGTCTGTCGACATCGAATCGGGGGTCGCGGTCTCCGTACAGAAAGGTATTGCTATTGCGGGGGCTGCCGTCCAAAATCACGGGCGTCGCCCCAGAGCCTGGCAGCGCGCTCTCTATCGGGCTCGCATTCGGGCGGACGGGACGCTCTTGAGTCCGATACCCAAGGCCGAATCAACGGGATATGTGATGACGACGACGAAAGTCGGACAGACGAAAGAGGGACACGTGACGACAAAAACTCGCTTGACGACGACCGCGCTCGGATGCGCGACGATGATGCTCCTCGGCGCGGCACCCGCGTTGGCGACGGACGGCGTACTCGAGATCAACCAGGCGAGCGCGCTGGAAGGCGGCGTGTCGGCGGGGGACGCGCCGGGTTTCCCAGCGACGCTTGACGCCTCAGGCAGCTATCGCTTGACGAGCGACCTCGTCCTTCCGAGCATCATCGGAGTCCATGGCATCGACATTACCGACGGACCGGTCCAGCTCGATCTCAACGGCTTCTCGATCCGCGGGGCAGGCGTCTGCGCCGGCTATCCGCCGAGCTGCTCAGGTTCGTTTTTCGGCGTCGGAGTGACGGTTTCGACGAGCCAGCCGGTGCGCATCTCGAACGGCACGCTCACAGGTCTCGGAACCGCCGTCAACGTACTTGCTACGACGGGCACGGATACTCGCTCGGTGGTCCTTGAGGACCTCTCGATCGAGGCCAATAGCGGCACGGCGGTCTTCATGAGCGGCAGTGGCTCTTCGGTTATCCGGAACTGCCAGGTTAGTCGAAATGGTTTGCTAGGCGTCGATATCGATGTCGGACATCCGATTCTGATCGTGGGAACGACCTTTCGTAGCAACGGTTCGAGCGCCATCGATTCTCAGGGATCGGCCAGCCTTGTGCGCGATAGCTTTTTCGTCGGCAACGGGACGGGAATTCGTTCATTCTTCATCAGCTCGCCGTCGGCGGCGCTGGTCTACGGGGGCAACTCGTTCTTCGCGAATACGACGGACGTTGTCGGCGGGACGCAGCTCGGTCCGAATCGCTGCACCTCTGGGCCTTGCCCCTAGGCAGCGGAAGGTCAGGGGGCTTTCGACGCGCCCTGCCTTCGGAAAAGGGCGTCGCATTCGACCTTGGGACGAGCAACTGCGATGTTCGGCCAGCAGACTTCGCGCGACCGCGACCGGGGAGGCCTTGGAATTTCGGGATGACGCAGTTGCCTAACGCGGAGACGGGGCAACCTCGAACGCGGCCGTCGCGCAGGCAGGATCAGATATGACACTTGATGTTGAGGCATTGTCGGGCGGGGTCGGAGCACGGATCAGTGCTGGTCCGGGCGTCGATCTGAGTCAGCTCTCTCAGGACGACAACGAGGCGCTGCGTGAGGCGTTCGCGAGCCATTGCGTACTGCTGATTCGGGGCGAGACGCTCGACGAGGCCGAGAGCGAACGTCTACTCACCCGACTGAACGAGCACGCGATCCAGGACCGGTTCCAGTACGTTCACCGCTGGCAAGCCGGCGATCTCGTCGTGTTCAACAATACGCGAATCCTCCACACCGCCCTCGGCCACAAGCGAAAGTATCGATGCTTGCTTCATCGCACGACGCTGAGAGGGCAGGCCGATGAGGCGCGCGCGAATTAGGCGCTCTTCACTTTCTCACATCTGATCCGAGACAAGGAAGGCAGGAACGAACATGAGTATATGGGCGAATGCGTACCGCTCTAAGAAAACCAGCCTCGAGCGCGCTGTCGAACACGTCGGCAGGGGCGAGACGGTCTACCTCGGCGGCAACGCGGCGACACCCGAAGCGCTCGCGAGCGCGCTCGCTCGTCGCGGCGAGGCGATCGAGGGCAGTCAGATCGCGCACGTCCTGCTCCTCGGCGAGGATCCGTTCGCAGCTGCGATTGCCAACGGTCATGTCCGTCACCTTTCCTGGTTCGTCGGGTCCGCCGACCGCGAGGCGATCGCTGCGGGACATGGGGACTACGTACCGTGCCACCTCTCGGAGATCCCTGACCTGATCCGGACTCGACGACCTGCGATCGACACCGCTCTTCTGATGACTGCACCGCCCGACCGGCACGGGTTGCTCTCGCTCGGAGTCGAAGTCCTCGCTTCCCAGGCGGCGGCCGATTGCGCGCGGCGCGTGATCGTCCAGATCAACGAGCAAATGCCCCGGGTTCTCGGCAACTCCTTCATTCATATCGACGACGTGGATCTGATCGTCGAGGCCGATGAGGAGCTCGAGGAGCTCCTGCCCGCAACGCCCACGGACGTCGAGCGCCGGATCGCAGAGCAGATCGTCGAGCTCCTGCCCGACGGAGCCACCCTGCAGCTCGGGATCGGCGGAATCCCCCAAGCGGTGATCGGAATGCTGGAGGGACGCGCGGATCTAGGCATCCACTCCGAAATGATCTCGGATGGGGTGATGGTGGCCTATGAGGCCGGGGTTCTGTCCGGCCGGCGAAAGACACGCCATCGCGGCAAGATCGTCACGACCTTCGCCCTCGGAACGCGCACTTTCTACGACTGGCTCCACGAGAATAATGCCGTCGAGGCCCATCCATGTGACCATACGAACGACCCGTTTCAGGCCGCGCAAAACCAGCGCCTCGTCGCGATCAACTCAGCGATTTCGGTCGACCTGACGGGACAGGTCAACGCCGATTCGATCGGCTCCCGAATCTATTCGGGCGTGGGCGGCCAGGTGGATTTCATTCGGGCTGCTCGCCTCTCGAAAGACGGACGGTCGATCATCGCGATGCCCTCGACTGCACGAAACGGGACAATCTCCCGATTAGTTCCTCAGCTTGCCGAAGGCGCGGGCGTCGTGACCTCGAGAGCCGACGTCGATACTGTGGTGACCGAGCACGGCCTCGCCGAGCTCCATGGCAAGAGCATCTACCAGCGGATCGAAGCGCTTATCGAAATCGCCGATCCTCGATTCCGCGACGAGCTCGTCGCAGGAGCGGAGCAGGAGCTCTTCTATTCACATCGCTGATCGAAAGTACCGACGCTTGCTTCAACGCACGACGCTGAAGGGGCAGGCCGAAGAGGGGCGTGCGAGTTAGGGGCTCTTTACTTCCTCCGCTTTGCCGTACAGATAGGACATGTCGACCTCGGCCACGACCTTGGCGATTCGTCTGCTGAGGTATAGTAGACGCTTGAGGGCCTCGACCAGTTCGGTTTCGATTCGATACGCCTGCAGGCGATGGGGCGCATGGGCTCCGACCCGTCCGACGAGTTGTCGGTAGATGGCGTCGGCCTGATGGCCGACCTCGGGCTTCGCGTCGATGACCCACTGCGCGGTCGCCGGATCCCACTCGGCGACCGAGATGAGAGCGCGTTCGGCTGCCCAGGTGACGCGCTTGAGCAGCGGAGTTAGGAGCTGGAGCGTCTCGTCGCTGGATCCGTACCTCGTTCGCGAGACGCTCGCGTCCGATCGAGATGAGATTCGTCTCGATGATATCCGCCATATTCTCGATGTAGTTTGCGATGGCGAAATGGTCGTGGAGCTTCTCGCTCTGGCTTGCAGTGAGGTCTTCGGAGGAGAGCCGGCCCAGACAGGCGACGGTCTCGTCGTGTAATACGTCCACGTCGTCGTCTATCTTCTCGAGCTCATCCAGCTCGTTGAAATCCCCCGAGATGACAGCGTGGGGCGCCCGGCGGATCATTTCGAGGGCCTTCTCCCCGGTGCGTCTCAGCTCAAGGACCACGCGCTCGAAGGCGAGGGCCGGCGTGCTGAGCAGATTGTCATCGAGGTATTTGGGGCGGATCTGCTCCGGCGCTTCCTCAGGGTGAATTGGGACGATCCGTTGGACGAACGCGGCTTGCAGCGCCTCGCGAGGTTTGCCGATCGCCGCGAGCATGGCCGGGGCACATGTCCCGATATTCGCGCCGAACACGAGGGCGATGCCGGCCTCGAGGCTGATGAAGCCGCTGTTGGCCAGGGTGATGACGACCGCCGTCGTCGCGGAGGAGCTTTGGACGAGGGCGGTGAACGCTGCGCTGACCAGGATCGCCAGTAAAGGGTTGTCCATCGAACGCATCAGCTCGATGAAGGGCTCGTAGGTTCGAAGCGGCGTCATAGCTTCGCCCACGATGAACATGCCGAAGAGGATCAGACCCACCCCGAAGATCATCAGCCCGTCCTGACGCGTCCGTTCCCTGCGGGAGAAGAGCTGAAGTGCGAACCCGCCTGCGACCGCGATCAAGGCGTAGCTCGTGACCTTGAACGCGATGATCTGGGCCGTGACCGTTGTGCCGATCTCTGCGCCCATGATCATGCCGACCGACTGCCTCACGCTCATCATGCCGGCAGAGACGAAGCCGACCACGAGAACCGTCGTCACTGATGAGGACTGAATGATCGCGGTGACGAACGCCCCTGCAAAGACGGCCTTGATCGATTCGTCGTGAGGCGCGCGAGGACGCGCTTCATGCCGTCGCCCGCGACCGCCTTCAGCGTAGACGTCATCTGGTCCATGCCGAACAGGAAGATCGCGAGGCCTCCGAAGAGGCCCATGATCATTGCGGCGAAGTCAAGTGTCGTCGGATCCATTCAGGCGATGATCGTAGCGGTTGGGGGAGAGCGAATGTGGCTCCTCGTCAGCGCGCATGCGGCCGCCCTCCTACCGAGTTATTGCGGTGGCATACCCGGCCATCGGGACTCTCTTGTGCCGATCCCGAAATCGATGTCTCCTCTCCTTGGGCGATCTTCCCTGCGAGACGCCCCGGCCTTAATTATGCGAGTCCTATTGTCCGGATGCGACAGTTCACGAACGCGACGCATACCCAACGAACTTTGGAAGGGGTGAGGGGTCAGCCCGCGACCGGCGGCGTGAAATCTCCCGGAAAATTGTGTCGCCAGGCGAGCTCTTCGTGACGCTTCTCGATACGCCAGCCATCGGCCGTGCGCCGGACTTCGTCGCGAAACCAGATCCCGGAGAAGACGACGCGCTCTCCGTCCGAGGCCTCCATCTTGACCGCGATGTACTGCATCGTGCGCACCCGGGCGCGATCGCTGTTGCCTCCGGAGCCGAGCTCGATCTCGGCGTTCGAGGAAAGGTGTTGGTAGGAATGGAAGCGCCCGAGCACGCTGGCTAGCCATGCGCCGATCTCCGCCGGCGATCCTACGGCCCCGTCGTTCTCGGAGTAGTCGATTGCTGCGTCCGGGGTGAAGCAATCCCGCCAGCGTTCCCAATCGCGCCGGTCCATTGCACTGGCTTCGGCGACGATGAGATCCTGGATCTCGGCCCGATCGGAAAGTTCTTGTTGAGTGAGCATGCTGTCTCCCTTCTGCCTTTTTCGGTGCGCGTGGCCCAAGTGGCGCCGCGCGCCGCCATGCAATCAGAGCATCATCGACTGTGGATCAAGTCCCATCATTGCGCGTCCGCCCTCGCCATAAACGCGCTCGTTCGCGAAGGCATGTTGGGTGATCGTCGAGATGTCGCGCCATTGGCGATCGAGCAGGGACTTCGAGTAGAGCGCGCTTCCGCCGCCGGCCTCGTACATGCGCGAGACCACCGACTTGCTCGCCCGAAACGCGTTGATCCCGGCCAGGCGGTAAGCCGCGCGCTGTTCGAGAGTCGCCTCGTCTCCCGCGGAAACGGTCTCGAAGATCGCTGCCGTGGCGTCATAGATATATGCGCGCGCGGCACCCAACTCGGCTTCCGCGCGGCCGACCGCGGTTTGGACGAGGAGGTCGTCCTGCAGGCGCTTGCCGCCGGGCATGATCACCTTGTTTGCCGCCAGCTCGCCGAGTGTGTCGATCGAGGCGCGGGCGATGCCCAGGGAAACGCCGGGCGCGTTGGCGACGACGAACCAGGGATAGGCGTAGGTGGGGCCTTTGAATCGCGGCGGCTCGAAGAGCGAGAAGGATCGCGCCTCGGGTACGAAGACATCGTCGACGCTCCAGTCGTTGCTCCCGCTTCCGGCCAGTCCGGTCGTCTGCCAATTATCGTGCACGAGGCAGTCGCCTCGGGGAAAGAACATCATGCGCACGGTGGGATGACCCGCAGAGGTTTTAACGGGCCCATCATCGTCGACGACGAGACAACCGCCGACGAACCACTCGGCGTGGAGGCTCGCGCTTCCGAAGCTCCACTTCCCGGAAACGCGGTAGCCGCCTTCGACATGACGCGCCTGGCCGCGTGGGACGAGGGTGCTCGCCGTGATCGCATTCGGGTCGGCGTAGATCTCATCGGCGGCTTCAGCGGAGAGATGCGCCGCATAATACCCGCCATCGGATCCGATCATGGCCACCCAGCCGACAGAGCCGTCCGCGATCGAAAGCGCTTCGACGATCTCGAGCTGGGTCATCGGGTCGGCTTCCGGACCCCCCATCTCAGTCGGGATCGCCATCCCGAACACGTCGGCCTGTTTGAGCGCATAGACGATCTCGTCGGTCAGGCGGCCGGCCTTCTCGATTTCGTCTGCGGCCGCCCGAATCGAAGGGGCGAGGGCGCGAACGCGGTCGAGGATTTCGAGGCCTTGGCGTGGGGCAGAGAATTGGTTCATGTCCGTCTTTCTTATTAAGGAGCTGAGTGAGCGAGAGCGGGGCCGCTGAATGTCCGTCGAGTGCTGGTGCTATCTGTCCGCCGCGCCGGACAACGCTCTCGGAAAGCGCTGGATCCACTGGAGATAAGTCGCCATGGCGCGATCATCCGCAACGAGAGCGCCGACCTTGAATTTGATTCCGGTGAGCGTCCGCGCATCGTCGATGAGCAGGTCGTCTCCGAAGGTCTGTTGTTCGGCGAGCCGCTTTTCGAGCTCTGCCTGGGAGAGGTTCGGATCCTTGGGAACCGCCGCTACGTAGTAGGTCTGTGCCGCGGAGCCGATCGGCGTCGAGGTAAAGAGTCCGATCGTGGTGTGATCGGTCACGGTCTGAAAGGAGACCGCGTTCGTCCCCGTGACCCGGATACGCTGTTCGAAAGGGCCCGTCTCGGGAGACACGAAGGGGATCTCGAGTTCGATGTGATAGTCGTCAACATAGCGGACGTCTTCGGGGGTGATCTGGAAGTCGAGCTTGTGGACGTAACGGAGGTGCATGAAGTCGAAGGTGTTACCGATGCTCAGCCAGGGAGCGGCCTCGAAAACGTTCGTTCGCTTCACAGCGAAGAGAAGGTCCGACTCGGCGTAGTCGCGAATCGTCGGCGGCGGGAAGAGGGGAACCTCGCCGTTATAGGCCCAGATGAGTCCCAGATGTTCGGCGGCGGGATAGCTGAAGACGCGTGCGGCCGTAGGGATCGCGCCCTCCGAGGGAATCGAAGTGCAAGCGCCGTCCGCTCCAAAACAGAAATGATGGTAGGTGCATTGAATATCGTCCCCGACCACGTCTCCGAGGGCGAGGTCCGCTCCCATATGCGGGCAGCGCGCGGTCAGCACAACCGGTGCCCCATCGGTCCTCCGATAGACGACGACCCGCCCGCCGAGGAAGTCGGTGCCAAAGGGCTGGTCGGTCCCGGCCTCACTTGCGAGCGCTACGGCATACCAGCCTTCAGGCTGGGGATCATCGGGACGAATCCTCGCGTCGAGTTCATGCCAGTCTTCGCTGATCGCTTGGCCTTCCGCATTTGTCATTCCCGTTCCTCCTCGACGAATTCGACGTACGCCTCGTTGCTGCTTTGGCTCTCGAAGTCCTTCAGTATAAGCGCCAGTTGCTTCGTAGTATAGGCGTTTAGAGGAGCGATTTCCGCGACGATTGGCACCTCCTTTTTGATCGAATAGGCAAGATGTGAATGAATTAACTATCATCAAGATTCTTGATTGAGCGCCCTGCTCATCCAAAGCAGGTCGAGGGCGGGAGAGGTGTTATGCATATGCAGAATTCGCTGATTCGTGTCATTTTTTCTAGTGTTCATCGTTTCGGTGGTGTCGGGCTGTGCCTCGAGCTCGCTTGACTTGAGTTCCGATGAAGCGAGGGAGCCGACCACGAAGGAGCTCGAGTTTGACAAGGGCGGCCGCCTTATTCCGGGCGGGCGAGTGGCCTATGAGATCCTGCCGGGAATCGAAACTCGCCGCCGCGGATCGCTCATCGATCTGACCGCGGGCAAGATTCCCTTTGAGGGCGTGCGTGCAGATAGTGAGAAGGTCGATCGAGTCGCTTTTACGGTCAACGTAGCCGGCGGATTTTCCGTGGCGGACGGTCGAAGCAATGTTCGCGTGCCGGCACGACGCAACTTCCAGCTCGGCGCGGAAATTCCCGGACCGGCCGTCGTGAATACGCAGAGCGAGCATTATCGCGGCTCGATTACCGCTCGTCCGGGCGGCCGGTTCTTCGATGTCATTAGCCTGGCGGCCGACTTCGAGGCGGGAGCGCAGTTGAACATGACGCCGAGCGCGGGCATCTATGGGGGCCTCCGCAGGTTTTCTTATAGTAGGAATTCGTTTCGGGGTGCCGGTTCCGACGTAGACCTTGATTTCACGGGGTCGACGATCGGTGCCAGCTTGGCTTTCTAGGGGTTAGGGCAACCCTTCCCCGAATTCCTTGCCTTCGCCCGGCACGAACGGCTCCTCGAAGCTCTTCGCGTTGATCGAACTTAGGCGGTTGATGAGGGGGATCCGCGGGACGGGCCAAACGGCTCCAGCGGCGGCGCGATTTCCCGCTCCGGGCACGTAATGCGGCCCGAACCCCAAGAAGTCGAGGGTGCCGACGGCGACCTCCGCGGGGTCCATGGCGTCAGGGGAACCGCCCGTATCCTCGCGAAACGTCTCGGTATCGGTCATCCCGGCCAGGCAGGACACGACGTCGATGCCGGCGGGTGCCAACTCTTGCCAGAGGCCCTCAGCGAGAATTGTGTCGAAGGCCTTCGCGGCGCAGTAGGTCGCGATGTACGCGCTGCCGACCATGCTCGAGAGCGACGACATCAAGACGATTCCGCCACGACCGCGATCGCGCAGACGCCTGCCAAAATGATGCGAAAGAGCCAGGGGGCCGCTGCACGCGAGGTCGACCTGGCGCATCCAATTGTCGACGGGGTGATCGAGGAAGGATCCCATTCCTCTGCCGGATCCGGCGTTATAGATGAACAGGCCCACGTCGAGATCGGCGGTGGCTTCCGCGACGGACTCTGCGATGTCGGGAGATGTGAGGTCTGTGCAGAGGCCTCGGACCTTCGCCGGATGCTTGGCCTCGATCTCCGCAATTTTTGCCTCGAGCTTCGCTTCATTGCGAGCGATCAGCACGATGTTGATGCCGCGGCCTGCCAGAGTCTCGGCAAAGGCGGCTCCGATTCCGTCGGACCCGCCGGCAATCACGGCCCAGGGACCGAACCGTTCGCAGAATGCTTCGCCTTCGTATTTCGCTGTCATGCTCTGGGCTCCGATTATGGTGTGGGGAGGGAGCCGGAGCATACTGCTTCGGTGAAACGGCGGCGCCCGCCCGCTTGCAGCAAGAGGACTCCGAGAACTCCGAGGAGGAGGCTCGAAGCGAATCCGGCTTCGGGCACGGACACGATTTGCACCGTCTCTCTATGATTGATCGGCACATCCTGTCCGTCTCTCCACTCGTAGTCGATGGCGTAGGCGCTCTCTATGACGCGGAGGTCGGGAGGCGGTGCATTTGAATTGCCGAGCGAAATCCTGCCTCCGCCGGGACTGCGGAGAAAAAACTCGCCGTATTCGGTGGCGGAGGTCGGGAAGGCGCCGTCGTTGAGGGCAAAGCTCGGGGAGATGACTTGTGTTTCCACGTTGATCGTCTGTGTCGACGAGGCCTCGACGGCGAGGTCGTGCGCAATCACATGATGCTCATTGACGGGGACCTCGTAGCCGCCTTCGCGGTGTTCGTAGGTGACGTCGTAGCTGCCTTGGATAAGGCGCGCCGAGTGTGGCCCCTCCCTCGTCGAGCCCAAAATGAATTCAGCTTTGGTATGGGAATCCACGATTCGGACCCGGCCTGTCTCGTACAATGAGGTCGGGAAATCTTCGCCGTTGAGATTGAGGTCGAGGGTCAAGAGTGCCATTTCGATGTTGAGCACGAGGGGGCCGTCGGCATCGACGAGGAGATCCTCGGCGAAGCGGGTATTCGGGTTGACTGGGGCGAACGCGTTGCTTTCCATGGCTTCGTAATAGGCATCGTAGGTCCCTGCGACGAGCCGAATCGGGCCCAGATCCTCATAGGTATCGCCGATCTGGAAACGGTCGCCGTTGCCGTGATCAAGAAAGACGTTTCCTCTATCGTAGAGGCCTGAATTCGTAGGCCCCCCGTCGAACTGGAACTCGACGTCGACGAGATAGGAGGTGACGTCGATGTTGATGACTAGCGATCCGTCCGGCGCGATTTTGACGGCGTCTTCGAGAACCGCCTGTCGATTGTTCGGTAGGGAGCTGGCTCCTTCGTGCATAGCATAGAGGGCGCGGTATATGCCGGGGATGATTCGAATGGGGACCCGCCCATACGAGAACGTTCGTCCCAGGACGAGTGAATCGCCCGTGTCGGGATTATCGAGGGAGAATTGAGCAACGACGTAAAGGTCGCCGGTCGGGAAGGGGGCACCGTCCAAGGAATAGGAAAAAGTCCGGTCGACCATGGGGACATCGACGACGAGCGTCGTGCCTTCTCGAATCTCAACCGCCTGGAGCACGCGCGCATGTGTGTTTTGGGGGATGAATGATCCGCTGCGATGGGCGTAGATCACGTCGTAGACCCCCGGTATGATGAATATAATTGCGGTTCCGTCTTGGCTCGTGCCGATGTGGAGCTCGCGGCCGGTCGTGGCGTCTCGCAGATAGAAGTCGGCGATCTCATTGGAGCTACCCGGGAAGCTCCCGCCGTTTAAGCGAAAGGAGAACTGGGCGCGGATCGCGGGAACGTTCGGGTTCCAACTCTGGCCTTCGGTCAGGTCCACCGGTGGAGCAAAGACCCGGCTGTTTGCGCGGGGGGCGGTGGGCGTCTCGAAGATGGATGTGAACCGCGGCGTGTAATGGCCCTGGATTAGATGAAGCGGTCCGTAGGTCTGGTTCCAGCTTAGGCCAAGGGTCGTTACATCTCCTTGGCTCGATTCGAGTTCGATCCGGCCACCATCAAGATAGTCCGGGTCGAAGACGACGCCGTTGCGCAGGAAGCTTCCGTCATGCTCCGCCGTGTCGACCTGAATCGCCATGGCCGTCGGTAGACCGCCCGGATTTCCGAACTGGGCGAGGCCCGGGCTGGCGGTGATCACCCAGAGTAGAGAGCTCAAGGTGAGGAGAGCTGTGCGAGGGGAGATAACGGCGCGTGCTGACATTAGGCTTAGCCTTTTGCTGGAGGGTTTCTAGATCCAGGAGGCATAATGCACGACGCTCTGAGCGCTCTTTGTGAAAGCGTTCACACAAGGGGGGAATTGTGTGGGAACTGCGTTCCCTGAGGTGTTGAATCGACTTACACGCGTACCGCGGGCGGCCCGGCGGGCCTATGCCCTCAGTGGGCCTTCCGGCCAAGGCGCGTGGCCCTTGTAGTCGGCGATCTTTGCCTTGCCTTCGACAAGCTTGCCCTGAACCGGGCAGTAGACCCGCCAATGCATCGTCGGACCGAAGAGTGGCTGGGACTCGACCGAGATCAATCTCAGCTCGCCTTCTTCGAATTGGCAGATTGGCTGGATGGCGCGAAGCAGATGCTCGCCGTTCAGATGACCGTCCCCGAAATTCCATCCGAGGAGCGTGCCGCCGAGGGTCTCGCCCTCCAGCCATTCGTAGTCTTCGATCTCGTCGACGGCGACGGGTAAGGCTTCGAGCAACGCGCGTCCCTGGAGATGCAGGAAGCGCGAGCCCAGCATCATCGCCTTCGCAGCGGCCAGCTCACTCGGGTCCTCGATCATGTTCTCGAGCTGTTCTTGCATCGTGCCGCAGGGCTTCTTGATCTTTTCGAGCTTGTCGCGGGCGCCGTTCTTCTTGAAGAGCCAGACGTTATACGCCCAGTTCCCGGCGTAGTACCTCATAGACGGCAGGAACGAGATACGCGAGGGCACGAAGTTACCCACGAGCGGAATCACGACGAGAGAGAAGAGCATTGCTGCGAAGAGCACAGGCAGCGCTGTCATGTCGAGAATCGAGACGTCTGGATTGAACCAGAACAGGAACCAGCCGCCGTAGATCATCAGGATATTCCACTCGACGGGCATGCCGGCGGGGTTGTTGAGCCCAATAAAGCCGTGGAAGCCCGTGAAGAGGATACAGCCGCCTAATAAAATCCAGGGATTGCCTGTTTCGGTGGCGACGAAGAGGATGATCGGGATCGAAAATTCGGAGACGTGTCCGAAGAAGGCCATGAAGTGCGCGAACCGTGAGGGACGAAGGTCGTCGGGATAGCTCACGAAGAGGCTGTGCTTGAGGGCCTTCGGGAAGAAGGGGCCATTGTTCATCATGACCATGATTACGGAGGGGAAATGGCTATTCCACTTCGAGACCGCGGCCCAGATCCAGATGAAGGACCAGGTGAGCTTCGCGCCGGCGATCCAGAGATCGTTCGTAGCCGCGAAGGTGAGCGCTCCCATCACGACCCAGTAATGCTCGCCGCGCGCGACCAGGAAGAGGGTCTTATCGAGGATGCCGTTGACAACGACGAGTACGAAGCAGGGCAGCAGGAGTTCGGCTGTCACCTCGGGAGCAACCAGGACACGCAGGAGGAGGGCCTGATTCAGAAGGTAAAGGCCGACATCGAGGACGTTCCGGGTGTCGCCTCCGATGAGCGGCGCCCCGTGGAAGAGCGGCAGCTTGATCGTGCCGAGGCGGGCGAAGTGGCGGTAGCCGCCGAACCATTTCTCGAAGCGCCCATTCATCGGCCCCCAGCCACAGCCGAATCCGAAGAGCTCCCAGCACATGGACCAGACGATCGCCTTCTTGAAGGCCTCGTTCGTGAACATCCATTCAGAGAACTGGAAGAAGCCCGAGTAGTCGGCGTTGAAGCTGCACCAAAACGCCCAAACGCCAATCAGAACGAGGAAGTACTTCGCCCAGTACAGGGCCATGACGGACGGTCGATTCGGACTCGAGTACGCCCAGTTCTGGCAGACCAGCTTAACCCGTTCATGAAAGGGCGCGTTGATGATGCGTTCGGCGGGGTGGGGCGGGATGTCTGTGGCTGGGTCTGTGGCGGTCATTGGAGTTAGGAAACCTCATGGCTGGGTTGATGGCTAGGCGGTCCCGGTCGCTCCTGTGATCGGAAGGGCGCACGCTTATGTTAGACCTAATTGGGCGGTTGTAACGGCCCCTTTACTGCCGTGCTTTTCATATCCGAAGTGCGCCTACAACTTCGGGCGACCCGCGGCGAGCCAAGCCTTCTCCGACCAAACGTCGTGATTTTCGCCCCAAGCGACACCGTGCTCGTGTTCCCAGCGCACGAGGTTGAGCACGGCATAGACGCCGTTGCCTGCATTGGACGCCATCACGTTCATGCACTCGCCCTCGGCTCGCAGCGCACGACCCGCGGCATCCGTCGCCGTCAACCGAGCGGAAAACGGGAGTCCGTCGCGCCACTGCGTCTCTCGAACCCCCGAAACGATTCTCGCCTCGACGCCGTCTTGGAGCAGATAGCCGCTGGTGATCTGCTCGGTTCCGTCCGGCGTCGGATTCACGTAGGTAAAGAAGCCGAAGTCTTCCGCCGTGCCGTGTGCGTTGCCGAGGCGCAGCTCGTCGGGCATCTGCCGCGGTCCCCAGGAGCGATCGCGGATCGAATAGCAATCGATCTGGAACGCATTTCCGCGGAACGAGAGCTCTCCTTTTACGCGACCGGGTTGCTCAAGGTGGCCCGCAAACATGCCCGGCGACTCTTCAGGGGGGACCGGGTTCGGAGGCATGATCGCATTGAATTCGACATCGAGATGAACCGTGTCCGTTTGATGGCGGATCCGATAGCGGGTGAGGGGTTCGAGGCATTCGATGTGGAGCCCCCGCTCAAGCTCTAAGTCCCGCAAGTTCGGCGCATCCTCAAAGCGTTCGGTCCAACGGTCTCCGAAGAGCCCGTGGGACTGGCCGCGCCATCCTGCGACGGCGGCGCCCTGTTGCCCCGCGTTCGGGCTGAACCAGACGCGCACCGAGGCCGAGAGGTCCTCCTCTGGCACCCAGAACGGAAACCACATCGTCTCGATCCAAGAGGGCGTTTCGCTTGTGGGGGGGTGATAGGCGTCGTCGTCTTCGGTGACGATGAGTTTGGGGTCGCGGCCGATCATCTATTCTCCAGACTTTGTGGGAGGCGGTCCATAAGTGAAGCCATTAGCGGGCGACGGCGCTCGCTCAGCCGCAGCAGGCGCCGTGCAAAATAACGTGCCCAGCGCACGTCGTGTTCCCCGGCATTTTCGTCCGGGGCCTCGAATACGATGCGGAGTCGATTGTCTGCTTGTGTCCGATTCGTGGGGCGTTCGCCTAGCATGAATGTGATTTCGTCAAGCTCCGCGCGATCAAGGGCCGACCCGACTCGGCTTTCGTGGGCGAGGGTGGCGAGGATGCGGGCGGCCCCGTCGGCGCGATGAGCCGCGAGGCCGGCGGGTAGCTCGGGCGTCACAATCGTCTCGAGATCCCGCTGCGCCGCATTGATCAGCGGAGCCAATCGACTGTCTGCGGCGACTTCGGAATTGGCATCGGCCGCGGCATCGCCATTGGCATCGGCATCGACCGGGGCATCGACCACGTCGATCTCCGGCCGTTCCACTCCGAGGCAATCGCAGATCACGAGGGCCGCCGCGCGGATCAGAAGCGTTTGGTACATCGTCATCTCCACCACATCGAACCCTTCGGGCGGATGCGCGAGTCCGAGTCCGATCATCAGGCTGTTGCGGACGAGCACGAGCGCGCGGTAGTAGCCGACGCGTTCGAGGTCGACGTCGATTCCGCTGCTCGCCTGATACTCCGCGAAGCGCGTGGGGAGGTGGCCGATGGGGGTTGCCATGTCGCGCACGGCGATCGCTGCGAGGTCTTCCATCGGGTCGCCGAAATGCGCGACCTCCCAGTCGACGATCGCCATGACTCGACCGCCCTCGAAGAGGAAATTGCCCGGTCCCATATCGCTGTGGATGAGTGCGCATCGCGCGTCGCTCGCGGGCACGTTGCGTTCGAGCCATCCCAGCGCAAAAAGGAAGAAGGGCTCGATCTCCGCGCCAAGCGCGGCGGCCGCTCCCCGAGCGCGCACAAGCGGCTCGTGCGCCGAGTCGGCGAGGCTCGCGGGGATCTTGAGATGAGGGATGTGGAGCGTCTGCGGTTCGATCGCGTGCAGCCTGCCTGTGAGTTCCATGAGATGGCGTGCCGTCGGATCGCGTTCCGACTCATGATCGACGGCGGGAAAATCCGAGCGACCCTCGATCCGTTCGAGCAGGAGTGTGCCGTTCGTCTCGTCCAAGCCGACGACCTGCGGGACCGGCACGGCCGAGCCCCTTAAGGCGCGAAGGACGGCTGCATCTCGGGCACTGCCGCCGCTACTGCCTCGGTCGTGAAGCAAGAAAAGTCGGGAAGGCTCGGCGCTTGTGACGTCGGGCTCGCCCGCGCCCGCGCCCGCGCCCGCGTCGTCTTCGTTGTCTGCGCCGTCAGCGGGGGCGACCTCAACGTCGACGCTCCACGCTTCCCGGCTCGCCCCTGCGAGATGTCGGCTCGCGGAAACGACCTTGCGACGCGTCACGCTTTCGATCCACGCGCGGAGGGGCAAGGGGAGAGCGAGGAGAGAGTCGATCGAGCTCAAAGCGGCAACCTCAGTCTGCCTTCGATTCAGGCGGAGGGGGGACGAGGTGCGTGATTCCTGCTTCGCTCACATCGGCCTCTTTCGTCACGATCACGGTAGGTGACGCGTCGATGTCCATGAACTCCGAGAGGTCCGCCCAATGGGCGCGCCCTCGCTCGGTCTCGCTGTAGAACGCCTGCGTCCGGGCGAGGCTTTCCATGTCCGGCCAATGGTTCTCGGCCATCCCGATATAAGGCGTGTCGCCCGCCACGAGCATGAGCCGATTCTTCGTGATGTAGGGATGGTCGACAAGGTCGAAGTCGCGGGTGTGTTCGGTCCAGCGCTTGAAGAACTCTTCGTCGCTGAACTCGGGTCGCTTCCGAACGAACGTGAACGAGGTCACCATGTCGATCTTCTTTCCTATTCCAGGCCTATCTCGGGCCTATTTCGGGCCTATTTCGGGCCTATCTCAGTCCCGTCTCAGGGTGTCTGCGGCTCGTCTGCGACAGTAGTATTCGCAGGACGCCTTCGCACCGCCGGCGCGAACGTTCGGATAGAGCGAACCGACGAAAGCGAATCGCGCTCAGCAAACCGACCGAAAGGATAAGAGATGACGGACCGCCGCTACTCCCCGAGTGAGGTGGAGGATCGCTTCGCCATCATGGACTTGTATGATCGCCAGCTGGCGGCCGCCGAGGCTTTCGACTTCGACGCGTACGATACGACCTTCACGGCCGATGCCCGACTCGACCTCTCCGACTTCGGGTTGGCCGCCTGCGCGTATCCCGAGTACTGCGCCTGGCTCGCGGCATTGAAAGGCACGATGCTCGAGGCGCAGAGGATCACAGGCGGTCTTCGTCTCACGCTCGACGAGGATCGCGCGACGACGCGCGTCCCGGTCTCGTGTCATGTCGTCATGAAGGTGGGGGAGGAGCGCAGGCTCAGCCACACCGGGATCTTCTATAACGACGAACTCGAGCGCCGCGAAGACGGTTGGCGAATCGTCGCCCGCGTCGAGGAACTCGCTTGGCCGAGGAATATGGGGTAGATGATGCCCGTGACCCGACTGTCAATGCGGTTTGATCTCAGAGTCCCCCCCTTCGTCGAAACCACCTTCGCGACGCAACACCGCGCGATGCTCAAGATGGTGTCCTGGGCCGACCGCGTCGGATTCGAGACCATCACGCTCTCAGAGCACCACGGGGATCCCGCTGGCTTCACTTCGGCGCCGCTCACGCTGGCGGCGGCGATCCTCGCGCGAACCGAAAACGTGCACGTGACGATCGCGGCGGCGCTGGTTCCACTCCACGATCCGGTGCGCCTCGCGGAACAGCTTGCCACGATCGATAATCTCGCGCCGAGTCGCTTGAGCCTCGTCCTCGGGGCGGGGTATCGCAGCGTCGAGTTCGAGATGGCGGGCATCGACAAGAAGGAGAGAGGCGCGCGCCTCGAGGAGTGCGTGGCCGTCCTTCGCTCGGCTTGGACGGGAGAGCCTTTCCGGTTCCGCGACCGCGAGGTGCGCGTGACACCCACTCCCGAAACGCTCGGCGGCCCCGAGCTGCTCGTCGGAGGCAAGACTGCCGCGGGTGCACGCCGAGCGGCGCGGCTGGCCTGCGGTTTCAGTCCTGCGGTGGGGGACCTTGAGGTGATCGCTGCCTACTTCGACGAGGCCGATCGTCTGGGCTTTGCTGCGGCCGAGGTGTATGGATGTCGATCGCTCGAAGAATTTCGTGCGCAGCATCATCCCCCCGACCGGCCCGCGGCCCCGGGCTTTGTGATGATCTCGGAGGATCCCGACGCGACCTGGCGCGAGATCGGCCCCATCGCAGAGTACGACGCGAAGACGTACGTCGCTTGGCAGGAGGATGGTGTCGTCTCGGATTGGGCCGTACCGGGGGTTTCGACCTGGGAGGACCTGCGCGCGAGCGGACGTTATGCGGTGGTGACGCCAGAGGAGTGCGCGGCGCTTGCTGAGCGGGATGGGGCCCTGATGCTACATCCCTTGATGGGCGGGATTAGTCCAGAGCTTGCGTGGGAGAGTCTGCGGCTTTTCGAGCGCGAGGTTTTGACGCGACGGCCATTCGCTGACTAACCCGTCAGGAGCCCGGCAAGCCGAATCGCGCGCAGTAGTCTGAAAAGACTTCGCGCAGTCGATCTACATCGAGTCCGAAGGGCTCAAGATCCGGATCTGGCCGTCTGGCGTCGCGCGGATTCTGCTTCATCCACTGAGCCATCGCGTCCCTCGCCGCGCTAGAGAGCGGAATCCTGAGTTCATCGTAGATGCGCTCGATCTCACGCACGGGGTTCTCGACGAATCGCTCGAAGTTCACGTCGATCCAGGGGCGAGTCACGTTCTTGTCTCGAAAGCGCAGCGTTCGCTCGACATAGTCGCTCAATAGGCGCACGACGGATTCGCCGATCTCATGGTGATTCACGTCGTCACTCCGCATTCCGCGCAGGAGTGCCGTGAGCTGGCAATTGGAAGCGATGACGGCCAGAGGGTCGCGATGGAATTGGACATATTGGGCTCCGGGCAGGGCGACATGCAGGTCGTCGAGATGCAACAAGTGCGGCGAGTTCTTGAGCACCCAGCGCCGGCCGGGGGTTCGCGACTGTAGGAGTTGAAGCTGAAGCCTGTAGTAGGCGTAGGCTTCGCTCATGTCAGTCTGATCGATGCTCCATGTGTAATGAGACGGAACGTGCATGCTGTAGATCTGATGCGCCCCCCGAAAGGCATTGCTGATCAAGTAGTGGCACTCGTCTGGTTCTTCCGCATCACTCAAATGCATCCGGCGTAGTTCTGCGGGCATCTTCGCCACGCTGGCTCGTTCTGTGATGATTCGCGGGTCGATCGAACCCGACTCCGGCAGCGGCGGGGGAACGGGCCGCTTGGCTTGCCACGTGTAGAGCGCGCGGTTGCCCGGGTCGCGGTCGAATATCCATCCCGCGGCGGTCTGGCCCGTGCGGGGCAGTGTCGCAAGAACGATGGGGGCTTCGATCTCTTCGTGCCGGATCCCCGGATGGCGCTTGACCCAATCCTCGATTTCGAGGCGGTTGACCAGCTGCGCGAGGAATTCCGAGCGCAGGATTGCAAAGCCCGTGTCGTTCAGCCGGGCCTCGGCGATGGCTGCGTCGGCAAGAACCTCCATGCCTTTGCGCCACTCACCAGAGCCGAAGTCGGCGAGCCCGGTTGTTTCCCTCGCTTCGCGTTCAATCTCTTCCAGGTCGATCATGCTTTCTTGGCCTCTTTGTTGGGGGAACTCGCGCCGACTAGACCGGGCTGAAGGACCACGATGAACCATCCGGATCCCCGCCGGTCAGATACCGACGGCTGGAGGCAGGGCGGCGCCAATCGCTCGGGCTGAGTTTCGTTCAGGCGATCCGCTCGCGCTCGCGAATCAACGCCCAGCCGATGAGCGAAAGCGCTGACGCGAGGACGAGCACCGCCGCCGGCGAGAGAGCGGGAGCAGCCGGGGGTTGCCGTGATCGTGATGGGGTCGATCGTGATTCCTGTGTTACCCGAATTGAGCGACGTGAAGCGAAGCGCTGCCTGAGTCCCGTCGGCGATCAATGTGTCGCTGAATGGCAGATATGGATCGAACGAGTAGACGCCCGGATCGAGCTGTACGGACTCCGACAACAGCGAGACAACTCCTGTGACGTCGATCTGAGCGTCTCCGATCTCGGCCCCCAAAAGCGCGTTTCGCGCGTTTCGCTCTCTTCGAGAGTCCACGTAGGGTCGGCGCGGCCACTGGTGCCGGTCGGATCGGATCGGATCGGGTCGGGTCGGGTCGGGTCGGGTCGGGTCGGGTCGGACGGTGCACGGTGCACGGTCGCGGGACTCTGCTTGCTAGAGCCCAATCCAGGTGACACGCAGGCCGATTTGCCCGCGGTAGGACCAGTCATCCATTTCGAAGTCAAAATCGGCGCGCGCTTCGTCATTGCCAAGGACGTCGTTGTCCAGCGTAACGACTGAGGCGCCCAAGCGGACCTTCTGGTCGCCCAAAATTCGGTAGAAGCGCATGCCCGCAGAAAGCGAAACTCGGAATTGCTCAACGTCCATAAGCTCGATTTCGAGGTCGATGCCCGGTCCTATCCCATTGAAGACCTGGCTCTCGTCGACGGCCAATGTGGTCTCGCGAAGAAATCCCGGAAAAATGCGATTCTGAACGAGCGTGTCGTTGCATCGGACTTCTGTTCCGACGGTTGGCGGAGGCACTGGGAACGTGCCGCAGGCTGCGTCCGAGACAAGACCCTCAAGATCCACCTCGAACCGCGTCCAGGCGACCATTGGCTTAATCATAAACTTCCGATCGAAGGCTTCGAACGGAAATGCAATGCCCAGGTAGGCGCCGAATGTCGCTTCGGAAGTGCTCGCGGTGAATTCACTGCCCTGCCCAAGCGCGCCTTCGTCATCAAAGGAGACCGCCGAACCCGAAGCCTGTGGGCTTATGATAGGCCCCGGCGATCCACTTCCGACCAGATTTCGCTCCTGACCAAAGGCCCCAAGGATTTCTCCCCCTGCGAAGAAACGCGGACGCAGCGGCAAGGGCAGTTCGGGGGTCATGAGCTCGAAGTTGATTCCCACGATCGGCGACCGATCGAAGTCGTCTCCAGCTGCCGGCTCTTGCAGGTCGACGGTGGATCCAGGGATGGTTGGATTCCCACCCGCATCGAGAGACGTGGAGGAAGACGAAGCCGATCCTTCCCAAGCTTGTACCCCGATTCCGATCACCACGGAGGCGGACGGCAGCCACCTCTTGTCGGTCGGCCGGCTTTCGTCGTCTGCGCCGGCGCTGATCGGGAGCGTCACACCCAACGTTACGCAGAGCGCTGCCCCAACTGCAAACTTGTAGGTGACTTCGATGAGCTTGTCCGTCGTTCCTGCGTTCAAAATTGGATCGTCTCCTCGAAAGACCTGCACTAGGCGCCCTAAGCCCGTGTGCTCCTATCTATAATCATATCGCATCGCATTCGAATGGCGTAAAGGGGTTCATTCTATCACCGATTCCGCCGCCCCGATGAATCCTCTCGCTTGGAACTGTGAAGCCGAGTCACAGCTGACAATCCGGTTTGAGGCGAATGAGGTACCCCATGCCGTTGACCTGCTCACATGCATCGTCGTACCCTAGATGCCATGGTCACAGACATCCGTATATTATGCCTGGCTGCCGGGGAAAGCTCCTCGGATAACGTACGGATCTCGATGGAAACAGGGAAGCGGCATGTTGGACCGCCGCGTTGTCTCAAAGGCAAAGCCTCCGTGCTGATGCCCTCCCTGCTCGGTTTTCTTCTACTGGGGCTTTTTGGGCTTGCGGCAACAGCTCACGCTCAATCTGGCGAAGCTGAGGCAGAGGCCGACCCTTGGGCGGGCGTCGAAGAGATGCTAGTTATATCGGGGGCGAGTGACCTTCTTTCGAATACCGGCGCTTCCGCCTCGACGATCGCTTTCGGAGAGGATGAACTCATCGCGGTCGGGGCGACGGACATTTCTGATATCGCTGCATTTACGCCGAATCTCGAAATTGTGACCGCCGGATCGTCGACGCCAACCTTCTTTATCCGCGGAGTGGGGCTCAACGACTTCAGCCCGAACGCCACGGGGGCCGTCGCGATCTATCTGGACGACGTCAACCTGAACGCCCCACCGCTGCAGCTGCCGGAGCTCTTCGATGTCGAGGGGGTCAATGTGTTGCGTGGACCTCAGGGGGTGGGGCTAGCTCGTAACGCATCTGCGGGTTCGATTCGGGTCGGCACGCGCAAGCCCACTGGCCAGCTCGGTGGATATTTCTCGGCCTCCGTCGGCAATTATAACTTTCGGGAATACGAAGGGGCTCTCGAAGCGCCCATTGTTCCCGACTTAGTTGCCGCCCGTTTCGCTTTCCGCATCCGGGACCGAGAAGGTTGGATGAACAATAATTGCGCCGGGGCGCCCCCGGACGGTCAACGAATTCGCAATGCGGCCAGCGGTGGGGGGCCGCGAGGCGCGGGGCCCACGTCGCTGGCTTCGCTCTGCGGAGAACCGGTCGCCGCGGGTCAGATTTCTCCGATCCCAGTCGGTCTTGCGCGCAATGTGAACGACGAAAACAACTGGGGCCTGCGCGGCACCGTCACTTTTGATCCTACGCCGGATCTCAGTTTCACGCTGAATGGCCATGGTTCGAGCCGGGACGAGTACACGGTTCTCGGCCAATCAATTGGGACCTCCGGCGATTTTTGCATCGAGGGTCCGGGATTCATTTGTACTGGCCCAACGCCCGCTGGCGGCCCTTTTGCGGTACCGCAGGAAATTGTCGGAACCCGAAGTGATGGACTTCTCGGGGGCGGAGCGGGAGTCAGCGGTGGCTTCGATTCAGGCTACGTGCCTCAGGAGATCCGGAGTGCGCTGATCGCTCGCGCGCCGTGCTTTGGCGCGGGGGGGACTTCTGCCGGCTGTGATTCGCCGCTGATCCCGCTCCAGGATCGCATTGACGCCAATACAGCGAAGATCCGCCTCGCTCGGTCGCTCGGTCGCAACCTGGATCGCAACCCGTTTTCAGGAGACTTCAATCGCACGGGCAAGGAGACGCTTGATAAATATGGTTTCTATCTCAAAGGAAAATACGACCTAGACATCGGTGCTATGACGATCACGACGACGACGGCGTATGACAAGTATCGCCGTCGACGTGAACAAGACCTCGATTTTTCTCCTGTTAGGCTCTTCGAAATTACGACGAATGACCAAGGCGGGCAGTTCTACCAAGACATCAAGATTGAAGGCGATTTCGAGTTTATCCGCCCGATTTCATGGGAAGCCGGCGCTTGGTTCCTGCGTGAAGATCTCGATGTCATCATCAATAATGATCTGGATACACTCGTTCAAATCGCTGCGGTACTCGGCCGCGACTACACGCAGCGAACTGAAAGCGCGGCCGGTTATCTTTCCGGCTCGATCGAGCTCAGCGAAGAATTGGCGATTGACGGTGGATTCCGCTGGAACTGGGAAAGCAAAGAGTTTTCCCAGGTCCTCAATGCGACCTTTGTGCCCCCTGATCAAATCAACTCGGTGAATGTCGACTGGCAGGAGCCTACCGGACACGTTCGCCTCACGTACAACTTCACGGAGTCAATATCCTCCTTCTTCAAGTACACGCGCGGATTCAAACCCGGCTCAATTAACGCGACTTCTTCCCAGTTTACGGGCGTGACCGTGGCGGAGCCTGAAGTCATTGACTCGTTCGAGTGGGGTATTTCCGCATCTTGGTTCGACGATATCGTTAGGTTTGACGGGAACGTCTTTTTCTATGCCTACCAAGAATATCAGATCTTTACGATTCAGCAGCTATCGGGTTCTCCTCCGCAATTTCTGGTGCTGAACGCCGAGGACGCCGAGGTTCTGGGCGCGGAAGCCGAGCTTTCTTTCAAGCCCTGGGAGGGATTTACTGCCGACGTCCGAGCCGCATGGTTGGAAACGCAGTTTCTTGACTTCGTCATCGAGAATCAGTTCTTGAGTACGGGACCCCAGGGCACGGAAGTCGAGTTTACGCAGCTCCAGAATTCCGGCAATCCGTTGCTGAATTCGCCGCGCTTCAAAGTCAGCCTATCCGCTCAACAAACGGTTTCCGTCGGGGACTTGGGCTCAGTCACGCTGCGCTGGGATGGTGTTTGGACCGATCGGACTTTTTTCGATCCGACGGCTGGGGCTGGGCTTGGGAACGAGGATGGCTTCAACTTTTTACCGGATGGAACAATTTCGCAGCCGGCCTACTGGCTGCATAACATTCGGATGACTTGGAAGTCTCTTGAAGATCGGCTCGAAGTGGCGGTCTGGGCACGAAACTTGGAGAACGAGGCCTATCGAACCTTCGCGTTCGACGCGAGTTCCTTTCAGAATACGACCATCTTCTTCGTCGGCGAGCCTCGGACATTTGGCGCGACGGCCAAGCTGCGGTTTTTCTAGCTCGAGTTAGGGCAGAGCATATCCGAGTGCGCGGAGATGGTTCAGTTCCAACTCGTCTAACTCGCGCGTCGGTGCCTCGCCCCAGATCGGCTTTTCGTCCAGGTAGGCTTCCGCCTCCTGGGCTAGCCGCACAAGCGGACCGGGGAAGTCGGCTGCTCGGTCCCGCAGCTCAAGGGGATCATCCACCGCGTCAAAGAGTTGCTCGACGCGGCCCTCAGGTTGATCGATCCGGATATAGCGCAGATCTCCGTCGACGACGGCGACCGTCGGTTGCGGGGATTGTGCTGGCCTCGCCCAGGTTTGGTCGAGGTGTGCGATTGCGATTGTGTTCTGCTCCGGGAGGGCCGTTCCTGCTGCGGCAGCCATAATCTCGGGAACGCGGGAACGACCATCGCCAGACGGAATCTCCAATCCCAGAAGATCAAAGACTGTGGGCCAGATGTCGATGTTGCTCGTGCGTGACGGGACGACTAGCCCCGGTTCGATTCGAAAGGGGAAGAAGATGAAGAACGGAACCTCTGACGTTTCACGGTAGACCTTCCGTGCATGGCCTTCGAATCCATGTTCTCCGAACGCTTCGCCATGATCCGAGGTCAAAACGATCAACGTGTTTTCGAGCGATCCCGATTCGGCAAGGGCCTCCATCAGTCTTTGGAGCGTCCCATCCGTCCAGAGGATTGAGTTGTCATAGACGTCCGTGTAGCGCGTCCCGAATTTTGAAGAGGATTCGTCATACAAGTACTCATGCACATCCATGAAATGCATGTATAAGAACCACTTATTGCTTCCTTGGAACCTGAGGAACTCAAGTGCGGACGCGACGGCAGATTCATCGGTTCCAGCCTCAGTGACCGTTGGGTTCTTGCGTCGTACTCCGGGAGGCAACGGCACGGGCAGGGGCCGTTCGTACACATCGAAGCCCTGGTCGAAGCCGAAGGTCGGCGCCACCCAGCCGTTCCGGTAGAGGCCGACCGTTTGGTATCCGGCGTCTCGGAAGATCTCTGCAGGCATCAGCGCGTCCTCGGGAATAACGTGGTCGAAGCGCGTGATGCCGGTGTGGGTGGGTAGGAGGCTCGTCCACATCGAGGCCATCGAGGCCTTGGTCCAAGACGATTGCGCCAGATGACGTGCAAAACGCACGCCCGAAGCGGCCATTGTGTCCAGATGCGGGCTGGTCTCACGCTCATATCCATAAGAGCCGAGACGGTCCGCGCGCAGCGTGTCCACGAGGATAAACAGAACATTGAGGTCGTCTCGCTGGGCCAGCAACTCGATGTCTTTGGCGCTGCCCGTAGGTCGGGGGTCCCAATCCTGCGGCGAACGCCATCGCACGAACGTCGAGAGGAAGATCAGGACGACGGTCGCGGCCGTCAGAAGCCAGGGCCAACGCTGGTCGAGCACACTTTTCGACATGCATCGCAACCTAGCGTAAGGAACCTCGTTCTGTCGCGGCTGCCGTGACCTATGCTGTACCGATGAATCGGATTCTTCGCTGCCGCCCCGTGGCCAATGTACGCACACCCCATTTCTTCGGAACCCTGATCCTGCTGTTCTTGGGCATCTTGCTGGCTGGCTGCGAGCAGCCGGTCTCGCTTGATGAAATACGCGCTCTCCAGTCTCAGCAAAAATATGAAAAGACGTTGGCTCCGCTGCGCAGCTACCTCGAGACGCATTCGGAGGATGTCGAAGCGAGCTATCTATACGGCCGCGCGCTCGTCGGGACGGGGCAAGCGAGTCTGGCAGTCTGGCCCCTACGCCACGCGATGAAAGATCCGGAATGGCTCGTTCAGGCCGGTACGCAGCTCGCGCACGCGATGCTCTCAAGTAACGATTTCAATGAGACCGTCAATATCACGACCACCCTGCTCGCGGAGGATCCGGAGAACCAGGTCGCGTTGCTGCTGCGCGCGCAAGCGCACGCCCACTGGCGACAAGATCCGGCCAGCGCTTTGGCCGACGCTGAAGCACTTCTGGCCCTGAATCCCGACGCAATTGAAGCCTATGAACCGATGATTCTGGCGCTGGTTCTTTTGGAGCGGACCGAAGAAGCCACGTCTGCGCTTGCGGAGGCAGGTCGTCGTCTTGAGGAAATGGATGCCGCTCCGAGCACGATGGCCTGGCATTGTTCGACGAGCGCTCTTTTCCTGATCGGAGCAGGGGACTCCGAGGGCGCAGACGAGAAATGGCAGGAATGCCTCGCGGAATACCCAGGGGACGCGACCGTCGTCACGAATGTCGTCGAATTCTTGGATTCGAAAGCAGAATGGGACCGAAGCGTTGAGGTTCTTGAACGGGCATATCAGGCGGCGCCGGACCAACCCGGCTTTCGGATCGCGTATGCAGGTCGACTTGCGACTATGGGGCGCTCAGAGGAGGGGGAGGCAATTTTGGTCGCCGCGACCGAGGCAGTCGATGTCGTCTCCGCAAGTCGTGCTTGGGTGGACCTCTCGCAGTTTCATCAGATGCAGAAAGATCACGTCCGAGCCGCCGAAGATCTTGGAAAAGCGATTGAGACGATTCGGCCCCACGAGCAGCCATCGCAACAGCTGCTCTTTCAACGAGCGGATGCCCTCGTGGCCGCGAGTGCCCTCGATCAAGCGCTCGAAGCCTCAGCAGAGTTGGCGGTCCCAGCCCAGCGTCGCTTGATCGAAGCGCGCGTCGCCCAAGAGGGGGGCGATTTCGACCTGGCGCTCAAGGCCTTTGATGAAGCACTCGCGCTCTGGCCCGACAACGCATCGGGGCGTTACTACGCAGCCCGCGCCGCAGAGAATGTCGGGGACTTCGATCGTGCCCTCGAGGAGTATCGCTACGCGATCCGCATCGCGCCGGGCGGGACCGATGCGCGGACCCGGGTCGCCCGGCTCTTGCTCGCACAGGGCGCCCCGGTTCTTGCGTACCAGCTGCTGTTTTTTGAGGTGGCGAAATACCCGCTCGAGCCCGAGGGGGAGACACTTTCGATGTATTTGATGGCGAGGCTCGCGAATCCAGCGCAATTGCAGGCCGCCTTGCGCAGCTTGGCAGCGCGTGATCCAAGCCGCCTTCCTGAAGCGTTCGCATCCGGGGCCAAGGGTGCTGCTGAAGTATCGGGGCCCCAGGCCGCGTTGCGGGTCCTGGGCGGCATGCCGGGAGCCCAGCTCGTCCATTCGGACGCGGCGCCCGCGTTGATTGCGATCGTGCGTTACGCCCACGAGGCCGAGGTTCCCGAAGTGGCAGCGACCGTGCTTGAGTCCGCGCTTCGAGAACAGCCAGAGTTGGGACTCTTTCATGCCCTTGTGGGGTTGCACCGAGAGCTGGGTGGCAAGTCGTCCGAAAACGTTCAAGCAGCTTACGATCGGGCAATTGCTTTGGAGCCCACGCAAGCCCTGGCCCTGGGGGGGCTCGCCCGGATTCGATTGGCTGCTGCGGACTACGGTCAAGCCGCGCGGTTATTTCTGGCGGCAGCAGAATCGGACTCAAGCGAGCCAGATTATCGGCGTGAGGCGGCACGGGCATTGCTCGAAGCAGGGCGTACGGATGAAGCGGCGACGCAGCTGGACACCCTGCTCGCGGCTTTCCCCTTCGACGCCGGGGCCGCAGCAGCGCGTGCCGATCTCGACTTAGCGGAAAAGCGAGTCTCGGAGACGACCCAGGAGCGAGCCCAACGTGCCGTGAATTTGATCCCGTCGGCGGAAAATTTCCTTCGTCTCAGCCGCGTCCACACAGCATTGAACGAGCCTGAACGGGCGGAGGCGGCAGCAGCCTCCGCAAGGGCCGTCGCTCCCGCGGAATAGTCGAATTTGTGCCGCGTTGTGTACCTGTTATACGTCGAACAAAACCCGTCGGGAACGAGTACTAGTACCGGTGTTCATCAATTATTGCCCATCAAAAACTCCGATTCTGATAGTTTGAATCCAGCGGAAACCGGCCTGAATCACCTCTTGGAGAGATGAGATGGTCCCGGGGGCTGCATGCATTGGAAGCTTGGACGACACAAAATCTCATGAAGCGGTCGATGATCGTGGATGAGCCTACTAACTGCTGGCGGCGCTTCCAGTCGCCGGCTGAGAGGGCAGAAAAATGTTACGACAACCTATCTTGCGCATCGGAATGATTGCGCTTGTTTTTGCTTGGGCCGGAATGGCTCAAGCTCAGTACCTTCTGACGGGTGCCCGCAGTGGTGGAGCACTTCAGATCGGGACGGGGTTACCGCTTCCGGTGGGTCCCGGCGGTATTTTCTTGGGCGGTCAAACTCCCGGCGACGCAGGCAATTTCCCGCCGCTCGGTGTCGGCGTGAATCCGGCTTTTCAGTACGGCGTGGGCGCCTCAACGATCATGGCGACGGGCGCGACCGGCACGACGGGTATGGGAGCTGCGCTTCCGGGTCCAGGGCTGATCTTCCCGCCCTCGGTTCTGACTAAAGTAGCCGATGGTGTTCCGAACGAGATTGCAGTCTTCCCGACGAACCCCGCGGTTTTTCAGGTCGGCACCTCGATCGATTTCGCTTGGCCGGCTGCTCCCGCGACTCTCCAGGACGGAGCAGGTCCGGGACCGAATTTCTTCCCGTTTGCGGGTGGAACGGCGACCTATAGCGGCGGCACGCGTGCCTTTGGCGGCGCTGCTCAGTTCTCGATCGCGGCAGGTTCCGGCGCGGGAACACATCTCATTCCCCCGAATGGGAGTGGTGTCGCTCCGATCGCGACCGTGTTCATCAACGCTGGGGGGGCTACGGCTCCGCCCGCTGCGAGCATCGCTTTGGTGGTCGGCGCAAGTAATGCGGCTGGCCTCGGTGCGAACGGCGGTAGTCTGAATACTGCGGGAACTGCACCGGCTACTTCTCAAACGTCTATGTTTGGTGTTGGCAACATCTTTGGGATTTCGGCAGGGCCCGCGGGGACGATTTTCGGCGCAGTGCTGGTTGGGCCCGGCCCGGCCGGTAACAACGTGATTCTGTCGGGCGGGTTCCCCTGGACGACCGGATTCATCACCTTGGCTCATGCGACCGGTGGAGAGACGTTCTTCCTCTCTGGTGGCGATAACCGGGTTGCGGGTAGTGGAAACCTTTCGCTTGTGTCTGGTGCGCTCAGTCAGCGCACCCTCTCGGGCGGCAACGGCAACCGAGGCTGGCTTAATCTTCAGCTGGCGACTCCCGAACCGGCAGCGGTCTTGGGTGCATCGAGCGCTCTCGGCGTTCTCGGCCTTTGCCACTTGGTGGTTCGCCGACGCCGACAGGGAAGCAAGGCCTAGTTAGACCTAGTTAGACCTAGTTAGGTGTGTAGGATCGCATTCTTGGCAAACGAACAGCGCTGAGACCGAACCCACATATCTGAGCGAGCAATACGCTCTCCGAAAACGAGCCGGCTCGATTCCGTAAGGAATCGAGCCGGCTTTTTTTGTGGGTCTTGATGCTGGCGTTATGTTTGAGTCGGCCAGCGTCGGGCTGGCTGGAGCGGCGGCGGATCAAATAAGAGCCGGGCGGACGCTATCGATTCCGTCTACGGAGCAGGCTCCGCTTGAGGCGCTTTAGCAGAAGGCGGTAGAAAACTCGGAATTGAAAAGTCGCGTGCCCGGGCGCGCCCGGCTTTCGACAAGTCCGACTGGGCCAACCAACGCTCGGCTCCTTCGGCGTCCGATTGCAACCATTTCCGAGCGATTCGAACGAGTGCTCGCTCGCGCGGACCGACCTTCTCAATACGCTCCGCCCAAGGAATCGCTTGAGCAGGGGACTCTGTCGCCAGATGCCTCGCGTATTCCTCATAAAGTGCGGGGAGCCAAGTGACCGGATCCGTCGCCTGCACGTGCTGCGTCATCCAGTCGACGGCAGCCTCGCGGTCTTGTGCCGCCCAGAGCGTGTACGCGACCCAGAGCGAGTGATATTTGTTGTCGGTTTGCTCGGCATCGATCTCGGGCGTCTTGCCAACCCATTCCAAGATGGCCGCCGGGTCGTCGCCCGACCGAAAGCGCGCGCGCGTGAGAATGTTGCGTAGGCCCTTGCCGAACGGGCCATCGCAGTAGTTGTCGCAGTAGCGCTCGGCCATTTCAGATTCTTTGTTCCAGACGAGCGTTCCCAGGAGCTGGCGATGGACGTCGAGCTTGTAGCTCATATCTTCTTCGGAAACGGCTTCTCCCCAGCGGACAAGCTCCGTGGGACCGCGGTCGGAATTCATCGCGTGCGTGAAGCTGCGGAGGGCGCGTTGTCGTCGTCGACCGATACCAAGACCGCGAATGAACTCCTCAAGCTCCTCGGGATTCTTGCGGTACCAGCCTTGGACATGCGCAACTTGGGATATGCGGAGCGTTTCGTCAGTTGAAAGAAGCTCAACGATCTCGATCCCCGAGAGTGCCGCGGCGGGGTCCTGAAACGCCCAGGACTCAACCACGCTCCGGATCGAGCCCATCTTGTAGATGGGTGAGCCTACGCGCACGGCCCAGGCGAGAGCCGCCTTGGGGTCCCGCTCCGCCCAGAACCGGAGCAAGAGATCGTACTCTGCCCCGCCGAGTCGCCAATCGAAGGGGTCGAGAGCCTCCTCGACGAGTGGAAGCGCAGAGTCGTCCTGCACAGAGAGAAAGGCGGCCAGTCGCTCGACGCGTCGGTACGGATTCGTCTCTGAATAGATTTCGCTCAATGCGATCTGCCCTGCCGCATAGGGCAGGCCAGAAGACGCTGTGGCGGACGCCTGAGATTCCGAGGAGGCGGGCGAAGGGCTTGGCCGATCACCTGGATCCTCACATCCACTGGTTACGATTCCGGCGAGCGCGGCCGCCGTCCAACCTAAACGAGTTCTTTGCTTCTTCATTGGGGATAGACGATAGAACAAGTGGGTGGTTACGAGTCCGGAATATGTGTATCCGGCGAGAGAAGTCCGCAAAATCTGAAACACTGCGAACGGGTGAGTGCTTGTTAAAGCCCGTTGAGTTCATCGCGAAATGAACGGACGAAACGATCGAGTCGCTGCTTCGCGCGGTCGGTATGCGCTGGGCTCTCGGTGGGGGCGTAGGCCACGATCCTAACCAAGAGACGCGGTGCGTCTTCTGGCGTCCGGCCTCGTTCGATGCCGAGCACCTTGCGGATCGAATTGATCCAAAGCCCATCATCCCGGGCCGTCCAGGAATAGCCGACCGCCAGCTCTCCTGAAGGCCGCGTACTTGTAGCGAGTGTGACTTCCCGACCGTCAAGACTCCAGAGCGGCTCCTGCTCCGCCCCAGAGAGCGTCCATTCGGGCCCGGGCACAAGCCGCTTTGACGAAAAGAGCCGACTCTGGTTGGGCCCGTGCGGCAGGACGTAGGCGATCAGCACATCGACAATTTCCGGTGATTTCGGGGGACGCCGCGCCCGGGTATAGCGGCGTTGCAGACTCGACCGGAAGGTCCCTGTAAAGAAAAGATCCTTTGGGAGAGGCTTGCTTGTCCAACCTTGTCCTTGTCCAGAAAGGAAGGGCCACGGATGCGGCATCTCCGCAGATTCCCCGCCCGA
Source organism: Myxococcota bacterium (assembly GCA_041690055.1). Classification (GTDB taxonomy): domain Bacteria; phylum Myxococcota_A; class UBA9160; order UBA9160; family UBA4427; genus UBA4427. Next base: position 8,700 of record JBDNFB010000251.1, on the reverse strand, counting down.
TACGAGGGGGAGCGCGACCGAGATGAGCGCAAGGAGGATCGCCCAAGCGCCAATCGCCCTACGCATACGGCGCGTTTTCGAGGGCTTGGGAGCTGGGCCCTCTTGATTGACTGGTCCTTCGCTTTCTCCAATTGCGGTCGCTTGAGCGGGTGTATCAACAGCCGATCGAGAAGCGGAGCCAGAAGAGAGTGCGACGCCCAGGGCGTACAGGAGAAGCGTCCCTGCGCCGACGACAACAAGTCCTTGCATCGTATGATCCCCACCGACGCCGGCCAAGGCCTCGGGGTTGGGGCTTGCCGCAATGTACGCGACGCGAAGGATGTTAAGTGGGATCGCGAGCGCAACGGATGCGAAGGGCAGGACCCAGAGCCGCGCGCCGAATTGCGCGAAGAGCTCGCGTACGATCAGCGAGACGACCAGCAACAGACCGATGCCATTCCAGCCGCTACAAGAATCGATGACGTGAAAGGTGTGTTCCTGATTCTGAAGGATGACACCGCTATGGGTGAACTCCCGGCCAATCGTCTCCAATACATAGGCGGCACCGTTTCCGGTCCAAAGCTGAAGCCGCCAGATGATCTCGTCCTCAATCGGTTTGGGCACCGGCGTGCCGAGGCTCAGGATCAGCAGGGGGAGCGCGATGATCCGGCACCCCTCGTAACCACGGGTCCAGGCGGCAATGCCTAAGCCGTGCAGAGCAAGCGTGATGAGGAGCAGGTCTTCGGCAGGGCGCGCGATCGCGTAGCAGAACAGCATTGTCCCAAGGGCCGCAAAGAGAATAGCTGCGGTGGGTGCGCTCTGACTTGGCAAATGGAGGAATGAGAGCCGCCGTCGCCAGAGCAACCATGCGGCAAGGGCCAGTACGACCTGGGCCGGAAACGACTCTGGAGAAAACAGGGCGCTCTCGATTCGGATGGCACCGCGATCACTCCAGACGCCGCGATACGCAAAGCCCAGTGCAAGGCCGATCAGGCAGAAGAAACGCATGAAGCCGGCAGAACTGGCCAAATCGGCGAGACCGGCGAAGTGGCCAACCTCGCGGACAGTGTCGGTCCGCACCGGCCCGGCCTGCTCCAGCGGTTCTTGTTCTCCAGTTCGTGGTGGTGGCGGCGAGCGATGCATGCGGCGCGAGTCTAGCGCTGATCTTCGCGAATCGGAGACTAGCTCCGGGACTTAGGTGCGTCGGCAAGAACCTCCATGCCTTTGCGCGACTCACCGGAGCCGAAGTCGGCAAGCCCGGTTGTTTCCCTCGCCTCGCGTTCAATTTAGTCTGGGTCGATCATGCTTTCGTGGCCTCTGGCTCGGGGTAACTCGCGCTGATTAAGCGAGGTGGAGACGACCTGCCGGAGGTTGTAGGTCGTCAGGAAAACATCATGTCGTCCCACTCGACCTCTGTGCATAGACGATGAAACTCAGGACCGTACCAGGGGGCGCTCACCAACAAGCGATTATGCTCACTGCTGACGTAGTAGTTCTTTTCGGGAGCAGCATCCTTGCGAAGTAGCACCAGCTTCTTGGACTCTTCATCAAGCGCCTCGTTATATCGCTCGTGGGCTTCGGACTGGACTTCGATGCGCTGCTTTTCTTTTTCGAGCAATCGAACGATGCATTGCCCGGCATAGGAAGCCCAAATCGTGAACCACGCGGGTAGCATAGTGCCCCCGGACACCGGTTGTGAATTCGGGCCATAGAGCATGAACATGTTTGGAAAATTCGGAACCATCATGCTTAAATAGGCCCTCGGCCCATCTTTGGACCAAAACTCGTGGAGATCTAATCCGTCTACCCCTTTGAAGATCATGGGCGACAGATATTGCGCGACCTCGAAGCCCGTCGCCGTCACTATCGTGTCGACGTCATGAATTCTGCCGTCGGAGGTCTCGATGCCCGTTTCCGTTAGCCGGGCCACGGTGTCCGTGACGAGTTCTACATTGTCGCGCGTGAGGGCCTTGTACCAGCCGTTGTCGACGACGGCACGCCGAACGAAGGGCGGGTAGTCTGGAATGAGCCGATCAAGCAGGTCCCTGCGCCCCCCAGTCTGATCTTCCATATAGGCGAGAAGCGTTTCGCGCAGCTGATCCTGCAGCCGATTGACGCTGCCTCCCTGGGACTCCCATTCTTCATCGGGGATAAGCAGATCATGTGTCGTGAAGAACATTGCGCTGGCCATGTAGCGCGACCAGTTCCAGTACCCCGGGAAATTGTCGACGAGCCAGTGTATTTCCGGTTCTATGGGACTGCCGTAGTTAGGCCGAGGGCTGATCCATTGGGGCGTGCGTTGGAGGACGGACACCTTCCGCGCTTTTCGAGCAAGCGCTCCCAGCATCTGCACGCCCGTGGAGCCGTTCCCTATCACCGCGATTCGCTCGTCTGTGGGATCATAGTCGTTAGGCCATCTCGCGGGGTGGAGAATCCTTCCTTTGAAATCTTCTTGTCCCCGGAAGTTCGAAACCTTCGGATTGAGGAAGGTTCCGACTGCGGTCACGAGAACATTGGCCTCAATGGTTTCGGGACCTTCGGGCGCGGTCGTCTCGATCACCCAGCGGCTCTTCTTTTCGTTAAACGAAGCGCGCTGGACCTCGCGATTGAATCGAGTATTTCCGACAACATCGTATTTTCGGGCAACGTATTGGAGGTATTCGCGAACTTCCTGTCCACGCCCGTAATGCTCCGACCAGCGAAAATCTTTTTCGAAGCTGTAGTCGTAAGCGATCGAACTGGTGTCGACGCGGACGTCGGGGTAGCGGTTGACGGTCCAGGTCCCCCCCGGCTCCGGCTCACGATCCAGAATGACGTAAGGAATACCCAAAAGGTTGAGCTGGATACCCATCGCAATCCCGCAGTAGCCGCTGCCGATGATTGCCACTCTGAAATCAGCTGGGAGTTCCGGCTTGGCATCGGTCCACTCGGCCGCCCAGGGATAAGCTTTGAAGGCGGGAAGGTCGCGACGAGCCGCGAACTCGAGGTCAGACATCTCCTCCTGGGTCGCAAGATTGAGTAGGTCTCGAAGCTCGGCCTCGGGAGGCTCGGTGAGTGTGCGCGGTCCTGCGTTCTCGATGAGCCAGGCGACGGCCTTACTGATTAGAAGTTCCCGGCCGGCAGCGTCGAGCTCTGCCGCCATGGACAAAGCCTTGATCTCTGGATCGGTCGTGAGCTGATAGAGCGTTAGGCGAACGGCATTGAGGTCTGCGAGTTCGACTGCTCTCTGAATGTAGGATGCATCGACCGAAGTCTTCACGAGATAAATTCCTTCCGCTAACGCTTAGCGCCTCTTTGCGTCCGGTAAACCCGGACGCTTTGACGTTAGCTCGTCCTGCGCGTGCTCGAATGTGAACCATCTCGGGTTTTCCGGCGGCTCCGTTCCTTTCTCCGCTCAACCTACCGATCCCCGAAAGCGCTCGCGTAGATCACCTCGATGCTGGCCATCCTCGTGTCCACGATTTCGGGGGGAAGCCCAGCATACGCAACGACGACGACGACGCTCTTGCGATCATCGCGAACGACTGTCCCGTTGAATGCTTTCTTAAGAAGACGCTTTTCGCGCTTGAGGAACTCCTGGAGGATGGTTCGAGTCCGCAGTAGGCAAACCTAAATGCCTCTGCCAGGGCGATGCGTTCGTCTGTCTCGGGTCGTCGAAGACGATCGGGATGGCGGGGAGATTCAGGAACCCCGTGAGAGGAAATGGAGCCGACGATCCGATTTGATCGGGGGATCTGTTCATTACGAGATTGCGAGGAAGGTGAGGAAGATCAATAGATTGCGCTCTCGGCGCGGCCGATTGCGGCAGAGGGCTACGAGCGGCGAGCGGCGAGTAGAAAGTCCCGCAGATGCGAGTGGTGCGGATCTCTCGAGTCGATCCACCGATTCAGCGAGAGCCCGGTTCGCTAGTCTAGGGCTCGCCCTGAGTAGTCATCCCCGCCCGACATGGCCGGGTCCCGAAGTGAGGCTCGCCGCATGAGCATCGTCGTCATTACTGAGAAGCCTTCTGTGGCTCGGGACATCGCCCAGGTTCTGGGCGCCAACCGCCGCCTCGAGGGTGCCATCGAGGGCAATGGTTATCTAGTCACCTGGGCGGTGGGACACCTCGTCAGCCTGGGGCAGCCGCACGAGCAGGACCCCTCCTGGAAGCGTTGGAGCATTGCTCAACTGCCGATGATTCCCGAGCAGTGGCAGCTCCGGGTCTACCCCAAGACCCGCGATCAATTCGATGTGGTGAGGCGTATCCTCCGCGATCCCCGAGTCGACGAGGTCATCTGCGCGATGGACGCCGGACGTGAGGGGGAGTTGATCTTCCGTTACATCTACGAAGCGGCCGGATCAAAGAAGCCTTTCCGACGGCTCTGGATTTCGTCGATGACCGAGGAGTCGATCCGGGAGGGATTCGAGAACCTGCGGCCGGGGTCCGACTACGATGGGCTGGCGGACGCGGCGCGTGGTCGCAGCCAGGCCGACTGGCTGGTCGGTATGAATCTCTCGCGCGCCTATACGCTGAATCGCGCTGGACAAAACGAGATGCTCTCGGTCGGACGCGTGCAGACTCCCACTCTGGCCATGCTCGTCGAGCGTGAATTGGCGATTCGCGACTTCGTGTCCGAAGACTACAAGGAGGTGCGCGCCGTATTTCGCCCTCTGGGCTCCGACGGTTCGGCCGATTTGCAAGGCACGTCCTACGAGGGCGTCTACTTCTCGGACAGCTCGCCACGCGCGACGGTATTAGGCGACCTGTCCTCAGGGGCAAGAGAGGAGAAAACAACGGAGGAGAGTCCGAGCGAAACGGATTCGGTCGCTCTCGCGAGGCGGCTACCCTCGGACGGAAAGCTTGCCCGGCAAATCGCCGCTCGGGCGCTCAGGGGAAAGGCGAGCGTCGAATCCGTCGCGGGTCGCCAGCGAAGAGTTCCACCGCCCCTGCTCTACGACCTCACCGAACTCCAGAGGCACGCGAACCGCCTCTACGGATTCCCCGCGCAGAAGACCCTCGATCTGGCCCAGCGTCTATACGAACAGAAGAAGCTCTTGAGCTATCCGCGGAGCGACAGCCGGCATGTCTCGAAGGACATCGCAAAGACGCTGCCCAAGATCGTGTGCGCGATCTCGGACAAGTACCGCGACCTCCTTTCGGAGGGCAGCGGGGAACGCCCGCTCGGTAAGCGCTTCGTCGACGATGCGAAGGTCAGCGACCACCATGCTTTGATTCCGACGACGACGCGACCCGACAAGACTGCGATGAGTCAGGACGAGGAGAGGATCTACGATCTGGTTTGCCGCAGACTCTTGTCCGCCTGGCACGAGGATCACCTTTATTCGACGACGACCGTGATTTCGAAGATCGCTTCGACTAACAAAAACCAGGAGCTGCTGATCGATCGCTATCGCAGTACCGGTACGAAGGTGGACCGCGTCGGCTGGCGCGTGCTCGACGTGCGTCCGCCGGGCAAGGCGCGCGACACACACGCACAGGACCACGCACCGAGTCACACAAAGAGCCCCACACCGGACCGCGCTCCCGACCGCGCAAAGGCATCGCAGGACGGGGCAGGGGCCGGCGAGCAGGAGCTTCCTTCGGGTCTGATGCGCGGCCTGGCCCTTGAGGTGCTGGCGTCCGCTGTAGACGACAAGAAGACTCGTCCGCCACGACGCTTCACCGATGGCACTCTTTTGACTGCGATGGAAACTGCGGGCAAGACCCTTGACGACGCAGAACTCTCCGATGCTATGCGGGAATGCGGACTCGGCACGCCGGCGACGCGGGCAAGCACGATCGAGACGCTTTTGCAACGGGACTACGTGGTCCGAGAGAAAAAGACTTTGCGGGCGACCGACAAGGGGATCTGGCTGATCCAGTGCGTTCACCCGGAAGCCAAGAGTCCCGCGATGACGGGACGCTGGGAATCAGAACTGCGACGGATTCGACGCGGCGAGGGCTCCCTCGAAGAATTTATGAAGGAGATCGAAGAATTCGTGCGCGGAGCCGTCGGGCGCATTCAAAAAGAAGACGCCGCGCCACGAACTCGTGAAGGGGCCGCGCCCCAGCCTCGTGAAGTGGCCGAGCCTTCGCCGGCGAGTGCGCCGGTAAGACGAAGCAGCAAGGTCACCCCCGTCGATGAAATCGATGCGCTCCTGCGCGAACGTTTCGGTTTTCCATCCTTTCGCCCGCATCAAGAGGAGGTATGTCGGGCCATCATCGAAGGCAGCGACGTGCTGCTCGTCATGCCCACCGGGGCTGGCAAGTCACTCTGCTATCAGCTGCCCGGAATCGCGCGCGGGGGCACCACGCTGGTCGTGAGTCCGCTCATCGCCTTGATGGAAGACCAGGTCGCGCAGCTTCAAGCCCAGGGATTTGTGGCCGAGCGCATTCACTCCGGACGCAAGCGACAGGATTCCCGACAGGTCTGTGTCGACTATCTCGCCGGGAATTTGGATTTCCTCTTCATCGCTCCCGAGCGGCTCAGCGTCCCGGGGTTTCCCGAGATGCTGGCCCGCCGTAAACCGAGCCTGGTCGCAGTCGATGAAGCGCACTGCATCTCGCAGTGGGGACATGATTTTCGTCCGGACTATCGCATGCTGAAGGACAGGCTTCCTCTTTTGCATCCCGCGCCGATCGTTGCCCTCACAGCAACGGCGACGGCGAGAGTGCAGAATGACATCGTCGAACAGCTCGGCACGCAACGCTCTGAGCGCCCGAATCCCCCTAAGCAATTCATCTATGGGTTCCGTCGGGAAAATATCGCGATCGAATTGCTCGAGCTAAAGCCATCATCGCGCAATCACAAGACCCTCGAAATCCTCACCCCCGAAGAGCGGCGTCCGGCCATCGTCTACGCACCGAGTCGCAAGAAGGCAGAAGAGCTCGCCGCAGAACTGGGCGAAGAATTTCCGGCGGCCGCCTACCATGCAGGCATGGAGACGAGTCGCCGGGACAAGGTGCAGAGTGCATTCCTACGCGGCCAGCTCGAGGTTGTGGTCGCTACGATCGCTTTCGGGATGGGGATCGATAAGCCTAATGTGCGGAGTGTGATTCATCTTGCTCTGCCCGGCAGCGTCGAGGGCTATTATCAGGAGATTGGTCGAGCCGGACGCGACGGCCTGCCTTCACGGGCAGTGCTGCTCCACGGCTTTATTGACCGGCGCACCCACGAGTGGTTCCTCGAGCGCGACTACCCCGCGGAGAGCTCCCTTCGGACGATCTATCGCGCCCTCGGAACGACTCCGGTCCAGAAGCAGGACCTAAAATCTCGTGTGAGGATGGACGCCGAGACCTTCGATCGCGCCCTCGAGAAACTCTGGATCCACGGCGGTGCGCTGATGGCCCCCGATGAAAGCGCCAGCCAGGGCCACGATAACTGGAAGGTCCCCTATCAGGCCCAGAAGAAGGCCCGCCAGGCCCAAATCGATGACATCGCCCGCTTTGCCGAGAGCCAGAGTTGTCGGATGTTGCGCCTAATTCGGCATTTCGGTGATCAAGCCGACCCGGGCACGCGCTGTGGCCAATGCGATATCTGCCAGCCCGGACACACCGTCGCAGGCGCCTTCGGCGAGGTCACCTCCGAAGAGCAGGCCGCCCTCAAGCGCATCTTGAAGACGCTCGACAGCGAGGGGACACCGAGCAGCGGTCGCCTTCATTCGAGCCTCTTCGGCGACTCTTTCGACCGCGACCACTTCGAGGATCTGCTCACGGCCCTTTTTCGCGGAGGACTCATCGAGATCGAAGAGCGGCATTTCGAGAGTGAGGGTAAGACGATCGAGTATCGTCGTCCGGTCATCACGCCCCTCGGCCGGCGCGCCGGGGCCGATGAAGTCGCGGCGCTCTTGATCTCTTCACGGAGCGGACCCGCTCGTCGATCGACGAAGCGCAAGCAGGCATCAGGCACCCAGCGGAAGGCCGGCCTAGCGAAGAAGGCTCGCGGGAAAGCCAAGGCCAAGGCGAAGTTCGTGGCCAGTGCCCCAGCGTCTCCTGCGTTGCTTGAGCGATTGCGTGCATTTCGTTTGGAGGAGGCGCGGCGTCGGAACATTCCGGCGTTTCGGATCTTCAGCGACAAAGTCCTCGAGGCCATTGCTGCTCATCAGCCGCGAAGCTCGGCGGACCTACTCGAAATCAGCGGCGTCGGCCCTATTCTGCGCGAGAAGTACGGAAAGGGAATTCTCGAGATCGTCGCCAAACGTTGAAAACGCGCAGGATGTGAACGTACCACTACAGTCGGCGATCGACTGGATCGCCAGGGATAGTAGAGCCGGAGTTATGTCGAATCTAGCGAGTCGTTGCGCGCTGAACTTTTCTTCGAAGATTCGAGGTCGTGGCAGTAGCTATGTGAGCGAGGCGCGCGTAGAGATCGAGGATTTCTCAGACGGAGTGTTCATCGGCTCGGTGCGAGGAAGTGGTCGCAATACGTACACCGTATCGCTCGCGGCTCCGAATGAAGAAGCCGTGGGTCATGGCGAGATGCTCTACACGCACTGCGAGTGTCCTCATTTCGATCGGGTCGGGCCGGGATGCAAGCATCTATGGGCATTCGTCCTGGCGATCGATCAGAGCGGTTTGTGGAGCGATGCACCGGGGAGCGGGGACCTTGATCTCGTCGATTCCGAGGACCCCCCCGGTGCGTCCTCGGACGACTCGGACAACCTTGAAGACGAACCGTGGCGCGATGAAGAGTCGTCGCACGATCGAAGCGGGGTGGCGCCATGGCCGGGCCGCTCCGATCC
>JBDNFB010000250.1:0-21719 GCA_041690055.1 Myxococcota bacterium | reverse complement strand
GCCGTCCGATGTCGTTGCCCTGGAACAAGCTCGTAATCATTGCGGTCAAGCCATTGGTGGAGCCCACCACATCGAAGATGGCTTGGACGGCGAGGTCCGGCCCCGGGGCGTATGTTGTACTGCAGCAGGAGCCGTGCGCGAGGCCGATGAAGTTGCCGGCGGGTTACCCCGCCTTCTGAGCAGGAGAGGCAAGGGCAGTCAAGCTCGAGCCGCCGAAACCTGGCTCCGAGAGAATAGGGACCGCGCCACTCAAGGCGGGATTGAGGTCGACCACGCTCTGATCGTCGATAAACATCGTGCTGAAAATCCCCTGGACCGGATCAAGGTCCGGGTTGGCGACGAAGATCTGAACCGTCACGGTGTCCCCCTGCGCTAGGCCGGTCACCGTGAGTTGATCGGGGCTGATCGTGCCCGATCCGGAAGTCGCTGTAATGAGCGTATCGATGACGACGATGGCCTCGGGCGTTATTGAGGTCAGGAGGAGACTCGTGAGGAGCAGACCCGTAGAAAGTACGGTTGTGAGTATCGATTGACCCATGTGATCGCTCATGTTCCCTGACTCCTCGTTAGGTCCCGAGACGTGAAGGAATTAGTCCGCACCGTCGATCGGATCTTCCCCAGTGTGATCAAATCTGGACGATCTGACAACTAAGCCCCTGTTGGACCTGATGATCCCCTGCCGTGGGCGGTCTTAAGCTTGGTGCTCTCGGCGACGGCTCGGGGCGCGCAATCGCCGTCGGGATCGCCGTGGCTGCGCAATTTGAAACAGAACGGAGCGGAAGGGAATGGCTGCTTGAAGAGGCTATACTCATAGATGTCTAGCTCCTGACTCATTCAAAGGAGAACTCAGTCATGAAGCTCAAACTCATCCTGCTTGTCGCCTTTCTAGCCCTCGGCTTCGCCGGCATAGCGACCTCGGGCTCGCCCGATGACACGGATGATGATCTCGTCCCAGACGTCTTCGACAACTGCCTTGAGACCCCGAACGGCCCCAACGAGAGGGGCCTCAATCAGTTGGATGGAGACCAAGACGGCTACGGCAACGCCTGCGACGCCGACTATAACAACAATGGGGGTGTCGACGGATTCGACGTTATTATTTTCAGGTCCGGCTTAGGCACGCTCGACACTGCCATTGACCTGAACGGTGATGGCGTCGTCGATAATATGGACTTCGGCCGGTTCATCGCGCTCTTCAACACGCTGCCTGGCCCATCGGGCCTCGCCTGCGCTGGCACAATTCCCTGTCTTCCTTGATCGAGCCATCAGAGGGAGAGCCCTATGAGAAGGGCATCGAGCGATGCGCAATCACGGCTAGGTGATTCGGATGACCCCATTCTTGAAGGGAGAAAAGAACGATGCGACATCTTATTGGAGTCAGTTTCATTACAGCGGCTGCGGTCGTTCTCATGTCGGGCAGCGCCTTCGCCCTCTCGACGAAACATTCGTTCGTGAACCTCACCGGCCTGGGCCCGGATGGCAATATTGTCGGCAACACGATTGATACTCTCGCAATCGGTGATCGGTTCGAAGTTCTGATCGAACTCGACAACACGTCCTTCGATAGGATTCGCGCGATCTTCACCCACCTCACGTATGACAACAGTGCGATCAACATCGTCGATGGCTTCACAAACGTGGGGAGCATTGTGGAGCCCGGGTTCAACTGCAACATATTGACTTTTCTCGGTGCTCTCGAAGACGCATTGGGTGAGCCGGCAGGAACGGCCATCGGCATCGCGTTGGGCGTCAGTAATCCGACTGCGTCTGACGGCTTCTTCAGCTCATTCGTTTCGGATGCGCTTGTGCTCGCGATCTTCGAGGTTGTGGGTCTTGGTACGACGAGCATTGACCATGTCGACACGGGCTACACGGTTTTTAGGGATCGAGCGAGTGGTGCCGACGGGGTACTTGAGTTCAGTGCTCCCCTCCTGGTCGTCGTCCCGGAGCCCCGGGTACAGCCTTGCTGTTCGGGCTCGGCCTGAGTGCGCTCGCACCCAGCGGTCGCCGCCGCGACGAATTAGGATCGGATCCGCGCAGGTCAGACCAAAGGGGCCCGGATAGTCGTTGAAGCTCTGAATGAAGATGCTCTAGTCCGCTCCGTCAACGCAGCCATAGCCCGTGAAGTTCGCTGCAATGCCAGATGGATTGAAGCTGCTGATCACCTGTCCGAAGTCCCCGCCGTCCACGACGCCATCATTTGTCTGTGACCTGCCATCCGCCTGCGCGCGTTCTCAATGGCAATGATGCACATCGTTCTCCGGACCTGAGAATGCATGCAAGAGGTCTAGACGGAAGCCTCTGCGAAAAGCCACGGAAACAAGTCGGAATTCCGATCCAGTCGCGGTGTCGGACTGATATAATTGGCGTGTCCATCCCCTTTGCTCGGGATCGACATTGAAATTCCGTGGGCAGAGTGGGCAGAAAAGAACCAGATGCGAACCAGCGTGCCCCACGTCGCGCACTTCGTGATCATCCTGGTCAGCTTGTCGATGGTTCTGCCCGTTGCGGCCTACGGTGCGTCGATCATCGTTGCATTCAAGGGCGAGGGCCCGCACCGCAGTGAGCGATGTGCCGAGTATTTGATGAGCCATCAGCTCGCGCTCGCGACCGGATTCGCGGACGGCTCCGATTCCCTGGACGAGACCAATCGTCGCCACGGCGTAGATCGCTACGAGGCGATCTTCCGTCGTCCCACGCCCGGACCCGCTCAAGCCATGAGAGCGCATTTGGCACAGCGCATCCTCCACAAGACGGAGCAGCAGCGCCGCGGCAACCGCGATGCTGCCGCTTCGGCTTCGGACGCCACGTCAGCCCTATTCGACGTTTACCGCATTGAATCCTCAGCGGATGGCGATGCGTCCGCTCTGTTGGAAGAGCTTCAGAACGACCCGCATGTGGCCTTCGCGCAGCTCGACTATTCCGTTGCGCTCGATCAGACCGAGGGGCCCGATCCCTTCCTATCGAGCTCGGGGTCCTGGGGGCAACCCCATGCCGACCTGTGGGGGCTTCATGCCGCGCGCGTCCCCGAGGCATGGTCGTATTCCCGAGGCGAAGGGATCATCGTTGCGGTCATCGATTCTGGTCTCGAGTACACCCATCCGGATATCGCCGACAATGTCTGGATTAACCGGGGCGAAGATCTCGACGACGATGGAGTCGTGACTGCCGCCGACTTCAATGGCATCGATGACGATCTCAACGGATTTGTTGATGACCTACGGGGCTACGATTTCGCGGGCTATGGCGCGGATCTCGATGCCGGCAGCGAAACGCCCGGCAGTTCCGAGGTGCTGGACGTGACGGGTCACGGAACGCATGTGGCCGGCACGGTCGCGGCGGTCGCCGATAACGGGATCGGAATCGCAGGCGTTGCGCCCCGGTCGCGGGTTATGCCCGTGAAGGTCTTCCCGGAGGAGGGCCCGGCGCGGACCTCCGATGTTTGGCGAGGCGTGCTCTACGCTGCGGCCAACGGAGCACGGGTGATTAATGCCAGCTTTTCGTGCGGATCCCCGTGCCCAGAAAACCCGACCGCAGAGCGCTCGCTCGAGGTCCTGGAGGCCATGGGAGTGGTCTACGTGACCTCTGCGGGCAACACTGCCTCGGATGTCCTTGAGCGCAGTCCGGAGAATCAGCGTGGCGCCGTCACCGTGGGCGCCCACGGTGTCGATGACGAGAGGTCGGCTTCGAGTAGCTTCGGTTGGTTGCTCGACCTGCTCGCTCCGGGGGGCGGACCGAGTACGCCCAGCTCGGTCCGACAGGCGCGGCGGAACATCCTGTCGCTTCGATCGCCCGCGACTCAGGATTCGGCTGGCACCTTTGCCGTCGAGGAGCTCTACGAGCGGCGCTCGGGAACCTCGATGGCGGCGCCGCATATCAGCGGCGCAGTGGCGAATTTGCTGAGCTTTCGCCCCGACCTCACACCCGCGGAAGTTCGGCGATTGCTTCGGTACTCTGCGCGAACGCTGTCGGTGCCGGGGCACGATCCCGATGTCGGTGCAGGCGCGCTGGATATGCTGGCACTGCTCACGACCCCATTGCCGGCGCTCGAGCTCCGCATCGATGAACCCCGGCCAGGGAGTGTTTTGAATCCCGTCGACGACCCCGTGCTCGAAATTCGCGGTGAGGCATCGGGGGATGATCTGGCCGGAGTCGAAGTGAGTTTTGCCGCAGGAGTGCGGGGTCGCGCATTCAGCTCCGATGGCATTGAGGTCGTTGAGGGTGTTGAGGCGATCGAGGCGAGCGAAACGATCGAAGCCGTCGATCAATCGGAGAGCGACGAGCAGGGTGTGATTGCGCGGTGGGACACGACCGACCTGCCGGATGGTCCCTATGTCGTGCGATTGCGCGCGCAGCTTCGGGACGGAACCCTCGTTGACGAATATACGATCGTGGGTCTGGAGCGAACCTCACCTCGGCTAATATCCGCGTCCGGGGTCAATGCTAGGCGGCCGACGATCTCGGGATCGACCGTGGTCTGGGACCAGGAAATCCCCGAATCCGAGAACTCGGGCGAGCAAGATGAGCAGACGCGAAGCGGCGTCGGAATCGCGAAATTTCCCTTTCTCGACGAGGAGGCGTCACCCTCGATCCTAATCTCATTGCCCGGCAATGTGACGTCTCCCCGTATCCATCAGCGTCGGGTCGTCTGGACGCGCTCGACGCTGGACGCGTCCGGGGAGCAGGAGTTCGCCGTCGAGGGCTGCCGAATTCGTCGCAAAGTGGGCGCCGGACCTTCTTGTACACCGCCATTCTCAATCCCGCAGTCGTTTCGGCCATTTGCCCTGCGACCCTTTCGCAAGCTTCTGATGTGGCGCGAGACCGTCAATCCACTCTTCGATGTGCGCGGCTGTCGGATGCGGGGTGGTTCGGACTGCCGGCCTGTTTCGCTGTTGCCTTCGGAGCCCGAGGTCCGGTCCAGGCGCTTGCTCGATTTCGATGGCCACAGCCTGGTTTGGGATTCGCTTGGGGCGAGGTCTCGTCTCGAATTCTGTGCTCTTCCGGGGCAGGGTGAGACCTGTGAGCCCAAGCCCGTCCTCGTCGGCGGTCAATCGATCAGTGTCGCCACGGCGGCGATCGACAAGAACTTGCTCGCCCTGGTCGTGTCGTCTGGCCTTCGCGCCGACTTGGCCTACTGCAAGCTCGACGCAGCTACGGGCGAATGCGATGCTCAACTGATCGGGGAGATCGTCCAAGGTTCGGAGCCTGTCGTTTCGAAGCGTCGCATTGTCTGGAGCGAACCGAGGGATGAGGCACCGCAGGCTGTGGTCTACTGCGAACTGGACGAGGAAACCGGAGCGTGTCCCGCTCAACGCCTAGCCGGTGCACCCGCATGGCAGGGCGAGCCTCACATCGATCGCAATCGAGTCGTGTGGAGGGATCAGCGAGGTGGTCGCGCAGAGGTCAGAGGCGTCGAGCTACCATGGCTCGCAGCGATTCAGAACCATCAGGTGAAGGCGGGGCGAAGTTTCACCTTGCCGATTCGCTTCACTGGCGTCGACGCAAACGCGGAATCTTTTCGGCTCGAAGCGATCTCGGGCGCTGCGCCAACCGATTTTTCGCCGCGCTTCGTTCGTTTCAGTGATCGCAAGGCTGCGTTGGGCCTCCGGCCGCGGCTCGACGTCGAGGGCCGGTCGGTATGGCGCCTGGTGGCGACGGCTCCGACGGGGCTCGAAACCACGCGCAGAATCGAGATCCTGGTCAAGCCGCGGATTCCTCAAGGCGTCCCCGAGCCGCGCATTGTTATGGGGCTCGTGGCGGGACTCGGGATGCTCGTTGGATGGGGGCGGCGAATGCGTAGAGCGTCGAAATGACATAAGGGTGTGATTTGCTAAGGTTATGCCGGCTTGAGTATGCGCAGCTGCGCAGCGTTGGACAACGTCGACTGCTTCGCGCAGCAAGATCGAAAGCTGGAGGCTTAGATGATCCGATCGATTCGTTTCTCCGCCGTTCTTATCGCCCTCGTCGCGTTCATGGCGCTGATCGTGCCAACGATGGCGAGCGCAAGTCATATTTCGATTCCCGCAACTTGGGATTTCGAGACTTCGGTCGATCCGAACGAATGGTCCACGACAACCCGAACCGAGTACTTTTATACGCTCGGAACTGAGCCAGAAGTCTTTTCGAGCCATGCCCTCGGTCCGCTCTCGACCTCGTCCCTCGTGCTAGCTCTGATGGACGTCTTCATCGAGGCATCACCCTATCGCTTTTCCTTCGACCTCGTCCTGCTCGGGCCAAACTCACTGGATGGATTTACGGTGACGTCCCATGGCAACGTCATTCTCGGAGCCGCTGATTTGGTTGGGCTCGAGCAAATCGGATCGGTGTTCGGCGGTGGAGCCATTGCTCATTTTGATTCGCTGGTCTCGCCCGGGCCGGTACCACAAGGCGGACCGGGCTCGTGTTGTGGCGACGTGGTGATCGAGTGGTTCTTGCCGGCCGGCACGCAGTGGGGGATCGATAATTTCGTGCTGCAAAATGTTCCAGAACCGAACACGACTTTGATGCTAGGGCTCGGTTTGGCATTGCTTGCGCGCCGCCGCTGAGCCGGTCTTCTCCCGTCGGCCAGCCAACGGATCCTTAGAGCCCGCCCCCCTCACGAATCCTCCATTAGGGACAGGGGATGGTGATGCCCGCGCAAGCGAGGCCCGACGGGCCAGGCAGCGTGCTGAAACTTGAGATGAACAAGATGAAGTCCGCACCATCGACGACGCCGTCACCGGTCAGGTCAACAGAGCTGTTGAACGTGTTCCACGCCCCAATGAACACCCCAAAGTCGCCGCCGTCGGTAGCGCCACTATTGTTGAAATCGGCGTCACAGGCGTTTCCGTAGCCGTCCATGTCGCCATCCTGCTGATTGAGGCCCCCCTCATTGGGGCCGTTCGGAATCTCGCTGCAATTGTCGAGGGCGTCCGGGATGAGGTCACCGTCCATGTCCGAAACGACAATGAGGAGGGGGGCACTGAACGTCGGCGACTGAAAGAATCCATTGAAAATCGTGTTGCCCGTGTCGATATGGTCGATGTCCGTGGCGCCATTCCCAACGACCTGGAAGATCGCGATCGCAACCACGCCCGAATTAGGTGCGCTGTAGACGCCGTTGCCTGTAGCCGGGTTGCTGACGCCAAACGCGATACTGATGGCCGTGCCGGCTGGCTGACCCACTGCGTCTTCGGGAGGGCCGAGAGGAATGAGGTTGTTGCCCGTAAATCCGCCCTCGCCCGGGAAATCCACAAGGCTCACGAAGCCATTCACGATGTTGATCACGGTGTTGTCGTACGCGAGGTGGGTGAAGACGGTGGAAATGTCGTCACCGGCTGTATTGTCAAGTGCGATCGCAACTTCGAACGTATCGCCGATGACTAGACCGTCGATCGTGTTTCCGAGAATGTCGCCATCCGTGCCCAGGCCAGTGATTGCACCCCCCGTGAACGAGTGTTCTGCCTCGAGCGCGAACGCGCTGCCCGCCAAGAGAAGGATCACAGCCACTGCAATAGAACTCAAACTAGTTAAGTGTCGCATCGAGTATTTTCCCCTTGTGACGAAGATTGGTTCAGGGAAGACAGGGAATTGTGCCGGCGCAAGCGAGGCCCGACGGGCCGGGCAGAGAGGCCGAAAGTGCTACCCACGGGCGGTAATCCGCACCATTGACGATGCCGTCACCGGTCAGGTCAATCACGACGTTTGCCGTGTTGAATGCCGCGATGAGCAGACCAAGGTCGAGGCCGTCGGTAGCGCCACTATTGTTGAAATCGGCGTCACAGGCGTTTCCGTAGCCGTCCTGGTCTCCATCCAACTGATTGAGGGCCCCCTCGTTGGGGCCGTTCGGAGTCTCGACGCAGTTGTCGATCGCGTCCGGGACGAGGTCACCGTCCGCGTCCGAGACGCCGCTAGCGATCGCATTCCCGACGGAGCTGTGGGCAAGAACGAAAACAAGCATGATGAGTATGAGCTTCATGACTGGATTCTCCATTGAAGGGGGCAGGAGCGAGAGCTCTTCGATTATATACGAATCAAGCAGCGTTATTCACGTCATTGTCGCTCTAGTATGCGTTGCGAGTAGGCTGAGACCTAATGCGAGGGGTGGGGCGCTCGTCGGTTCGGGGGCAACAAGGAGCCTGAGGGGAACCCCGTTCCGCAGTCGTGTCGTCGGAAGAGCGCCGGGAGGTCGAGCGTCGATCGGGAGGCGAGTGAAGAAAACGGCGCCTGTTTTCCCTATCCGACCGCATAGCGGCTGCTTTTCCCCTTACTCTCCGCCAGATGGTATGATGACGCCGTTGTGAGGACAGAGGAGGTTGGAACGAGATGCTCAACTTAATGCCTAATATTGGGTCGAGGCTGACGACGATTGCTCGATCGGCGCTGTCCGCATGGCTGTGCCTGGTAGCGGCTTCCCTGTCGATACTTCCGGTACTCCCGACTGCAGCGAGCGCGTTCGGTCTGTTTCCAGATCCGGCGCTTCCCACCGTCTCCGAAAGGTTGGAGCAAGCCGCCCGCTGGACCGCTGGCACGGGCCTGAGCGACGGGATCCAGGTGGGGATCGAAGCCGGATTCGCTGAGGATTTGCAGCTACCGGGAGAATCCCTTGTGGCGATCGAGCAAGCCCTGATCGATGGATTCGAGGCATGGGAGAACGACGTGCTCGGTTTCCAGTTCAGCTTTGACGACGCGGGCGTCGCTGAGGGGCCGACGCTGGGTTTGGAGGTCGACGTATTTGCGGTGCCTGCGAGCCATCCCATCTTTGGTGGGATTGGCTTCTTTGGCGTGGCAGCTCCCAATGTGGAGTTCGTTGCATCGCGAACCCTGGCGAACGGCCAGAGCTTTCCGGGTTCCGTGATCACCGGAGTCGACCTCTACTTCAATATCGACCAGTTTGCGCTCCTTGCGCCGCTAGGCGCGGTTCGACTTGAGGTTCTGACCCGCGTGGCGATGCATGAGATGGGTCATGGCATCGGCCTAGGGCATCCAAATGACAACAACGTGTTCGGCGCCCAGTCGAACTACGACGACGATCTAGATCCGTTCAATATACCGATACTCGATCCGGTGGATCCCTTCGCCGCGTTCTCAGTTTCATTGTTTCCCGACAACGAAGCGATCATGTCAAACGCACCCTGTGGTCCGAATCCGACGGAGTTATGTGCGGCGGCTATTTTCGTCGACCTGCAGCCCGATGATCTCGCAGGACTAGATCTGCTCTATCTGCCAGAGCCGAGCGGTCTCGCGGTCTGGTTCGCGGGCGGCCTCGGTCTCTTCGCGGCTGGGCGACATAGGAACAGAGGGTCAGATGCGACTTGTAAATAGTTTCAGCTTCATTGCAGCGGCTGCGGTCGTTCTCCTGTCGGGCAGCGCGTTGGCACTCTCGACGACACATTCGTTCTCGAACTTCTCATTCTTGGGCTCGGGTGGCAACGTTGTCGGCAACACGATCGACGGTCTCGCAATCGGCGATACCTTCGAAGTTGCGATCGCACTCGCTAACACAGTCAGTGACGGCATTTTGAGCGTCTTCACCCACCTCACGTACGATAATAGTGTGATCAACATCGTGAATGGCTTCGCCGACGACTTGGGGCCCCCGCCCGAGGCCGGGTTCCCTCAGAGCACCTTCGTCACAGTTCTGGGTGCACCCGAGGACGCAGTGGGTCAGCCTGCGGGTACGTCCATCGGTCTTGCTCTTGGGGTTCTCACTCCGTTCTTGGGTGACCGCTACTACGGCTCAAGAATCAATACAATTGGTGCGATCGCGATCTTCCAGGTCGTCGGCCTTGGCACAACCAACATCAACCACGTCGAGACGGGTTACACGGTTCTGGAGGATCGAGCGAACGGTACCAATCAGGCGCTGACGTTCAGTGCTCCCCTCCTGATTGTCGTCCCGGAGCCAGGTATAGCCTTGCTCATGGGGCTCGGCTTTGGCGGTCTCGCGCTCAGTGGTCGCCGCCGCGCCTAATCAGGCGGAGCCGAACGGCGAACATCGGCCCCGTCCTGGGGGATCAGTACTGTCGATCGCATGTGCGTCCGAGAGCGCGAGCCTTCCGGCGCGCCTACTGATCGTGAGCGACCTCAAAGATCGCGTACTCGACACAGTCCGGATGCATGCGTCCTTCGCCGACCGCGATCGTGGTTGCGAGCCAGGCGTATTTCGGATCGGCACACTCCAACCGGACCTGAGTCAGGAACTTATTGTCGCCGTACTCGGTGGACTGGCCGGCCGCAAGCTTTGCGCCGACGACCTCGTTGAAGTCCATGATGCCGCTGTACCGGAGATAGATGTGAACGCCGTCCTCCGTGCGCAGCATCAAGCGCACATCAACCTGGCCGAAGCCGTCTCCGGAATCCAAAAACCACTCGCCGCCGCCGGGTAGGACCTCTCCCTTCAATCGCTCGCCCTCGAAGGTTCCGCCTGTTGCGTTGAATATGCGCCGCGTTCCGATCGGCATCGGGCCGATCTCGATCGGGGCTTCGACGCTGGCCTTCATCTGAAAGAGGTGCACAAGCTTCATTGGGACTGGATCTCCATTCTGGGGTTGGACAAGACGGGAGTGGAGCATGCTAGTTCGGGCTGTACCAAATTGGAGAGGAGTAGGCGCGATCCTGGATCTGTCTCTCTGTGGCGTCTGCGAGGGGGACCCCGAAGCGCACGGAATCGTAGGTGGACCATCGCGGCGTCGGGATCTCGAGAACACGAACATAGTAGAAGGCCTGTTCTGCAGGGTTGAAGTCGGGATCTTCCCAAAATGTTGTGATTTCGGCAGCGCCCTGGGTGTTGGTATACGTCGCGGTTGCGTCGTCCACAGTCGAGGTCACAGGCCGAATTCCGCCGAAGAGCGTCTTTCGCTTGTCGCCGCCGAGGGCGACGTCATAGACCTTCTCTTCAAGGTCGCCCGCCGCTGTCCGCCATCCTTTCACGACCTGGACGCGGTCGAGGTGCGCCGCGTTCGGATCCTTCAGCGCTCGGATCAAGAAGCCAGGGGCGCTCGCGCCGTCGCGTTCTGGATCGCGCTCAGGGAGGCGGGCTCCCATCGGGACGCCGCGCTGATATCCGATGCGGACGGTGTCCGGGCGGTGGGCATCCTCGGCTGCGAAATTCCAGCCGCCGAAAACGCGAAGCGTGATTCGCGAACCCGATGTCGCGTAGACCTCGCGCCGGCGCATCGCGTCGAAGAGGGCTTCGCGCGTATTCTCCGTTGCCCAGACTGCCGCGTATCCCGATGCGACGAAGCTCCATGCGAAAATCGTCGTTTCTTCGGTGGGAAAACCGGGAGGGGCCAAGCGGGCGGGGCCCGGCTCCATGCTCGACATCTTGCCCCAAAAATCGTATTCGGCGGCTGTGGCGAGAGAAGTATGCGAGTCGGTACTGCCGATCACGCCCATCTCAAACGGGTTCGTGCCGATCCGGGCGGCTTCGCCGAGGCCGTTCTTGAAGGCTTGGCGCAAGTACTCGTACTGGAGCTGCTCGTCTTTTTTGGGGAGGGCGGGGACGCCGATATTCCCGTAGTCCCAATTCTCGAAATTGGCAAACTCATCGTCGGGGGAGAGGAGAGGGTGGCTTTCGCTGTCGCCCTTGATCTGCGTGATCTCCGCGATCGGTTCGTGGCGAATGCGGCGCTTCGCATACTCGGCATCGAAGGGTCGGCCATCGCTTTGTTCGACCGAGAACATTTGGCCGTTGCTCATGTTCGGATTGTGAGGGATCGCCAGAATGTCGCCGCCGGTTTTCGCTGAATATTCTTCCATGAAGGACCAGAGATCCTCGGGGCGCTCGCCTTCGAAGGAGGATCGCGGAACAAGCTGGTTCGCAAGGTCGGCGCCGTCGCGGTAGACGACGACGCGATGCAGATTGTCGCCGCTGGGCATCGCGCTCCACTCGTATCCGATCAGCGAGGTGAAGGTTCCTGGGTCGTTATGCGTATCCGCGAGATTGGTGATCTGCTGCCAGATGTTCTGGGTGAATTCATCGTTGTTGATCACGGGCTTCGAGGTCATCAGGCTCCCGATCAGGTCCCGTATCACGGCGTATTGCGCCGCCTCATCGCCGGCGAGGCCCTTGGCAAGTTTTTGACCAGCGGGATCACCTAAGAGAAGCGGGTTGCCTGCTCGAAGTCCAGGCAATAGACCCATGTACTCGGCGTGGTCCGAGACCACGAGAAAGTCGAGCGGAACATCCAACTGCGCCGTCATCCCATTATTCGCGACGACCGCCTCGCCGCGTGCAAACCGATAGGCCTCTGCCGGCGAGAGTCGCGTGTTGCCCATCGTATTCGCGTCCATGCTGAAGGAGCTGTGGACATGGGTATCGCCCCAAAAGACTTCCTTTGGGAAATCGTCTGCGAAGCCAGGAGAGTATTGCTGCACTGGCTCGAGGGAGGGTTCCTCAGCCAGGCTGGGCGCGGCCAGCCAGAGCGTCGCGAAAACGAAGGCTAGAAGGGCTCGCGGGAATAGAGGAGAAGAGAGGCGGTTGGGCATACTGGGCGCTCCAAGCTGATCGGGACGAAACCCCGGACGGCGGACGGGGGAGGGGGATAGTGTGACGCGTCTGAGCGGGCATGGGCAGGACAAGTGTTCGGCCCCGGTCCGACTCAGAATCGAAGCGGAAGGCTCGCTAGTCCGCGCAAAAAGAGGGAGGGCCGAAAGCGCGGCTCCTCGGTTAATTCAAGGGTGGGGAAGCGACGAATCAGTGTCCCCACGGCTGTCGCGATCTCCGCTCGCGCAAGCGACGCTCCGAGACAAAAATGACGTCCCATTCCAAAGCCTAGATGGCTGCTCGAGGCGCGGCGCACATCGAGTCGGTCCGGATCGGCATAACGGGCTGGGTCGCGGTTCGCCGCGCCATTGAGCACGATGCAGACGTCGCCAGCCGGAATCGTCTGTCCGTCGACCTCGATCGGAACTTTGCCGACGCGCTGGCTGATCTGAACCGAGGTGTCCCACCGAATGAACTCGTCGGCCGCGCCGGCCATTCGCTCGGGCTCGGCCCGCAACAGCGCGAATTGCTCCGGATGTAGGAGCAAGCCGCGGGTGGCCAGCGAGATCAGATCCGCCGTCGTTTCGTGGCCCGCCTGGAGCAGGATTACACAAGTCGAAACGATCTCGTCGTCCGAGAGTCGCCCCGTCTCGTCCTCGACTCGTACAAGGGCCGAGATCAGGTCGTCCCCGAGCCGTTTGCGTCGGCTTCGCGCGAGATCAAGGAAATAGTCGCGAAAGCCTTCGGAGGCGAGCTCGCCCCGTTGGATAACTTCCTCGGTGACCGCGGAGACATCGCCCCGCCGCGCGAAATCGTGGGCCCACGTCATGAAGCGCGGCAGATCTTCCGCTGGGATCCCCATCATTTCGCAGATCACAGCGATCGGCAGCGGGTATCCGAAATCGGAGACCAGGTCGAGCTTCCCCGTATCCGCCGCCCGATCGAGGAGTCGGTCGACCTCTTGCTGGATCCGCGGTCGCAGATTATCGACCGCCCGAGGCGTAAAGGCCTTTGTCACCAGCCCGCGAATCCGGTCGTGGTCCGGCGGATCGAGATAGAGAAGCAGCTTGCTCATGAGCTTGAAGAAGGAGGCACCCGATTCCCCCGTGTCAAAAAGTTCGAGGGCGCTGGTGTCGCTATGCAGACGCAGGTCTCGCAGGACGCTGTCCGCGTCGGCGAAGCGAGAAAGAATCCAGGCCCGACGTCCAAGAAGCGATTCATCGCAATGAACGGGCGCCACCCGGCGAAGCGCGTGATAGAGAGGATAGAGCTCGCCACGCTGTTCGGGGTCGAGGATCTGGGCGAAGAGTGCCTCGGCGTCCTGCTGATTGTTCATACGTTTCTCCATTTCTGCTGTCGGCACTCATTCGCGCTGTCCGCGCCTTATTCCACTCCGCCTTTTCATGCTAGGCCGTAGAGCGCCCGCGCGTTGGCATGGGTGATTCGCTGTGTTTCGTCGTCGGGGATATCCGCGAACTGCACCGCAAGGATGTCCTGGGTGTCGGGCCAGGTCGAGTCGAGATGTGGGTAGTCCGTCTCCATCATGATGTGATCGACGCCGACCAGATCTCGAAGTGGGAGCGTGAGTTGGTCATTGAAGGTTGTGAACCAGAAATTTCGCCGAAGCACATCGATCGGATCCAATGGCCCGAACTGCTGGGAATAGTCGAGCTGTCTGGCCATATGGTTGATCCGGTCGATGAACATCGGGACCCAGCCTATGCCGCCCTCGGAAAGCGCGATCTTGATCTTTGGGAACCGCAGCGGAATTCCCGAGAAGAGCCAGTCTGCGGCCGTTGCCATCGCGTTGATCGGGAATAGAGCGCCGAGCACGGCGGGCGGAGAATCTGTCGAGGGCACCACCGTCGAGGACGACGAACCGACGTGCAGATTGATCACGGTCTCCGTCTCCTCGCATGCCTCCAAGAAGGGATCCCAATGACCGGTGTGGAGTGACGGAAGTCCTAGCTTCTCGGGGTTCTCTGAAAACGAGACGGCGCGAAAGCCCCGCTCCGCGTTTGTTCGGATCTCGTCGGCGGCCAGCTTCGGGTCCGCCAACCACGACAGTTGGTTGGGGATGATCCGTCCCGGACACGTTCCGGCCCAGACGTCGAGGTGCCAATCGTTGAAGGCCCGGAGGCAGGCGAGCCCGAGGTCGGCATCCATCTTCAAGAAGCGTGTTCCGGCGAACCCGAA
Source organism: Myxococcota bacterium (assembly GCA_041690055.1). Lineage (GTDB taxonomy): Bacteria > Myxococcota_A > UBA9160 > UBA9160 > UBA4427 > UBA4427. The sequence goes on along the minus strand of JBDNFB010000250.1, from coordinate 7,057 downwards.
GGGCGCGGACGGGAAATTGAGGGACGCTTCAACCCCCGTAACATCCATATGCTTGACCCGTTCGCGAATATCGTAGACGGCGGGATGCATCTCATCGAAGTTGACTGGGCCCAGATAGGCGTGACCGTTGTCCCAGCCCATGTAGGCGTCGGCGCCCAGCAGCGGCACCCGTTCGTTGTCGAAGACCCACCAGTCGTTGCCCACGTCATCACGCTCGATCTTCGGAGCCCGGTTGGCGAATCGACTTTCAACGCGCCCTTCGAAGAGGTCGGGTGGCTCGATCAAGTGATCATCGGCAGAGACGATCCGATAGCGACGATCTCGCGGAGGCATGGCGCCTCGCTTGATCAGCTCGCCCTTTTCGCCGGCGTAGGAAAGGATCCGTTCGAGCAGGTCAGGCATGTCTGCGTGCCTCCGTGTTATTCAAGAGTGCTTGCGGTACGGTGCGGCGCGAAACGGGGACTCGTTCAACGCTTGGGCGATTATTCAGGATCTGACCCGGGCGCGGCTCGTCCGGCGACGGCGCGATGATGCCGCTATCGATCCCGATATCGGCGCTCACGGGCGCGGATTCCGAGCCATCAACGGTGGTCCCGCCACGTACTACGAGTTCGTGCGACATCGGCTCCCCGCCCCCCTCAGCCCATCTCAGCTCCAGGTGAACATATAGTCCAAATCATCAATCAAAGGGATCCGATCTGCAAGCTTGGTTCGCAGGCGTTTTCGTTTGGCTGTTAGGGAATCTGGTCAAAGGGAGGCTGCGTCTCTCAGAACTCGAAGAACGGATGTCTGGAGTCGAACATCCTCTCAATGGCCTAGGCTGCGCGCTCGCGACCGCGACTGAGCAGCATGAGGCCGAAGCCGATGAGGACGACGGTTCCGGGCTCAGGGACAATGCGTGCACGGAGCACATCTCGCGCCCTTCTTGCAATTTGAACCGTCTCGATCGTGAGCTTTATATCGGCTGGGTTGAGTCCGAGGACACACAGGAACGGCAAATCTCCAGTAATCGCTCCCTCGTACTTCGTAACGATGAGGTCGAATTCGCTCCCGAACGTTGGCGTGTCTCCGAATACGAGCTCGAGGACTCCGCCGCTGCCGACTTCCAGAGATCCAACGCTCTGGCCCGTCTCTGTGAAATTGGATCGATGCCGGACTATCGATAAGTTGTAGAGACCATGAGCGCCGCTGATCGCCGCGCGTCCATCTGTGTGAGCAGCCCCTTCACCATCTCGGGCGGAGAAGTCGAAACCGCCCCTTCGTAGAGCGGTCGGACCTCGCCGGCGAGGATTAGATTGCCGTCGGCTCGATCAGATCCGGCAAAAAATCCGACTCTTCTTTGGTCGGGGGCGCGATATGCCGGAAATCAGGTCGGCCGGGTGCGCCTTCGCCCCGTCTAGAATTGGGATCGCGTCGCGGCTCGGGGACAGGGCCACACGCATTGGCTCAAACGCGGGGGGCCGTTCGTGATGCTACGAGCCCCGTTCAGGGTCGTCGTCTTTGTCGGTACCCCACCTGATGGCAACCCCGGATCGAGCACCGGGTCATGGATGTCTAGGTTCGAGTTGGCCCAGTCGGGCTCGCCTTCATCCCGTATTTTCTCACACTTTTTCGGGGCTGGCGTTAGGTTGAATAGGGGAATGCGTCGACGGGTCGATTGAGTGGCTCTGCTCGCTGAAGGCAACGCGAGGCCCCAGAAAAGGCAGTTCCAGCTCTTGGTGGATAAGACGCGAGACTGTATCTCGCAGGGTGCGGCTAGACGACGCCTGCCCAGCTTCGGCGCCGAGCGCATGAACTTCTTCGGGGTGTACTGGGTCGAGTACCCGGATTCTAAGTTTGGGGACCCGTTTCACTTCGGATGAGAAAAAGCTTCGGTCCCGGGTAAGCCAGCGCGGCTCGCAGGTGATCACCAGCGGCACGATCGGGACGTTCTCGCGGACCGCGATCTCAAACGCCATTCGGCCAAAGGGGTGGAGCCGATCGGCCGGAGAACGCGTGCCCTCAGGAAAGATGATCAGTCGGTAGCCCTGAGCGAGGCGCTCGCCGGCAGCGTCGACAACCGGTCCCACCGCGAAGGTGTCTCGCTCGGGGATATGCAGCTGGTGGGCCGCTTTGAGCATGGGCCCGGCCCAAAAAGTTCGAAAAAGCGAGGCCTTGGCAGGGAAGACCAGATTGGGTTCGATCGCCATGACCGAACTGATGTCGACCAACGTCGGGTGATTTGCAACGAGAATGCAGGGTTCTTTGGGGATCTTGCCCTCAACGTCCTTTGGGTTGAAGTCGAGAATCCGAAGTCGGCGCAGGGCCCAATGCATGGATGCGAAGGCCGCGCGCATGCAGTTCTGGATCCGGCGAGCGCGCCGGCGCGGGTGCTTCGTCGGAATCGCGGCCCATACGGCAAAGCAGGCGTAACCGACCGGTCCCAGCAGGAAGAAGTAGAACGAGAGAACGATTCCCACGCCGATGGTTCGCCAAACACGAAACAAGTGGCTGCCCCTAGGAAGTTGAGTCGATGGGAATGCGCTCAGAGAGCTTTCGCAGTGGGTTGCCACTGATCACGCGCGCGTGGACTTCAGGCCAATCTTCCCATTCGGTGCCCAATAGACGGTCCATAAACGTACCGCCGCCGAAGCAGTAGTTGTTGCTGATGCGAGCGTGATGAAGAGCGTGAAAGGTCGTGGGATGTGCGACCCACGAGTTCATGCTTTTGTGCGACGCCGCAGGGAACGGATCGATGTTGGCATGGCCCACGACGTTGCCGGGTATCTGATATACGGCGTGATACACGAGAAATCCAATCAAGCTGATTGGCGTAACGAAGCTCATGATCAAAGGGACACCGATAAGGCCGGCGAGCCAACCGAGGATCTCGACTGTGCTCATCGAATAACCAGTCAGGGGCGAGGTGACGCGCGAGTTGTGGTGAAGGCGATGGAAGCGATAGAGATATCGTGAATGCATCGCACGATGGAGGAACCAGTAGTAGACCTCGAAACCGAACCAGCAGACGAAGAACGTGAGTGCGATCTCTGCGAAGGTTTCGTCCGCGGCAGGGAGGGTGGCGACGGTGTCCAGAAGCCAAGCGAAGGCCACTGCGGCAATGAAGACGAATTTGATGTTGCTGAGGAGCTCCCAGCGAAGCTGCCCCTCGGCCAAGGGCACTGCGAAGATCTGTCTGGTCGGGCCAAAGGCTCGTTCCATAGCGAAGCCGACGGCAATAGAGACGATTGTCACTGCACCGAAGAAGGAGCCGCAGAAGAGAACCAACTGGGGGAACGAAAGGTGTTCGACGAATTCGGTCACTGGGGTCGCCTCCGTTGAGAGTGCACAGCCTGCGTTGCGTGTTACGGTAGAATAGGTCCCCGTTAGGCTCGCGCAGCCAATGGTTGCGGCATCCGGGGGCGTTAATGCCGCATTGGTCGCCTTGCCTAGACAGAGTCCCGCTCGCCTCATGAGGCACTGTGCGGGACAACGAATTCCGGGTTAAGCCCACTCTCTACCGTTCGACCCGATACCTAACGTTTTCCCATTTCATGCTGAAAACCGGCGCGGTCTCGTCGGTGCCAATGACATAGAGAAGGGGCTTTTCGCCGTCGCGGTGCGAATGAAGTCGACCACTATGAAGCCGGCGTGACCGAGGGCGAAGAGTGCGCCTTCTATATTGATCACATGGCCGTCGCGAACCCGCGTGGTGGCTCCGGCACCACTCATGACTTGGTAGTCCGCGCACCAGGGGCCCGCGCGCCGATGTATGGGTTGGGGCGACGCTGTCACCGATGTCGACGACTCGGCCGCTTTCGATTCCAGGATTGGCGCAAGGCGGGGGAGCGCCGATGCCGTCCACGAGAGTACCTCCACGAATCTCTTGACGGACTAGAGGGTGCGGCCGGTGAAGAGCTAGTCTTTCGCGATGTCTAACGAATCCGATTCCGAATCGAACACGAATCCTGCGGACAGTTTCCTCGTCAAGCTGGTGACGAACCCAGTATCGACCTGGCTCATTCGCAAGATCGCCGCGCCCCTCGATCCGTTGATCTATCGAGCCACGAATGGTCGGTTCTTTACAATGGGCCCGGGGAACGAGGCGATGGTCACGATCATGATGAAGGGACGAAAGACGGGTCAGCCTCGATCGGTCCATCTGGCGTGCGTCGAACACGAGGGAGATCGTTTGATCGTGGCTAGCGCGATGGGGCAGCAGCGGCATCCGAGTTGGCGTTACAACCTCGAAGCAAATCCGGAGGTCGAGGTGCAAGCCGTCGGCGACCGCTACCGCGCGCGGGCCTACGTGCTCAGCGACGAAGAGAAGGACGGCGTCTGGGACGTGATGCGCGAACAAATCCCTATGATTCACGTGTATGAGAAGCGAACCGGTCGAAACATTCGGGTGTTCCGACTCGTGAGAGAAGGGCCGGCTCAGTCCGCGCCGATTTCATAGCGACGGATTTCGGGGGCCTTTTGGCTCGGAATGGAGAATTTGAATGAATCTGGGGTGGATCAGTTTTGAGAACGCACCGTGGTTGTGACCGCCAGGCATTCGGGTCGCATCGTCTTCGTCTTCCTGTCGCTCGTGTGCCTAGCGTGCTTTGGGTGCGCTGCGAGTCCGCACGCTGTCGAGCCGGAGGCCGGCCCGTGGCAGCGCTTCACACGCCAGCTCGCGGACGCCAGCGCGCTGATCCACGCCCCGGGTACACCCGACGATCCGGTCACCACGGCCGATGGCTATCAGGTACTGCCACGCCTCCTCCGACTCGCCTGGGAGCACGCCCACGAGTATGCCGACCCGGAGGCGCCCGTCCTCTTCAAGTCGACCGACGCCTATCTCACCAACGGCTGGCAGACCCACGATGCGCTGTACTATTCCGCCATCGTCGACGGGACGCAGACCTATCGGCTGACGGGCCGACGGGGCAGCGCCCCCCTCATTGAACTCACCGCCAACGAGGGCTTCGACGGCATGCAGGGCGTGAGCGTAATGGTGGGCTCGCTGACCGAAGAGACGCTCGAGGTCGATGCAGCGGGTCACGTCGACCTTCTCATCGGGCCAAACGTCGAGCCCGGTCAGGGCCTCCGTACGACGCCCGCGACGAACTCCATTTTCCTTCGTCAGTATGCCCACGACTGGGAGGTCGCCGAGGAGGCCTCCTTGCGGATCGAGCGAGTGGGTGGAGAGGGACGACACTTGCGAAGATCGCAGCGAGCCCCGACGACTGCCGAGATTGAGCGCTCGCTCACGATGACGTTCAACTACATGATCGGCTACCTCGAGTCGTATCAGGCGCGCGCCGCCGGGCTGCTGAAGATCGCTCGCAACAAGCTGATCGATTTCAACGCGGACGGGCCCAACGAGGGCTCCACGATGCCGGCCGGGCATCGCTTCGGGGTCGCGATGTACGACATCGACGTGCACGAGGCGCTAGTCGTCGCGTTCGAGCCGAGGGAGGCCCCGTACTGGGCCTTCCAGACCGGGGATTTCTGGGGCGAGACACCCGCCTACAGGGAGGACGACTCCACTTGCTTGAACGACCGGGGTATCGCTCGTGAGCCCGATGGCTCGGTGCGTCTGGTCGTGATCCAGGGATCTTGTCCGCTGGGAGTCACGAACTGTCTGTCCACGCTAGGCCGGCCAGTCGGTTCGCTCATCTATCGACAGGCCCGCCAGATCGAGGACTTTCCGGTGTTTCGCACGCGGGTCTCCGAACGGGCCTCCCTCGACGGCTTCGAGTAGAGCCCCCGGGCCACTGACGACGCGGCAGCATAAGCTTGATCTGAGTTCGAAAAGAGATGCGCACGGGAGAGAAAAGGATGACGGCGATGGGGAAACGGGATGCACTCCGCGACGGGTTGCTTGGACTGGTCGGGAAAAGCTTAGGTGACGGAGGAAGGTCTCTTGCTCCGGATGAGGTCAATGTGCCGATGATCCGACACTGGGTCGATGCGTTGGCCGATCACAATCCGATTTACCTCGATGAGCAAGCCGCGCTCGCAAGCGGGCATGCGGGGATCGTGGCCCCGCCGGCGATGCTTCAAACGTGGGGAATGGGGCGGCCGATCATCGAGGGGATCGCGGCGCGCGGCGGATCCGCAAGGCCGGTGCAGGGCGAAAATGTGATTACGAAGCTTGCGGACGCGGGCTTGACCGGAACCCTCGCAACCAACTCAGAACTCGAGTTTGACCGCTACCTCCGACCGGGCGACCTGCTCGAATTCGAGGGCATTCTCGAGTCAATTTCCGAGCGCAAGACCACCGGGCTCGGGAGCGGCTATTTCGTGACCTGGGTTACCACCTATTTCGATCAGACAGGAGATGCGGTCGGGCGTCAACGTTTTCGAATTTTCAAATTCGCGCCAGGTGTATCAGAGGAGGCTGCGGGCGCGAACGGGAAACGTAGAAAGGCGAGGGAGATGCCTCCTGAACCGACCGGGGAGGAGCTGCCAAGCTTCGATCTTGATGTGACCTCCACGGTGATCGTCGCCGGGGCCATCGCGTCCCGGGATTTCATGCCGGTGCATCATGATGCCGAATTCGCTCGGGCTCAGGGTGCCCCCGACGTCTTTATGAATATCTTGACGACCAATGGCTACGTTGCCCGCTACGTAACGGATTGGGCGGGGCCTAATGCGAGACTGCGCCGGATCGATATTCGCTTGGGCGCGCCCTGCGTGCCCGGCAAGATTCTCCACTTTTCCGGGCGCGTCGCGTCGGATGAGAAGATCGGAGCCGAACGCAGGATTTGCGTTTCCCTCTCCGCTCTCAACGATTTTGGGCCCCATGCGACGGGGCAGGTAGAGCTTAGTCTCCCAGCGCCCTGATGCGGCGGTGCTCGATCGCGTCGTTATTCGCGTTGAAAGTCGCGCTCGGCCGAATCACCTTATCGACTCGGGCCTAATCGAGCTTGCAATACTCTCCGAGACCTTGAGCCGCCCCCTGCACTTCGTTCAGCTCGTCGACGATTTTGTCCTCGTTGGCATTCAGCTGCTCGGCGATCGGTGTGAAGCGAGCGGCCAGCTTTCTGCCTAATGGATGTCGCTCTGCTGCCCGGGAAGAGGCTGATGT
>JBDNFB010000249.1:0-5252 GCA_041690055.1 Myxococcota bacterium | reverse complement strand
TTCTTGGGCAGGAGCACGAAATGGACTGCGTGCAGGCTGCGCTTGAGCGATCGCGCTTTGACCGGCTCCAGTCGATGGAGAAAAAGGGGGAGTTCGATAGTGGTCGGCTCACTGCTGCCAATAGGGACGACAAGGACTCCTTCAAGGTGCGTCGCGGAAAGGTCGGGGGCTACACCGACTATTTCGACGAAGCGGAACAGGAGACGCTCAATGACATCGCCACGAAGCAGCTTTCGTCCTATTTCGATCCTTTCCTGCGGCGCTAAGATCGAGTCCCACATCGGAGGACTCCCCAGCCATGGCACTCTTTGAATCGATCCCCACAGCAGACGGCACCCGCCGCTACAACGTAAAAAGCCCGGTCACCCTGGAATCGATCGGCGAGTTCCAGTGCGCGACCGAAGAGGAAGTGCGCCGGGCTGTCCTGCGCGCTCGCAAGGCCCAGCGCGACTGGGCCACGAAATCCTTCGACGAGCGCGCGGAAGTGCTCTGGCGCCTGGTCGACCAATTCGTCGCGCGCCAGGACGAGATCATTGACCTCGTCGTGAAGGAAACCGGCAAGGCCCGGGCCGAAGCCATCAGCATGGAGGTGATGGCGCCTTGCATGCAGATCTCGCATTACGCAAAGAACGCGAGCAAGTATCTGAAAACGAAGAAGACGCGCGCGAGCGGCGTGATGCGCTTCACCAAGAAGGTCACGCTCGTCTATCAACCTCTCGGTGTGGTGGGGCTTATTACACCTTGGAACGGACCCGTCGCGCTGTCCGCGAACCCGCTTGCCCAGGCGATTATGGCCGGTAACGCCGTGGTGCATAAGCCGAGTGAAGTCACGCCGTTCTCCGCTGCGCTGCTCAAGGAAATGACCGTCGCAGCGGGCTTCCCGGAAGACCTCTACCAGGTGATCCAGGGCGACGGCGCGACCGGCGCCTCGCTGATTGACGCCGGCGTGGACAAGGTTTCCTTCACGGGCAGCGTCGCCACGGGGCGCAAGGTCGGTGAGGCCTGTGGGCGAAATCTGATTCCCGTCACCCTCGAGCTCGGCGGCAAGGACGCCATGATCGTCTGCCGCGACGCGGATCTCGATCGGGCTGCGGACGGCGCCGTGCGCGGGTCTTTCTTCAACACAGGCCATTTCTGTTGCGGCACGGAGCGGGTCTATGTACCGGAATCGATCTACGAGCCTTTTGTGGCCAAAGTCGTGGCCCAGACCAAGACGCTGAAGCAGACGGATCAGGGCGGCGGTGATGTCGGGGCGGTCTTCTGGGATAAGCAGATGGACATCATCGAAGCGCATATAGCCGATGCGAAAGCGAGGGGTGCCCGTGTGCTCGTCGGCGGCGAACGCAATCGCAGCCTCTCGGGCTATTTCTTTCCACCGACCGTCGTGGTGGATGTCGACCACGAGATGGACATCATGACGAAGGAGACCTTTGGGCCGATTGTGGCGATCCAGAAGGTGCGCGACGAAGAAGAGGCGCTCGCCCTGGCCAATGATTCCCGGTACGGCCTCTCCGGCAATATCTGGACGACGGATCTGGCGAAGGGCGAAGCCCTCGGCGAGCGGCTGGTGACAGGCAGCGTCTCGGTGAACGATATCTCAGTGACCTACGGCGTTCCTGAAGCGCCCTTTGGTGGCCTCAAGGAGAGCGGCGTCGGGCAGGTGAACGGCGAGGTCGGTATCCGGGGCTACTGCCACTTGCATCCGATCATTACAGATACAGGCAAGAAGGCGCAGGGCGGCTACCCCTATACGCCGGAGTCCGAGGCCGGGATGCAGAAGATGATCAAGACGGTTTTCGGCAATAAGATTCTGCGCAGATTCTTCGTCTAATGCTTCCACTCGCTCTGCACTGTTTCTTGACTAGGCAAGTCACCCAAAGTCGCAGAAAGACCGCCGGGATAAGCCGACTTTGCTTGGCATAGCCTCCCTGGAAGTGGTAAAAAGTGGGACCCCCTAATGTCCATGGATCGTCGGGATCAGCCCCTGGCGAGCCGAGAAATCCCCGTAACGAGATCGGTTTTGTTCAGTCTAATTCCACGGAATATCCACGGAAGAGACCACAGAAAGATCACAGAATAGATCACGGATTGCAGAGCAAGTCGTTGATCCTGAACGTGAAACCGAACTCGAAGTCTGGCTGGTGTGACCGATTTTGGACGGAGTTCGTCTAGAGTCGGGGGTGAACGACCGCACGCACCAATCGAGGGGTTCCTTGCGCATCAAGAGTCTTCAGCTTCACGGATTCAAATCCTTCGTGGACCGCACCGTCTTCAGTTTCGATGAAGGGATGACGTGCGTTGTCGGCCCGAACGGCTGTGGCAAGTCTAACGTTGCCGACGCCATCAAATGGGTGATGGGCGAACAGTCCGCTCGGAAGCTCCGCGGCAAAGGCATGGACGACGTGATCTTCGCGGGTTCCGAGAACCGCCCGCCGATCGGCATGGCCGAGGTCTGCCTGACTTTCGACAATTCAGATGGGACCGCGCCGGGTTCTTGGGCGGCATATTCGGAGGTCGAGGTTTCTCGGCGTCTGTATCGCTCGGGCGAATCCGAATATCTGATGAATAAGCAGCCCTCTAGGCTGAAAGACGTCCACGATTTCTTCCGTGACACGGGCATTGGCCTGCGCGGTTACACGATTGTTGAACAGGGGAAGGTTGCGGAGATCGTCTCCTCAAGGCCCGAAGACCGCCGCGGCTTGATCGAGGAAGCGGCCGGCATAGGGAAGTACAAGGCCCGCCGGCGCGAAGCCGAAGGCAAGATGAAGTCGACGGAGCAGAATCTCGTTCGCGTGAACGACGTACTCAACGAGATCAAGCGTCAGATCAGCACATTGGAACGCCAGGCAAAGAAGGCCGCCCGCTATAAGCGCCTTCAAGAGACCCAGCGCGTCCTCGAACTTTCTCTCGCCGCCGATGAGCGAACCGCCCTCCTGGAGGAGGTCGAAACGGAAACCGCTTCGCTGTCTTCCTTGACTGACCAGATGGCAGCACTGGAGACGCAACTCGCCGAGCGCGAACTCGCCGCCCAGGAACAGCGTATCGGCCTGACCGAGGCGGAAAAGGCCGTGACGGCCGGTGCTGAAAAGCTTTACGCCCTGCGCAGTGAGATCAAGAATCTCGAAGGTCGGATCGAGCTGGCCCGCCGAGAGCGCGACACTCTCGAAGAGTCCAGCGAATCGCGCCGCGGCGAACTCGCGACGCTCACCGAGCAGCTGACGTCCGCCGAAGAAGAGCATCGCAGCGCCAAAGAGCAGCTCGAACAGCTCGAACGAGGCCTCGAACAAGAGAAGTCGGCAATCGAGGTCGCCGAGCGCGAAGTGAAGACCGCGCAGGAGGGCCTGCGGACGCTTGAAGGCGAGCGCGATACGAAGAATACGGCTTTCGTAGAATTGCTCACCTCGGTGGCGCGCGTTGAAGACCGGATCTCGCATCTGCGTGATCGCGATTCGGCCATTGATCAGCGCCTCCGCGGAGTCGATGCCGATGTCGAGGCCCAACAAGGCCAAGCCGTCGAAGCGGATCAGGAGCAATCGTCTCTCGAACAGGGCCTCCGGAACCTGCTCTCGGAGCGCGACCAGTTTCAGGAAAAGCTGCGTAACGCGATGCGCCAGCATGATGAAGCGAAGGACGCCCAGAAACAGGCGACCGCGCTGTTCCATGAAGCGGGAAACGTCGCTCAGAAATCGCTGGCCCGGTACGACTCGCTGCGCGAGATCGTCGAGGGGCATCAGGATGTCGGCGAGGGTACGCGACGCTTGCTTGAGGGTGGCGTTGAGGCGGCCGAGCGCTTTGGGCTGAAGGGCCTCGTGCGCGAGCTGGTTGAGGCGGATCCTGAAGTCGAGCGGGCAGTTGAGGCTGTGCTTGCGGATCGTGCGGAAGCGATCGTGGTCGATCAAGCCGAGGGCGCGCTGGCGGCACTCGAAAAACTGCGAGACGACGGAGCGGGGCGCGGCGTCTTTGTCGTGAAGAGCGGGGTTGTGAAGAGCACGGAGACCGAATCTTCGATGCCGCCCGGGACCGTGCCTTTTGGCGATCCGCTGATCAAGCGCGTGCGGCCGCGGGCCGGCGCGGAGGGGGTAGCGCGGACTCTGCTCAAGGATGTCTATCTCATCGATCGCCTGGAGCAGGCTTTCGAGCATTTTGGCGCGGGCAATCTGCCGGCGACGTTCGTCACGAACCGTGGCGATATCGCGACGCCGGATGGCGTCGTTCAGGGTGGCGGCGAATCCTCGGCCAGCGGCATGCTGACCCGGGCGCGCGAAGTACGGGAACTCGAAGTGGAAGTGGCGCGGCTCGATCAGTCAGCCGAAGCGGCGAAGGCAGCTCAGCTCGCTGCCGAGTCGGCCTACGCGCGCGCGGGAGAAGAACTCGAGAACCTGCGGAATCGACATCATACCGCCGCCTTGGCAGTGGCTAATCACGAGAATAATCTCGAACGCTCCACGGAGAAGGTGAAGCGAATCGGCGAGGCGAAACAGACTCGCGTCGCCGAGCGATCCGACCTACTCGCCGAGCAAGAATCGATCCGCGACGAGCTCCAGCGCATCACGCAACAACTCGAAGAGCAGCGCACTCAACGCGAAGCCGGCCAGCGTGCCGCCGACGCCCTCGGTCTTCAGATCAGCTCTTCCGGTCGCGACCTGTCTCGCTGTGAAAGCAAGGTCGCCGAGCTGCGCGTAGCTTACCGCGCGCGCGACGAGCATCGATTCCGGCTCCGCGAAACGGCGACTCGCGCTGAGCAGTCCGAGCGCGAGACGCGTACGTGGATCGAACGGCGCAACGAGGAAAATGAAAGCGCGCGGGTGCGGCGAGAGGCGCTGCTCGCGGAAATCGAAGAGGCCGAAGCCAAACTCGCGGTTGAACTGCATTCGGAAGAGACGGCGCGCCTCGAAAGCGACCAGCTTCGCGAGACGTTCGAGGCCGCTCAGGCCAAGGTGACCGAGATCGAGACCGGGGCGCGTGATCTGCGCAGCAATCTTGGTGCGGCCCGCGAGAAGACGAGCCGTGCCGAGCTCAAATTGTCCGAAGCGCGGATGCGGCTCGACCATCAGGCCTCCACGGTTCGCGAACGCTGGGATCTCGATATCGCAAATTGGAAGCTCCCGACGCTCGAGGAACTCGAGGCAGGAGCGGGCGCAATTACGGATTCGGCGCAGACCCAGACGAGCACCGAGTCCGCGGGCGAGGGGGCTACGGCCGGCGACGGATCAACTGCCGCTGCGACCGACGCCGCTCCTGGAGCGGAGTCC
>JBDNFB010000248.1:0-3300 GCA_041690055.1 Myxococcota bacterium | reverse complement strand
GGAGATGACTCGACTTCTTGGCATGCTTGGTCATGGTGGCGGTTCCTTCGTTGGTTTGGTTACCCCCTCCGTAACACACGGAGGGTGAAGGAGCCGCCGCTCTATTTGCCTAGAAGATCAACTGGGATTGGGACAATCCCACCCCTCTCGATAGAATTCGACAGGCTTTCCTTTATACACTCCGGTAGTCCGATCGCACGCCTCGAGGATCAAGCCTACGGAACAGGTGGGGGCCAAGTCGCTCTGGACATAACTGGTCGCATCAACGCAGGCGGTGTACTTCTTCCCTTTGCGGAAACGGGAAATATCGGGTTCGTGATGGGCACCCGCCTTCTCTACGATGCGTACATTCCGGATGTACGAGATGAAGCTCTACTATTCGACCAAGAACCCAGGCCGACCGTATCTTGGGTCACTGGCAGAAACCAGTGGGGCACGGCTGACGGTCTCACGTACGATCTCGAGATCGCGTGGAGTTTTCGTGATGAGGACCTTCTTCCAATCCCCGAGCCCTCGTCTGCCGTTCTCATAGGTCTCGGTCTTCTCAGTCTCGCGGCCCGCCAGGAAAGCGCTTGATTTGACTGTAGGCACGCTTCGGAGCAAAGGGTTTCTTGCTGACGGGTTTCACCGGAAGGCACGTCACTACTAATTGCTGTCGCAAATGCCGGTTTTTAGTCGGGACTGCGACCGCTCTCGCAAATGGGGGTTTGCGGCCGAGCCCGGTCTCGCAAATACTACTCTGGCGGCAGGGCCGTGAGCTTTAGATCAGCTGCCGGCGCAGAAACTACCTTGCGAGGCATCCGATTCGGCGGCGACCGCGATATCGCTCGAAGCGACTGATATCGCGGCATCGTGCATGACCTGATCCGCATTCGCGGTGCGAACGGAAGGGTACGGCGAAGAGGATCAGAGCGAACAGGGCAATCAATCGAGTCACCTCAGAACCTCTTGGCCTCACGTGCGATAGTCGAAACGAGACGCTACCGACAGACGCGGTTCCAGACGTTGTTGAATTCGGCCGTGCTCGTGAACATCGAAGGCAAGAACTGCCCGACCGCCCCTGCGCCGATCCACCTCTGCCAGCCCCCGTAGGCTCCAAAGGAATTCTTAGAGTTAACGAGGCCGCAGACCGCAACAGCGACCTCGTTTTCGTGAAAACTCAGATCCTTAAATTTCGTGCTGTCGCCGTCTTTCATGGTCGCCCGCAGCGCGTCCTGCTGCTGGATCGCCCAGATGTGTCGTTTGTGATCTTCGGGCGGCGAGTTTTTCCATTCGCCGTAAGCGAAGCCCGACGCGGGCAACATTACGAGCAGGATAACTGTTGCTGTGAACGCAGAAACGAAACGGATCATAGTGGTCTCCGTGTTATGTATTAGTCGACTGAGCTGTATCCGAGGAGTCACGCCCTGGACTCACTGGCGCCGGGCCGCGTTCGGCTGCGAGTGAAACATCGCATCAAGCGGGCTACCGATGGTCGCCAGACCGAAGCGCGCCGCCTTCTTCTTGCCCGCCGCAGTCTTGTAAATCACTGCGAGTCGTTGGCCGGTCTTCAATTGCGCCCAGATGCCGTTGGGGTTACTCCGGTCGATTGCTTCACCCTTGTTAGTTGGTGTCATCGCTCGCCACATTGATTGATTCGGTGTCCGTACGGTTAGGCCGAACGGCTTTCCGAGCTTCTTCATCAATTCCTCAAGCTCGTTTTGGTCGTGGCCCTTCCAGTCATCGACCTTGAAAAACGGCGTGAAATCCGTGGCAAGCCGGTCGACCTTCGGCGTAAACATTGCGGCAACCTCGCCGTTTTCCATCGTCACGCACAGGGCGTTACCCGCGAGGTCAGCCGCGCACGTCGCGATTTGTCCGCCGCCGATGTCTATGTTTCGCCAGTCCTTGGTGTTCTGCGCGCTGGCCGATGAAGCCGTGATGAGCGCGACGGAAAGGACCGCCGCGCCGATAGTAATGGACCGCATAGAGTTCTCCCTTCGGGTTTTGGTCTCTGCGGACCTGTTCGACGGTTCGCAAAGCCCGCCTTAGGAAAAACTCAGGCGGATGGACGTGCGGCGCGTTCAAGCGCCTCCACCGCGGTTCGGCATGGAAGTCTCCGAACTGCTCTAAAGTAGAGCCGAATAGATACGCCGGGCGGGGGAGCGTTTTTTGGCTCGCTAGCGTTGCAAGTAGGAGAAGAACTAAATGCGAACTATGATCACATGCTTGGCTTTGATCGTTGCCGGTTCTGCGTCCGCGGAGACCTGCGCCGATCTCGTTCCATGAATCTGGATCGGCAGTAGGCTGGTCGAGAAGCCGCACAGTGTGATCAGCATGGACTCCGCTGTTGAGCGCCATGAAAGGCTGGGTGGTGTTCTGAACTACTACTATTGGAGGGCCGCTTAGACGGTCGGCCGGGTTTTGGCACACTACGCGGAACGCCGTCAAGGCTCAGACTGCACCAGCGCTCGGAATCGAACTCCGGCGAGCGTGGAAAGGTAGATCGCAAGCAGGGCGACTACTAAGAATGCAGCGGACCGGAGCGAAACGGAGGGCACTGTCAGGGGGGCACCGTACTGAACGTGATCGACTTCGAGACCGACTAGCTCATCGCTCGTGACGATCTCGATCGCCGTGATCCCGTAGTGTGCCAAAAGTCAGCCGACCAAGAACATGCATGATTACCTGTGCTTAGGCGAGCATCGAATCGACGAGTTCAGCCCATTCCTTCGGGCTTCGCTGGCCTAAGCTCGGCCTGATGAACACTCTGCAGCTGCAATTTCTGATGCTGATCTTCGCTGGCTGGGTCAATCGACACCAGCAGGATGTGATCGAGTATCTCCAAGAGGAAAACCGAGTCCTGCGCTCGCAGCTGCCCGGAAAGCGACTCCGGTTTACCGATCAGCAGCGCCGCCGACTCTCCGTAATAGCCAAGCGGGTTGGCAGAAGGGGGCTCTTTCAAATAGAGACCCTGGTGACTCCGGATACTTTGCTCCGCTGGTACCGGCTGCTGGTCGCGAGAAAGTATGATGGGAGCAAGAATCGGCGTCCCGGCCGACCGAAGACCGCGCTCGACATCCAGGATCTGATTTTGATGATGGCCCGAGACAATCCTCGTTGGGGCTACACGCGAATCCGAGGAGCTCTTTACAACCTCGGACACGAGATCGGTCCGGAACCTGTCAACGCCGATGAGACACTCGGTTTCGTTATTTAGTGAGCAATTCCTCCTGTCGTTGATGTTTCGGGTGGATTGATCCAGACCGCTTCGGGAAGCGGCGTGGGTTTGGGGATGCCTTTCACGAAGCGATCGGGATG
>JBDNFB010000247.1:0-19118 GCA_041690055.1 Myxococcota bacterium | reverse complement strand
TCCTCTCTGTCGTGGCCGGGGCGACACAGAGGCTTAAGTTCGGCACGAACGCGGTCGTCCTACCCTTCCGAAATCCGATCACCTTCGCGCGCCAATGCGCGACCCTCGATTTCCTAAGTGATGGGCGCTTCCTGCCTGCGGTCGCGATCGGACGAGGCGATGCACCTGAATGGGAAGCCACCGGGCACAGTCCGAAGGGACGTGGGAAGCGCGCGGACGAAGCCCTCGCCGTCATCACTCGTCTGTGGGCGGAAGAATCCGTTGATTTCGAGGGTGAGTTCTTTTCTTTGAAGGGAGCCACAATCTCGCCACGGCCGAAGCAGCAGCCGCTGCCACTCTGGCTCGGCGGCTCCTCGCCTGCTGCCGTTCGTCGCACAGCGCGTTTCGGGAGCGGCTGGCTCGCCCCTCTCCAATCTCCCAAGGAGGCAGCGGAGACCGTCGCCGCGATCCGCAAGGAAGGCGAACGGATCGGAAAGCCGATCCCCGACGACCATTATGGAGCGACGATTCTTTTTCGGATCGAGGACGGGGCGGCTTCATCTATGCCCAACCACATGCCCAAGAACGCTCCACCCGCCATGCGGGAACGCCTCGCGGCGGTCCAAGCTGTCGGTGACGCAGGGACGGTCCTGGAACGAATCCGGGAATTTCGCAAAGGCGGCGTGACGAAATTCATCGCGATTCCGCTCGCAAAATCCGCCGAAGACATGACACATCAGTGCCAGCTGCTGGACAGAGAAGTCCTGCCGCACGCGAATGACTAGGCGCGGTCCCTCGGCGCGGTCAGTCGAGGAGTGCCAGGACGTCTTCCGGCGGGCGCCCGATCGCCGCCCGATCGCCCCGAATCACAATAGGGCGTTCCATCACGATGGGGGTCGCGACCACCACGTCGAAAATGGCACTCTCCGAGGACTCCGCCGTCAAACCAGCAGTCTTGAACTCCTCCTGCTTGGTTCGGGCAAATTCGACCGCCCTCTTGCCCAATCGTCCGCCCAGATCGGCCAACTCCTCGAGTGAAAGCGGCTCCTCTAAGTAAAGACGCGTCGTGAATTTCACGCCGCGCTCCTCGAGCAGCGCCAAGGTCGCGCGGCTCTTTGAGCACTTCGGATTATGAAGCAATACGATTTCATCTAACGAATTCGGCAAGCCCACGACCATCTCCCCACGCACGGCCCGACGGGGCTCGCGCTAAAGTGCGCGCAAGACTAGAGATTTCAGCTCAACCGGGCGAGTCTTTTGCCGACTTGGAATGGCACGCCCCATCTATCGAGCGATCAAATCGCTCTCGGAGGATCACAGAATTGTCGCTGCTTCGTTTCTTGGGATTGGGGGACCAAGCCGGCGGTCGCCGAAGCGAACCCACCAGTATTGCCGCTCTCAGCACTCAGCTCGATGAGCTGCCCGCCGAAGATTCCCGCTTCATCGCCGCTTTCGCCTATTTGCTCGCGCGCATCGCCGGGGCAGATCTCCGCATCGAAGACGGCGAACGGACAACCATGGTCGAGCGCCTTGGGCGTTTCGCGGAAGTCGATGATCAACGCGCAGAACTTCTCGCGGATGCAGCGATCCAACTCGCCGAACTCAATAGTGCGAGCGATAACCATCTCGTCGCCCGCGCCTTTCGTGACATGAGCGACGAGAAGAGTCGCTTGAGCCTGCTTCGATGTCTTTACGCAGTCGCTGCCGCCGACGATCTCATCACCACAGTCGAGGACAATGAAATCTTCGAGATCGCGACCGAGATCGGTGTCTCCCGGACCGACGTGGTCGCATTGCGCGCGGAACACCGCGAACAACTCGGAACACTGAAAGCACTTCCCGGAGAGCGTTGATCCGCTACGCTCGCGCCGATTACGCAGACACATCCTCGATGCTTGTCTGTACACACGACCATGTCTGGCAACACGATCAAGTCTGCTCACACGATCAAGTCTGCTCACACGATCAAGTCTGCTCACACGATCAAGTCTGCCCAAAGGAGATCATCCATGGCTGCACGCAAGAAGGCCAAGAGTTCGAAGAAGGCCGCCAAGAAGAAGTCGGTCACTAAGAAGACGGCCAAGAAGAAGACCACTAAAAAAGCCGCTAAGAAATCTGTGAAGAAAAAGCAGGCGAAGAAAAAGGCAGCCAAGAAAGCGGCAAAGAAGTCCGTGAAGAAGAAGGCGGCCTCTAAAAAGAAGAGCGCCAAGAAGCCTGCCGAAAAGAAGAAGGCAAAGGCGAGCGCCAAGAAGACAAAGCAAAAGGCTTCCAAGGCAAAGCCGAAAGCAGCGCCTAAATCAAAGTCGAAGCCCAAACCGAAGGCCCAGGTGAAGAGCACCCCGAAGAGCCGACCCAAGAACGAGCCCAAGGGCTCCGGCGAACTCGTCCGCACGCGCCCCTCCGGCATCTCAAAGCGACTCCTTGGCGGCAGCGCGAGCAGCGCAGGCGAATCCGCCTCCCAAGGCATCAGCCACACCAACCCCGCCCGAGCCGCAATGTTCAAACGGCTCATGCGCTAAAGCGTCCGCCGGCCCCAAGGCCGGCCGACGCCAAAGCCGGCACTCCCGTCAGCCGCGGCATCCAGTGCACGAAACAAAACGACCCCCCGAAGCCAAGCTCCGGGGGGTCGTTTCATTCAAACTCTACGACTCCCAATCCCAGATAGGCGGCGCGACGAGCGCTGTGCCAAAACGGGAGCGCCGAATGCGGCGCGTCTTTGGGTGACATCAAGCGCAGGCCGTAGGCCGAGCCATTCACCCAAATGTGTGAAGTGCTCGGTGCGGTGGCCTAGCTCAACCCTATTCGTCGTCGTCCACAAGCTTCAACTCAAACTTCTTCTTCAGTTCAATTTGGGTCTCGTTCGGGACGGGCGCGTACTTATCAAACTCCATCGAAAACTCGGCCTTACCCTGCGTCATCGACCGAAGATCCGTCGCGTAGCCGAACATTTCCGACAGCGGCACTTCCGCCTCGACCGTCGAGAAACCGTCTTCTTCGCTCGAACCCGCAATCTGACCACGACGCTGCATGATCGTCTTCAGGATCACGCCCTGGAACTCGGACGGACCTTCTACCGACAGCTTCATGATCGGCTCAAGGATCTGCGGCCGCGCACGACCGTAGAACTCTCGGAACGCGCCACGGGCCGCAGCCTGGAAAGCCATTTCCGAGGAGTCAACGCTATGCGCCGCACCATCATTGAGCATGATCTTCATGCCGATCACGGGGAAGCCAATCAGGCGTCCCTTGTCGAGGGAGCTTCGGAAGCCCTTCTCAACTGCCGGGATGTACTCCGTCGGGACCGAACCACCACGGATCTTATTATCGAACTGGAAGTCCTTGTCGCCCTCGTCGTCCGGACCGATCGGCGACACGATGCCCGCAATCTTGGCGTACTGACCTGAACCACCCGACTGCTTCTTGTGGGTGTAGGAAAATTCGATCTCCTTCGTGATCGTCTCGCGGTAAGCCACCTGCGGCTGGCCGGTTTCGACTTCGCACTGATACTCGCGCTTCATGCGCTCGACGTAGACCTCAAGATGCAGCTCGCCCATTCCCGAAATGACGGTCTCGTTACTTTCTTGATCAACCTCTGACCGGAAAGTCGGGTCCTCACGAACGAAGCGACCGAGCGCCTTGCCCATGTTATCCATCGACTTCTGGTCGATCGGCTTGATCGAGAGCGAGATGACCGGCTCAGCAATATGCATCGACGTCATAGCGACGTTGATATTGCCATCCGTGAAGGTATCTCCCGAAGCACAGTCCACGCCGAAGAGCGCGACGATATCGCCCGCGCTCGTATCATCGATGTCCTGCATCTCGTTGGAGTGCATCCGGATCAGTCGACCGACCTTCACCTTCTTGCCCGTCCGCATATTGAAGATCGTGTCGCCCTTCTTGAGCATTCCTTGATAGACACGCACATAGGTCAACTGGCCATAGCGTCCATCTTCGAGCTTGAATGCAAGCATCACCAGCGGCTTGTTGTTGTCGGTGAATACCTCGAAATCAGCCTCATCATGATCGAGATCGACCGCCATGTTCGTGAT
Organism: Myxococcota bacterium; assembly: GCA_041690055.1. Classification (GTDB taxonomy): domain Bacteria; phylum Myxococcota_A; class UBA9160; order UBA9160; family UBA4427; genus UBA4427. The sequence goes on along the minus strand of JBDNFB010000247.1, from coordinate 15,087 downwards.
CTCGGCCGGATTCGGAAGGTACCGATCCACCGCGTTCAGCAGAAGCTGGACGCCCTTGTTTTTGTACGCGGACCCCATAAAGACCGGAGTGAGGTCCATCGAGAGCGTACCCGCCCGAATCGCGTCGCGGATCATCTCCTCTTCGACCTTTTCCTCCATGATCGCTTCCATCAGGTCGTCCGAGAACATCGAGACCGCGTCGAGCATGATCTCGCGATACTCGTCCGCCTGCGCCTGGAGATTTTCAGGAATGGCTTCTTCGCGAATATCCTCGCCGTTGTCGCCGTCGAAGTAATACGCCTTCATCGTGATGAGATCGACGACGCCCTGAAGATCATTTTCCAGGCCGATCGGGATCTGCGCCATGACGGCGTTATGCCCGAGCTTGTCGCGCAGCTGGCCGGTGACCTTGAAAGGATCGGCGCCAGAGCGATCGAGCTTGTTGATGAACGCCATACGCGGAACGTTGTACCGCTTCATCTGACGATCAACGGTCATCGACTGCGACTGCACGCCCGCGACACCGCAGAGGACCAGGATCGCGCCATCGAGCACGCGCAGTGATCGTTCGACCTCAACCGTGAAGTCGACGTGGCCGGGCGTATCAATGATATTGATCTGGTTGCCCTTCCACTCGCAGTACGTCGCAGCGGAAGCGATCGTGATGCCGCGCTCGCGCTCGAGCTCCATGGAATCCATGGTCGCGCCAACTTCGTCTTTACCGCGAACTTCGTGGATCGCGTGAATCTTTCCCGTGTAGAAAAGGATGCGCTCGGTCAGGGTCGTCTTCCCCGAATCGATGTGCGCGCTAATTCCGATATTTCGGACCTTCTGGATATCACCGAGCATCGTCTCTACCTCTGAGCTTTATCTGAGCTTTTTTCTTGGACTCGTCGAATAGCCGAGCCCGGATTGGCTCGAAGTTCGTCACGTCCTGGCTGCGGTCTGCAGTCAAATTGTTGGGGCAACCGGTCGCACGCACATCGCGCTCTGATCAAGCGCAAATCACACGACCTACCGCACGACATACCACCTGGTATTGGTCTACCGATCGCATTGGGTCTCGATCGCCGGAGCGATTTCCGCTGCGGGAAAGCGCATATTGCGCTCGATTGACAGCCAGGGCGTGCGATGGACTGAGTGCGGATGTATCAGGATTCGGGGCACCATCTCACCTTGGGGACCCGACCCTTTCAGGGCGCGCAAATTAGCGGTATTGCGAAGGAAAATCGAGCCCCGACGCGTGATCTCCACGCTCCCTCGCGAATCGAAACCCCGCGGGAACGCAAACGAGATCCAGCGGGGTCGGGGCGACCTCAGACCAGGCGTTGCCCCGGATTGAGCCCCGAGTGCTCGGCGGCCACCTTCCCCTCATCGCGCCGCACCTTCGCGATCCGAATCAGGCCTCCCCGCGCAGCGACCAGGAGCCCCGTCTCATCGATGGAGAGAATCGTCCCAGGAATCTCGTCGGCCGCCTGGGCTACTTCAAGACGACTCGCGTAAAAGCGAACCCTCTCGTTCCCGAGCCGTGCCCAAGCCCCAGGCTGGGGATCGCAGCCTCGGATTTGGCGATCAAGCTTCGCCGCGTCGTTCGAATCCCAGTCCAGTCGAGCATCCTCGTCGCTCACAAGGCCCTGTCCGCTCGCCCCCTGATCCGCCTGAGCCGTGAGCCGCGCCGTCCCGGCATCGATCCCCGCCACCGTCTCGACCATCGCCTCGACGCCCATCGGGTAGAGCTGATCAAAATAGAGCGAGGCCATCGTATCGGTCTCCGAAATCGGCACCCCGCCCTGCTGGAAATAGAGCGGCCCGGTGTCCACCCCGTCGTCCGGCTGGAAAATCGAAACCCCGGACTCCGCCGCGCCCAACATAATCTGCCAAGCCAGCGCCGCGCCGCCGCGAAAAGCCGGCAGAATGGAGGGGTGAAAGCAAACTGAGCGATGCTTCGGCGCGTCGACAATCTCCGACGGCAGAATCACGGTCGTAAAAGGCAGCACATTCAGGTCCGCCCCGAGCGCCCGGTACTCTTCGACACGCTCGGCGATCGCCTCCCCCTTACGTCGGTAGCCCTTGTACCGAAACAGGGGCCAATTCTGGGTTTCCGCCTCCACCGCCAAGGGATCGGGACGGCCGCCGGCATCCGGCGGGACGTGAACGCCTACAATTTCATGCCCCGCTTCCGCAAGACGCGCAGTGACGTCCCGTCCGAACGGAGCTTGGCCGAAGATGGCAATGCGAAGAGGCATGCCGCGCACGATATCATGTTCGACACTCTGTCCGACACTCTGTACCCGGCACTCTGTCGGGGCCCGGCGAGTAGCCCAGTCTCAGCAGGCGTCCAAAAAGACGTGCACTGAAGACGTGCACAAAAGGACTTCGATTGTGAGTCACGACGAACCCAACTCGGCAGAATCGGATCCGCAAAAGAGCGCGGCGCCCGTCGCGCTCAGCGGCACCTGCGACCCCGCCTTCGAATCCGTGCAGGATGCGTTCGCCGAGAATCTGCGCAGCCGAAACGAAGTGGGCGGTGCTGTATGCGTCCGCTCCGAGGGCCGCGTCGTCGTCGACCTCTGGGGCGGGCATGTAGACCGCGACCGGACTCGCCTTTGGCAGCGCGACACGCTCGTAAACGCCTACTCCGTCGGCAAAGGCGTCACCGCCATCCTCGTGCTGGGCGAGGTAGAGCGCGGCGAGATCGCACTCGATGCGCCAATCGCTTCGGTCTGGCCGGAGTTCGGCGCCGAAGGAAAAGAAGCGACGACCCTGCGACACCTCCTCTCACATCGAGGCGGTCTTCCCGGCGCACGCGCAGCGCTAGCCCCTGATGCAATGTACGACTGGCGCGTCATGACGGAGGCGCTGGCATCTCAAGCACCCTACTGGACGCCTAACACTGATCACGGGTACCACGTCAATACCTTCGGCTTTCTCGTCGGCGAACCGCTCGTCCGAAGAATCGGCCGTCCCTTCTCGGAAATTCTGCGCGACCGGCTCTGCGGTCCGCTCGGCGCCGACTTCCATATTGGCCTTCCCGCCTCCGAACATGCCCGCGTGGCTGAGATCATCGAGCCCAACCGCCCGCCCATCAAAGATCCAAAGGTCGGCGTGCGCGACCATATGGGAACGGGCGATCCCCAAGTGGACGACATGCTCGCAGCGGTTTATTTCAATCCCGTCGGCCTCTCCGGTTTCGGCGTGGTCAACCGGCCCGAATGGCGCGCCTGCTCGATTCCTTCCACCAACAGCCATGCCACAGCTCGGGGCGTCGCGGCGATCTACGACGCCTTCATGCGCCGTTCCCCCGCCGAGGGCGGAATCGTCGGCGACGGGCTCCGCGCCGAAGCCACAGCGACGCATTCCGAAGGCGTAGACCGCGTGCTCGGAAAGCCCTCCCGCTTCGGCCTCGGCTTTCAGCTCTCGCAAGTGACACGGCCCATGGGCGCGAGCGGCACAGGCTACGGCCATTACGGCTACGGTGGAACGTTAGGCTTCGCTGATCCCGAAAGCGGAATCGCCTTCAGTTATCTCATGAACCGCCCGGGACAGCGCTGGCAAACTCCGCGAACCAATGCACTCGTCGAGGCGACCTATACATCCCTCGGCGGCAATCCAGAGCTTGCCCTCTAGCTCGAAAGGCGTCGGAACACGGCATCCGGGGTGTCCTGCCCCTCGGATGCCGAAGCAACCTCCGAGAGCGAGGACACCAATGCCTCGCTCACCTGCTCAGAATTCTCGATTCCGCGCGCGACGAGCTCTTGTGGCAAAAGCTTCTGCAGCACGACGGCCAGCTCCGAGGGCGACACGGACCGCGCCTCAAAGCCTGCCTTCTTCAACACGATCCGCAGCGTGCCGCGACTCTCAAGCCGACTGAGGTCCGTCATTTCGTCAAGCGCATCCGCGACCCGGTCGAACACAGAAGAGTCGCTCATACAGCACGCGACGAAGAGGCGTTCGCATCGCATGCGTCGACCGCCGATTCCAAACCGCGCTTCCGAAAGAAGGCCTGATGCAGCGAGCCCGCCAGCACGAATCCCAGGAGCGCCGTAATGACCGTCGAGATCTCCGCCAAGACGTCCGCCTGCGCCACCGCCTCATCGACTAACATCACGACCCAGATCAGAAAGGAGGCTGACATGCAGATCCCCCAATACCAGAACCGCGAGACCAGGCTCTCTTCCGCCAAGCCGATCGCCAACCGACGGTTCATCTTTGCGTAATAGCTGAACGATTCCGCGGAAGCCCAACCGTACGCCAGCAATCTCGAAACCACGCTCAGAACGCCAAACGAACCTAACACTGCCTCAGGACCGAGAACTTGCTCTCCGGGCAGTCGCGTCATCAGATCGCCCACCGTACCGACCAACAACATCAAAGTGCAGAGCCCAAAGACGATGCGGCCCCAGACTGCCTGACGACGAAACACGACCCAAACGAAGATATAGAGCGCAAGATATCCAGCAGCGCTTAGCAGAATAGAAGCGCGAACGGCCAGATGGGCTTCAGCGGGCGTGAGGTTCGGCGCGACAGTTGCGGCGATGCTCAAAGCGAGCCCCACTCCGCCGGACAGTAAAATCGAGGTACCCGCCAAGGTCTCCGGCAGCTGGCGCGTTCGCCTCGCCAGCAGAAGCAAGCGCACACCGACCCAGACGCTGACGAGCATGAAGCAGGTCAGCCCTGCGAGTCCGAGAATCGCGATCATCGAGATCTACCCCCTTGGCCATGCGCAGGGGGCGCGCTGCCGAGCCTTCTTATCGGCAAAAAGCGTTACGGCGTGACCGTTAGGCGTGGGAAAGCTTCGATAAACGCAGGACTTGGAGTTCTCCCTGCGAGCCTGCCCGAGACGCAAGGGGTTTTCACCACGAAAACCGACCTAAATCGGAACCTTGGAGCGGTCCCCGATCTCGCCTGCCCGAGTCGCGGGGTTGCCGATGGCGAGGCTATGGGGCTCGAGCGAGCGACTCACGAGCGAGCGGGAGCCGACGACGCATTGCTCGCCGATCGTCACGCCGCGCAGCACGGTGCAATCGGCAGCGATCCAACAATGATCGCCAATCGTAACGCCCTCGATTTTCTCTTTGCGGACCGCGTCGAGATCATGCTGGTCCGCGTCGAAGACCCGCGATCCCGGTCCGATCCAGACCCGTTCTCCGATCTCGAGAAAATCCTTCGAGCTGAGATGGCAGCCGTTGAGAAAGCCCTCTTTTCCGATGTGAATGCGCGCGCCTGGAAAAGCGAAGATCAGAACGGGACCGAGATCCGAGCGCAGCCAGGTATCCGCGCCGATCTCGACCTCGGCGCCCTCGGCCACGGAAATGTGGAAGCCCTGATTCCGCCGCTCCGTGTAAACGCGCGGACCGATCCGCAGCTTCGCGCCTGGCGCAAGCGCAAAATGGGACGACGCCAGATTCGTGCTGGCTTCGGGATCGATGGATAAACCGGGATGGCGCGCGTGGAGCCTCCTAAGACGCCAGCGATCAAAAGCCTGAATCGTCTTGAGGCGCCAAATGGTCGCTCGCGGCGTTTTGGTCGCGGGCAGCGGAAGGGCCTCGCGCGTCTCAAGTTCGATGCCGGGGTCTATCTCGGGTTGGTTGCCGGGATCGATATCGAAAGACGAATCCACTGGGCGCACCACCGAGCGAAGGCGCAGCAGCGCACAGAGCCTACTGGCCCGGCGCGGACTGGCCTTCCTTGAGTCGGAAGGTGATGAATCCGTGGGTCGGGTCGTAGGGCGAGAGCCCGACCGTCACCCGGTCACCCGGAATTACGCGAATGCGGAATCGGCGCATGCGGCCAGACAGCTGCGCTGTCACCTGCTGCTTATTTTCCAGCGTGATTTGGTAGCGGCCGCCGCCGAGGATCTTGTCGACGCTTCCGGTCGCTTGTATCAGGTCATCTCGAGCCAAATTAAATCATTCCTTGCACCGGACGCTCTACGCGTATTGCACCGGCCTTTTACGGGTGTTCGGGCTCCGCTGATTTGGCCTCAGTCCCCTGAGATCCCGCGAAGTGCGCGCAGGCTAGCACGAGGGGTGCGGGGCGGCTAACCCGGTCAATCAGAAGTCGGACACAAGATCATTGGGAGAGCTATCCCCAATTCGCCCCGATCTTGCTAGCCTCAACGCCCCGCGGAGAGGTGGCGGAGTCCGGTCGAACGCGCCTGATTCGAAATCAGGTGTACCTTCACGGGTACCGTGGGTTCGAATCCCACCCTCTCCGCCATTGAGTCTCGCCGTGCAGAGACTTTCCGGAAACAGCGCGAGGCGATCCTAAAAAACGCGCGATTCCGCGGGGTTTTGGGCGCTTGGTTTTCTGGAAGGGAACCGGAGACCGAAGGTTCGGGGCTCAATTCAGGTCGCGGCGCACGATTATCTCTGTTGCCCTGTTCGGCGGTTCCCTTGCACGCTCGATTCCTCAGAGCGAAGAGAATTACTCAGGCGAGCAGTCGTGGCTCCACGATTCTCGATCCGCTGCGGCTCTACATGTGCGCAAGTCCGGAGATCTGCGGGCCTTCCTCAGTCGAAGCCGAGCTGCGCCCTTTGATCCGCCCAGTCCAGTGGCAGATCGACACGTTTAGTCAGCTCTTGTGTCGTGAGCTCAACCGGCTGTGTCCCGGAAAAAATGCTCGCAACGATGTCGGGCGCCAGGAAAGCAAGCGGGATCAGGTTGGCCACATAACGACGGCTAATGCCTTCGGTCCTTGCGATCTCCGCGAACGATTGGGACTGGCCACTCGCGACCTGCTCGAACCACTGCGGCGCACGGACGATTGCTTTAACAAGGGCCGGATCAACTCGGGCGTCGCGTGCGCCCGTCTCCCCATTCCGGAGGACGAGTCGCATCTCGACCCCGCGGCGCCGAATACACGTTGGGATCACGTAACGAACCACTATCCCTTCAGCGCCAAGAAATCTCGACAAATCAACATGTAGACCCATCTCCTCTGTACCGAGATCGACCCGCTTCACGATCTCGAGCGGATTTCCACTCCAGTGCCGCACTGCTTCGAGCAGGTCGAAAATCTGTCCTTCGTGGACCTGGGATTCTCGCGCTATGCGAGCGAGTTCCGCTCGGTTCATAAAGAGAGCGAGCACAGCGTCGCCAACCAACCGCTCGATCTCCCGTGCCGGTAGTCTCCATCGTGGGTTCCGAGCGTGCGCCGCATTCGCTGGCGTCGAAATCGAAGACGAGCTGCGCGATACGTAGTAGCGATAGCGACGGCCAGACTTCACGGTGTGGCTTGGTGTGAGCACCGTACCCGATTCGTCAAAAAGTTTTCCTCGCAGTGGACTGGGTCGAGCAGCACCGGCTCTCGATGCACGTGCAGGAGCCTGCGCTGCAAGCTGTTTCTGTACTGCGTCCCAGGTCTCGCGATCAATGATCGCGGGGTGCTGCCCCTCGTAGCTTTCCCCTCTGTGAGCAATCCGTCCTGTATAGAGTGGGTTGCTGAGCAAGGCATAGATGTGGCCGCGACTGAGGGGGCGGCCACCGAGCATTCGCTGGCCTGCTCCCTGGCGGACTTTCGTCGTGAGGCCGATGCGATCGGCTTCGTCCTTGACCTGCCGTACTGTGCCCAGCTCGAGATAGAGCCGATAAAGCGTGCGTACTGTCTTGGCCTCGGGCTCGACGATGACGAGCGTTCGGCCCTCAGGCTCGAAGCCGAGTGGCACGTTGCCTCCCATCCACAGGCCCTTTCGCTTCGAGGCGGCGGCGCGTCGATGGGCCAAGTCCCCCGAAGGCCCGCTCCTGGAGCTGATAGACGATCGCTCGAACCAGAATGTTCCGACTCATTCCTGGCGGCGCCGCGGAGCCGTAGAGATCCGACCATCGTTCTTTGAGTTCGCTGAGTGGGAGATCATGAAGAGCCGCGAGCTCTGCGGCGAAGGTCTTGCGTGCGCGCTGTTTACGAGGCGCCAACTGTAAACTCCTATTGATGGGCATCGGCGCGATCGCCCCTCTCTCGCCCGAAGCGCCCAAACGGGATGTCCCATACACGCTTACGGAGGCCACAGAGTCAACTGAGTTCTGGTCAAAATGCGGAGTAAGTGAGGCACATTCGGCTGGGATTCGCGATCAAAATGACGCTCGGCGGCTGGTCTCGGCGGGACCCTGAACCCTACTGTTCACGATCGGCCTGAGGACGATCGGTCTCGATTCGCTGAGGCCGATTGGAAGCGGGTGCTCCAAGTGCCGCGTGAGCCTCCACGGCCTTCGACGCCGCGCCCGGCATAACGATTGCGTAGAGAAGTCGACTCGAGCCCGGTCCCGGCGAAGCCGCCGCGATTCGTTACGAACGTCACGAGCCCGAGAAGACGCTCCTCCATCGCGTCGTCCGCGAGGATATGGAGTCGTTCCTCTCGCGCTCCCGATCTGCGGGAGCTCCCGTCGCTCGCTTCGTCGAGCGCGAGATTCGCGCCTACCTCGAGTGCGGTGTGCTCGCCCATGGGTTTTTGCGCGTCCACTGCGACGCCTGCGGTCACGATCGGCTCGTCGCCAGTGTAGTCGCGCAGGGCTTCGAGGAGCTGCGGTGAGAGCAGTGTCAGTCGATCTTTGGACCCCTTGCCCTGTTCGACGGGGATCAGCATGCGAGCGGAGTCGATGTCCGTGGGTCTGAGTCGAACGACCTCGCTCACGCGGAGTCCGGCCGAGTAGGCGGTCAAGAAGAGCGCACGATGCTTGAGGAACGAAGTGCACGTCAGGAGTCGAGCCACCTCGTCTCGGCTGAGCACGTGCGGAAGCTTGCTAGGTTGGCGGGCCATCGGAATATCGAAGTCGGTCTGAGGACGCCCGAGCGTTTTGTCATAAAGAAAGCGCAAGGCTACGGATGCGACGTTGCAGGTGCTCGTTGCGCGCTTCTCCTCGAGATGGAGATAGAGGAGATAGGCCTTGAGTTCGTCGTTCGAGATCCGGTCTGGCGATCGATTGTAATGGCGCGCGAACTTCGTCACGGCCTGTAGGTAGGCTCGTTGTGTGCTGGGAGCCATGCCGCGCAGGACCCTGTCCTGGATCATCTGTTCGCGGAGCTGTGTCATGGGGGGACCTCCTTGGCCGCGTATCAGCACGGCCAATCGCGTGCGTGGAATGACGCACGGGGAGGTCAAGATGGAGGAGCGAGAGGACGACGGCGGGCGGCAGGCGATGTACTGGCCCAGGAGGCGGTCTTAGCTCCCAGCACCCCGTCCAGCTTGTCCTGCCGCGTCAGCGGCTTAGTTCAATGCCTAGTATCGGGGGTGCGGAAAACGCGGCTTAAAACTCCTATCCGCCAAGAACGGGTTGAGCCGCGTTAAGAAGGGGCGCGCGGATCTCCACGCGTGCTCGCTCCACAGGACGGAGCGAACACGCGTGGGTCGACCCGGCTTTTCCCGTATCAGCGTCGCCTATCGAGATCCCCGATGCGGATTTTGGGAGCAGCCTTGAATGACTGATTTCGATCGCGCATCGATGCCATCTCCACGACCGGCGCGCCATGGGAGTACGAGAGTAGGCGACCCGAGGGTGTCAGCACGAAGATCGGACGGTGGAGCGGGTCGACACGGTCCACCAATCGTTTCTCGCCGCGCGTGATCCGTTCGTTGGCGCGGTCGACGGCCGCGGAGCCGGTTCGGGGATGAACGATATAGGTCGCCGCATGGTCGGCGTGGAGGCCCAGGCGGACGACCGGCACGTGGCCCGCCTTTGAGCGTTGGGGTTCGAGCCAGGTGAAGTCGCCACCATTCTGCAAGATGGCTCCGACGCGGAGCTGATCGCGGTTGTGGCCGGTTGTGCCGGACCACGCTTCGAGGAGGGCAGCGTGGGCGGCGGCCTCAAGAGTGGCGTGCGGCTGGGCCGGCGCGGCGAAGGGCGTTTGCGCGGTCCGCGCTTCGGCCCTTGGTGGCCGCTCGATGCCGGCACAAGCCGACAGGGCGAGAACCATCGCGGTGAGAGTGAGCAGGGCGCCAATGCGGAAACTGCGGCGGGGACTGCGGGCTGCGGGAATCTTTGTTTGTTCGATCTGGACCGGGCTATTCATCGAGTTGACCTCCTTGTTGGTGAGCCATACGATCGGCGGGGTTGCTCCTCGGCGTAATCGCCCGAACGGCCTACGCCCGGTGCGCGACCGCGACAATTACGCACCGGCAGGGATAGAATTCGAGACCATGAGTGAATCGGACGAACGTCAGCACTGGTCGGCCGCTTTCCAGCGGGCCACTTGGGGATGCGCGCCGGCCATTGGCCGCGCGCTAGGCCTATCAGCGCGCACGGTGCAGCAATGGGGGCGCAGCGATAGCGATAAACGCTCGCCGGGTGAGCGGCTCGAGATCGTGATGCGCATCGCCCTCGAGCATCGCAAGCCGCACGATGCGCTGGCGCCTCTGCATCTCCTCGCGGATCGACTCGGCTATCGGCTCGTCCCCGAGGAGGCCGTGAACTCGGATTCGGCGGGAAACGCGCGAAGTCTGGCGCATCAGGCCTCCCTGTCGATGATCGAAGCGGGCGAAGCGGTCAATGCGGTGCTTTCTGCCATGGAGGATCAGGTCATCTCGAACGACGAGATGGATGAGATCGAACGCGAATGCGACGAGGCGATCGAAGCGATCACACGCCTCAAGCAGACTGCGCGCCGCGAACGTTAGTCGGCGGTTGTAGACTGTGGAGATGGGGTTCTAAACGATGAATTGGGATGCGATTGGGGCGGTCGGGGAAGTAGTTGGGGCCGTCGCGGTGATCGTAACGATCGCCTACCTCGCGCGGCAGATTCGCGAGAACTCGAACCAGGTTAGAGTGAGTTCGCGACTCTCGCTGAGCCATTTGGCGAACGAGGCGTTTGATCCCATCTACAATAACGACCGAAATATCCGCATCTGGACCCAGGGCCATTCCGCGCCGCACGAGCTGAATGCAGAAGACGAGGTTATTTTCAGCCTGTTCATGTCCCGACTCGTTGTTGTCATGCAGACCGCAATTTCACAGTCTATGTATGGTGTGCATCTGAATTCGGAGGACAGCGATATCTATCTCGGTACGTTGAAGTCCGTGCTGGATTCCCCCGGTGGAAACGCTTGGCTGAACGAGATGGGCGGGGAAGACTTCGTGACCGAGAAAACGCGGCGGCTCTTGACGGAAACCGGCTTTCGCCAACGATCCATCGTGCATTCGAAGGATGGCCCACTCGACACTCCGCGACAGGAAACGAAGGAAAGTTCGTAAAAAGGGCGTTCCCGGAGACGAAGAGCGCGCCGCCAAGCAGGGGGTTCGTCTTGAGCGCCACTACGCACTGTTCGCGGAACCCATTTCTCCTCATCTTGCGACATTCCCGGTCCGACAGGCCCTTCATGGCCCAAGAGGATCCCAGGGAGAGGAGAGCCCGTTCATGAGCAGCGTACCGCCGGAAGTTCCCCCCGAAACCCTTTCCGGCGTCTTAGCCCACGCCCGCGGCCCCCTAATCGACCGGCAGGCCTTCGAGCAGCGGACCCAGGCCCACCTCGAGCAGCGCCTAGCGGCCATCGGGGTGAGCCCGGAGATCCCGCCCCGCGCCTTGATGGATCTCGCCTGGGACTGCTTCCTTGCAGGGGTCACCGCGGGTGCTCAGGTCGAGCGGGATGAGGACGGGGAGGGCTCCCCTTTTGATACCAGCGACCCCCTGGCCGAGATGGTGGCCGCTCTTTCGCCTCGCCGCTTCGAGGTTCTCCAGCTGGTGGCGCGCGGCCTCACAAACCGCGAGGTCGGCGAGATTCTCGGGATCTCCAGCCACACGGTGAAGTCTCATATGACCGGCCTCTTCGAGTCGCTCGAAGTCACCAACCGGACCGAAGCGGCCTTCGCTCTACAGCGTTACGACGAAATTTACGGCGAAGACCGGTGCGCCTAACGCGTGATTCCCCCCATCGATCTTTTTCCGGGGAACTAAGCAGAGGAGTCGAGCACCGAATCGAGAAGTTCGAGAAAGATCCACGAGGTCTGGACCAGGGCGAAGAAGAGAAAAGCCAGATAGAGCGAGCCCCCCATTTCGGGAAATAAATTGAACACGTTCGCGAGAAGTGAAAGTTGGCAGACGGCTTCGGTTGGCCAAAACACCAGATACGCGCTTGGGTCTCTGAGCGGAGGATCGGTACCTACAGATCGCGAGATCCCCTGGTAGAAAATCAGCGCGTTCATACAGAATGCGGTCAGGCTACATGCGCGCCACGTCGTTTCGGCCGAGAAGCCGAAGTCGCTCACGATCAGTGGGGCAACGGAAGAAAGCAATAAGAGAAGTCCGCTTGATACGACGATCCTTAGGCGGGTAATGCCGTGCGAAGCCGGTGCCGCACGGTCGACGAGCGCGCCCGCCAATGCGGCAAAACCCGCGATCGCCACGGCGATTTCAGCGATCAGTTCGAGAATGTCTTGCTGAGCGAGCACGTCTTCTTCCACCTGACTTCAAGCCCTGACTTGGAGCTATGTTGGGGGCGTATCGCCCAAGTGTAGAGGAATCGTTGGACCGCTTGGCGGGCTTGAACTCTCTAGGAGCTTCCTGAATTCCGGATGGCAATCATCACGCCAAGTGGGCCACCACTGCTGAACACCGGGTTGCCAGTAATAGCGGGTGATTCTGTTCTTCCAGCCAGTCCAGACGACGTCGTCGATCATGTCTTCACTGAACTGATAGAAGATATTCTCAAAGCTCCGAAACGTGCTCTGCAAAAGGAGACCGAACTGCCGTTGCTCGGTCGGGGTGAGGGCATTGGGATCAGACTGGCCGCGAACCCACAAGTCGGCGGCGGGTGCGTCCCGACCTATGTCAGCCGCTGTGTTGGAGAGATGTGTGACGAGCGCGTGGTAGCTGGATGCTCGAACCGAACGAGTGTTTTGCCGAATCTGCGATCCGAGGTAGAAAAGCGAGGCGATGACGCCGACGGCACCAGCAAGCTCCGCAACCGCGCTAAGGGCATCCCAATTCAAAATCGAACTCCTGGAACAGATTGTTATGCAGAGGGAAGCTTCGCGGCTCGCGGCAACAAAAGGAGCGAGAACGTGATGGCGGCCATAAAGAGGAACCAGAGCACAGCAAGCAAATAGAGCGGCGCTCTGTACGCTTCAAAAACTCCTGCAGCCACGCTCACCTCGATCAGGAAGACCAAGAGTGCGAGGGGGAGAGTGATCGGGTGACTGAGGAGGGAAGTGCGGGCTCATCCGAATCCGCTTGTTTTCGGTCCTCCCGAAAATACCAAGCGAGACACCCGCCGTGCAAGACAGCGAACACGGTATGCGAAATGCGCCAGGGAGATTCGAGATCCGGAACGGCACTCAGCCCTGAGGGCAGGAGCGCGAGCAATGCGGCCCCAAGACTCCAGATCAACAACGCCTTGAGGCGATACCAATCGGCAGGACCCCAGGGCTGGTCTGCGCGGTCGGAGAGTGCCGTCACGATTCCGGAGAATCCGGCAAGTGCTACGCCGATCTCGCTCACGGTCTCAAGTGTTCCGGTGAGTGCCACTACCGTTCCCTAACATGAACTCCAAATAGGTCGTGTCGTCTTCTTGTATCGCAGCTTCGAGGACCCTGATGAATTCGCCGTCGAAAAAGGCCTGCATCTTTGGCCAGACGGCGGCGCCTCCCTTACTTCTGAGCACAATCGCAATCCCGAGAATATACCCGTCGACGAAATCGGTGTCGGCGACGCCTCGCCTGCGTTCTTTCCAGCCGTCTTCGGTCTGATTGATCCAGGTATACAGCCAAGTCATCCAAGTCAGCGCTTCGACCTCCGATAAGCTCTCGAAGTCTCTTTGCCCGCGGATGTGAAGATCGATGAGCCCGGGTTGGGAACTCAGCTGCCGCAGCGCCTGGTTATTATTGTACTTCAGCTCTCGATTGATTTGACTTGATAGCTCGGCTTTCGCATCTCGTATTTGGTAAATCAGAACGACGAGTGAGATCAGCACAGCGACTGAGGCGATCAACTCGCCTAAGGAGCCCAGTTCCGAAATGGTCACGCTCTCTCCTCGTTACGTATCCCCGAATCATACCCCGCTGGGCTGAATGAGCATCCGTTGCCCAGTGAAAGAATGCCTGAGTTAGGATCCGAGTCGATTGAGGAGTCGCCGAGTTCGCGAATAGGGGAGACTTGTTGGATCAGCTTGATTACATCGTCCTTGCCGGCATAGCCTGTGGTTTATTTGCACTCGGCTCCGCTGCCTTCGTGTATCGGAAGGCTAAAGACCCGCGAGTCGCAGGGCGCCTGGCTCTTTTGCTGGTGCTCGAGACGATCATGCTTTGGACCTCCTTGGGTGGACCGATTCGCTGGATCGAGCCGGGAGGGGTCGATCGCTTTTGGTTGCGACTCCACTTCGCCAACGACGGCTTCTTGATCGCCGCCTATCTACCCGCGGTCGCCGTATTGGTTCCGTCGCGACTTGTGGCCCCCTTCAAATCGAATCGTGCCGCGATCGCGATGATCGCGCTGGCGCTCATCAATGCGTTCTGCGTTTTTGCCTTTCCCGACTTCTATCTGCCCGATGGAGAGAAGGCGACCAGGGCACTCGATGTCCTTCTGGACATTGGACCAGGAGTGGCTGCCATCTACGGGCTCCTCGTGCTGAGTTATGCATTGGGTCTGATTGCAACGCTCTCCGCACGACGCGTTGCGCAGGGCCCGCTCGCGCGTAGACAGGCCAATGCTCTGGCGTTCGCGTTCGGTGCGCGAGATTCAAGCTGGGGTCTCATCTACATCATGGGCCTCGTTAGCATGTTAGGTGGCGCCACTCTCATCCCTCAACCTGAGCCTGGCACGATGAGCCTGTGGCTCCCAGGCTTGTGCATAGGGGGACTCACAATCTACGTTTGCCTCTTGGCCTACGGCGTCGTGAGCACGAAACTTTTTGATATCGACCTGCGGGTCAAGTGGACACTCGAACGCGGCACGATCGCCGCGATCTTTATCGCCGTCTTTTTCATGGTTTCCGAGGGGACCGCGGCCATCCTTTCCGAACAGCTCGGAAACATGATCGGAATCCTCGCCACAGGCGCACTTGTGTTCGCCATGGCGCCGCTTCAGCGCGCGGCGGAGCGCCTGTCGAACCAAGCCATGCCCTCGGTTCAGGACACTCCGGAGTACAAGAACTTCCGGAAGCT
>JBDNFB010000246.1:0-8811 GCA_041690055.1 Myxococcota bacterium | reverse complement strand
TGGGGAGCTGTTGAACCCTTTGGGTAGATTCGGACAAGCGCGATTGACTTCGGGGGGCGACGGTCCGTCAGCAAGGAGCGAAGGAGAGAAGGACAGGCAGCAAAGTGACGGGACCCTTCGAGAGTGGCAAATGGGCCATATTGCTTTCGCTGCATCAGATTTTGCACAGAGTCTGAAATCGAATGCGCCCCTGCAGTGGGGTAGGAGAACATGTATCTTTACGAGTCTGTACTCAGGGATGGTGCGAAACCTCTAAGGGGAAAAGTCATGATCAAGGTTTTGGGGAACGTCTTGTTGACGGTAGGCGTTGTGCTTTTTGCGGGAAGCGCCGCCATGGCGCAGTCATGTGGACATACGGATTTCAACGGCGACGGCGTGACCGATTCGGCGGATATTGAGATCTTTCAGAGTGTGATGGGTTCGCAAGAAGGCGACGATAACTTTCTGGCCGCTGCGGATCTCGATGGCGACGGTGCCGTCACTGCAGCTGACTACGGCATTATGCTGTCTTGTAACTAACGAATCCGAAGGGTCTTTGACGGACGCGTCGCGTTCGGTATCGGAGACCTTGTCGACCGACTCTCATTCGTTCCGAGCGGTTCGAAGCGAGCGTCGTTGAGTGAGACCATCCGGCCAGTCCGTGTGCCGGAATCGAGGGAGAATCGAATGAGAGTTCATGCAGTAATAATCGCGTGCGCCATGTTCTTTGCTAGTTCCATCGCGTCGGCAACCGCCGTTGTCACGCTTTTGGGAACGACCGGTGGGAACCCGGATGCCTTGGGCATGGGCGAGACCATCACGCTGCAAGTCACTTTGACCAACCCTGAGCTGGACGGGATCAACGGCCTAGGCCTTTCGATACACGGGTACAATGAAGCCGTAGTCGACTTCACCAGCGGCGAAGCGGTTGACAGCTACCTCAACGCGATTTGTGTGGCTCCGGGCACCTGTTTTGGTGGCCTCGCGAACATCGCCGCCGGCCCGCTTGCTGAGAGCGCCATTGGTGCAAACGGCAACCGAGTCCAGATCGCTCTTTCGGCGGGCTTGGACACTGTCACGGGTCTTAGTCCGAGCATCGATCAGGGTCTCGACGAAGTCACCGGCTCGAGCCAGTTCGACATCGTGTTCACAGGCGTGGCCCCGGGAACGACGACATTGATAATTGGCACGGGATATCAGGGGGACGGCATCATTCTCGCGGGCGGTGCGAATGTGCCTGCGACGAGCCCGACCCTCACGATCACGGTGCCAGAGCCGGGCGCGGTCGCCGCCAGTGCTGCGGCGCTCGGTTCGGTACTCGCACTCGCGGGAATCCGGCGACGCATCTAGAGTAAAAGATACGAAACAGACGCCGCAGGGCGTAAATGCAAAGCGGCCAGGAGAGCATCTGCTCCTGGCCGCTTTTTCTTTTGTGCCTCTGCATTTTCTCCGGGGGAGTTCGGCACAGATGGCAAACGATGGGCGCCCCGTCTTGCCAAGTCGAACCGAAGGCTTCCTTTGGGATCAGTGGTGCTGCGACGACGGGTCTGGTCGGTCCATCAACTTCGACGGGTAATCCGCGCTCATCCCACCATGCCATCACGACCTGTGTTCCACATTGGGCGTGGCCGCCTTTCGCTTGCCCCTCCCCCTTCCCCTTCCCCTTCCCCAAATTTTCCCTTCTCATTACGGCTTGCTCGATCGCATTGCCCGGCCAGCTATCAAGCGGATTCCCTGAGCCATCCATTGGATGCGCGCTTTCGTTGGGGGGTTGGAAGCGTTCGCTCGGGATAGCTCGGAACGGGCTGGGGTTGTGATCCGCCTGCCTAAGACGCGTTGCCGAGCTTGCTCCGGGCAACCCACTCGCAGGCTAATCCCGGCAAGCACCGGACCCGCTCGGCAGTGTGGAGAGGTTCAAGACCGACTCAGATAAACCGGCGGCCGCGAGGCCAGCAAGGCCGAGGCCCATCAGCAGAGACGTGGACCGTTAAATGCGCCTGCGCTGGCGCCGCCGGCTGGTGGCGCTCTCGCTTCGGAGAGCGTGTTCCCGCGTTCACGTTCGCGCTTTCCACAGGCACGAGGACCCGGCGACCGCGGCCGGGCGCATTCTTCGGTCCACGTCTCATCAGCAGAGACGTGCCGGTCTCGGCAATCACAGAACCCGTCAGGTCGAAGCTGGTGCCCAGCGCCTGAACCGTCGAACCCTCGCGCCGAGGATGATGTCGTTACCCTGGTATTCGCTATCGATGACGACCGGAGCGGATTGGACTGCCGAGACCCGTCACCGTGAACATCGTCGTGCCTGTGTTCGTGACGAGGCCCTCATCCATGCCGATGCCCGCGTTGGCCACTGGAGAAAGGGCGCCGGAAAGAGCGATCTAAACGCGGTTCCGGTTCGCGCCAATTCCCCCCTCGGCGAGCGTCGCGGGGGGGGCTCCTGACTGGGTCTAGAACACGGAATCCATCGGGCTCGAATCAGGATGGGTCCCGAGGGCCATGACCCGAAAAGAAAAGCGCCCTGATCTCTTAGAGATCAGGGCGCTTTCACTTTTACTTTGAGCGATCGTGAGATCAGCTCTTGAGCTCTCCCTCGATTGCGTGAGCAATCAAGAGAAGATCAAGTGCTTACTCGCGTCGACCGGCGGACGCGAGGCCCGCGAGGCCGAGACCCATGAGAAGGGCAGTGCCCGGCTCCGGGATAACCGTCAGCGCGAAGGTTGCACCCTGCGCCTGGATCGAAGATCCGCCATCAACGATGACGCCGTCACCCTGGTAGCTCGTACCGATGTTGATCGAGGCCGATTCAACTGCCGTGAACGTCACAGTGAACTGTGCTGTTCCAACGACGCTGTCGAGACCCTGATCCGTACCGGGAGCACCGATCACACCGAGAAGTCCTGCCGACAATGCGATCTGAACGCGGTTGCCGTTTGCACCAATGGCGCTCTCAGCAAGCGGGCCGGCGGCGATGTTCGCGAGGCCACCAAAACAGGTGCCCGGAGCCGCACAAATCGCGTTGAGGTAGTTGGCAACAGCCTGGCCACCATCGAACGTGTTCGCACCGTAATCCGTGACCGACGCGCCGAGACCAAACACGTTCGTCAAGTCGTTGTTCGTGACCACAATGTCGATCGTGACCGAGTCGCCGGGGGCGACCGTTGCGGACGAGGCGCCCAGGATCGTGAATTCAACAGCACCCGCCGTAGAAGCTACAAGAAACATCGCCGCAGTGGCGAGTACAGAAATAAACAGCCGCATTTTAATCAATCTCCTTGAGTGGACCGCGCCAAATCGTGGAAGCGATCCCTGTACGTTAGTACGTTTTTCTCTTCTTGTTGTAACCGATGATCTTGCTTAGGTGATGCACTCAATCCGAGGCAGACTAAAAAACATCCAAGATAATCGGACACTGCGTTCAAGACGGTCGACCGGAGAGTCCGGCCGACCGAACTAAAACACTATACTTCGGTCATTACGGGGTGCAGGGGACCACGCCAGCGCACGCAAGACCCGACGAACCGGGTGCTCCACCGAACTGACCGAGGAACACGCCGAAGTCAGCAGCGGTGATGCTGCCGTCACCATCGTGATCCGTCAGCGCGCCGGTGCCACCGAACGTACCGAGGAAAATACCGAAGTCTGCTGCCGTGACAGCAAGATCGTTGTCGTAGTCGGCGTCACAGGCATTGCCGTAACCGTCCGTGTCCGTGTCGACCTGGTTCGAGCCTTCGTTCGGGCCATTGCTGGCGACGTCACAGTTATCGAACGAATCCGGAACGAGGTCCGAATCAACATCCGCAACATTACCGGCGTTCGCCGTCGCGGCGAATCCGAAAGCAACCAGACTGACCAGCATAATAAGCTTGAGCTTCATCTTGTGGGTTCTCCATTTGAGTATCGAGCTGATGACAAGTATTTGGCCATGTTGGTTGTCAAAGGTCAAGAAAAAATTCTCAAATTCTGAGGGGTTTTATCCCTGTGCCTATTTCGACCGAGCCCCGGAGGAATTCCTCGTGGTGCCCTCGTTCATCCATCTAGTTCTCAGACTGAGCAGGTGAGAGAACCTGGATTCGAAACTTCGCAGATTTTGAGTCGAGTCCTTCGCTTCACAATATGAACCATGCGCCCCACGCGGGACGCGATGTTCATTTAAGCAAACGTCATGCCATGAGTCCAGCGCAGTTAAACACCTGAAAAAACTGGACTTCCAGGAGAGTCTGGATCGGGGGAGGGTAAACTTTTTCCGTTCAAGTGGAAAAAAGGCGCCTTATTCGCCGACCGAAAGGAGCAGCTCGGTTGGGGCATAGCCGTCCAGCTCGGGCTGAAGCCGAGACCAGGCGCGTCGCAATCGGGCTTCGGCCGCCTCGACGCGGCTCCCCCCGGGTCCGAGCGCCGTCGAGAAGCGGAGCGCAAGCTTGTGTTCGGGCCGGACGAGAAAGCTGCGATCGAGCGCTGCTGCATGTCGAAACCATTCGCTTCCCAGGCCCTCGTTTCGGTCAAACCAGGAATACGAGAGGATCGATCGCGCGCCTCTGCGAAGAACCATCCGACGCACTTCGGGCCCCCCCGGCTCCAGAGGCGCCCAGGACTCGTCCACGACTGCGTAGCCCGAATCTGGCCAGGCCAGGCGCTTGCTCAACATCGTGTGCTCGCGCTGCTGCTCATCACCGATGCCGAGGAACACGTCGACCACAGCGCCATCGACCTCGGCGCGGCGGCGGGACCAGGCGAGATATCGGACGCTGCCCATAAATTGGTAGTCCGGCGCCACTTTGGCCGAGTTCTCTTCGCCGAAGACCCGCGCGACCATCTGGTCGGGCGTTTCTGAAACGCCTCGCCGGTATTCCCATCGCGGAAGGAGCGAATTGACCATCACCATTACGCCGAGCACACCCGCGATTCCAAGCAATTTCAGCGTTCGGTTCATGGACGAACTCGACTCGGTTGAGGCAACGCCGTAGTCGCCCTCCTCGGTGTCAGCATCGCGACTCCCGAGAAGGCGTTCGAGCAAAGCATCCAGGAGATAGATGATCGTCAGCCCCACGAGCAGCATGCCGATCCCCTGCAAATTATGGATCGAATGAATCGAAGAGTGCGGGTTCACCACGAGCGTGACGACACGGAGACCGTTCGTAAAAAAGGCGACCAGGGGCGCAAGAATCATCAGGAGCAGGGCATGCGTACCGCGGCGCTCGAATAGATCGATCAGCAGAACAGTCAGCATCGTGAGCGTCACGATCGTGCGGACGCCACTGCAGGTTTCGATCACGATGAATGTATTTTCAGGCCGAAGGATCTGATCCCCTTGAACGAAAGACTGAACGCCCATTCCGTTCAACACGACACCCGCGTAGGCGGACGTAGCGAGCTGGATCGGAAACATCACGGCAGAAAGCAGTATCGGGGAAAGAGGCAAAGCGAAGGCGAGGAAAACGACGGGCACCCAGTACGCGCGGAAAGCCTCTCGCCCGCCTAGCAGAAGCAAACCGGCGGCAACGAATCCCATCGAGCTGGCAAGACGAAGGTCATCCGCGTCCGTGTACGTTCCCCATGCGTAGAGCCCGACAGTCAAGGCGAATAGCGCGGAAGCCGAAAGTAGATCACCCCGCCCGCGTAACAGGTCGAAGTAATGACTACGACGGTAGAAGAGCCACGCCGAGAGCATGAGAACCGGAGCCCCGGCGGCTTCGTTGGCTTCGAAAAAGAACTCCTCGCTCTGCGACGTAATCGTTGTGTGCTCCGGCGGCAGGAAGAGCGGGTAATACACATACGCCGCCAAAGCGGCTGCTAACAGCCCCGCCCATAACAGCGGCGATCGCAGCATCGCGATCCAGCCGCCCTCCTTCACATTCATCGTCTCGCTCACGCTTTCTCCAAAAAGCACGCGGGTCGCAGAGATCCCCAAAGGGGCCCCACGCCTGCGCAGAAGCTATGCCGGTCTCGTCGCCAGCGAGTTAGGAATGCGACCGCATCGAATTCGCATCTTCACGGTATCGCGCACGAGGTCGAACAAGATATCCCGCATCATATTGCTCGAGCGAATGCGCCACCCAACCCACGGTCCGACCAATCGCAAACAAGGCCGTCGCGCTTCCGCCGGGCAGCGCCAGCGCGCGGGAGATCGCCACCAAGCCGACATCGATCGACGGACCTCCGAAGCCACCCTCCTGCATCGACTCCACGAGGGCAATAACCGATTGAACTTCCGGACTGTCGCCTCGCAGATCACGCGCAAGCTCAAGCAAGCGGGTGCCACGCGGGTCGCTATGCGGCGAGTAGATCGGATGTGCGAAGCCTTCAATGACTTCGCCTCGTCGCTGTCGATCATGAACGACTTGCTCCACTCGATCAGGGGGCCCCGCCTCAAGCAAAAGCGCATCTACACGATCCGCTGCCCCGCCATGCCGTGGTCCCGAGAGCGCAGCAAGCGCCGCTGAAACGCAGCCATAGACGTCCGCGCCCGTCGAAGCCACAACCCGGGCGGCGAAAGTGGAGGCGTTGAGTTCGTGGTCGGCGGTCAACACGAGCGCTTGATTGAGCGCCGCGAGCTCGCGTTCGTCCAGATCACGCTGAAAGGCCGCACCCACGGAAGCCGCCAGACTTGGCGCGGCAAGGGAAGCATCGACGGCGGGCCGCGGGTCGCCATTTTCGCGACCTAACGCGAGAGCCGCTGTGGAACGACGAAGCAGCGCACGCACTCGCGGCAGAACTGCCTCGGGATGCCACGAAAACCGCCCCGGGTCGCGCGTAGCCAAAAGCGAAATGACGAGGCTCAAAACCGGCAATGGCCCGACCACCGGCGGCATCACGCGCAGCAATCCCTCGAGCGGAAAACCGAGACCGTCGGGTTGCCAGCCTGACGGCTCTTCCCGCTCGCTCCAGTCTCCCGACCAAAGCCCTTCGGCAACCCATTCAAAACTCCGCCCCTGACGGGCGAGATCAAGCGCGACCTGGCCGCGGTAAACGGGTCCTTGCTCAATTGAGATCAGCGTGATCGAGCTGTCCATCACGGGCTCGCCTTGCCGGAGCGCCCCGGCCGCCACGGGCCCATGTCCTGCGCGGGCATCGCGACGGGCGCAGAGCCGTTCGAGATCGCGGCGCCGATAACGCCGAGAACGGCCGCGCCCCCCGGGAACACTTTGGATCAAGCCGCGACTCGTGTACGCATAGACGGTGGGCAATTTCACGCCGAGCATCTCTGCCGCTTCTCGGGCGCTCAGATATTCACCGACAGGTGTACCCCCCTCCGGCACCTGGACCTCGGAGTCCGTGGCACTCGCCGCCGCCAGACCGAAGGCACCGAGATCACCCGATGCGCTGGATACGGACGACGCCCCGAGGGGCCCTGCCGGAAATTTTGACGGGGACTTCAATAGAGGCTTTGGCGAGGCCTTCAGCGAATTGATTGCGTCGGTGGGACGGGGTCGTTGGGGGGAGCTCATTGGCAACACTCTTCCACGCTAGACGGCAGTACAGACCCTTGCGGAATCTCAACCGAATTAACATTGATTTAGCGGTCTAGCTTGATCAATGTTTCGATCGCTGTCAAGCTGGCCGGCGAACTAAAGAGCAGTGACACGGAGCTGCGGCGATGATCGACCCAAGCATCTTCGGCCTCCTCTGCGGAGTGAGTCTCGTGACAGCCGCCGTCTCGGCGGTCTTGGGGATGGCCGGCGGAATCATGCTCCTCACCGTCATGCTTCTATATCTAGATCCGCTGATCGCGATTCCGGTCCACGCCCTTGTGCAGCTCGCTTCAAATTCAAGCCGCAGCATCATCCACGCCAAGGAGGTCCGTTTCGATCTCTTCTTTCCCTTTATGCTTCTGGTGGTCCCGGCGGGCTTCTTGACCTTGCCGCTTGCAACCCAGATTCCCGCCGACGCCCTGCGGCTGGCGATTGGCGTGTTCGTGCTGATTGCGACCTGGCGAAAGAATTGGCTGCTGCTCGGGATCAATCTCGACCGGATCCCTTTGAAGCCGCGATTCGCATTGGTTGGCGCCGGCTCCGGCGCCCTAGGCCCGCTCATCGGCGCAACCGGCCCCTTCATCGCGCCCTTCTTCCTCGGCATCGGACTCTCGCGCTTCGAATTGATCGGCACGAAAGCCGCGTGCCAGGCCGCGACGCATCTCGCCAAAATCGCACTCTTCGGCTTCGCAGGCTTCGCCTTCGCCAAGTACGGCTGGCTTACGGTCGCAATGGCCGCAAGCGTCGTTGTCGGCACCTTCCTCGGCACACGCGTGCTCCACAAGATCACCGACGACCGCTTCACGCAGCTCTACAGAATCGCCCTAACACTCGTCGCCCTCCGCCTCATGTACAGCGGCCTCGGAGCCCTCAGCTAGCAGGGAGCCCTCAGCCAATTAAAGAGCCCTCAGCGGAGAACGAGAGCCCTCGGCGGAGAACAAGAGCCCTCAGCGGAGAACGAGAGCCCTCAGCGAATAAAGAGCCTTCCGCTAGATATCGTACCGAATCACGCTGCGGATCACTTCTCCGTCGTGCATCAGCTCGAAGGCCTTGTTGATGTCTTCGAGGGGCATCGTCTTCGTGATCATTTCGTCGAGCTTCACTCGCCCGTTCATATAGCGATCGACCAGGCCAGGAACCTGCGTGCGTCCCTTAGTGCCGCCAAAGGCCGTGCCGCGCCAGGAACGCCCCGTCACCAAGAGGAAGGGCCGAGCGTGAATTTCCTGGCCCGCGCCGGCGACGCCGATAATAATCGATTCGCCCCAGCCCTTATGCGTCATCCGAAGGGCGCTGCCCATGGTTTCGACGTTCCCTATGCACTCGAAGGAGTAGTCCACGCCGCCGTCGGTCGCGTCGATGATATGCG
>JBDNFB010000245.1:0-6016 GCA_041690055.1 Myxococcota bacterium | reverse complement strand
TATCTACATCATCTCGAGGCCGTCTATTGCATTGCTGGGGAGGGCGAGATCCAACTCCTGCCCGATGGACCGACCTGGCCGATTTCCGTGGGCACGCTCTACGCGCTCGACCAGCACGATTCCCATGTCCTGCGAGCCAAGACCGAGCTCCGGATGGTGTGTGTCTTCAACCCGCCCGTCACCGGACAGGAAGTGCACGGACCCGACGGCGCTTACCCCCCTTCGGAGGCCCCGTCGAAGCCCTCGTTGGAGGTCCCGACTGATCCGAAGCACGACCCGAAGGAGGCCCCGTGAGTTCGATCGATCTTTATCCTTCTCGTGTCGGCGGTGAGGCCGAGGTCCTGGCACGCAAGGATCCCGTCGTTCACGCCCGGGAGAGCGTCCGTCGCAAGGGGCCGCTCTCCGAGGTCGTGCTGGACCACTACGAGCGTCGGGGCTTCATCCCCTTCGGTTCCTTCTTGACGGTGGATGAGGTCGAGCCCCTCGCGCGCGAAGCGGAGCGCTTGGCGCACGTCCACCGAAGCGATCCTTCGCCGCGGGTCATCCACGAGCCCGGTGACGACGAGGTACGATCGATTTTCCAGATCCACGAGGACAAGGGTGTGTTCGCAGCTTTCGTCCAGAGTCGCCTCGTGCAGGACCTCGTCGACCAGCTGCTCGGGGCCCCCTGGTATCTCCACCAGTCGCGCATTAATTTCAAGCCGGCCTTCCGCGGGCGCCCCTTCCACTGGCATTCCGACTTCGAGACTTGGCACGTCGAGGACGGCATGCCCCGCATGCGCGCCTTCAGCCTTTCGATCAATCTGACCGCTAATCGCATCGACAACGGCCCCCTGATGCTAATTCCGGAATCCCACCGATCCTTCGTCTCATGTCCGGGACGCACGCCCGAAGCGAACTACGAGCGTTCACTAAAGCGTCAGGAAGCCGGCGTTCCCCCGGAGTCGATCATCGAGGCCCTCGCGAAGAAGTACGGAATCGAGAGTCCAACCGGCGCTGCCGGGTCCGCGACCCTCTTTGACTGCAACCTGTTGCACGGATCGAACGGCAACATCACGCCATTTCCCCGCGCGAATGTCTTCCTCGTCTTCAATCGACTCGACAATGCCCTGGACGAGCCATTCTCTGGTCAACCGCCACGACCCGAGTACATCGCCCACCAGAACCCGAAGTCGACCGCTTGATCATCGCGACATTCCTCATCTTCCTGGCCTTCTTCGCCGCCATCGGGATCGCATCTCACATGCAGGCGCGAAGCGATACTCGCGACTACCTCCTCGCCAGCCAGGAGACCCCGCCCTGGCTCGTCGGACTTTCGGCGATCGCCACGAATAACAGTGGCTACATGTTCATAGGCGTGATCGGATACACCTACGCCGTCGGGCTGCCCTCGATCTGGTTGATGGTCGGTTGGATCACCGGCGATTTCATCGCTTCGGGCCTGATCCATCGCCGCCTGCGCGAAGCGACGACCCGTGGCAAGGGCCAGACCTTTGCGGGCATTCTGAGCCGATGGCACGGCACGGATTTTCGCCTGTATCGCCGGGTCGCGGGCTTCGTTTCGCTCCTCTTCCTCGGGACCTACGCCGCGGCCCAGCTGACGGCCGGCAGCAAGGCCCTCAACGTCCTCTTCGGTTGGGATCCCGCCGTCGGTGCGCTGATCGGTGCCGGCATCGTGGTGGCGTACTGCCTGGCGGGTGGTATCCGAGCCTCGATCTGGACCGACGCGGCCCAGTCGTTCGTGATGCTCGTCGCGATGGCCGTGCTCTTCGGCGTCTCAGTCAATAGCCTTGGTGGCCCGTCGGCCGCCTGGACCGCGTTGACCGCCGTCTCGCCGACCTACATGCAATGGCTTCCTTCCGGCCTGGGTCTCGGTGCCGCCTGGGGCCCGCTGCTCTTCGTCGTCGGCTGGCTCTTTGCTGGCTTCAGCGTCGCCGGCCAGCCGCATATCATGGTCCGCTTCATGTCACTCGACCGACCGGCCCACATGAACCGCGCACGCACCTACTATTATGGTTGGTTCGTCGTCTTCTATTTTCTTGCCAATGGCGTCGGACTGCTTTCGCGGGTCCTGCTCCCGACGGATGTCCCCTTCGATGCCGAGCTGGCGCTGCCCCTGTTGGCGGCCGCCCAGCTACCGGATGCCTTCGTCGGGCTGATCCTCGCCGGGGTATTCGCCGCCAGCATGTCGACGGCGGATTCGCTCATCCTCAGCTGCGCGGCCAACCTAAGTGAGGACTTCGTCCCGCGTGAACGGATGCCGCTAGTGCTCGTCAAAAGCGCGACGATCCTCGTAACGCTGCTCGCCCTCACGATCGCCCTCTTTGGCGATCAGAGCGTGTTCTCTCTCGTGATCGGCGCCTGGGCGGTGATGGGCGCAGCCTTCGCGCCTCTGCTGACCGTCTATGCCCTAGGCGGACGAGTTTCGGAACCCCTCGCGCTCGCGATGCTCGTGTCCGGCGTGGCCACGGTCTACGCCTGGAAATCGGTTCCGGTCCTCGCTGACTACTACGAAGGGATGCTGGCCGTGATCGTCGGCTTCGCGGTCTATGGGATCGGTCGCGCCTTCGGGCTGGCGACAACGACGTCCGACGAAGAGGCCGACGCGGCGACCGAGCGGGGCCTTCCGAGCCACGATTGATTTCGGGAGCGCTGAACGGCCGGTTCAGTCTGACTTGCTCACTTGTCAGACCGCTCCAGCGAGTCGATGAAGGAAGAAGGCACGTCCGCGATCTTCTTGCCCCCGAGCGCGAAGTAATAAAGCGGATTCTCATCGATGGAGAATCGGTGCCGGTATCGCTCTAAGTGCTGGAGGTCGAGATACTCCGAAAAGATCAACTCCCGAACGAGCTTCGATAATCCTGATTCATCGCTTCGATCGAGAAAGCTCCATTCGCTAGCCTCGGGGAGGGGGGGGCGGACTCTTGCCAGGGCATGTACTTCCAATGCAGAAGATCACTCCACAGATTGGTCGATACACGGCAGCAGACTTTCCCCCGTATCGCTACCTGCCGGGAGAGGCCCCTCACCCTGTACGAGACCCGAAAGGTCACTCCTACAGCACCCCTCAGGAGACCGAGCCACTCGACGCGGAGCAATGGCCGTCCTGCCACGCCTACCTGCTTGCCATCGACTTCTTCAATCACCGCTACTACTGGGAGGCCCACGAAGAGTGGGAGCAGTTATGGAGACAAGCCGGTCGCCGCACAGAATCCGGCATCTTCTTGCAGGGATTGATCCAATTGGCCGCGGCCCTGCTGAAACGCTCGATGGGCGAGCGAGGCCCTGCGCGGCGACTGGCAGCCCACGGATGTGCGAAACTACGGACGATTGAAGCGGTTCATCTCGGAATTCATGGTCCCGCTTTCGCGAGCGTGATCGAGGCCGCCTTCGACGAGCCAGCGAGCGGGCCGGTCACGATCCAACTCGAGGGACTCGAGTACCTCGAGACCGGGAATTAGGTTCTCCGCAGCTGATCGCGGTTCGGGCTACGGCGACGTGACAGCGGGCGCACGATCACGGAGGTGGCACCGCGATCGCAACCGTTAAGTTCCGCATCGCTGACCGAATTCGCTCAACGCGAACACTGCGCTCCCGTCGGCGGGGTCCGTGTCGCCTTCGAAGCGAAACACCTCGTCGATCACAAGTGCTTCCGGCCGATAGAGACGTCCCTAACATCACCTTGCGGAGCCCTCCCCGTTCGCAACGAAAACCTCCGACGTTGCCGCCAAGTCGTATACATAGAGACCACTTCTGCGACCGTCGACGGAGCGCTCTGCTTTATTCTAGTCTTTTGCCCGTCTACATTCTCCGGTGGGACGGACCGCTTCCACCCTCTCGCGGAGTCCATCGAGGGCCCAATACGTCAGTTGCCTTGCAGTCCACACAGTTCGACGGCGAGATGAGAAGTTCACCCTCTTCGGATACCTCGTAGACACCGGCGGGGCACATTGCTGCGTAGAACCGTGCGACGTCTTCCGGGACAACTTTGGCCGGCAGAAGATGCGACGGGATGTCGTCCTGGGTGTTGTTTCCTGAGCGATAGACCGCATCGACCTTGCTAAAGGTGAGCCGTCCATCGGGGGAAAACGGCGAGACTCGTTCGTGGGTGACCCTTGCCTCGTCCGCATCCCTCTCAGGCGAAAAGCGTCGCGGCAAGTAACCAAAGGTTGCAGTAGAGAGACCCGCCGACGCCAGGCCGCGCCAGAACCCACCCTTGAACCCAAGCCGAAACGTTCTATTCCGCCACAAATCCGAGAAGACGAAGCTGCTTCTAATTTCGCGGTCGTACGAGACAACATCTGGGTTCGGCTCGTCGCTTGCCGAGAGAACCTCGTCCAAGGCTCGCGCTGCCAGAATGCCGGAGTGCATCGCGTAATGAATCCCCTTTAGAGAGGCGACATCGACGAGCCCAGCTGCGTCACCAAGGAGCATGAGGCCGGGCCCCGTTAGGCGGCTCGGAACCGAAAGCAGCCCTCCTTCGGGAATCGTCTTGGCACCCCACTCAAGAAGCTCGCCTCCCTCAAAGTAGGGGCGGATCTTGGGATGAAGCTTCATCTCCTGAAGAAGCGCATGAACGTCAGTATCCGCTCGTGGGGAGTCGAGTCCGACCACGAGACCGATGGCGGTATGCCCCTCACCCATTGGATAGATAAAGCTACCGCCGAACGTGTCCCGCTTGAGGGGATAACCGAGCGTGTGAATCACATCCTTAGGCCCAGACTCCGTTCGCCAGAACTCCTTCACCCCGAGCGCAAAAATTTGGGGGTTCTCGGAGAGGACGTTCTGCCTGGCCAACCATGCCTGAGAGAGCATTCCGCGGCTCCCCTCGGCTAGAATAGTGACGCGTGCCTTTACAACGGTTCCAGGCTCGAAGTTCGCCTTAGGCTTCCCGTCCCTGCCAATACCAGAGGGCAGAGTCCGGATGCCCTCAACGCTCTCTCCACGCATGATGAGCGTCTCGACCGGGAAACCGGGAAAGAGGTCGACGCCGCGTTCCTCTGCACGCTCGCCCATCCATCGCACGACTTCGGAGAGCGAGGCCACGAAGTTTCCGTGATTCCGCATCGGCGGAGGCGTCGGCATCCGCCACGCGCGATTCTTGGTGAGGTAGTAGACGCGTTCTCCCTGAACTGCCTTTCGAAACGGGAGCCCCTCAAGCGGCACGTCAGGAAAGAGCGCCTTTAGAGCGATTGGATTAATGACCGCTCCCGAGAGAGAATGCTCACCGAGCCCCGCGGCCTTCTCAAGCACTGCAATAGTCCAGGGCCTCTTACGCTCTGCACCAAGACGAGAGAGCTCAAGCGCAGCTGCAAGACCCGCTGGACCGGCGCCGACAATCGCCACATCCACTTCGAGCGAGTCGTCACTGTGCTCGTTCTCCGATGTGATGAGCCGCTCGAGCGGCAGCTCTTGCTGCGTATTTTTGGGGACGATTAGACCCTCAGGCATCGAAATTCCTCCTTCATACCCTTCATACCCTTCATACCGGTCGAACACAGCCACCGATCACGATCAGACAGACACTATCCTCGTCGGCGTGCACGGCATGGCTCACGTCCTTCCCGAAGTCTACCATCGACCCCGGCCTAAGGGGATTGTCCCGCCCGCTGTCGAACTTCTCTGAGCGGCGGCCCTTTGATTCAGCTTAGGCGGCGCGCTTTGCGATCGCCTCCTGCTTCTACTCTTTGGCTTCGAGGGCTCGGATGAGCTTCTCGACGTCACGCCAACCTTTGACCCGTCGGAACGTCTCCTCTGCTTCGACGATCGCAGCAGTTAGCCCTCAGGCGAGACACATCGGCCCCGTCTCGGGCTGCTACGACGAGTAGGCTCGACCCGCATCGCCGTTGGCGCCTTCACCTGCAGCACGTGGCGGGCCGGAACCTGCCAACGACTTTGAGACACCTCGTTTCGGTATTTACTGTAGACCTCCTTGCTCCGCCATCGTTTCTTTGGGCGGGTTTATGTAGACGGCTGCGGGAAGGCACGCCGTTTTCGGCATGCCTCGCGGGAAGCG
>JBDNFB010000244.1:0-23009 GCA_041690055.1 Myxococcota bacterium | reverse complement strand
TTCGGCCGGATCCCGACGCGAGCGATCGAGCGGTGCTCGCCGCATCGCGCGAGGTATGCGATTTAGGAGAGAATCCGTAGCAGAGACGCGGACTTCGGCGTTTGCTTGGGGCGAAGAGGCGCAATTAACTGTCCACGTCTCGCCCCATGGAGTCGCGGCGCATATTCTGTTAGAAACTCGGCGCAGATTCGGCGGGAATCCGCGAGGCTAATCGCCTTCCCAAGACACGAGCGATCGCAGCTCTCCCGCCGCTCGATTCACCGCCTGTTGAGGCTGACAACCTCTACAGTCTGCACCTATTTATTACCTGATATTGCCTGACGACCTGATCCGTACCCGATCCAAGACCTGATCTACCTGCAATCGACCCGTCCGCGAACAGCGGGCCCAACACCCCCGGAGGGAACATGAGCCAATCACCGCCCATCATCTATACCTGGACCGACGAAGCCCCGGCCTTGGCGACCCATTCCTTCCTCCCCATCATCCGCGCCTTCGCCGGCGCCACCGGCGTGCCCGTCGAAACCCGAGACATTTCGCTCGCCGGACGCATCCTGGCCGTTTTCCCTGATCGCCTGAGCGACGACCAGCGTGAACCCGATGGCCTCGCCGAGCTGGGAAAGCTCGTGAAGACACCGGAAGCCAACGTAATCAAGCTTCCGAATGTCAGTGCCTCCGTGCCTCAGCTCAAGGCCGCCATCGCCGAGCTTCAAGCCCAGGGCTACCCAGTTCCCAACTACCCGGACGAGCCCACGAACGACGAAGAGCGCGATATCCAGGCCCGCTACAGCAAGGTCAAAGGCAGCGCCGTGAACCCCGTCCTCCGCGAGGGCAACTCCGATCGCCGCGCGCCGAAGGCGGTGAAAGAATACGCCCGTCAAAACCCGCATCGCATGGGCGTCTGGCCCGACGGTTCGAAGACGCATGTCTCAACGATGTCGAGCGGCGATTTCGCACATAACGAGAAGTCGGTCACGGTCGATGCAGCGACGACGGTTCGGATCGAACACGAAGCCGCCGACGGAACGAAGACGATCCTCAAAGACGGCATCGCCCTTCAGGCGGGCGAGATCATCGATGCGACTTTCATGAGCAAGAAGGCGCTCGTCGCCTTCCTCGCCGAGCAGATTGAAGATTCCAAAGCCAAGGGTGTGCTCTTCTCGTTACACATGAAGGCCACGATGATGAAGGTGTCGGATCCGATCATCTTCGGTCATGCCGTGCGCGTGTTCTTCGCGGACGTCTTCGAAAAACATGGCGCCCAGTTCGACGCACTCGGAGTGGACGTGAATAACGGTTTTGGCGATCTCGTCGAGAAGATCGCGACGCTGCCGGAGGCCGATCGCAAGGCGATCGAGGCCGACATCGAGGCCACGTATGCGAAGCGACCGCCGATGGCCATGGTCAACTCCGATAAGGGCATCACGAACCTACACGTTCCCAGTGACGTGATCATCGACGCCTCGATGCCGCCGATGATTCGCGACTCCGGCGGGATGTGGAACCCCTCCGGCGACTTGCAGGACTGCAAGGCCGTGATCCCAGACAGCAGCTACGCGGGCGTTTACCAAGCGGTGATCGAAGATTGCCAGAAGCACGGCGCTTACGATCCGGCGAAGATGGGCACGGTCCCGAACGTCGGCCTCATGGCGCAGAAGGCCGAGGAATACGGCTCCCACGACAAGACCTTTGAGATTGCTGCGGACGGCAAGGTCTCGGTCATAGACGCGGAAGGCAAGGTCCTGATGTCGCATAACGTCGAAGCCGGTGATGTCTGGCGCGCTTGCCAGGTGAAGGATCCCGCCGTCCGTGACTGGGTCAAGCTCGCCGTCTCCCGCGCCCGCGCGACGAAATCGCCGACGATTTTCTGGCTGAACGCGGATCGCGCCCACGATGCCCAGCTCATCAAGAAAGTCGAAGCCTATCTTGGCGATCACGATACGAGCGGACTTGATATTCGAATCCTCACGCCAGAGGAGGCGACGCAGCTCTCCGTCGAACGCATCCGCAAGGGCGAGGACACCATCTCGGTCACGGGCAATGTGCTTCGCGATTACCTCACGGACCTCTTCCCGATCCTCGAGATCGGCACCAGCGCAAAGATGCTCTCGATCGTTCCGCTGATGAACGGCGGTGGCCTATTCGAGACCGGCGCCGGCGGCTCGGCGCCCAAGCATGTGCAGCAATTCGAACAAGAGGGACATCTGCGCTGGGACTCGCTCGGCGAATTTCTCGCACTCGCAGCTTCGCTCGAACACCTCGGCGAGAACTTCGATAACGGTGCAGCGCGCCTTCTCGGCGAGACGCTCGACGACGCGACGACCCAACTGCTTCTCAACAAGAAGGTCCCCTCGCGCAAGGTCGGCGAACTCGACAATCGCGGGAGCCAGTTCTACCTGGCGATGTACTGGGCACAGGCGGTGGCTGCTCAGACGACGGACAAGGCGCTCGCAAAACGCTTTGCCCCCATCGCCGAGTCCCTTGCAAAGAACGAAGCGAAGATCGTCAAGGAGCTGAACGATGCCCAGGGTCCGGCCCAGGATATCGGCGGCTACTACCGACCGAACATCGAGCGTGCTGAAAAGGCGATGCGACCGAGCGCTACGCTCAACGCGATCATCGACGCCATCTAGGCGAAGAGCGGGCGACTGCGGCGAAGAAGTTGCCGGAGTCGCGCAGACGGGACAAGGATCACGGCCAAACCGGCGCGAAGCGCGCGCGCAGAGGAGAAATGCATCCAATGAGTGTCCCTAAGATCGCCATCAACGGATTCGGCCGCATAGGCCGCACGATCACGCGCATCGCCAAACTCCACGGCCATTTTGATATCGTCGCCATCAATGATGTCGCTCCGGCGGACGCTCTTCTCTACGCGTTCAAATACGACAGCATTCACGGGCGCTATCCGGGCTCCGCTGAGATCCATGAGAACACGATGAATATCGATGGTGACCCTTTCCTGATCCTGTCCGAGCGCGACCCGGCAAAGCTTCCCTGGAAAGAGCTTCAGGTCGACTACGTCGTTGAAAGCACGGGCGTGTTTCGCCATCTCGAGCAGCTGCAGAAGCATCTCGACTCTGGCGCACAACGCGTCATCTTGACCGTCCCGTGCAAGGACCCGCTCGAGTCGACGCTCGTGATGGGCGTGAATGATCACGTCGTGAACGCGGACTCTCGCATCATCAGCAATGCCAGCTGCACGACGAACTGCGCCGCGCCGCTCGCCAAAATCCTGAACGACGAATTCGGTATCAAGCGCGGCCTGCTCAGCACTATCCACGCCTATACCTCGGATCAGCGGCTGATCGACTCGCCCCATAAGAGTGATAAGCGCCGCTCGCGAAACGCGGCCACGAACATCGTCCCCACATCGACGGGAGCAGCTCGAGCGATCGGGCAAGTGATTCCCGAACTCGCGGGCAGACTCGCTGGGATGGCCCTGCGCGTCCCGGTCCCGGACGGCAGCATCGTCGACATGACCGTCGAACTCGAGAAGGACGCCACGGTCGAAGCGATCAACGACGCCATGAAGCGGGCATCGCTTGGCCCGATGCGCGGCGTGCTCGAATATAATACCGAGCCGATCGTCTCCTCCGACATTATCGGCAACTCGCATTCGTCCATCTTCGACGCGCCGCTGACTCAAGTGCTAGACAAGCGCATGGCTAAAGTCGTCGCGTGGTACGACAATGAATGGGGCTATAGCTCGCGAGTCGAAGAGCTGATCGTAAGGCTCTCGAAGATCGACGGACTCACCGCCGAAATGACGGACGCCTAATCGCCACTCGCCGGTTCGCTCGCCTGCTTGTCTGCCCGTCCGTTCGCCCGCCTAAGAAGCCAGCGCCTTCTCTTCTTGCTCTTCGAGCCGGTCGAGAATGGTGTCGAGCGCGCGACTTACGCTTGTGCTGTTGCGCAGACGTTCGACACGGGGCCATGTGGAAGCTTCGCCCTCGCTGATCAAGGCCTGTGTGTCCTCTTCGTTGAGAATCGAAAGAAGCTTCGCCGGATTCCAGAAACGCCGCCGCGGCAGGATATTGATATCCGCCGTGTAGTCCTGCGTCGCCACGCCGTAGGCCATACGCACAAAGAGATTGAGCGGATAAATCTTCTTCGTCAGGTTCATCGTGACCGGATAGGTCGCCTTGAGCGTCTGACGCGAGGCGCTCGAACCGATCTCCCAGATCTTCGCGATCAAAGTGTCTTCTGCGTCCGTATCCCGCAGCGACCACAAGACGATCGGATTCACCTGACTCGTGATGAAATGGTTGACGCCGTAGAGGCGGCTCAGTTGTCGCGCCGGCAGATCGTTGGTGACCGATCCATCTACCCATTCACGCGAGGCGACATAAGGCTGTCGCTTACCCGCGCGATTCTTCGCCGCGAGAGTCACGGGCGGAAAGATCCCCGGGATCGCACAGGACGCCATCACCGTCTCGCGAATAT
Organism: Myxococcota bacterium; assembly: GCA_041690055.1. Classification (GTDB taxonomy): domain Bacteria; phylum Myxococcota_A; class UBA9160; order UBA9160; family UBA4427; genus UBA4427. The sequence goes on along the minus strand of JBDNFB010000244.1, from coordinate 18,566 downwards.
AGACGTTAGGCGATGTGATCGCGTTCATCAGGCGGGGCTGCTGATGCAGCTGGCGCGGCGAGATCGAAATATTAATGCGCCGTCCGGTCTTCTCAAAAGCCTCGGCGAAGGTGAGGTCGGGGATCTGGCTGTGGACGAAATTGCGTACTTCTTCGACACCCATCCGGCGACGGCCCTTCGTCGCTTCCAGATTCGCCTCCGATATGCCGTTGAACGCATCTGAAACGGACTTCGCGTTCACGGCGGACCGGATTCCGTCATCTTCGCTCGTGCCCAGAATTGCAGCGATGATCGATCCAGCGCTCGCTCCAGACAAAACCGTAGGCAACAAGTTCTGCTCAACGAGCGTCTTCGCGACGCCCACGTGAAAAAGTCCCAGCGTCCCGCCGCCGGAGAACATCATGGCGGTTCGACCAAAGCAATGACTCGCGCGCCGGAAGAACTCGAGCTTTTCGGCCAAGCGGATCGTTCGTCCCGAGACATCCGCAAGTTGATTCAAAGCTGCAGTCAGTTCTCGCGTGTAGTCGGTGACGAGATCCTTCGTCCCGAACACGGTACGTCGATAGAGCGCCGGCGAACCCATCCCGCCCTGGTTCCCATGAATCCCCTCGTTCAGGTAGAACAAGAGGCGATGCGAATCGCCGGAAGCGCGGACCTCGCGAAGTTCTTCGAGCCGATCGCGGATGGCTTCATAATCGTAGCGGCGACTCTTCTCGGTGCGCCGCCATTTACCGGCTCCGGTGCGCTCATCCTCGGCAAGTGCGGCGGTCTTCCACTCTTCGTAAGTGGTGGCCTGCTTCATCCGTAGATCCGGATTCAGCTCAATTGTTTGGGTGGTCGCAACCATTGCACTCTCCGAAAGGGGCGCCGAAATCATAGCCGAAACCGGTCTATCGGCGGCCCGGAATCTTCTGCTCATCTTCCACTCACCTTCTCCTCTCGACCCGCAGTCACGGCGTCTGGAACCGCCCCCTTGAGGGAGGCGGTAAGCCTCATAGGGCTCCTTTCTGCACATGCCCTGCGTCATGCGCATGACTCGCGGCCCTACCGAGAAAGAACGCTTTTCAGTTAACGTCCGGTGTCCCGCCAGCCCTCGCGCCCTCATCTCGCAAGCCATTTACGGAGCCTCGCCTTGAGCCAAGCAAGCACTTCGACCGCCGATCATCAGACGTCTTCGCAGGGCATTTCTAGCGCTGCGAAAACGGTAGACGTGGACGTCATGATCATCGGCGCAGGCCTCTCCGGAATCGGTGCGGCCTGCCACCTTAAAGAACACTGCCCCGACAAGAGCTTTGCCCTGCTTGAGAGCCGCCGCGCCATGGGCGGCACATGGGATCTCTTTCGGTACCCGGGTATTCGCTCGGACAGCGATATGCATACCCTCGGCTACCGCTTCAAGCCGTGGAAAAACAAGAATGCGATTGCTGATGGCCCTTCGATTCGCGCCTATGTCAACGAAACGGCCCACGAGAATGATGTCGCGAAAGAGATTCGCTACCAGCATGTATTGCGCGCCGCTTCGTGGTCTTCAGAGGACGCCCGCTGGACGCTTGAGGTCGACGCCTTTGAGCCCGCCGAACGCATCCAGCTCACCTGTCGTTTTCTTTTCATGTGCGCCGGCTACTACGATTACGCGAGCGGCCATACCCCCGAGTTCGAAGGACGCGACCGTTTTACCGGCCCCGTGATTCACCCCCAGCATTGGCCCGAAGATCTCGACTACACGGGCAAACGTGTCGCTGTCATCGGCAGCGGCGCGACCGCCATGACCCTCATCCCGGCCATGGCGGACAAGGCGGCCCACATTACGATGGTCCAGCGATCGCCCACTTACGTCGTGTCGCGCCCGGCACAGGACCGCATCGCGAACTTTCTGCGCAAGATCATGCCCGCTTCCTGGGCCTACGGCCTGACGCGTTTCAAGAACGTTCAGTTGCAGCGCTTTATGTACGGCCGTACGCGTACGAATCCCGCCGAGATAAAAGAACGCTTGATCGGCATGGTGCGCGAGGAGCTTGGGCCGGACTACGACGTCGATAAGCATTTCACGCCCCGCTACAACCCTTGGGGCGAGCGCCTCTGCCTCGTGCCCGACGGAGATCTCTTCGAAGCCATCCGCAGCGGTCAAGCCTCCGTGATCACGGATCAGATCGACACCTTCACCGAGTCAGGCATCCAGCTCGAGTCCGGCGAAACAGTCGAAGCGGACATCATCGTCACCGCCACCGGCATCAATCTCAATGTCCTCGGCGGCGTGCAGTTCACGAAGGACGGCAGGCCGATCGATTTCGCGGATACCTTTACCTACAAAGGCATGCTCTACAGCGGCGTGCCGAACCTCGTCCAAACCTTTGGCTATATCAACGCCTCCTGGACGCTGCGCGCCGACCTCACTTCAGAGTACGTCTGTCGGCTGCTCAACCATATGGACAAGATCGGCGCCATCGCCGTCACGCCGCAGCTGCGCGAAGACGAAGAGAAGATGGAGGCCCGGCCGTGGATCGATGACTTTACGCCGAACTACATGACACGCGTGATGCATCTTTTCCCAAAGCAGGGCGACCGCGAACCCTGGATGAACACGCAGAACTATCATCTCGACAAGAAGATGATTCGCAACGCGCCGATCGATGACGGGGCGCTGGTCTTTGGTCGCGGAAGTCGCGAAGTGGCGAAGATCAAAAAGTCCGCGGCGGTCGCTGAGGATGAGGCGAGTCTTTAGATCGCTGGGGCCCTAGTCCACAGGGGGGGCCTAGACTCCGAAGCGTTCGCAATAGGCTTTGAAGCGTTCCCGAACGGCTTCCGGCCGAAGCCCGAAGCCTTCCAGCGAGTGTTCGTGGCGCGCCCTTGGTGCCGAGGCCTGGGCCCGCACGTGATCCGTCATGCCAGACCTCACCCCGGCATTCCAATCGAGCGAGAACGCACCGTAGATCTGCTCCGCCACGCCGAGTGGATCGGCGACGAGATCGGGTTGGCGAATATCGATCACCCGCTCCGGCGCGAGACGCCCGCGATGGGCCTCGAATGCGCCGTCGAGCGCCTCGGCCCAGTAGCCCCCCATGATTTCCTGCCCAACTGAATACGGGTCGACCTGATCCACAAAGATGGCGCGCGTATAAGCATAGAGACTGCAGATCGAGCTGATGGATCGCTCGGGCTCTCTATGAATAAAAATGAACCTGGCGTCGGGGAAGAGATCAAGGATCGCGTCCTGGTGGAGGAGATGGGTGGGATCCTTCTGGAGGAATCGCTCGCCGAGCGGGTGCGTGTAGGCGATCAGTTGCAATTGCCGGCGATAGTCCGCGTAGGCAAGACGCGCGTCTTGATCCAAGAGCCAATCGACATAGCTCGGAATCTTGTACTGAATATCGAATTGCAGCGTACGGAAAATATTCATGAAGAGCGCAACGCATTCCTCGGGCAGATCCGCCGTCATGGGATGAATCGCTTGCACCTCGGGTACGAGCGAATCGAGCTGCTTCAGCATCTTCTCCAACTTTTCGGAACGGCGATCCTCGGCACTCGACGCGGGCGGAACAGGATCGAAGCTTTCCCAGTAGGGAATCGTGCGATTGGCTGGATCTGCCGCCAGAAGATGATGAAGCGCGGTCGTCCCAGTTCGAGGGAGCCCGAGAATAAAGATAGGGTCCTGGATCGGTGTCTCCGCGATCGCCGAATTGCTCGCGTGCATCGCCTCGGCGCCGAGCCCCGTGGCTGCCATCCGCAGCGTATCGTCGAGCGCCGCGATCCGGCCAATCCAGTTCAGCTCCCCTTCGCCGTCCACCGCCCGCGTGAGCTGCTCGAGGGCCTCGCGCACCTGCGGCGAGGGGCCGGGGACTGCCGAACATCCAGTCGCGGGCGCGCGCGGCGTTTTGCGAGTCGCTTTCTCAGCCGCCTTCGCCCACACATCCGTCTTATCGAAGCGTGAATGTTGGGCAGCCAGCCGGCGGCCTACGCCATTGATCGCGCGCATCCAGAGCGGCTTGAGCCGACGCGCATCGACGAATTGGGGTGCATCCGGGATCGACCTAGCCATTGCGCGCCTTCCTCTACATCAAGAACCGAAGAGCATACAACGCGGTCGGCATTCGCGAGAGACCGGCCTAAGCTTTCTGCATGCCTTCCTCGCACGACCCCATGGTCAGTCCCACTGCCAGTACACCAAGCGTGCCCCAGTCCCAAGGGACCCATCCGCATTATGCGCTGAGCATTTGCTTCATGCTGACGGCGCTGAACGTGATGGACCGACAGGTGCTCGCGATCACGGCGAGTTCTATCCAGGGCGAATTCGGACTCAGCGATACAGATCTCGGCCTCTTGACCGGATTCGCTTTCGTCGTCATGCATGCCACCGTCGGCATTCCGATCGCCTCCTTCGCTGACCGGACCAATCGCCGCAACCTCATTGCCGCAGGGCTTGTCGCTTGGAGCGCACTCACCGCCGCGACGGGGCTCGCTCGCGGTTATGGGCAGGTCTTTGCTGCGCGCATCGGCGTGGGCGTGGGCGAAGCCGTGGGCTCGGGGCCGGTCCAGTCTCTGCTTGCCGACTATTTCCCACTCAACAAAAGAGCGACCGCTCTCGCCATCACAGGCGCAGGAGGAAATACGGGATCCTTCCTTGCGCTTCTATTAGGCGGTTTCCTTGTTGAGGAATGGGGCTGGCGCGCGACTTTCCTGATCTTTGGTGCGCCCGGAATCCTGGTCGCGGCGCTTCTCTACTTCACGGTCGACGAGCCTGCACGCGGCGGAATCAATGGCATAAAGGACGCCGACAAAGCCCTACCGCTCCGCGAAGGGCTCGCGCGCTTTCTTGGCATGCCCTCGTTCTGGTACCTGACAACGGCGGCGACCTTCAACAGCTTCACTAATTACGGCTTCCTATTCTTCTTGCCTATCGCAATGGAGCGCCTCTACGGCCTTGAAATCAGTGAAGCCGGCACAACACTGGCCTTCGCCCAGGCGCTCCCGACGTTTTGCGGCGTCCTCGCATCGGGATTTCTCGCAGACTATCTCGGCAAACGAAACCTTGCCTGGCATCTGCGGATCCCCGCAGTCGCTTCCGCGCTCGCCGTGCCCTTCGGTCTCGCATTCCTGGCGGCGGAAGACCTGCGCACTGCTCTTCCATTTTGCGCCGCCATGTCTTTTTTGGGAACGATGTGGCTCGGCACCGGGAATGCAGCCCTCACCGCAGTCATTCCGCCTTCGGTCCGCGCGACGGCCTACTCCGTTTTGATCCTATTCGTGAGCCTGGTCGGGCTCGGCATTGGACCCGCTTTCGTGGGCGTATTGAGCTCTTATTTTGCACACGAGCACGGGAGTGAATCCATGCGCTACGCCCTGATGGCCACGGCTTGCGTGCAGTGGCTCGGCGCCCTCGCCCACTACATCGCTTCCCGCCGCTACGTCCAAGATGTCGAGGCCACGCGCGCACTCGCCTGAATCGCCCAACTCCCTCCGCACAACCTTATGCGGGGGCAAGCGCCTCGAGTGTCGGCCAATGCGGCTCGCTCAGTCCTTCCGGATGAAAGGGATGCACGCAGACATGCGTGGCCCCCGCTGCATACTGCTCATCAATCCGCGCGCTCATTGCTTCAGCATCCCCCATCGCCACCAAAGCTTCGATCACACGGTCACTCACACCGCCCTCGAAATCGCTCGGCGAAAAACCAAGCCGGAGCAAACTGTTCTGATAATTGGGCAGCATGAGTCCCATCGAAATGGCCTGCGCCGAGCGGGCAATCTCGAATGCCCGAGTTCGATCAGTCTCGAAGAGCACCTTCTGTTCGGTGCAGATCAGCCGGTCCGGTCCCAAGATTTTGCGCGCACCGCGCGTATGCTCCGGCGTCACCATATAGGGATGCGCGCCGGCCGTTCGCTCGCCGGCCAGTTCCAGCATCTTCGGCCCAAGCGCAGCCAGAACCGTGAGCGGCTCTTCTTCGGGCTGAACCGCGCCGTAGGTCGCTGCGTCGAATCGGTCCAGGTACGCCCGCATAGAAGCCAGCGGCTTCCCGTAATGATGCCCTCGAATATCTTCGACCAGGAGCTGATGCGAGATGCCCAACCCGAGCAGGAAACGGCCACCGGACTGCTCCGCCAGCGTGTACTGCGCAGCCTTCATGGCCATCGGGTCGCGCGCGTAGACATTCGCGATCCCCGTCGCAACGATGAGCCGATCCGTGTGATCGAGCAGTCGCGCCGCCAACACGAAGGGATCGCGCCCCCCCGCCTCGGGCAGCCAAAGCGCCGAATAGCCCATCTCTTCTATGCGCTTCGCAAAATCAACTACGCCATCACTCGTGAGCCCGTCGGGATAAAACCAAACGCCTCGCGCCGAAAGATCCATTGTCATCGTTCTACTCCCTCGATCGTTCTACTCGCTCGACTGGCTTGGCGCCTCGGCGACCCATTGCGTGCCTTCGCCGCCGCGTTCAGCGCGTTCTTGTTCGTGTTCTGCAATCGCCTTCTGAATTCCGCCCACAAGCGCCGGCATGAAGGTCTGCGCGTTACGCGTCGCCCAGTTCATACTGCGCTCCCGATTCTGGTTGGCCCCGTTGACCTTCGGCAGAACGCTTCGCGCGATCAGCTCGTAGCTCTTCCGCGTTGCTTCCGGGTTCGCGCAGTTATGCCCAAGAAGAAGAATCGTTCCGAAACCGCCTGACTTCTCGATCAATGACTCAATCACGGCCACCGCATCGTCCGGCGTCCCAAGCGTAAGCTTCCCGAACACCGGCAGTCCCGGACCGGTCCACTCCTCCAGCATTCTCTCCGTCGAAGTCGCATAGGGCGGCGTCACGCCCCCGAGTGCTTCCATGTAGCGCGCCAGGCGCAGCGTCCCATGCTCCATATCCCGCCGGGCCTGCTCACGCGTCTCCGAAATATGCATAGGCACGACACACCTCCACTGCGAGCGATCCACCTGCGCCCCATGCTCCGCGGCCTTCTCTTCGCAGACTTGCCAATGCTTAGGAAGCTGCTCATATCCTTCGGGCCCGCTGGCCGCGAGAGAGAGCAAACCGAGACCGTGCTGCCCCGCGGCGCGTGCTCCCGAGGGCGAGATCGCGGACGCCACCGCAATCTCAGGATGTGGCCACTGGACGGGCGGAATCTGAACCTGCGCTTCTTGCAGATCGAACCAGTCCGTCTTCCGCGTGACGGTTTCGCCGCGCAGGAGCGGCACGATGACCTCGAGCGCTTCGAGCATCATGCGGCGCTGCTCCGAGGGCTCGATGCCCATCATGAAGGCGTCGGTAACGAGCTGCCCCGGGCCGCAACCCAGCATCACTCGACCGCGGGTTTGATGATCGAGCTGCATGATGCGATCCGCGGTCATGAGCGGGTTGTGATAGGGCAACGAGACGACGCCCGTGCCGAGGCGGATGCGTTGGGTGATCGCAGCGGCATGGGCGATGAAGAGTTCGGGCGAGGCAATGATCTCGAAGCCGCCGGAATGATGCTCTCCTATCCATGCTTCGTCGTAGCCCAGCCGATCCAGATGCTGGACGAGCTCAAGGTCGCGATGGATCTGCTCAGTCGGCCCTTCGTCGGCCGGATGGAAAGGCGCTAGAAAGACACCTACACGGAGTGGTCTCGAAGTCATCATCAGCCTCCCGGTTTCGCAAGCAAGGAACGCGGCGCGCGCCCGTCCGGATCGGTAGCATCTTGGCGTCAGCCGTTCCATCACCCCGCCATGCTCTGGGCGCCGCGCCCTCTGCCCCATCAAGGAGAAACACAATGAGTCGGAGAGTGCTCGTCACGGGAGGCAGCCGAGGCATCGGTCGCGCCATCGCCCTTGAATGCGGCGGAGCAGGATTTGACGTCACTCTCACCTATCAGAGTCGCGCCGACGCGGCTAAAGAAGTCGTCGCCGAAATCGAGCGGGACGGCGGCCAGGCCCGCGCGATCGCCCTGGACATCGCCGACCGCGAGGCCACCCGCGAGACCCTTGAGGCCACAGTCAAAGACGACGGCGCGTTCTACGGCGTCGTCTGCAATGCGGGAATTACCGCGGATGCGCCCTTCCCGGGGATGACCGGAGAAGCCTGGGACCGCGTGGTGCAAACCAATCTCGGTGGCTTCTACAACGTGCTCTTCCCGCTCAGCATGCCGATGATCCGCGCCAAAAAAGGCGGGCGCATCGTCGTCCTCTCTTCCATCGCAGGACTCGTCGGTAATCGCGGCCAGGTCAACTACAGCGCCAGCAAAGCCGGCCTAATCGGCGCGACCCGTGCGCTCTCTCTCGAACTCGCCAAGCGCAAGATCACCGTCAACTGCGTCGCCCCCGGCCTGATCGAGACTGAGATGATCGAGGATCTCCCAACGGACGGCCTCAAGGCGATGATTCCTATGCAGCGGGTGGGCAAGCCCGAAGAAGTCGCCTCCGTGGTCGGCTTCCTGCTCTCCGACGGAGCCAGTTATATCACCGGCGAGACCATCTCAGTCAACGGCGGCATGGCCGCCTAGCGCACCTCTCAAGTTGCCTCTCAACGGGCCCTCTCAACGTGCGTCCAACGTGCGTCTCAGCGTGCTTCCGTCGAGGAGTACACGGTCTTGCCTCGAGCGAGGGTCTCTATGATCTCAATTTCGCTGATCTCGCCGACGGGGACTTTCTGCGGATCCGCACCGAGAACGACCAGGTCCGCCTGCTTTCCCACCGAAATCGAGCCCTTCCGATCCTCTTCGAAATAGCTGTAGGCTGCGTCCAGAGTCACAGCCCGAAGCGCCTCCTCGAACGAGATCCGCTCATCCTCGCCCAGTACAACGCCGTCGCGCGTGCGGCGACCGACGGTGATCTCGATCAGCCGCAGCATATGCGGCGGCACGATCGGCGCATCGTTATGCAGAGTAAAGGGAATGCCGCGCTTGAGAGCTGAACCCGTCGGGCTGATCGACATCGCGCGCGCGTCGCCGAAACTCCGCCTATGCCAGTCTCCCCAGAAAAAGGAATGCGCCGAAAAGAAGGAAGGGATGATGCCGAGACGCGCCATCGAGTCGAGCTGGTCCATTCGCGTCAACTGACTATGGATCGTGACTGAACGATGGTCCTTCTCTGCCCCGCCGAGCCCTTCATCCACACTCTGAATCATCAGGTCGATCGCGGCGTCGCCATTGGAATGCACGATGATCGGGATTCCGGCCTGCAGTAGGCGGGCCGATTGCTTCAGATAATGACCCGGTTCAATAATCGGATAGGCCACGTAATCATTGCCATGCCCGGGCGGTCCCTCGTCATAGGGCTCGGACATCCAGGCCGTTCGTCCCTGCGGCGATCCGTCCAATACGAATTTCACTCCGGCCACGCGAAAACCACCCGTGTAGGTCCGCGAGTAACCGAAAGCCTCGGGCGAGTCCTCATCCTTCATCACGTTGCCGACCAGATAGGCGGCTACGTCGACCGCGAGCGGCTGCATCGCCGCCACGCCTCGAAGCCCGGCGACGGTCTGCGGATTCGAAGCCCCGTCCTGAATCGTCGTGATGCCGAAACTGGCGTGATAGTCGATCGCTCGATTGAGCGCGCTCACGAAGGCCTGCGGAGAAGAGAAGCCACCGTCGGCGCCTAGGCCTTTTTCAAGCGCCACGGACGCTGCGGTTTCTTCCAGCACTCCATTGGGTTCGCGCGATCCCGGTCGGCGACGAATCACGCCGCCCGGCGGGTCCTCGCTCCCCGCATTGATCCCGACTGCCTCAAGGGCCATCGAATTCGCGGTCGCCAGATGACCCGAGACATGCATCAGCATGATTGGATGCTCCGTCGAAGCACGGTCGAGGTCGGCGCGCGTCGGATGTCGCCCTTCCGCGAGCAGTGAGTCGTCGTAACCGTAGCCCGAGACCATCTCTCCCGGCGGAATCTCTTGTTCCGCGATCCGCGCCTTGATTGCGGCTACGATCTCTTCCACTGAGTCCATCGGCCCGACCGGCGGCGACGACGCGTTGAGCAGGTCGAGCATCACCATCACCATAGTAAGATGGCCATGGGCATCAATAAAGCCCGGCGTGAGCGCACCCTCGCCTAACTCGACAATCCGAGTCGAGTCTCCGATCAACCCCTTCATCTCATCTCGGTCGCCCACCGCCACGATCGTCTCGCCCCGCACCGCCACTGCGCTCGCGCCCGCGTTTTTCGCGTCGACCGTGTAAATCGTCCCGCCCTGAAACACCACGTCCGCTGGTCCCGCCGGATCCATCGCCACGCCACCCGGAAGAAGCGCACAGCCCGAAAGCATCAGGAAGAGAGCTCCCAACGAGAGCATCCACGAAGTAAGAGAAGCAAGAGGCGCAAGAGAAGCACCCGTGTCAAAAGTCGTCTGCCGAAGTGTGCAAGAAAGCGTAGATCGAATAGGCCGCGCCGAGCGGTGGCCATCAAACGGGCGCATGTAAGGACTCCTGTAATTCTGTCTCGTCCGCTGCCGCCGAATCGGGCAAGGAATGACACACAGCATAGCGGGCCTTGGCGGGGCTCTGTCCCCAGAACCTAACTCCCAGTTCTATGGGTTCAGTTCTATGGGTTCAGTTCTCAGGACTCAGCGCTCAACAATCAGATCTCAGCACTTGGTGCAACCCCGAACCGGCCGTAGAGAAAGAGACAGATCCCTACCCATCCGAATCCGGGATCGGCGCGCCGATCCCGGATTGGATCAATGCTCGGATGCCGTCTGCCCCGACCTCGCCCGAGGGTTCGAATCCCATCGCTGCCACCAGCGTCAAGACGCCTCCCGACGCGACGCCCGCCCCGAGCTTGTCGAAGAGTGTGGTGATCGAAAATACGGTGCCTCGGACGGATGCCCCCGTGCGCGATTTATAGTCGTTCGCCAGACGCCCGACCAATGCGCGAATGATGTAGGGCCCTGCGCCGAAACCGAAACCGAAACCGAAGCCGAAGCCGAAGCCTAGGAGGGCGCTAAAGATCAGATAGCGCACGCCGAAATCAACACTCAGCCAAAGCGGCATACCCGCCAAATTCACGCAGAGGTGGACCGCCGCAACAACCAGCGTGAGGCGATCACCGAGTCGCCGATTCGAAGACATAGGCCACTGTGAAATACGAAAGCACCAAGAGCGCCACCATCGGAAATTTGACGCCGAAGTTTGCCTCCGCCAGCAGAATCAAATCTGGCTGCATGAGCAGTCGCTTGACCGGTCCCGGCTCGGGTCACTATGCCAGTCGCGACACACGGGCAAAGCATTTTTCAAGAAAAGGAGGCCTTCTGTCGCGCTCCAGTCTCGCTATCGTTTTCAGGTCGCTTCATCGGCCAAGCCAAGCCAAGCCAATCGCGAAGCGACACGACGGCCAAAGCCAACCCTGGAGAACCACATAATGGATTCGCAAATCCTGATCAGGAATGCCGAACTTGTAGACGGGACAGGCGCGCCTTGCAGAAAGGCCGACATCTCCATCCGAAACGGAAAGATCGAAGCGGTGACGAAGGCTGGAGAATGCGATCCGTCGCAGGCCGCGGAAGTCATCGACGCCGAAGGTCTGCTCGTCACACCCGGCTTCATCGACCCGCATACGCATTACGATGGCCAGGCCACGTGGGATGACCGCCTCGCCCCCTCATGTGATCACGGCGTCTCCACCGTGGTGATGGGCAATTGCGGCGTCGGCTTTGCGCCCGTGCGACCGGACCAGAAAGAAGTGCTCATCGATTTGATGGAAGGCGTCGAAGACATTCCCGGCGCCGCCCTGCATGAGGGCATCCAGTGGGCCTGGGAGACCTTCCCTGAATACCTTGATGCGCTTGAGTCCAAGCCCCGCGCGGTGGATGTCGCCGCCCAGCTTCCCCATGGCGCACTCCGCACTTACGCGATCGGGCCTGACGGCGACGTGAACGGCGCGGCCACGGATGCTCAAATCGCTGAAATGGCGCGACTCGCGCAGGAAGCCATCGAAGCGGGCGCAATCGCCTTTTCGAGTAACCGCATCACGATTCACACCTCGACGTCGGGTGAAGCCGTCCCGGGAACCTTCGCCGAGTCCCGCGAAGTGAGCACCATCATGAAGGCCTGCGTCAAAAAGGGACGTTCCGTCTTTCAGGTCGTCCCAGCGGGCCTCATGGGTGAAGACCCCGATGGCTTCCGCCGAGAACTCGCCTTCTACCGCGCACTCAGTCTAGACACCGGCTGCACTGTGTTATTCACGATCTCTCAAAACAATGTACAACCCGACCTTTGGCGCGAGCTCTACGATCTGGCCGACGAAGCCAACGCGGCAGGCGCGCGACTCCGGCCGATGACGATCAATCGCCCCGGCGGTCTGATGCTCAGTTGGGAAACATTTCATCCCTTCGTGGATCGGCCGAGCTTCCTGGAGATCGCGGAGCTTCCTCTCGCCGAACGCGTAGCCGCCCTCCGCGACCCCGCTCGCCGCGCGCGGATTCTCGACGAGCCCGTTGCGACACCGATGTTTCAGCATGCAGTCGATATCGTCTTAAATAGCTTGGGCAGCACGTATATGCCGACGACGGAGTCGCTCGCTGAGCCCGATCCCGCGGCTAGTCTCGGCCGCAAGATCGAAGCGAAAGGCCTCACACCGATCGAGGGTGTATATGACGCCCTCTGCGACGCCGCGGAACACTCCAGCGGGCCGGGCTTCCTGAACGTCTTTATGGGCAACTACGCCGACGGCAACCTTGAGGCCGTGCACGAGATGATGAGCCGGCCCAGCACGCTCATCGGTGGGGGCGATGGCGGCGCCCATGTCAGCGTGATCTGCGACGCGAGTTATCCGACCTATATGCTGCAGCATTGGGTGCGCGACCGGACGCGGGGGGCAAAGCTGCCCGTCGAAACTGCCGTCCGTATGCTCACACAGGACCCCGCGGAGCTGCATGGATTTGGCGATCGCGGCGTCGTCCGCAAGGGCCTTCGAGCCGATCTGAATGTGATTGATCTGAAAAACCTCAAGCTCCATTCACCGCGAGTCGTGCACGATCTTCCAACCGGCGCGCCGCGGCTGCTCCAGGCGGCGGATGGCTACCGGGCGACGATCGTCGCAGGCCAGGTCACGAGTCGCGATGGCAAGGATACCGGTGCACGGCCGGGCGGACTCTTTCGCGGCTAAATCCGCAGACCGACCCGCGGCCAGACTGGCGGATCACGACCGTATTAGGCTTCGACTTTCTCGCGCATCTCGTCGATGTTCGGAATATCACCTTCCCCGTAGCCGGGCATGATCTGGTTGTACCCCTGATACGGACCGATGAGTTCCTGAGCGCGCGGATGGTAGTGCTGTAGATAGAGAGTTCGTCGCCGCGCCGCGCCCGTCGGAGGTGGCCCCGCGTGAAGGCCGCAACCGAAATGTACGGTGGCATCTCCGGGCTCCGCCTCGATCGCGACAAGAGGATACCGTTCGGGCGTAATCTGGCTCGGCACATTGTGATAGGCCTTGCCCCAACTTCCCGCCATCATATGAAGCTGTGAGCTAATTGGCCCCGCAGCATCGACCTGAATCCCGACAAGCACACAGGGACACGTCGTATGGCATGCCCCGAAGCCACAATCTGTGTGGTAACCGAGATTCGCGAAGCCACTCGCTTCGTCATCCATCCCCGCCTTCTTGACAACTGCGAGAATTCCCTCAATCCGGTCCGGTACCGGCACGACCTCCTCGCGTGAGAGTGCAACCAACTCCCGCGTGCGAGGGTGAGCGTAGAGATCCGCGAAGACCTTCGCCCGATCCGACAGATACGTGAGCCTATACGGAAAGCGTTCGCCCTTCGTGTCCGACGCCCACCATGAACTGAGTTCACCTTCGACCGCTTCTTCCGCCACGCGGTCAAGCGCCCCGCCGAGCTCCCGAATATGCGCCGCATCATACGCCCGCTTGACGAGTAGAAAGCCCGTCAGCCGCAGGAAATGCGACATGTCCTCTGGATCGTCATCTACTCCGAAGGACTGGTGCAGGTCAAGAGGTGCGCCTCGGCGATCTACCCATTCGATCGCGGCCGGATTATAGATCGGTCGCCCCGAGTAAAGACACCGAATCGCCGGTTCCCAATCGTCCCACGTATCGAAATCGCCGCGCACGAACCGAACCGCGCCTGAATAGAGAAGTCCGAAGCGCGTGCGATATTCGTAGAGATAGTCGAGCCAAGATTCGTGATCGATAATCTCAAGAACCGTGCGCGCATCCGACGCAACGCCCGCCTCGACCTCGATGCGCCACTCGCCACCGTGCTTACTGGCCCGGTAGCTATAGCTTCGGCCATCCGGCAAACCGATCGCGATCGGCGCCTTCCCGGCCACATCCCAGGCCACGCGTGCGTTCCCGCCGGCCTCGATCCGCGTAGGCAACTCCTCGCGGTGAAACTCCTCGAAGTCCACCCAAGGCAGCCCGGCGAGACGATAGGTCCCGAACGTCGTATCTCGACCGATCTCTGGCGTCGTCTCCAAAGCGTCCATCTCGTCTCCGCTCCTCGGGTGAGTCGTCAGGTGAATCCTCAAGTCCGTCGACTTCTCCAAGAGGTGAAGAGGTGAAGAGCTAGTCAGGTAGACAGATGTTCCCGTCTCAGCGTGCTCCGCGAATCAGTCGACCCGGTCGTGCACCCGTGTCGGCACCGTTCTCACGCGTGACTTCGCCGGAAACAATCGTGTAATCGTACCCCTCGGCCGCTTGCAGTAGGCGTCGGCCACCGGCCGGAAGATCATGCGCCATCTTGATCGAACGAAGCTTCAAGTTGTCGAAGTCGATCACGTTGAGGTCGGCCTTCTTGCCCACTTCCAGCGTGCCGCGATCCCCGAGACCGAAGAGATCAGCCGTATCCTTCGACTGCTTCTTCACGACCCATTCCAGCTCGAACTTTTCGCCGCGACTTCGGTCCCGCGCCCAATGCGTCAGCATGAAGGTCGGAATCGACGCGTCGCAGATCATGCCACAATGCGCGCCGCCATCGGAAAGACCGGAAACGCAATACGGATTCATGAGCATCTCCCGAATCACGTCATGGTTGCCGTCGACATAGTTGAAGATCGGCATCATCAGCATCCCCGTGCCATCGCCTTCCGCAAAAAGATCGTAGAGCTTATCAAGCGGATCGACGGACTCGGCCGCCGCGATCGAGACCACATTGCGATCTTCTTCCGGCTCGTAGTTCGGCGGATCTCCGATGACGTACAGCTTGTGCATCATCATCCGGACCATATCCGTCATGCCCTCGAAGAGATTCGTCTCGTCCGGCGCTCGATCCTCTTCCGCAAGAATCGCCTTCTTGTTCTCAGGCTTGCGCATCTCCGCCGCCAGTTCCGCGAGCGAAGCCGTCTCCTCCTGTAGGCGCTCCCAGGTCGGGCGCTTCGCAAAAGCATGATAGGTCTGCATGCCGATCATCAGCCCGAACGGTCGAGCCGCGATCTGCGGATAGAGCTGCGCGCCCTCGTCAGCCGCGGCGATGGATTCGTTCATGAGCTCACGCCAAAGATTCGGCTCCGTCTCGTTCTGGACCATGGCGAACGTAATCGGCCGCTCGATTTCGGCAGAGAGCTTCTTCATCCACTCGACTTCGCGCTTGGCGTTGACCAGGTCCTGCCCATCCGCGCCCGCCGGAGCGAGTTCAAAAATACCGGCTCCCGCATCTTTCAGCGCGTACCCCAGTCCGTAGAGTTCATCTTCAGCGGCGAAGGTCCCGGGAACGGGTTCACCGTCCATTGCGCGATGCCCCAGAACGCGGCTCGTGCTCACGCCAAGCGCGCCCGCTTCAATCGCCTCGCACACCATCTTGCGCATCGTCGCGATATCTTCCGGATTAGCAGGATCATTCTTCGCGCCGCGCTCGCCCATCACGTAGGCGCGCAGAGCGCCATGCGCGATCTGCGTTCCGAAATCAACAGAAGTCTTTCGCTTATCAAGGGTGTCGAGATATTCGGGGAAGGTCTCCCATCCCCAAGTCATGCCTTCGGCCAGCGCCGTTCCGGGAATATCTTCCACACCTTCCATCAACTGGATCAGCCAATCTTCCTGGCCCGGCTTAACCGGAGCAAAGCCGACGCCGCAGTTCCCCATAACAACAGTGGTGACACCGTGGCCCGAGGAAGGCTCGAGCGTATCGTCCCAAGTCACCTGGCCATCGTAGTGGGTATGTACATCGACGAAGCCGGGCGTCACAATCCGACCCGTGGCGTCGATCGTTTTCTTCGCATCACCTGGGACGGAGGGCGCAATCGCCGCGATCTTCCCGTCCTTGATGGCGATCTCCCCTTCAAAGCGAGCGCCGCCTGTTCCGTCCACAATCGTGCCACCCGAAATCTTCAAATCAAACATACGCTCTTCCTTTGTAGGGGTTTACTTGTCTCTGCCAGGAGAGTGTAAACTAGGAATGCGTCGAGAGAGCCGCCTTCCTGCTAATTTTTCGAGCCCCTTTAGCCGCCGCGATGCGCCCCGTTTCCCGCCTCCGGCCCTTGCCGACGTCACGCGTGCGGCTAGCCCTTCCCAAGGCGCGCTCACAAATATGCGTCACCCCGCTCAGCGCCAAGGGGAGGCCGACTGAGGGTGCAAATGAGGGCGCGAACCCGGATGCGAATGAACGTGCCCATCTGAGGCGGGGTCATTTAGGACTCACCTGACGAGCCCGCCCTATGTGGCTCAAGCTGAGGCCCTGTATGACTTCTGATTCCGAATCGAACTCCGATTCTCCCCTGGACGCCGCCCCCCTCTCTCGTCCTCCCTCTCTGCCTCCACTACCCAGCCTCCCCAGTTCTCAGCTCTTGCGGCTCCTTCTGACCGGCTTCCTCATCCTCCTGCTGCAAATCCCGATGATGATGGTCCGTGACGTCATTCCTGAACGGCAGGCCGAACAGCAGAACGCGATTCAGGGAATCGATCGCAGCTGGGGCGAGTCTCAGATTATCGAGGGACCGCGGCTCGTCGTTCCTTGTGAGCACAGCTGGGTTGAGAAGCGACTCAGCAAGGACGTGATCCTCTCCGAAATTCGATACGCCCACTTTTTGCCCGAGACCCTCGATATCCGCGGCGAATTAAAGAGCGAGTCGCGCTACCGCGGCATTTTCGAGGTCCCGGTCTATCGCGCGGAACTCCGCTTTCAAGAAGAGTTCAAAGCGCCCGACTTCGATGGCCTCGTCGTGCTCTCCGAAGAGGAGAAGAATCAGACGAGTTCTACCGTTCCGGGCAAAATCCTTTGGGACCAGGCTCATCTCGTCGTCACTGCCAGCGATGCGCGCGCCATTCAGAACGCGGCCCAGATGAATTAGGGAGACGAGCGCTTTGAGTTCCTCCCCGGAACCGGCCCCGCGCCCGCCCCGGAAGGAAGCTCCGGCTTTCATGTCCCGATCGCGGAGGCGGCCAACGGGGCCGCTCGCTTTGACTTCACCCTCGCTCTCCAGGGCAGCAGCGCCCTTCGATTGGCGCCCTTCGCGAAGAGCACGCGCGTCGAGCTGAACTCAAATTGGCCCGATCCGAGCTTCCAGGGAGCCTGACTACCGACGACGCGTGAGATCGCCACCTCCGGATTCACGGCCGTCTGGGAAGTCCCCTTCCTCGGACGCAGCTACCCCCAGCGCTGGAACAATATGGAGCGCATTCGTGAATCGATTCAGCGGTCCTGTTTCGGGGTCGATCTCGCAATCATGGTGGACGAGTGCCGGATGGCAGAGCGGAGCGCGAAATATGCGCTGCTCTTCCTGGGCCTCACCTTCGGCACGCTTTGGCTCTTCGAGGTCGTTGCGGGAATTCGCATTCACTCCATTCAGTATCTCTTCGTGGGAGGAGCAATGTGCTTATTCTATCTCCTCGAGCTGTCTCTCGCCGTACATCTCGGATTCGCTCTCGCTTACGCCATCGCTTCCATTGCCGTAGGCGCTCTGGTGACCGCCTACTCTCTCGCGATCCTGGGCGCGCGCAATCGGGCAATCGCGATGGCAGGGGTTCTCGTAGCGCTTTACGGCTATCTCTTCATCCTGCTGCGAAACCAGGACTTCGCCATCGTGAGCGGTTCGATCGGACTCTTCCTCGCGCTTGCTGCGGCGATGTATCTGACTCGCCATATCAAGTGGGGAGACGTCGGCGCGTCATACGACTAACACATAAAGATCCCAAACGGGACTTAGACCGCGTGCAGCCCGAATGAGTCTGCGCACTCACAGAGAGGGCCGCAAAAAAATGCGGCCCTCTCCTTTTGGGAGGTGACATATTTCCATTTTGCGGCGATTTTGCCAACCCTCGTCACTGCGGCACGCGGAGCGATTCGGCCGCCGCCTACGCACCTCCGGCGCATCTCTTGTCTCAAGTCGCCGTCTCTTCGAATCTTTGGCAAACCACCCAAAACCGCCTCGGTTCAAAACGGGATATGGCACGCGATTCGCATTAATATGACTTTGTTCGGCGAGACAGATCATGTCCATCACATCGAACAGACAAGGCGAAAATCATGACGACCAAAAATTCGGTTTCCTCTCGCGGCCTGAATCGTGGCCTGAGCGTCCTCGCATCGCACGTCCTCGCGATCGCGATGCTGCCGAGCCTAGCCGCCGCAATTCCTTCTTATACTTTTGATCTTGAGCCCGGCGACATCCAGAACAATTTCAATGTCCCGCGCTTCACGCTCACGAACACCTCGACTGCG
>JBDNFB010000243.1:0-4514 GCA_041690055.1 Myxococcota bacterium | reverse complement strand
GCGGGGGCGGTGGGGGAGGCGACTTGAGTACGCAACTTCGGACCTCTTGTAGTCCCTTCTTCGCCCGATTGGGTCCCGCTCGTTCTCTGCTCGCCCGTCTTGGTCTCGTTCGCCCGTGTAGGGCCGGCGCGCCAGCGTGCGTGGCGGCAGGGCTCAGCTGGGCCGGTTCTGGAACGGCTTCATGCCCGCATTCGTCCAGCGTCCCCTATTCACGCCTCTATCCCCTTATCTTCGCCTTCTATCGCCTCCCGTCGCCTCAGGTGGCGTTCAAGGCGGGGGGAATCCGGTCGATAGGGAACAAGTTCGTCCGACGCGGAATCGATCGTTGGCGCTCGACCGTTTGGTGTCCCGCTTGAGTGCCGGGCAGTCACTCAGATAGGCAAGTAAGGAAGGAGAGGTTCAGAAGTTGGCGCGGTCGATTCGAGTGTTCTCAGGGAATTTGTGGTGGGGCAAGGCCGATCCGGACGGCCTCGTCGAACTCATCCGTGAGCATAAGGTCGACGTTTTCGCGGCCCAGGAAATGGGATTCGAAAATGCCGAGGCGATCGCGACCGAGCTGCCCTTTGGCACCCTTGAACCCGACAACACCTACCAAGGCATGGGCATCGCGCTCCGGCATCCCGCCAAATACGAGCGCATTCCGCTCGCGTATCGGGATGCTCGACGGGTCGTGCTTGAACCCTCAGAATGGGAAGGTCTTGAGCGCGCTATCGACTTCGTGAACGTGCATTTTCAGGCTCCGCATTCGATCCGCCCGTTTCCGTCAGCGCTTGTTCGGCTTCGGCAGGTGCAGGGCATGGAGCGGTTCTTCTCTGAGAACCCGAGCGACGCCCGCGTCGTCGTCGGGGATTACAACGCTGCGCCCGGCTGGCCTCTCTATCGTCGAATGGCGCGAAGCCTCACGGATGGCGCTCTCCGCGCGGCGCAGAGGGAAGGGAGCTCGGTTGCGCCGACGTGGGGGCCGAGCGCGACAAGCCCACGGCTCTTCCGTATCGATCACGCGATGGTTCGGGGGATGGAGGTCGAAAACTTTCGGGTGGTTGATATCCCGGGGAGTGATCACTCCGGGCTCGTCTTCGACTGCTCGCCGAGTGCGCTCGGCTAATCCTGGCTAGACCTGACTAAGCCGGACTAGACCGGATTCGGCGGGGACTAGCGGCGGCGCGATGGTCATCCGGATGAATGGATTGATCAGAGCGGTTTCGCCCTCCGTCTGATCGTCCAGCATTCATTCATTGATCCGTCAGTCCCAGCGCGCCGCCGATTCGCGTCAAAATGGCAGCTCTAACGCAGTCCTCTGTCTTCAGCTTCTCGCGAGAGGGTCGGGGGGACCATGCGAAAGAGCATCAGACGTAGAGATCGGGTGGGGAGATGGGGTCTTAGAAGGGCAGGGCCCAGTCTGTGGATCGTGCGCCGGACACGCGTGACGTCGCGCGCAGTCGTTGACTGCTGGCCTTCCGGACGGTCGTTCGTGTGCGGCTCCAGGAGGCCGACGCGGGCGCCGCCCAGGCGTCTACTCGGACGGTTCGCATGGGTCGGGCTCGGAGGTCTCGGTTGCCTCTTAGGTCATTGTCCGTCTCGTTTCGAAGGGTCGGTCCAGCGGGGGTACAGCCGGGAGAATTCGTTAGGGAGACGGTGGCCGGCGGGACTGCATGCACGTACTCAGCGAGATCGATCAGGCCTGCCGGATCAGAGAAGTCCGAAACTTCGGCTTCCGTGAAGGGGGCGAGTTCGGTCTGGAAGGATTCGGCGCATGTGTTGAAGGTGTTTGAGGTGTGGGCTTCGAGTTCGCGCATTGTCTGAGGCTCCCGGGGGTTTGTTGATTTGGGCAACCTAAGCGAATGAAAGGCGAAAATCAATCATGGGGCGAAAGTTTAACGAAAATGACGTGCTCTGATTGATTTTGTGGGCGTGCGGCGCGCTGAGTTCGCTTTTAGAGGGCTCTGAGCCTCGACGGAGGGCTGACAGAATGGTATTTACCGGCTGGGCCCGTAGCTCAGTTGGTAGAGCAGGAGACTTTTAATCTCACGGTCCGGGGTTCGAGTCCCCGCGGGCTCACCGAATATCCTTTATTTTTCAATCATTTACAACCTTTGGCCGTAGAGTCAGCTTGGTTAAAATTTCTCGGGGAAACACTTGGGAAACACGGCTGGCGCCGCGTTGTGCGGCGGAGTGAGGATCTTTTTGTCCCGCTTACGCTAATCGGACCTCAGATTGCCCGAAACCAGTCGAATAGTTGTTGATGAGTGTGGATCAATTCAGGAAGCGATCTACTCCTCATGTGTGCGGCCCGGTCATGGAAGCGAGGCCGGTGATGACTGATGACGCAGCCACTCGGATCGCAGAAGCCGCGATCGAAGTAGACTCAGCATTCCACCGACTCGTGCTGATCGTTGGCCGCGCGAATTCGGGAAAGACCGCAGCTCTCCTCGATATCTCAAAAGAGCAGGGGTGGCCTCGAATCAACGTGAATCTGGCGCTGAGCGAAAGGCTTCTGGAGCTCACGCAGCCGCAGCGTGCCCGCAAGGCCTCCGGGATCATGGATGATCTCGTTAGAGAATCCGCGTCAAATACAATTATTCTCGACAATCTAGAGATACTGTTTGGTGCGGATCTTCAGCAGGACCCGCTTCGCCTTCTCTATCGTGTCTCGCGGAATCACACGATTATTGCTGCATGGCCCGGACATGTTGAGAACAGCCACCTAATCTACGCGGAGCCAGCACACCCTGAATACCGCCGGGAAGCGAAACCCGAAGCAGTTCTTGTGATGTTTGATGAAGAGCCGCGTATCGCGACAGACTCGAGCTATCAAACAGAAGGCTAGCCCTAGCCAGGAGTATTAATGCGGTACGGCGATCTCATCCAATTCGAGCCGATCGAATCAGTCATTCAGCTTCGCGAAGCGGATGCGGAAGCGGAAGCCAGACATCTCGTCGAGACTTTTGTCATCTCCGACCGCATGGCCGAGCAGCTGAACGACCTGGTATTCCCGCAGCTTCAATTTGAGAAGCCCGCCGACAGCAAGGGCCTGATGGTCGTGGGCAACTACGGCACTGGTAAGTCCCACCTCATGGCGATCATCTCGGCTGTGGCGGAACGTGGCGATCTGGCGCCGCTTCTCTCGAATAGCACAGTGGCCATCGCGGCCGACGCGATCGCCGGCCGTTTCAAAGTCCTTCGCTATGAGATCGGTTCCACGACGATGACTCTGCGTGACATCGTCTGTGGCGAACTCGAGGATCAGCTGTCTGAGCTAGGCGTTTCTTTTTCCTTCCCCAGCGCGGGTAAGGTGTCGAATAATAAGGATGCGTTCCATGAAATGATGGCCGAGTTCGAGAAAGTACATCCCGATCAGGGGCTACTCTTCGTACTCGACGAACTACTTGATTACCTGCGCAGTAGGAAGGACCAGGAACTAGCGCTTGACCTGGGCTTCCTGCGCGAAATTGGGGAGGTCTGCAAGAGCACGCGTTTTCGATTCATGTCAGGCGTACAGGAAAGCCTGTTCGACAGCCCGAGCTTTCAATTTGTCGCGGAATCGCTCCGCCGGGTGAAGGACCGCTTCGAGCAGGTGCGCATCGCGCGCGAAGACGTCGCCTTCGTCGTGGCGGAGCGGCTCCTGAAAAAGAGCCCAGCGCAGGAAGGTCAGATTCGAGAGCATCTGGAACAATTTAGTCCGCTCTACGGGACGATGAACGAGCGCTTGGATGAATTCGTTCGGCTCTTTCCGGTTCATCCCGCATATCTCGAGACGTTCGAACGTGTCACGGTGGCTGAGAAGCGCGAGGTTCTTAAGACCCTGAGCGTCGCGATTCGTAAGCTTGTCGACGTAGAAGTCCCCGCTGACGAGCCGGGTGTCATTGCGTACGACAGCTACTGGGAGAATCTGAAAGGGAACCCTTCTTTTCGATCGACACCTGATATCCGTGAGGTGATCGACAAGAGTGAAGTTCTCGTCGGCCGAATCGAACAGGCATTCACGCGCCCTCAGTACAAGCCTGTGGCTCTCCGAATCATTCATGCGCTCTCCGTCCACAGGCTGACAACCGGCGACATATTTACCCCGCTTGGTGCTACGGCCGAAGAGCTGCGCGATGACCTGTGTCTGATCCTCCCGCTCCCAGAGAAGGATGCCGAGTTCCTGAAGACCATGGTCGAGACCGTCTTGAAGGAGATCCTGAAGACGGCGAGTGGCCAGTTCATCAGCTTCAACGCGGAGAACGGCCAGTACTATCTCGATCTCAAGAAGGACATCGACTTTGATTCACTCGTCGAGAGAAAAGCTGAAACGCTCGGCAATGACGTGCTGGATCGCTACTACTTTCTAGCACTTAGAGAACTCGTTCTGGAGCGACCTGGTCTCGACCCCCACGGAACCTGCCAACGACTTTGAGACACCTCGTTTCGGTATTTACTGTAGACCTCCTTGCTCCGCCATCGTTTCTTTGGGCGGGTTTATGTAGACGGCTGCGGGAAGGCACGCCGTTTTCGGCATGCCTCGCGGGAAGCGC
>JBDNFB010000242.1:0-4205 GCA_041690055.1 Myxococcota bacterium | reverse complement strand
GCGAGCCAGGCGGCTTAGTTCAACGAGTTCTATACACACCGCGCCGAACCCGGCCGAGCCCCGCCAAAGGTCATTGCTCGGCTGCGCTATCCATAGAACCCTCTTCATTCTGACAACTCAGCCCCGACGGGGCTACCCTGCTCCTTCCGGGGCCTTGTCCAAGAGCCTGCTGCCAAAGGCTTCCATGGCGACAGAGTGTCCCAGTACGCCGACCCACAATCGAACTCATTCAGGCCTGCGGGATAGATCGAATCGGAGAGTCCAAACTTCATCGAACTAGCGTCCGGGTTTCCACGGGCTCGTCAGTACCTTTCTCAGATAGCGCTCTGTCTCAGGGCTGCGCAGCTTCGGCGGTGTCCGCCCGAGCGCCTCTCGAGCGGAAGCAAAGTCGCCCGTCCGGTAGAGTGCATAGATCCTCAAATACCAGTCAACCGACGTCTGAATACGGCGTTGGGGAATATCGGCGCCCAGTCGGTAGTCACCCTGAGCCATCGCCCACAGTCGATCTTGCCGCTCAAGAGCGGCTCCCGATTGTCCCGCCAAAAGAGCTTTCCGCTTCTGGTCTTGATGTTCCAGCGTGCTCCCCAAGACCCAAAGAGGAAGCGTCTCCAGGGCTGTTTCTCGTTGTACTCGGTCCAGGGTCGGCACGATATCCGAGGGCCTGCCTAGTTGATTGGTAAGAAAGTCGACCGCAACCCGCTGCCATTCGAAGTATTTGAGCGTCGACTCCTGAAGCTCTGCAGGCCATCGTTTCTTAATCATCGGGCTCTTCGAAAACCGTTCGCGGGTCACCCGGGTATCAATCCAATCGCGGTAAACTGGAAGCGTCGCACGAGGCCCCACGACCTTTCCGCTCAGGCGTCCCGGATGGTCGTCGGTCAGAGGCTGCGTTGTGCGAGTCAGCTCTCTTAGGTCCTCGGCGTCTGCCATAAACAAAGCGCCAAGCTGTTCGGGTTCTTCGAGTCCTAGTGCCCGCAGCTCGGGGATCACACGTGGATCTCGCCACTGCCGGGAGAAATGCTCCGCAGTCACTTTCCCTTTAGCTGAACGCGTCCCGATCATTATCCAGTCGAGACTCGCGCCATTCCATAGGGAACAGTCCTCAAAGGCCTCGCAAAACGCACGCAAGATCGCCTTCGTTTCAGACTCAACCAGGCCATGAACCGGCAGCCAATAACTCACGATTCCGCCCTCGTTCAGCCGCTCTCTAATTGTCTCGAAATACTCTTGGGTAAAGAGATTCGTAATGCCCGCAATCTTGGGCGGAGGCGGTTCTCCGGTGATGATGTCGTAGCCCTGAAGGCGTGTTTCCAGGAAATGGCGCCCGTCTTCGACGTGAACCTTCACCCGAGGATCTCGAAGTGGATCCCGATTCGGCTCCGGGTAGATCGTCGAACTCAGATTCAGGATATCTTTTGAGATATCCACGACGTCGATCGTCTCCAGCGCTTCCGTATCCATCAGCGCCTGCGCAGTCGCCCCCACGCCGTAGCTGATAAGCAAAGCCCTCTTGGGATCGGGATGAACAGCGACCGGCAAGTAGACGAAGACTTTCATGTAGCGACGCGCATGAAGCCCGGTCATCGACATCGAGAAGCTATTCGTGAGGAGTTTGTAGCTCCCGACTTGCCCAAAACGCTTCTGCGCGAGCAGAATCGATGTCTCGGTCAGCCCTTCACGAATTGAAACAGGGGTTCCCCCTCTTCCGACGTACGGCGCCAGGACGCGGTTGAGATAGCTGTCCATCGATCCAGTGGGAAGCAGAACTGCGGCTACAAAGAGCGCCCCGATCAAACCCAAGGACAACCGGTGGCTCAAGCGTTGAGTGCCCACGAGAATCATCAGAGCAACGACACCGTAGAGGCTCGCCAAGAGCTGAAGCGTCCTCTCGACGCCCAAGAAAGGCAGGAGTACAAATCCACCGATCAAAGAACCCAGCATAGCTCCGACGGTATTCCAAAGGGTCACCAAACCTGCCGGCCGAATATCGCCAGCCAATGCCCGCTGAACACCCTGGCCCAACATCGTAAAGAGTAAACCCGACAAAAAGGCACATGGAAACATCAATGGGATTGAATAACCTAACGTCGTCGAGTGTTGGAGCACCTCGAGCCGCACTAACGCGGTGGAGATCCAGCCAAATCCCACGTACGTTGCGATCGCCATCGCCCCGCTAAGGCAAGACACCAAGACGAGGTAGCGATCCGCATCCGGCTTCGCCCCGAGCCAGCGCCCGCCGACCAACCCTCCAAGTCCAATGCCCGCGAGCACCACGGCGAGCATCACTGAAAAGGTTAAGCTTGTTCCATGAATGAACAGAAGGAGGAACCGAAACCAAACTACCTCTAGGGCGAGCATGATCGCCCCGCTCAAACTTGCCGCACCAAGGAGCCAAATCACCCTGCGGCTCAGAGGCGCCGGTCGAGCCTCCAAGAGCCGCTTCGACGGCTCCGCCGCTGCAGAATGCTCGGCCGCCAAATGAAAAAAGCGACCTACGCCGAGAGCAGCGAGTGCAGCGACGATATTCGTACTCGCCGCGATCCAAGCGGAACCTCGAATTCCGATCGACGACGTCATCAAGGCATGACCGATCACGGCCCCAGCAACGGCGCCCAAGGTATTCCAGCCATATAGACGACCGAGCGCACGCCCAAATCGTGCATCTCGCGCAAAAAGCTCCTTTACGAGTAAGGGGAGTGTCGCCCCCATTGCCGTTGAGGGGATAAGGAGAAGCATGAACCCGATTCCCAGTCGAACGCCATGCTGAATCCAAGGGTATTCGAGGACCGGCTGAAGAATCATGGAAACGACTGCCGAACTCGCCGGCAATCCGTAGACCAAAGCCACCCCGGTGACAGCAATCACGCACTCCAGAATCGCGTAGAGACGAATGGGGTTCCCGATGTGCCGCCCGAAGCGAGCGGCGAGACCGTTCCCCAGAGCCAGACCGCCCATGAAACCAGCCATCACTAGGCTCGAAGCCCAGATCGAATTACCAAGAGCCAGGCCGGCTTGTTGAAACCACAAAGTTTCAAAGAGCAGCGCGGCCGCTCCTGAAAAGAAAAAGATGCAACACAGCAGGATGGTCATTCGTTCCGGGGAGCCCTCTCCGGTCATCATCATCAAGATGATCGGGCGCGAATTATCGGATTGGATCCGACGGATATTGAGATGCGGAAATTCTAGCGGCTAAGCGCTGCTCAGGTCAGTTGCATGCCCGAAGACGACCCGTGGTTCCGCCAAACTCGATCTGATAGGCCCGCAAGTCGAGTTAGAAGGTGGTGCGGTAAACGCAGCTTGTTTTCTACTCTCGCAGTGATCTTTGCCAGGGCCCTGGTGGCTGCCTACTACTGGGATATGTGGAGGGTCATCCCAATCCAGACGGGCTTCTACGTAACCGTGCTCATCTTGTCTGCCTTCGTAACCGCGACGTTCTTGCTGAGGCAGGTCGTCACGCGCGTGCCTCGTGTGCCGGGCAGTTTTTCAGAATCAACGGCCGACATCCTTTTGAGAATCTGGGGGTTCTACTTTCGCAGGCCTGGTCTTCTCCTAGAATGAAACTCTGCTTCAGCCTGACGTTGCTCCACAAAAGTGGACATGTTGATTACGCCGCTGGACTTCCCCCCTTGATCTCTAATGGTCATCGCAACACTTGACGAATTCAATGATATGAATTCGATGGAGGTGGTGCGATGTCAGAGAAGCGAATACGAGGAGTGCGGCCTGAGTCGCTCTCGTTTGGGTTGTCTATTACGCACGTCTTGAGAATCGCGCATTGGAGCCGGATGGATTCGCTCTATGCAGGCGCGACGACTCAGGCCGAGATTTGAGAGCCGGGTCGTTCGAGCGGCGGCTCGGCGAGGCCCTCCACCGTTACGCGAGGCGCCGCATTCGCAAGTTACTGTTTTTCGACCTCTTCCGCGCCATTGCGGAGCTAGGGGTCGGATGTGTGGCGGAGCCCGACGGTGTCGCCGCATATCGCCGTTTGCGCCGCTCTGGAGGGGGCTTGATGCGGTCCCCTGCCCCCCTCTGCTGACCGTGAACTCCATCTCACCGTTTCTTCGCCCCCTTCTTCAAGGCTTCGAACCTGAGGGTCGGGGGTTCGACTCCCTCCCGGCGCACCATCACCTATCCGTCGGCGGCACGTAGGCTTCGAACCTTAGGGGGAGTCACCGAAGGCGACGATTGTGAGCGAAGCGAGCTAT
>JBDNFB010000241.1:0-9130 GCA_041690055.1 Myxococcota bacterium | reverse complement strand
CGATGACCGCGATGACGGCAACGACGCTCAACCAACTCTCCGAAGGTCGTTTCAAGCTCGGCCTCGTGCCTTCTGGCCCGCAGGTCGTAGAGGGCTGGCACGGCGTGCCGTACGGCAAGCCGCTCACGCGCACGCGCGAATACATCGAGATCATTCGTCAGATCTGGGCGCGCGAGAAGCCTCTCGAATTCTCGGGCACCCATTATCAAATCCCCTGCACGGGCGAAGGCACGACGGGCCTCGGCAAACCGCTCAAGAGCATCTTGCACGGCGATCCATCGATCCCGATCTATACGGCCTCGATCAGCCCGAACGGTCTGCGCTGTGCCGCGGAAGTTTCGGACGGTGTGATCCCGATGATGTACGACCCCGAACGCTACTCCGAGCTCTTGCAGCCGCATCTCGAAGCGGGCTTCGCTAAAGCAAAGGAGAAGACAGGCATCGAGAAGAGCCTCAAGAACTTCGATGTCATGACGTCTTGCACGGTGATCATCAGTGATGACGAAGAGAAGGCGATGATGCCCGTGAAGGCGAACCTTGCGCTCTATATCGGCGGCATGGGTGCGCGGAACCAAAACTTCTACAACGCCTATGCCAAGCGCCTGGGCTTTGAAGAAGCGGCCGTGAAGATCCAGGATCTCTTCCTCAGCGGGAAGCGGGAGGAAGCCGTCGCGGCGGTGCCGACCGAACTCGTCGACGCGGTCCATATGGTCGGTTCTGAGGGCAAGATCCGCGATCGATTGCAGGCCTGGAAAGAAGCGGGCAAGCGCGGCGAGGTCGGCACCATGCTCCTTGGCTCGCTCCAGCCGGAAGCGCTTGAGCTGGTTGCCGAAGAACTTCTCTAACGGGGTCTGAATTGGCCGCCGACACTTCGAGGCCGGGCTAGTAGAGCTCGGCTTCGATCTCGGGCGGGAGTTCTTTGCGCGGTCGGAATGACGACTTGATGTCTTCGATGATCACGTAGGCGCTCGGCACGAGAAAGAGCGAGATCGTCGTGCCGAAGAGGACGCCGAAGCCGAGCGAGGTCGCCATCGGGATGAGAAACTGTGCCGAGACGCTGCCTTCGCGGAGGATCGGTGCGAGTCCGACGAAGGTGGTCATCGACGTGAGCACGATCGGACGGAAGCGCGCGACGCCCGCACGTCGGACCGCTTCTTCGAGAGCAACGCCTTCGGCTCTTTGACTGTTGATATAGTGAACGAGCACGAGGCTTGAGTTCACGACGACGCCCGTGAGAGCGACGAAACCAAAGATCGACATCATCGAGAAGTTGAAGGTCTGGTCCGTGAAAATCTCGCGCATGAAGTACATGAACCAATGCCCGATGATCGCGCCGACCAGGCCAAAGGGAATCACGGCCATGATGATGAGCGGCTGGACATAAGATTTCAACGGAATCGCGAGCAGCGCATAGATAACGCAGAGCGCGACGAGGTAGTTCTGAATGAGTCCCGCGAAGCTCTCGGCCTGTTCCGCCTGTTCGCCTTCCAGGGAGTAGCTTAGGCCGGGGTAATCGGCGGCAAGCATGGGCAGGAAGTCGCGCTCGAGCTCGGCGATGATCTCCCCCGCCGCGACCACTTTGGCATCCACGTCGGAGGTCACGTTGATGACGCGGTTGCGGTCAGCGCGCTTGATCGTCGCGAAGCCGCGGCCGAGCTCCGCCCGGGCGACTGCGTAGAAAGGCACCTCTCCGCCGTTCGGGGTTCGGATGCGCAGGTTCTCGAGATCAGTGAGCGAACGCCGAGCGCTTTCGGGGTAGCGGATCATGACGCGGATATCGTCGCGACCGCGCTGGATGCGCTGTGCTTCTTCGCCGTAGAAGGCCTGCCGCACTTGCTTTGAGAGATCGTCGAGGGTGAGGCCGAGCGCCTGAGCCGCGGGCAAAATGTCGAGCTTGATCTCCTGCTTTCCTTCGCGGAAAGAATCGTTCACGTCGGAGACGCCGACTTTGGTGGCGAGTTCGGCTTTGAGCCGGTCGGCGGCGCCGCGAAGTTGGTCAAGATCATTCGAGCGGAGTTGGATATCCACGGGATCGCCCGCGCTGAAATACTCGGCAGCGAAAGTGAGTTCGACGACTTCGGCGATGGGCGGCGTCTCTTCTCGCCAGCGCTGCTTGATTTTGGCAGCGCTGATCGGGCGGCTGTCGCCGGATTGGATCTCGATGCTGACTTCGGCGAGGTGGCTGCCGATGGCGCCGCCCGGGTCACCGGGCCCGTTGCCGCCGCTCGCAGAGGGCTGTTCGCCGATGGAAAAGAGGATGTGCTTCACGAGGGATTCGCCGTCGACGTTGAAACCTTCTTCGTCGAGGTTGTCTCGCATGCGATGGGCGGAGTCGAGGAGCTCGCGCGCGGCGCGCTCGGTGGTTTCAATGGGCGTGCCCTGGGGCATAACAAGCTGGGCCGTGACGTAATCGCTTTCGATCGGTGGAAAGAAGGAGAAGTTCATCTTCGCGCCGAAGATGCCGAAGGCCACCGTCGCGAATGCGATGGCAAGGATGCCGACGCCGCCGGCGATGACCGAGTAGCGATTTTCGAGGGCGCGTTCGAGGAGAGGTTTGTACCGCTCGCTCGCGATGCGCGTGAGGCTGCCGGCCATGACGTTCTGGAATCGGTGCCAGCGGCCGGAGATCGAGTCCGCGCTCTCATGATGTTGTCGCGGCGGCTTCATGTGTCCGAGATGCGCGGGAAGGACGAACTGGGACTCGATCACGGAGAAGATCAAACAAAGGACGGCGGATAGCCCGATGACGCTGAAAATGTCGCCGAAGGCGCCGGGGGCGAAGATCATGGGGCCGAAGGCGACGATCGTCGTGAGGACGCCGAAGATGACAGGGACCGTCACTTCTTGTGCGCCGGCGATCGCGGCTTCGAGCGGGTCGCCGCCTTCTTGTTGATGGCGATGGACGTTCTCGCCGACGACAACGGCATCGTCGACGAGGAGGCCGAGCACCATGATGAAAGCGAAGAGCGAGATCACGTCGATCGAGATGTCGGCATGGGGGAAGGCGAAGAGGGCGCCCATAATCGAGAGCGGGACGCCGATACTCACCCAGATGGCGAGCTTCAGGCGAAGGAAGATCGCGAGGACGACGAAGACGAGGACGAATCCGCCGATGCCGTTCGAGAGCAGGATGCGGAGACGGTCGCGCAAGGTATTGGCGGAGTTCTCCCAAACCGTGAGCGAGAGTCCGTCGGGGAGGATGCCGCGGAGCCGGTCGAGCTCTGCTTGGACGTCTTCGACGAGCTGCAGCACTTTTTGGTCGCCGATGCGAAAGACTTTCACGCTGACCGCGGGGTTGCCGTCGAAGAGGGCGTAGCGGTCTTCGTCGTCGAAGCCGTCGACAACGGTGGCGACATCCGACAGGAGCAGGCGCGTGCCGTCCGTCTCGGTGCGGAGCACGATCTCTTCAAAGTCGCGGCCGACGTAGGCCTGGCCTTTGGTGCGGAGCAGGATTTCGCCGGCGCCGGTTTTGATCGAGCCGCCGGGGCGGTCAAGGGAACCGCTGCGCACGGCTTCAACGACCTCGTCGAAGGTGAGATTGTATCGACGAAGATTTTGTTCGGGGACCTCGATCGAGACTTCGTAGTCGCGGGCGTTTTTGAGGTCGACCTGTGTGACGTTCGGCAAATTCGCGATGGAGTCACGGATGCGCTGTCCGTAGACTTTGAGGGATTTCTCGCTGGTGTCGGCGCTGATCGCGATTTGGAGAACCGTGCGCCGCGTTTCGAAATGACTGACGATCGGCTTTTCGGTTTCGTCCGGAAATGTTGTGATGGAGTCGACGGCGTTCTTGATCTCGGAGAGCGCGCGGTCGACGGGGTAGCCGCTAATGATTTCGGCCGTCACGCCGCAGGCGCCTTCGGCGGCGGAAGAGCTGATCTCTTCGATGCCGTTCAGGCCGTTGATCTCTTCCTCGATGCGAACGCAGACGCCTTGTTCGACTTCTTCGGGCGCTGCGCCGAGATAGGCGACCGAGATATTGATAATATCGACCGTGATATCGGGAAAGGTCTTCTGCTGGATCGTGGGCAGGCTGAAGAGGCCGCCGAAGATCATCATCAGCATCAAAAGGTTAGCGGCGACATGGTTCCGGCCGAACCAGGCGATGATGCCGTTCATTGCGCCGCCTGCTTCGGAGTTTCGGTTTCAGTGTCAGTTTCGGTTTCGCTGAGGATGCGGACGGGCATGCCGTCAATGGCAGCCTGGAGCGGAGAAGTGCACACGCGCTCGCCGGGCGCGAGACCCGCACTCACTATGACCTGGTCGCGCTCGGTGCGAACGACATCCACCTTGCGGAACCGAATCTGATTCTCGTCATCGACGAGGTAGACGGAATCGCCGTCGCGCAGGGCATTGCGAGGCAGCACATAGACCGACTCGAGCGTTCGCCCCTGAATTTCGGCGTCGACGAAGAGACCGATCGCAAGCGGTGTTTCGCGGTCGGTCTCCAGGCCATAGGGATCGGAAACGCGCGCCACGACGCGGACCATGCGGCTTCGCGGGTCGAGCTCGGCCTCTGTCCGGACAATGGCACCTCGCCATTCGTTTTCGATGCCTGCGAATTCGGCCCGAAGGATGACGGGCGCACCGGCCATGGCATTGTCTTCGGTGGCTTGTCCCGCGCGGGGAATTTGTGATCCGTCGAGATAGGCGAGTTCGCGGTCCGGGAGCGGCATTCGGATCTCGGCGTAGTCGACCGCGAAGATCGTCGCGATGGGATTTCCGCGGGTGACGAACTGCCCGACGTCGACCTGTTCTGTTCGGACGCGACCGCGGTAGGGCGCCTTGATCTTCGTGCGCGCGAGGTCGCGGTTCGCCCGTTCGAGCTTCGCCTCCGATTCACGCAAACTGGCCTCAGCGACCTTGAAGCCGTTATTCGCATCATCGATGCGGGATTGGCTCGCCACCGAAGTGGCAGCGAGGCGGCGCTGTCGAGTGAGTTCCGTTTCCGCGCGCTGGTACTCGCTCGTCGAGCGGGCCACGGCAGCGCGGGCGGCTTCGCGTTCGACGCGGTAGTCGGCAGAATCGATGCGCGCGAGCACTTCACCTTTTTCGAAGAAGCCGCCGTTCACGAGTGCCGGTGAGATTTCGAGCACTTCGCCTGTGACCTGAGGGATGAGTTCGCTCTCGGCGCTGGGCGAGACCGAGCCATTCGCGCGGACGGAGAACTGATAGGTCGTTGGTTCGGCTGCGACGACGCGGACCAGCGGCGCCGCCGTGACTGTTTCGCGCTCCTCCGGTGCTCGGCGCCCAAAGAAAAGTGCGAGGATCACGAGGGCCGCGATACCGAGAATGAAGAGCGGCCGAAACCAGTTGCGAGCCATGGTAATCCTGTCTCGCGGTGTGCGGCCGCGTGGGTGTCTATCGGTCAGGGCCGGCTTGGTTTCTGCGCAGAGAGAAGACGGAAAGCGCTTAAATCCCAAGGACTTAGGCGCCGTTGGGGGCGTTGGGGGCGCTATTCGCGCAGCAAATGGTGCTTTGCGCGGAGGCTCGTTCTGGGCGCTTACGAGCCTTTGGAATCTATTCAGAACCTAGATAGTGCGTAATAAAGTGTCAATCGAATCCGGGGTCAGGGCGAGGTCGCTTCGCGCTCCTGTGGACTCCCCTAGAATAGCTCCCAAGGAGTCCCCATTATGTCCGCCGCCGCCCTTTCTTCATCCGATAAGCCTTCGGCCTCTTCGGCCACGACCCGCACGGCCTACCGAACGTGCAACCTCTGTGAAGCCACCTGTGGCGTCGCGCTTGAGATCGAGGGCGACCGCGTCGTGCGCGTACGGGGCGACAAGGAAGATCCCTTCAGCCAAGGCTTCATTTGCCCCAAGGGCTCCACCCTGGGCGAGCTACATCATGATCCTGACCGCCTTCGCACCCCGTTGGTGCGCCGGAACGGCGAACTCGTCGAAGCGACCTGGGGAGAAGCCTTCCAAGCCGTCGAGGAGGGCTTTGGCAGAGTCTTCGAAGAACACGGGCGTTCGGCGCTCGGCATTCTGCTCGGCAATCCCATCACGCATCATCTTGCCCCCGGCCTATATGTGAGGTCGCTCGTCCAGGCGGCCGGCACCCGCAGCCTCTACAGCGCCTCCACCGTCGATCAGATGCCGCAGCACGTCGCTTGTGGCCTGATGTGGGGAGATCCTAATGCGTTCCCATTGCCGGATATCGATCGGACGGATCATCTCCTGATGCTCGGCGCGAATCCGATGGCGTCCAACGGCAGCCTCGTGACGGCGCCGAATTTCCCGGGCCGTTTAAAGGATATGCCGAAGCGCGGTGGCCGACTCGTCGTCGTGGATCCGCGGCGCGGCGAGACTGCGGCGCGGGCCGATGAACATCTTTTTATTAAGCCGGGGACGGATGTGTTTTGGTTGGCGGCGCTGATTCAGACACTCTTCGAAGAAGACCTGGTTGAAATAGGACGCTTGGAGGCCCATACGGCCGGCGTCGATGCGCTTCGCGAGATCGTCGCAGCGTTTACGCCCGAGCGAGTCGCTCCCCTTTGCGGGATTGACGCGGAGACGACACGGCGTCAGGCGCGCGATCTGGCCGGGGCAGCGTCGGCTGCCGTGTACACGCGCATCGGCGCGCATACGGTCGAGTTCGGCACGGCCGCCGCGTGGATGGGCAACGCTCTGAACGTTTTGACGGGCAATTTTGATCGGGCGGGCGGTGTGATGACGTCTTCGCCGGTTGCAGGGCGCGTAGACGACGGCGAACCCGGCGGGCGGGGCTACCGCCTCGGGCGCTGGAAGAGTCGAGTGGGACAGCATCCCGAGGTGAACGGCGAGTTCCCGGCCGCCACGCTCGCGGAAGAAATGGAAACGCCGGGCGAGGGGCAGATTCGCGCCGCACTCACGATCGCGACGAATCCGGTGCGCTCCTACCCGAATACCGATCGTCTCGAACGCACCTTCTCGGATCTCGATTTTCACGTCGCGGTCGATATCTACGTCAACGAAACCACGCGCCATGCCGACGTGATCCTGCCTTCGCCGTCGGCGCTCGAAGAGGAGAACTACGAACTCACGTTCCTTGCGAATGCCGTGCGCAGTTTCGCAAAGTACTCAAAGCCGATCTTTCCGCTAACGGGACTCGCCGAAGAGGATATCTACGCGAAGCTGGCTCTGATCTTGCGTGGCGAAGGCGCGGATGCCGATCCTGCGATCGTGCATAACGAGCTCGTGACCGAATTCATCGATCGCTCCATGAAAGGCGAATCGGGCCCGCTCTCGGGCCGTGATCGGAAAGAAATCGAGGCAGCGCTTGAGGGTCTCTCACCTGTCGAAAAGCAGCTCGATCTGCGATTGCGCACAGGCTGGCACGGCGATCTGTTCGGCGAGAAGCTCGGCGGGATTTCCCTCGCGAAGCTGGCGG
Source organism: Myxococcota bacterium (assembly GCA_041690055.1). Taxonomy (GTDB): domain Bacteria; phylum Myxococcota_A; class UBA9160; order UBA9160; family UBA4427; genus UBA4427. The sequence goes on along the minus strand of JBDNFB010000241.1, from coordinate 1,759 downwards.
AACATCCCCATGGCGTCGATCTTGGACCGATGGTTGAACGCTTCCCAGCTCGGCTTAAAACCGAATCGGGCAAGCTCGAACTCGCTCCGCCCGAGTTGGTCGAGGACTGGGCCCGCGTGCGGGCACGGCTCGACGAGCCGCAGGAGGGCGCCGCCTCTCTGCTTCTGATCGGTCGTCGCCATGTGCGATCCAATAATTCCTGGATGCATAACATCGAGACGCTGGTCGCGGGCCGCGATCGATGCACGCTCTTGATGAATCCCGAGGATGCGAAAGAGCGGGGCCTCGAGAACGGAGCCGTGTCCGAGATTTCATCTCGCACGGGCAAGCTTCGCGTCGAGATAGAGACGACCGATTCGATGATGGCCGGCGTGGTCTCGCTTCCGCATGGATGGGGGCATGACGTGGACGGTGTCCGCATGAAGGTGGCGCAGGCGCATGCCGGCGTACCGAGCAATATTCTGACCGACGACAGCATTCTCGACGTGGTCAGTGGCAATGCGGTTCTGAACGGCATTCCGGTTGAGGTTGCCTCGCTCAGCTAAACGGCGCGCGCGTGCGCCGGGGGGATTATGAACGCACGGCTTTTGGGTTCCATCACTTTTCTTTGTGGAGGGCTGCTCTGGGCTTTGGCCGCGTCTTCCGGCGCCCCCGAGGCGGTGGACGTGGATCAAGCTTTCGGCACGCCCGACGCGTCGGTACCGCAGCCGTCGACCGCGCCCACACGACCGCCTTTGCCCACACCCGCGACCGAGCCGGTCGCCCTGACTGACTCAGAACTGATGCTGCCGACGATTGCGCCTATGCCTATGCTTACGCCCACGCCCACGCCCACGATCCCTGCGATATCCACCGTTGAGATCCCGCCCTTCAAAGCGCTCTACGACGTGAAGATGAAAGGCATTGTGGTGGGCGAGCTCGAGGTCAGTCTCGCGAAAGCGGAGGGGGGCGAATGGATCTACCGCCAGCAATCGTCGAGCAAGGGCGTCGCCTCGCTTTTCGGTCCCGAGGATCTTGTGGAAACCAGTCGCTTTCGCCGAGTCGGCGATGGCCTGCAGATCCTTGAGTACCGATCGAAACGCAAGGGCGGCGACGCGGATGACAATGCACGGTTCGTTTTCGATCATGCGGCGGCGCGCGTCGACAGTGTTGGGAAGGGCGAGCCCTGGAGCGTGAAGGCGCCGGAGGGTGTCGTTGATCCGCTGTCGATGACTTTGGCCATGCGTTTTGAGCTTGCGAAAGCGAAGGCGGGTGACCGCGGCGCATCGGCTTCAAGCGCCGCAGGCCAGAGCTTCCTGTATAATGTCCCGAGGCAGGGCCGGATCAAGACCTATGAGTTCGGCGTGGTCGGCGTGGAGAATCTTGAGGTGACCGGGCGAAGTATCTCCACTGTCCACGTGCAGCGCCTGCGAGACGCCAAAGACCAGACCTCGATCTGGACCGCACCCGAAATGGACTATCTGCCTGTCCGCATTCTCAAGACGCGAAAAGAAGGCAGCTCAAGCGAGGTCTTGCTCCGCTCCTTCGTTCGCTCTTAAGTCCGCCGCAAGCCGCAAGCCGCAAGCCGCAAGCCGCAAGCCGCAAGCCGCACGTCGCAGAAGGAGTGGCTTCGTCGCGACCTGCGCCGCGCACTCGCCTAACGAATCACGCCCTCGCTCCGGAGCGCTTCCAGCGCGCTGTCGTCGAGCCCGAGCTCGCCCTTCAGGATTTCTTCCGTGTGTTCCCCGATCAAAGGCCATTTCGTCGCAGGTCCTTCCGG
>JBDNFB010000240.1:0-9703 GCA_041690055.1 Myxococcota bacterium | reverse complement strand
TCGACCTGCCTGCCGGCGCGCGACGCCTCTTGCAGCGCTCGACGGGCTATGACGCCACGATCGTCTCTGGCGAGATCGTCATGCAGCACGGAGAAGTCACGGCCGCACGGCCCGGACGTCTCCTGCGCGGCGCGCGACCGGTCCCCGGCTAGGAGCGTGATACAAGGCTGCACCCCGTTGAGAGACGCTCGCTCGGGCTCGCACGATTTCGCTATTCGCGATGCCCGAGCAGCGCCCAGGCGCTGCGAGCGCCGTCGATCGCGGCGCTCATGATACCCCCGGCATAGCCCGCCCCTTCACCGACGGGCCAGACGTTCTCAAAGCCTTCAGCAAGACGCGTCTCTCGGTCGCGCGGGAGCCGCAGAGGGCCCGAACTTCGCGACTCAACTCCGACTAACATTCCCTCTTCGCCTGCATAGCCCGGCAATTGCCGATCGAAGCGTGCAATCCCTGCGCGCAGAGCATCCGTCATCGACGCCGGCAAGAGTTCATCCACGCGCAACGAGGCGACACCTAGCTTGTAGCTACTGCGCGGAAGCGACGAGCTGGCACGTCCCGCCAAAAAGTCGGGGACGCGCTGCGCAGGCACGGAGTAGTCGCCGCCACCCGCTTCAAAGAAGCCCGCCTCAAGCTTCTCCTGAAATTCGATGCCCGCAAAGACGCCCTCGCCGAACTCTCTTGGGCCAAGTGTCACGACGAGTCCGGAATTCGCGTAGGGCGAAGAATGCTTCGAGTTGCTCATGCCGTTCGTGCAGAGCAGGCCCGGCTGCGCCACTGCCGCGACGACTTGGCCGCCCGGACACATGCAGAAGCTATGAACGGCTGGCGTCTCCTTGGTCGCCTTCGCGACCAGGGAATAATAGGCATGCCCTAACTGTGCGAGCCCCGCGTGCTCGCCGAAACGCCCGCGGTCGATCAGAGGCTGAGGATGTTCGATCCGGAGTCCGATCTGAAAGGGCTTCGCTTCGGCGACAAGCCCCTGGGCCACGAGCGCACGCAGGGTATCTCGCGCGCTATGCCCCACTGCCAGCACGACCCCATCGCAGGGCATTTCTCCCTGGCTCGTGCGCAGCGCGCGCACGCGCCCCTTCTCTTCCGTTTCGAAACCGTCGAGCCGCGTATCGAAATGAAAGCGGACGCCCATTTCCTCAAGCCGCTCGCGCAAGCGCGGCAGAATGCGATGCAGTCGATCCGTTCCCACATGGGCACGGGAGTCGAAGGCGATCTGCGGATCCGCACCCGCCTCGATCAGCGTCGAAATGATCGGAGCCTCAAGCGCGTGATGCGTACGGGTATAAAGCTTTCCGTCAGAATAAGTGCCGGCGCCGCCCTCACCGAAGAGGAGATTGCGCTCGGGATCCAGCTCGCGGGTTCGCGTAAAATGCGCAACCGCCCGGCCTCGCTCGCGAAGCGAGGGGCCGCGGTCGATCAGGTCCACCCCCACCCCATTGCTCGCCAAACACCATGCAGCGTAGAGACCGGCGGGACCCGAACCGACGATGGCGATCCGGCGACCCTGCCAAGGAGAGTCGAATGCATCCAGTCGGAAGGACACCGGCGGAGCGACGCGCTGTGCACGGCCGGCTTTGAGCGCCTTATCGAGTTCAGGCGAGCGCGTCGTCGCATCGAGATCGAGATCGACATGGCAAACGAAGCGGAGTTCGTGCCGGCCTCCGCGACGCCGAGCATCGAGTGCACGCCGCGCGATCCGGGCTGCGCGGACCTGCGCGGGGTCGATGCCGATCATTTGCGCACCGCGTGCGCATAGAAGCGCATCCGCCTTGGACTCTTGCCCAAGAGCGGCCTCGGCGAGCGTCAGATCGATCGCGAGTACTCGAATTCGTTGTGATCCCGCCGACATTCGGTTCCTCGTGGATTCCGATAAATAAGAGAAAGAACTCCTCCGCCGCCGGAGCATACCGCGCAGGCGCGTGTCTCAAGCCACCCCTTCGCGGTGCCGATGTTGTCCAAACCAGGCGGATCCCTCCGCTCAGGACTGAAAAGTGGGAAGATCATGTCAAATACGACGCGCACAGCTACCGCTCAGGAATCCATCCTTATTCTCGGCCCCGATTCCCGCTTTCAAAACACACTCCGGCAGGAGGTTTGTTCCCTGCCATCCCAAGTAGTGACAGCGGATGATCTCAGCGATCTGAACAGCCAGCTGGGTTCGCTGCGCCTGCCGCCCGCGATTCTCATGATCCCCGAAACCCAGATCGTTCCGGCACGATTCGAAGAAGACCTCGCCGAATTGCGCATACGAACGCGCGCATTGCGATTGGTCCCGATCGCGTATGGACGTGCGCCTTCCGGAGAACGCCGACAAGAACTGCGAGAAGCGGGCATCGACCTTGCGCTCTTCGGTCGCTTCGGCCGTCACGCGCTTCGCTTCCAGGTCAACCGTGCGCTTTCGCCGTGGGCGACACGCGCACCGCGCGGCGAAATTCGCGCTCCTCAGGAATGGCGTACGCGGACCTATTCGTCGGGCAAGGCGAAGACTGTTCGCTGCTACAGCCTTTCCTCCGGCGGTGCCTATTTCGTCACACCTCGGCCATGGGTGGTTGGATCCGAGATCGCCTTCGAGCTTCCGCTTCGCGGCGAGAGGCGATTGATCGATGGCCGCATCCTCTACACGCATGAAAGTGGAGGGGCAAACCGGCGGACTCTGCCCGGTGGTATGGCCGTCGAGTTTTCGTCGATCTCTGCGGGCCTCCAGGACGTGATCCGGCGAGGGGTGACCGCCACCCAGGGCGGCCTGCACGTCTAAAACGCTACTCTCTCGTTGTTTCATCAAGGTCAAGGAGAGAGTCCATGGATCCGGCACGCCTCAACCCCGCTCAGCGCACTCATGATAAAGAGCGCGCGGTTCAGGAGACCTTTGACGTAGTCGTTATTGGCGGCGGCGTCGTCGGCGCAGGCGTGGCACTCGACGCCGCAAGCCGTGGCCTTTCCGTCGCCCTCGTCGAGCAGCGCGACTGGGCCTCCGGCACATCGAGCCGATCGAGCAAGTTGATTCACGGCGGCCTCCGCTACCTCGAGCAATTCGACTTCCGCCTCGTCCGAGAAGCCCTGACCGAGCAAACGCTCCTACTTGAGCGCCTCGCGCCGCATCTCGTCAAGCCCGTCCCCTTCCTTTTCCCGCTGTCACATCGCTTTTGGGAGCGCATCTACATCGGCGCCGGAACCTTGCTCTACGATATCCTCGCGGGGCAGCGCGCCCTCCCCCGACATCGCCATTTCACAAAACGTGGAATGTTAGTCCGATTCCCGGGGCTTCGTGCGGACAAAATGATCGGCGCGATTCAGTACTGGGATGCGCAGGTCGACGATGCGCGGCATACCCTCGAACTCGTGCGCACCGCCCACTTTTATGGCGCGGTCACGCTCTCCAGCACGCGCGCCGAAGGGTTTCGGATGTCGGGCTCTCGGGTCGCCGGCGTCAAGGCCCGCTGTCTCGAATCCGGCGACGAAATCGAAATCAAGGGACATCAGATCGTGAACTCGACGGGCGTCTGGACCGACTCGGTTCAGAAACATGCAGGCCGAGGCCGCGTGCACGTCCGCGCGTCGAAAGGCATCCATCTCGTTGTCCCCCGTGACCGCATTCACGGCGATGCGGGGCTCATCCTAAGGACCGAGAAGAGCGTGCTCTTCGTGATCCCCTGGGACAACCATTGGATTGTCGGCACAACGGACACCGACTGGGATCTAGACCTCGCCCATCCCGCCGCCAGCCGCCGCGATATCGATTATTTGCTCGAGCGCGTGAACCAAGTCCTCGCGTCACCGCTCCGCCATGAAGACATCGAGGGCGTCTATGCCGGCCTGCGCCCCCTGCTTCAAGGCGAAGACGACGCGACGAGTCAACTCTCACGGGAACATGCCGTCAGTCAATCTGTATCCGGGCTGATCACCGTCGCCGGCGGCAAGTACACGACCTACCGCGTGATGGCGAAGGATGTCGTCGATGTGCTCGCGCACGGACTCGAGCAGAAGGTCCCGGAATGCTGCACACATGAGACGCCGCTGATCGGCGCGGCGGGCTACCGCGCACATTGGAATCGGCGCGAGGTCTTGGCGGACGAATCGGGACTGCACGTGAATGTGATCGAGCGACTGCTCAATCGGTACGGCTCCCGTACTCTGGAGCTCCTTGATCTGATCGCCGAAACCCCGAGCCTCGGCGAGCCTCTCGAAGGCGCGCCCTCCTATCTTGCTGCAGAGATTCACTACGCGACGTCGCATGAAGGCGCGCTGCATCTCGATGACGCGCTCACGCGGCGGACACGGATCTCGATCGAAACCTTCGACCGCGGTGTCCTGGCCGCGAAACCGACGGCGAGAATCATGGCCGGCTTGCTCGACTGGGACGAAGCGACGACGGCGGGCGAGATCCATCACTACGAGGCGCGCGTGAAGGCCGAACGCGAAAGCCAAACCCAGCCCGATGACCATACGGCGGATGCCGCCCGCCTGGGTGCTCCGGATGTACGCCTGCTCGGCGGAAAGCCGGACCGCTCCGCTGTGGTCTCCCTCGAAGAGCATCGCCGCGCGGACTAGCAGGCTGCAAAAAGCTCGCTCCAGACTCGGTCCGGATTTCTCGCACAGCCTGCTAGCTTTCGCTCCTCGCCCGGCGGCTTCACGTCCGGGCGGACACGCGGCGTGACGATCCTGCACACGCTCGCATGAAGGAGCGACGGGGCATGGCGCAGTCAAACGGAGCAAATCTAGGAAACCGAATCGGGGGCCCCGGCAGCCTCTCCGGTAAGCGCGCCATCGTGATCGGCGCGAGCAGCGGAATCGGGCTCGCGACCGCAGAGAACTTGCTCGCCGACGGCGCCGACGTGCTGATCTGCGCGCGCAACGAGGAGAATCTCGAAGCTGCCGCCGAGAAGCTGCGAGCCGCTGTGCCCGAGATGACCGGCAGCCTGAAATCACGTCCCTGCGACGGGCTTGTTGGCGAGCAGGTGCGCGAGGCGATGGCCGAAGCAGCGGGCGGCTCTGGTCTTGACTCTGGCCTCGACTCTGGCCTCGATATAGCAGTCAGCATTCCGGGCGGCGGCAATTTCTGTCCGGTGCTGGGTTACGAAGATGACGATTTTTCTAAGACCATCGACGATAATATTCGCCCGATCTTTCTGGCCATCAAATACGCGGGCCTCGAGATGGTGCGTTCCGGAGGTGGCTCGATCGTCGTAATCTCGTCCACCGCCGCCATCATGTCTTCGCCTTTCCTCTCCGCCTACTGTGCAGCCAAAGCCGCTTGTGACCAGCTCGTACGCGTCGCCGCCGACGAAGTAGGGCAGCACGGTATTCGCGTGAATGCGGTTCGCCCGGGCCTGACACGAACCGGAGGGACCGACGCGATGTTCACACCCGGGCCGCTCCTCGACGCTTTCCAAGCAGAGCAACCGATCAAACATGAGGGCGAACCCGCGGACATCGCTCGGGCGATCAGGTTTCTCGCGGGCGACGAATCCGCATGGATTACGGGCGAAGCCCTCACCATCGACGGCGGCCACACGATCCGTAAATTCCCATGGCTCGAAGACGTCGCGCGAAGCGTCGCCGGCGACGGCGTCTTCGACAAGATAGAGCGCGGCGAGGCCTAACGTCCAGAAGAGGACTAAGAAACGGGTTTAGGGGGTTAGGGGGTTACAGGCTCCGCGGATCCGAAGGATCGAGCGTCGGGAGGACAGGCGGCAACGTCAGCACATGCCACGCGCCGACGGGTTCGAGAACCCTCCGCACATCGCGACGAACGTCGGGCGCAAGGCTTGCCAGTTCCCGCCCAAGCTCCGCGCGCCGCGCCTCACACACGCGGCGAACGGGGAGCGCCTGCGTGCCGTAGCCAAGATCAAGCTTGACGTGGTCGTCGCCCTCCTTGATCGCGCGCTGATTGGACTCAAGGTAGGCATGATAGTCGAGCGCCATCCGCGCCAAGACACTCGTCAGCGAAATCGGAATCACATCGTCCGCCGCAGCCCCAAGCTCGGCCTCAAGCACTTTGTCGCCAAAAGCGACAAGCGCCGGAGCACTCTCTGATAGCTGCTTGCGTGCGTGCTCGTGCACGAGCACGTCGGACTCCAACCAGGCAGCCAAGAGCAGGTCAGGCCGAGTCGGAGATGGGCCTAACAAAAAACCCGCGGCGCCAAGATGCGCTCCCAATTCATTCACAGTCTCCCAGGAGCGACGCGGCCAAAGCGGAAGCCAGGTCGTCACCCAATCTTCAAGCAGACGCGCACACACGCGGCGAACCGGCGTTGCAGGGAGAAGTCCGGGATCGGGATGGACACGCTCGAGCCAGTCGAGAATCGGGAGCGTTCCGGCCAGGACGAAGCCCTCCGGCGTCCGAAGGTAGGGACCGGTGTCGCGTCCCGCGCGCGAGGACAGCGCCCAGGAAAGCGACGCGCTCTGAGAAACCACCTCGAAGGGAACCTGCTTGGCGATCATGGCCGTGGCAAGTGCTGCCGAATCGCGCTCGCCCAGATCGCCGTAAACCACATAGCGATCCGGCGAAGCGGAGGATGAGGCGAGCGCATCCACTAGAGGCTGCCCCATTTGAGCCGAAGGTCGATTTCAAGATCCGGATGCAGAGACGCCGCGACGGGACATCCGCGCGCCGTGCGGTCAAGACGCTCCTGCGCTTCCGCCGAAAAGCCACCCGGCAGATCCAACTCAACGACGACGCGTCCGACGCGACGGCGGGGTTCGAGCTGCATATGCTTCTCGACGCGCGCCCTCGAGCCTTGCAACGACCAGCCCTCTCGGTCGCCGACAATCGCCATCGTCGTGAGCATGCAGCTGGCCAGCGAGGTCGCAAGCAGGTCCGTCGGAGAGAAGGCCTCTCCTTTCCCCTGATTGTCGACCGGCGCATCGGTCTCAAGCTTTGCCCCAGACGGTCCGTGCTGCGCGACCGTATGAAGGCCGCCTTCGTAGACGAGTGTCATTTCTACCAATGGATTTCCTCCCAGGTGGATTATGGATTGTGCCCGAAGACGGCCGTCCACGCCCTCTTGCCGGTCGCGACCCGTGCTAGCTTGCCGGCCCCTTCGCTCTTGCCGGGAAACCATGCACTCCATCTCTGAAGATCTGCTGACCCAAAGCTGCGAAGAACGCGACGCCTCGCTCCTCGAAGGACTGGCTCGGCTGGGTCACGACTCATTTCGTCCCGGCCAGAAGGAAGCCATCGAAGGCCTGCTCGAAGAGCGACGCCTGCTTCTGGTCGCGCCGACGGGAGGTGGCAAGAGTCTTTGCTACCAGTTGCCTGCGCTGATGCTTTCGGGCACGGCGATTGTGGTTTCGCCCTTGATCGCTCTGATGCGTGACCAGGTCGATGCGCTTGAACGCCTCGGAATCGAAGCGACATTCCTCGCCTCGACCCTCGAGGGACCGGAGATGGCGCGCCGGCTCGACCGACTCGAACGCGGCGAGCTCGAGATGCTCTACGTTGCTCCGGAGCGACTCGTTTATCCGCGCTTCCGCGAAATTCTCCGCCGCATCGATTGCCCCCTCTTCGCCATCGACGAGGCCCATTGCATCTCCGCGTGGGGCCACGATTTCCGCCCCGAATATCTCGAGATCGGCCGCGTCGTCGCCGAACATCCCCAGGCTCGCGTCGTCGCCTGCACCGCGACCGCGACGCCCTACGTCCGCGACGAAATCCTGACCCAGCTCCGCCTCCCCCCCGAAACGCCCCAACTTGTGCGCGGTTTCGCTCGACCCAACCTCTCGCTTCGCGTCGCAGAAGTCGAAAAAGCCGCCGAACGCAGGCGCCTTGTGGACGCGGTGTTGATGGAGGCGCTTTCGGCACCCGGCGCGGGACGCGGCTGCGCCATCATTTACGGCCCGACCCGAAAAAGCACCGAAGCCGAACGCGACCGATTGATTGACCGCGGCTGGAACGCGGAGAGCTATCACGCCGGCCTCCCTCCGGAAAAGCGCGAGTCGGTCCACGAAGCGTTCTCACGCTCGGAACTCGAAGTCGTCGTCGCCACAAATGCCTTCGGGATGGGCATCGACCGCGCGGATGTCCGCGCCGTAATTCACCTCGCCCCTCCGGGCTCGATCGAAGCCTATTACCAGGAGGTTGGGCGCGCGGGACGAGACGGCGAACCCGCGGTCGGGCAATTGCTCGTTGGGCCAGGCGACCTCGCAAGACGGCGCGCCCTGATCGAGTCGGACGGACCCAAAGGCGTCCCGGCGGCCGAAGGCGTGGCCCATCGATGGGGCCTCTTCCTTGAACTCATGCGCTTTGCCGAAGGCGGCAGCTGTCGGCACGATACTGTCCTGCGGTATTTCGGGGATGAAAAGGAAACGCTCTCGGGCTGCGGGAATTGCGATGTCTGCGAACGCCTCTCAAGCGGTGCCGAAATCGAGAACGCGGAAAGCGAAGAAGAGGTCACACTCATCGTTCGCAAGGCGCTCTCGGCGATCGCGCGGATCCACGGGCGCTTCGGCCTCGGCGCCGCAGTGGCCCTTCTGCGCGGGCAGCCAGACGCGCGCCTTTCTGCCACGGGCCTGAATGAGACTCCGACCTTCGGCGTTCTGGCGGATCGTTCCGAAGTCTGGCTAACCAAGCTCCTGCGCCGCTGCGTCACGGCAGGTTGGGCCGATTTCGCAGGGGGGGACCGACCTCTGGCTATCTTAACCGAGACCGGAACCGCGGTGATGCGGGGCGAACGAGCCGTCCGGCTCCTTCTCCCGCCCGAGAAGAGCGGTCTACCGCGCGCTTCGGGAAGCGGAAACAGCGCCCGCGACTTCGTAGTGCGCAGAAACGGGAATGGGCGGGGGGATAGCCCGGACGGGCTCGCGATGGATGACGCGGCGATGGAGCGCTTCGAGGCGCTCCGCGTGTATCGCCTGAACACGTCCCAGGCCGAAGACGTCCCGTCCTACGTCGTCGCAAGCGACCGCTCACTGCGGGAAATCGCGGTCCTCAACCCCGAACGTGCGGAAGACCTTGTCCTCGCGCACGGCATCGGCGAAGCGAAAGTCAACAAATACGGAGAAGGGTTCCTCCGCGTCCTACAGGACCTGCGAAGCGGCGACAATCCGAGCGAATAACGTGTCCGGCACATCCTACGTACCTAACACTAATATCTAATACCTAATTACCCAACACCAAAAACGCCGACGCGGGCATCGCTCGGGCGAGGCATCTCGTTGCCGCGACGCGGATGCTGGGGGCTGGGCGCTGAGCTGCACGGGCTAACGCTACTAAGGCACCTGCGCGGGCACACCCGCCGCTTCGACCGCTTCGAAGCTGAGCGCGTTACTGCCTGTTGCCATGGCTATGCGCGTCAGCAGGTCGTGCTGGAGCCTTTCGGGCATCATGGCAAAGATCACGGCCATCGCTCGCTTCCCGTCGCCGGCAAGCCAGCGATGCGGAAGGGACGGATCGAAATGAATCGAGTCGCCCTTTTGGATCAGATACATCTCGCCGCCGATATCGGCCTCGATGCAGCCCTCTTCGACGAGGATCACCATCTCACCGTTGAATTCCCAGGCATCGGTTCCCGCCATGCCAGCACCGGCACCGGCCTCGAGGCGCACGCGCCACACATCAAGTCGATTCCGGGGAATCGTGCCGACCAGATGCTCAACCGAGCCCCGATCATTCAGTCCCAGGTTCGGGCGATCGTCGGCGCGCATCACGGCGACCTGCTTGCCCGCATCGACCTCTGCGAGAAGCTCGCTCGGG
>JBDNFB010000239.1:0-44719 GCA_041690055.1 Myxococcota bacterium | reverse complement strand
TTTACGGTCTCTTCTTCCTCGCACGCGCGCTGGCCGACGAGAACCTTCCCGGAGATGTGCATCTCACGGTTGTCTCGAACGGGATGCAGAGCGCAACGAAGGGCGATGGGCCTCTCTATCCGGAAAAGGCGACGGTCCTTGGTCCGGTTCAGGTGATTCCTCGGGAAATTCCGGGCGTGACGTGTAAGAGCATCGACGTGACGCTGCCCAAGACGGGGCGAGACGCCTTGATGGGACGCCTGCTTGGCGGGAAGAGGAGCGCCGGTCGACCCGAAAGTCTCGACACCCTCGTCGATCATCTCGAGGCCGAACTGCTCGCGCCGATGGAATCCGACATCGTGGTGCACCGCGGCGCACACCGCTATGTCCGACGCTTCGAAGCGAGCCCGCTCACTGCACGCACCGGCGACGCCGACGTTTCTCTGGAAACGGGTGGCACCTACTTGATCACGGGCGGCCTCGGTGGTTTGGGCCTCACGCTTGCGGATCGCATCGCGCGTGAAGTGGGTCAGGTGCGGCTGGTCCTGGTCGGTCGTACACCGCTACCGGAAGCGTCTGAATGGGATGCGCTTCTCAGTCAGGGAGGCGCCAGTGCGCGCGACCTCAATGTGATTCGGCAGATTCGGGCTCTTGAGGCGGCGGGTGCGGAAGTCATGCCGCTTGCGGCGGACGTCACGAACCCGGAAGAGATGCGCCGCGGGATTGCCGACGTGCGTGAACGCTTTGGCAAGGTCGACGGCATTTTCCACGCTGCGGGTATTGTCTCGGATGAGCTGATTCAGTTGAAGGTCGATTCGGATATCGAGCGCGTCTTCGGACCGAAGGTGCATGGCACGCAGGTGCTCGCCTCCTTGCTTGAGGAATCAGGCGCGAAGCTCTTCGTTCTCTATTCCTCGACAAGTGCGATCACCGCGCCGCCTGGACAGGTGGACTACGTCGCAGCGAATGCGTTCCTCGACGCGTATGCGCATAGCCAGGCCGGAAGTCCCGTTCGGACGGTGGCCATCAACTGGGGGATCTGGAACGAAGTCGGCCTCGCCGCTCAATCGTTCTCGGGAGAGCACGCCGAAGACGAGGTGGAGGAAGTCGTCGCGGTTTCGCATCCGCTCTTCGATGCCCGTGAGCGGGATTCGCATGGCCATGTCGGTTTCGTAAAGAGTTATTCGCCCCAGCGAGACTGGATTCTCGACGAACATCGCACGATCGAAGGCGAGGCGCTGATTCCGGGCTCGGGCTATCCCGAACTCGCTCGCGCGGCATTGGCCGAGTACGGCGAGTCGGGCGAGTTCGAAATGCAGGATCTCTATTTCCTTCGACCGCTCTATGTGCCGGACGGCGAAGTGCGAGACGTTCGCGTTCAGCTCCAGCCGAGTGATAAGGGCTACCGCTTCACGGTCCGCACGCGACATCGCGTGGAAGGCCGACCCGCTTGGGTTCTCGCTGGCGAGGCTTCGCTTGAACTCGGAAAGCCGGAAGGCGAGACGACGCTCGATCTGGCAGCGATCGACGAGCGCTGTCAGACGCATCGATCGAGTATGAATCCGCTGGGCCACGCTTCGGGGCAGGAGAATCACGTTCGCTTCGGGCCACGCTGGCGCGTGCTTCGCCAGGTACTCTACGGCGAGCGCGAAGCGCTCGCGCATCTCGAGCTTCCTGATGCATTCGCGAGCGATCTCGACGATTACAAACTGCATCCGGCGCTGCTCGACTATGCGACGGGTTATGCGATGGAGCTGATCGACGGGTATGACCCGGAAGAGGCGCTCTGGATTCCGGTCTCCTATGGCCGGATCTCCGTTCACGCGCCGCTCGAAAAGAAGATCAGCAGCTGGGTTCGACTCCGCGAAAGCGCGGGAGATCCGGGGGATTTCGCGTCCTTCGATATCGTGATCGCTTCCGAAGACGGGCGGATTCTGCTTGAAGCGGAGGATTTCACGATCAAGCGCGTACTCGAATCCGTCGACTTCTCTGAGCCGCTCGATCCGAGCGTGGCCGATATCGAATTCGAAGCGAGTACAGCACGCCAGCCTGACGATGATCTCTCGCCCGCGGAGCTTCAGCTTCGCCGCAACTACGAGGCCGGCATTTTGCCCGAGCAGGGCACGGAGGCGCTGCTCCGAGTCCTGGCACAGAAGAACGTGTCTCAGATGGCGGTAACGTCGATCAATCTGGATTTCCTGATTCGTCAGGCGGAGCAGGTTGTTGCGGATTCCTTTAGTTCGGGCACGAAGTTTGACCGGCCTGATCTTGAAAGCGAGTACATCGAACCGCGGGACGAGATCGAGAAGACACTCGTGTCGCTCTGGGAAGAGCTGCTCGGCGTCGAAGGCCTCGGCATTCGGGATAGTTTCTTTGATCTCGGTGGGCATTCGCTGATCGCTGTGCGCTGTTTCAGCAAGATTAAGAAGACCTACCACGTCGATTTCCCGATCTCTGTTCTCTTCGAGGCACCGACGATTGAGGGCTGTGCTGGGCTCATTCGCGATGAGATCGGCGACGGCGACGCGGCGGCTTCTTATGCGGGCGCAAAGGACGCGACGGAGACTCGACGTACGCGCTTTAAGCATCTTGTCGCGATGGACGCAGGCGGGGGTGCGGGTGGACCGAATTCGCCTTTCTTCCTCGTCGCCGGCATGTTCGGCAATGTGCTCAACTTGCGACATCTCGCGGCTTTGGTGGGAACGGACCGACCCTTCTACGGCCTCCAGGCGCGCGGTCTCTACGGAGATGAAGCGCCGCATGAGACCTTCGAGGAAATGGCGAGTGCCTATCTTGCCGAGATCAAGACGGTGCAGCCGGAAGGTCCGTATTTCATTGGTGGCTTCTCGGGTGGCGGCATCACTGCCTTTGAGATGGCGCATCAGCTGAAAGCGGCAGGCGAAGACGTGGCGATGCTCGTCATGCTCGACTCGATCCTGCCCGTCTTGCCACCGATCACGCCGGTGGACCGCATTCGCATGCAGGGGATTCGTCTACGGCAGCGGGGTCTTGGTTATCTCTGGGAATGGGCGCGCAACCGGGCCAAATGGCAGATGGAGCAGCTCGAGGCGCGTTTCTCCGGCGAAGAGGGCGAAACGGCCTCGGAAGACGAGTTCCATAATGTGGCGATCGAGACTGCCTTCCGCGCGGCCCTCCCGCGCTATGCGATGCGTCGCTACGATGGGCAGATGCATCTCTTTCGACCGCAGCTCGACCGAGCCTACGAACTCGGACCAAATCGTGTGCTGAGCTCCGAGAAATATTGGATCTATCCCGATAATGGCTGGACGCCTTGGGTGGATTCGATTGAAGTCTCGGAGATGCCCGGCAATCACGACAGTATGGTGCTTGAGCCCAATGTCCGCGTGATGGCGTCCAAGCTGCGGGAGCTGCTTGAGGTGGCTGAGCTGGGCGGTTCGGCGGCCGAGTCCCGACCGGAAAGCGAGAAAACGGACCCTTCTTGACCACCAGGCTCAGCGTCGTCATCCCGTGTCACAACGAGACCGAAACGCTCGATCTATGCATCGCTCGGGTGCTGTCGATCGCGAACGACTCGCTGGGTCTTGAAATCGTGATCGGCGACGACGCTGCGTCGGACGTTAGTCTCACGCAGGCCCACGCGCTCGCGGAGAAGCATCCGGAGATTCCTGTCTTCGGGCATGCAGTGAACCAGGGCAAGGGAGCCGCGCTGCGCACAGGGTTTCGCGAAGTTACTGGCGATTTCGTTGCGGTCCAGGATGCCGATCTCGAATACGATCCCGCCGATTTACTTCGCTTGCTCGAGCCCCTTAAAGCGGCCAAGGCCGACATAGTGCTGGGCAGTCGCTTCCTGTCCGGCGGGGCGTATCGCGTGCTGAACTATTGGCATTCGCTGGGCAACCGCGTTCTGGCCCTGCTCTCGAATCTCGTGACTGACCTGCATCTCACCGAACTCGAAACCTGTTACAAGGTCTTCAAACGCGAGATTATCCAGTCCATCGGGATCGAAGAGAACCGCTTCGGGTTCGAGCCCGAAGTCGTCGCGAAGCTCGCCGCCCGAAGAGTGCGCTTCTATGAGATGGGCATCTCCTGCGACGGTCGCAGCTACGATGAGGGCAAGGAAATCGGGGTCAGCGACGGCTTCCGTGCGATCTACTGCATCCTGAAATACAACGCCCAGAGCGCGCCCATCGGCGTTCAGTTCGCGATCTACCTTCTGATCGGGGCGGTCGCCGCGCTCGTGAATTTCATCCTCTTCGGTTTGCTCATAGCGGGCGGCAGCGCGATCAACGCATCAATCCCGCTGGCCTATGCTGCGGGTGCGACCGTGAACTACGCGCTCTGTGCGTATCTTCTCTTCCCGACCTCCGGCAAAGAAACGTTTTCTGCGAGTAAGTGGACTTATCTAGGCGTCGTTCTGCTGATGGGGGCGCTTGATTTTGGGATCACGCGCTGGCTGATCGGGATCGGGTACGCTGCTATGGCGGCCAAGGCGCTCGCCTCGGCTTCGCTGCCCATTCTGAACTTTATTGCGCGCCGCTTCCTGGTCTTCTCGTCCGGAGGTCAAGAACGAGAGGGGAACAAGAATGGCTAGCGGAAATCCGACGCGCCCACGCGGCATACGCATGACACCGCGCCGTGTGCTCGTCACCGGCGGTGCGGGCTTTATCGGTTCGCATCTGTGTCGCCGCTTGCTGGAGCGCGGCGACGAAGTCGTTTGCCTCGACAATTACTTCACGGGCATCCGCGACAATATTGCGTCGCTGCTCTACGAGCCGCGCTTTGAAGCAATTCGACATGATGTGACCCAGCCGATCCACGTCGAGGTCGACGAGATCTACAATCTAGCGTGCCCGGCGTCACCGGTGCACTACCTCTACGACCCGGTACAGACGATCAAGACGAGCGTGCACGGTGCGATCAACGTGCTGGATCTGGCGCGGCGCACGGGGGCGAAAGTACTGCAGGCATCAACGAGCGAGGTCTACGGTGATCCAGAGGTGCATCCGCAGCCCGAGTCCTATCACGGTTCGGTGAACCCGATTGGGCCGCGCGCCTGTTATGACGAGGGCAAGCGCTGCGCCGAAACGCTCTTCTTCGACTATCACCGGCAGGATGCGGTGCGGATCAAAGTGGCGCGGATCTTCAATACCTACGGTCCCAAGATGAGGCCCGACGATGGCCGTGTGATTTCGAATTTCATCATGCAGTCCATTGAAGATCGACCGGTCACGATCTTTGGCGACGGGTCGCAGACGCGCTCCTTTTGTTACGTGACGGATCTGGTCGAAGGATTGATGCGACTCATGGATTCGGAAGAGGACGTGACGGGGCCCGTCAATCTGGGGCGGCCGTTCGAGACGACAATGGTCGACCTGGCGAAGCTGATCATCGAAAAAACGAATTCCCAATCGGAACTGATTTTCGAGCCCTTGCCTCAGGACGATCCGACCCAGCGAAGGCCGAACATTGAGCTCGCTCGCAGTGTCCTTGACTGGGAACCCGAGGTTGATCTGGAGACGGGTTTGGACGATACGATTCGACATCTCCGGGGCCTTTGGGAGGAGTCGAAACAGCGTTCTCACTGAGAATGAGGGCGGAATTTGGCCGATTTACCGCCTACGGCTTCAGGACCGGCAGACCGCGTGCATGAGGTCACTTCAGAGCCACATGCGGGCACTCAGACAAGGATCTTCACGCGTATGTCTGCTCGGTAAGGGGTGGGCGCTGGACACGCGCTAGACTAACCCCAAGGGGAGCACGATGGGCGAGATTTCGGACGCGCTCGCGAGGGCACGCGATAAAGCAGACACCGCGCGAGAAGAGGCGTTGGTCAAACGGGCCGCAGATAATGCTGCACGGAAGCCCACCCGTGCCCCCTCGCCGTCGCCCTCAGCGGCCGGCCTAATCACGCCGCGTCCCGACGAAAACGCCGCGAGCGATCGTTCAACACCGCTCAGCCTGGATCAGCTGCGCGATGAGCAGAAACGCGGCAGCACACATCGAGACACGGGAGACGAAACGTCTCGGAGCGCTCAGCACGACCTGGCGGGATCGTCGGAGGCGGAACCGCGAACACGGCGGCGCGCAGTGCACCGGATTCCACAGCTCCCGGACGAGGGATGGCTTTCGAGGCTTTGTGCGGTGTATCCGGAAAGCCCGGCGGCGGTTCGCTTTCGACACCTCGCGGTGCGCGTGCGCGCGATGCTTGACGAATTTCCGCGCAAGTCTGTGCTTGTCACGAGCGCTGTGGCGGGCGAGGGAAAGACGACTGTTTCGGTCAATCTGGCGCTCGCCCTGGCGTCGATCGCGCCCGAATGCCGCATAGCGCTGGTCGACCTAGACCTTCGCCGCGGCCGCATCGGAATCGTGTTCGAGCACAATACCCACGTGGGTATTGAACATGTCTTGTCCGGCGAAGTTGAGCTCGAAGACGCATGCGTGGAGACCGATATTCCCGGGCTTGACTTTTATCCGATCGCGACAACGATTCCGGATGCCCATCGGTTGCTAGGCGGGGCCGCGGCTCGCGTGCTGCGTGAGCTGCAGGCCCGATACGATTACCTGATCTGTGATGGGCCGCCTGTTCTGCCCGTGCCGGATATTCCTTTGCTTGCTCCGCAGCTCGGCGGATGTCTGGCGGTGGTGGCTTCTGGGCGTTCAAAGCACGCCCAGTTCCGCGAGATGCTTGAGCTTGTGCCGCGAAAGTCGATGCTGGGTGTGTTCCTGAATGAGAGCCCCGCGGCGGCGGGCGACGGAAAGTACAAGTACTACGACCCGATCCTTCCCGAGAAGAGGGCGAAAGGCCAGCCCGGCATAGCAGCCGGCAAGGCGGCCTCCGAATCGGCCGACAGGGCAGCCGCGAGAGCCGAGAATAGTAGCCAGAAGGCGGGAGCGGAGCGGGCATGAGTCGTGATGCAGGCGGACGATCCGGATTTGATTCCTCGGAAGGAGAAGAAAGTGCGTCACTCCCCGGGTTCCTGAAAGATCCCAAGGGAGTTCTCCGCCGCCGCGGGAAATGGATGGCCGTGATCGTGGTTCTCGGTCTGATTGCGAGCGGAGTCTTCCTGCAGAAAAGGACTCCGACGTATTCGGCACGCGCCACGGTGCTCGTGGCGAGCCAGAAGATCTCCGAAGTCTTCGTGCAGGGCGCCGCGGAAGGGGACCAGCTCGAGAAAGTGAGTGCGATTCTGGGGGAGCTCCTCTCGCGCAAGAACCTCGGAGGCCTGATTCAGGAACATAATCTCTACGCGGCGAAGGAAGGCGACGAGCAGCTGACCCTTGAAGAGAAGGTCGCGATCATGCGTGCGGAGATCGTGATTGGCCCCGAGCGCTCCAGTACCGCAAATACCGGCCACGATAGTAGTGCGACCGTCTTTGAGATCCTGTTCACCTGCGAGAACCCGGTGGTCGCCGCAGACGTGACCAATGCGCTCGCCTCGGGCTTCACCGATATTCATCTTCGCATGCGGAGCCGACAAGCGCGGCTGACGACCGAGTTCCTACGCCGCGAACTCAAACAAACTGAGGGTGAACTGTCGCGCCAGGAGCGCCTGATCACCGAGTTCAAGCAAACATATCGAGGTCAGCTCCCGAGCGAGCTCGCCACGAACCTTGGGCGCCTCGACCGTCTGCAGAGCCAGCGGCAATCCCTCGCGCTGCAGATCGCGGAAACGGAGAGTCGGTTGGCTTCTCTGGCCGCGACCGGCTCGGATTACGCACCCGATTCTCCTGAAGCGCTACTGCGCTCCTTGCAGGTGAAACAAAAGGAACAGCGCGCGCTGTATACCGATGACCATCCGAATGTGGTTGCGCTCGATAAGCGCATCGGAGTTCTCGAACGGCAGATCTCAAGCGGTGCAAGTGGCGGCTCGAGTACAGCGGGCGCGACGCGACTCACGCTGGCTGAGCTTCGTCGCCAGCTCGCCGAGACCGTTGCGTCGTTTGAGGACCTCGATCGCCGGGTGGCCTTCGTTCCGGAACGTCAGGAAGAGTTGGCCGCTTTGGAGCAGCGAGTGGAGATTCTCCGCGAGAGCCACCGCGAGTTTTTACGCAAGGTGAACCAGGCAGAGCTTGCTGAGGCCGTCGAATCCGCTCAGCAGGGCGAGCGAGCGATGGTGCTTGATGCCGCCGTTCCGCCGAGCCATCCCGACTCTTCGCCCCTCAAGATCCTCGTCGTGATGCTCGTGGGCACCTTCGGCCTTGCCGTACTCTTGGCCCTGCTGCTTGAACTGATGGACTCGGTCATCGTGGGGGCAGGCGAGATCGAGAGCCAGTACCGGCTGCCCGTCATCGGCTCGATCGCACCCATCCGCTAGGCAGGCAGGAGAGGCGTTTGGATCAGGAAGCCGCGAACGACAGCCTATGGGCGCATCCGATTGCCCCCTGGTTGGTTTGGATCGGCTTGATCGCGGCGTTCTCGCCGGTGCTGCGGGGACTGGTGCAGCATTTGATCGAGCATCCCTGGGCCCGCGTGTCCATTATTTTCCCGTGGCTCGCATGGGTCGCGGTGCGGAAGGATCAGGGCCGGCCGGGCCAGGAGTCTCGGCGCATCATTTGGGCCTGTATGATCGCGGCCCTCGTCATCGAAATGATCGCGATCAGTGGTGACACGATCCGCTTCGCACGCATCGCTCTGGCGGTCGGTGGGGCCGGCATGATTGCGGGCGCCGGCTGGGCTCGACTTACTGCGTCGATCGTGCTGGCGTTTTCGGTGCCGCCGCCGAACGCGCTGCTCAAGCTATTTAGCCCTATGCTGGAAAACGCCTTTGCGAAAACGGTGGCGGCGTTGGTGCCCGAGCTTCGCTTTGAAGCCGTCGGCCTGCGCTTTTATTGGCTCACAGAGAACGCCGACCTACTGCTCGAACATACGGACGGCGGACTTGCGATGGGCATTGGGCTCGCCGGCCTCGGCTGGTTTCAAACCGTCGTGACCGGGGGGCAATGGATTGACGCGATCAAGCGCTCTGTCGTCTGGTTCTTGTTCATGTTGCCCATTCAGTTCGGGCTCTTTCTCAGCGCGGCGGTCTTGCTCGGCATGACCGATCGTCCCAGCGATGTGCGATGGCTGCTGGATCAGGCGGGTTGGATGATCGTGTTCACGCTCGGTGTATTCCTTTCGGTTCAGGCGCTTCGAGGAGAGGCGCGTGTTGCGGCGGAGGCAATCCCATGTTGAGTCGGAATCTTGAGGCTTCATTGCTGCTGACGGTTTTGCTGCTCACTGGGGCGGCTTCTTGGTGGCTCATGCTGCGGCCGACGACGACGCATGACCCAAAGGTCTTCGATGCGTTGCCCACTCATCTACAGGGCTGGAGCGCCTTTGATATCGAGTTGGACGAGAGCATTTCAGAGATGCTCGGTGCGGATCACAATGTGCAGCGGGCCTATGTTCATCCCCTCGGCTACCAGGTTTTCGTCTACGTCGGCTACTACAGCACGCAGCGTGGAGGGACGCCTGAGCATACGCCCGATGTCTGTTATCCAGCCCAGGGCTGGGGGATTCAGCAAGAGTCCATTCGGCGCGTCGGCGGAAACGAAGGCTTCGATTTGCAGGAGTTCATCGTGCAGAAGGGCGACGAGCGTCGCATCGTCCATTTTTGGTATCGAACCGGAGTTCGCTCAGGCATTATATCCGTGTTAGGTCTACGCATGAGTCATTTTTGGGGGCGGCTTACGGAGAATCGCGGCGACGGAGCGCTGGTCCGCTTGAGTACGCGGATTTCGGGGGATGATGTCGACGAGGCCCGAAGCCGGCTCTACGGCTTGGATTCCGTGGTGGAGCGGGCGATCGCCGATCTCTGGCCGCGCGAAGCGGCGGCGGAAGTCGCGGGCGCCTCCCCGAACGCTTTCCAGAGCGTGGCGCAGTTGGCGGTCGCCGGGGCCGCGCTATGACGGTTTCCTCTACGGGCTCTTCGAAGGGCTCCATGGCATCCGGCTCGGGGACCTTCTCGCCGGACGCCCTGGTCGAGGGATTGCTAGATCCGGGGGTTCAAGTCGAGGCTTCTGCGCTCGAATTCGGTGTCGCCGATCTTCTCGCAGAGGAAAAACCGTTGGTCGCAAGTGCGGTCGAGTCTCGGCAGCGTGAGTTTGCGACCGGGCGCGTGCTCGCGCGTCGACTCCTCCGGCGGTCGGGTCGCCAGGATGGGCCTCTGCTTCGTGATCAGGACCGCTTGCCCGTCTGGCCACAGGGCATCGTTGGATCGGTCACACATTGCGAAGGCCTGTGCATCGTCGCAATTGCTTCGGCGCGAGTGCAACGGGGGATCGGCCTTGACGTGGAGCCGGACGAGGGCGTGCGTGCGGGCGTCGATCGCGTCGTCTGCCGCGGAGCTGAGCACGACTGGGTGAACGCAGCGGAGGATGCCGATGCCTGCAGTCGCCGCGTGAAGCTGATCTTCAGCATCAAGGAGGCGACCTACAAGGCCTTCTACCCAGAGCTCCGCACCTTCTGGAGTTTTCAGGACGTCGGCGTCGAGGTCGATCTCGACGCTGAGCGGTTCGTGGCAGAGCTACCGGATGGACCCGACGTCCGAAGGGTCGAGGGCCGCGTGATCCGTCGGGATGGCTTCATTCTCTCAAGTGTTTGTCGAGGAATGCCAACTAAGTAGCTGTTTTTGATTAGTTAAGACTTTACTCCGAGGCGACGTGCTGTGTCCCTCGTCAGTTCGGGAATCGTGATACCACTTGAGCAGGCTCCCGCGCAGGGCTGACCCGTGCAGGTCAAGCAAGCGTCGGCATTCGTTTCGAGACCTGCGTATTCCCGGGCAGCAATCGCGGGCTGGCCATAGTCGAGATCGTACATCCGCGTGCGCAAGACATCGCCGATAGGCACGCCTGCCGGGCAGGAATCCAGGCAGTCTCCGCATCCGACGAGGCAGCTGGTTCCCTGATTGATCGCGGTGTAGCGGGCGAGCAGGGCCAGGTCTTCCTTGTCCGGTGGTCCGCTTCCCGAAGCTTCGATGTATTCATCCACTTGTTCGGGAGTGTTCATCGTGACGACCAGGCCGTCGACGAACGGATCGGAGAGAACCCACCGAAACGCCGCCTGAGCAAAGGTCCGTCCGGAGGACTCGAAGGGACGCATATCATTGCTGCGCGCACCCTTGAGTGTCTTCATGACCATCACGCCGACACCCTGGTTATGGGCGCGTTCAAGAAGCTGAGGCAGCTCGGGCTGGCCCGAAATGATGTCGAGGCTGGGGGCCCATTCGTTCAGGTATTGCTTGAGCCGATCCTTGTAACTCGGCTGCTGCTGGAAGTTGTAGGCGACGAGGAGAACGTCGATCAGATTCTCATCGAGGGCATAGGCAATCGCGTCGCCAAGGCGGCCGGCGTGGCCCGACAGTCCGAACTGACGAATCTTGCCCTGCTGTTTGGCGAGCTCGCCGAAGCGCTGCCAAGACTCGTCTTGTAGGCGATCTGTATCGTTGACCGCGTGATTGAGATAGATGTCTACATAGTCGGTCTTGAGGAGACGCAGGCTGTTTTCGAGGATCTTCATTTGATCCTCGGTCGAGTGCTTACGGTTGGCGGCGAATTTGCTCGTGAGCGTGACTTCCTGACGGCGGCCCTCAAGCGCGCGACCTAGCGCTGCTTCCGCGCGTCCTTCGGTGTAGGCATGGGCGGTATCGAAATGGGTGATGCCGCGCTCAAGCGCGTGGAGCACGAGTCGCTCGTCGTCCTTCGGATTCGTGTCGCCTGCGCTGCCCCCGCCGAGGGCGAAGGTGCCGAAGCTGATATCGGGGATCACGATCCCGGTGTCGCGGCCCAGCGGGACACGCTTGCGAATCTGGGGGGCTTCCGAGGGCGTCGCGCTGGACACGAGGCGGGGGCCGCCGATCCCGGCTGCGGCGACGGAAGCCCCAAATGTGGCGCCAATGGAAGCGCCAACCAGGCTGCCTTGGCGGAGGAAGGAGCGGCGCGTCAGTGCGGCGCTGGGGGAGGCTGCTTCGGAGGTGCCGTCAGCGGTGTTGTTGAAGGTGCCGTCAGCGGTGTTGTTGAAGGTGCCGTCAGCGGTGTTGCAGGAGGTGTTCTTAGCGTCAACAGGCTTCATCGTGTCGTCCTTCATGCAATCTCCGGGGAACACACAAACGGGCACCGCGCGGTGCGCCGGCGTTCGGGCTATCTCAGAGAGCTTACTTAAAATCCGGCTCCTCCGCGGTGCGTGCTGCTGCGGGAGCCTTGCGCGGGCCGTACTGGGCGGAGGGGCTTTGGTTGGAGGCCCCAACAAGAAAATGGGGTCGGATCCGAAGATCCGACCCCATTCCCTGGGTGTTCGATTACTGAGTCTTGGCGGTCTAGCGCTGAACCGGAACGACCTGGAGCAGGATCGGCGGCTCGAGCGGCTCGGTGCCGCCTCCGCCATCGCTCAAGATGACCTCGAAATCGTCCCAGTACTTCGTGCCTTCGCCGCCGCCGGACCAGGTGCCGATGCCGCCGCCACTGAGGCGTTGGCTTGAGGCATCTTCGCAGAGCACCTGAGGTGTCGAGGGTTCAGCACTTCGCTCATTCCAGATTTTCGCGCTGATGCGATTCACACCGCCAACGTCCTGCACGAAGAGCTTGAACCGGTACCACTCGCCGGGTGCCGGCGTGAGACCCGTGGACGTGTTCGCACACGCGATCGAGGGGCGGCCCTCGAGCATGAAGGCCCCGCCGGGTTGGCGGCCGAGGCGGTAGTAGGCGATATCCGAGGGGAACTGGCTGTAGGTCGTGACCCCGATCCCTGCGTCTGCGGAGTCCACCGCCATGCGACCGCGGACCTCGTAGTTGCTCCACGAGTCGCCCCCGCCGGAAGCATGCGCATGCGAGTTGGCATCGCCCGAGTTAGAGCGAAGTACATGGTTCGCGCCGAGGGTCGCGACATCGAACTGGAGTTGATCAGCGACGAGGCTGAAGCCCTCGCCAGTTTCCCGCCAATTCGTCACGAAGGAACCCAGAGCGTTATTCGTGAAGTTATAGCTTTGCGTCGCGCCCGTCGTCGTGCCAACAGAGATACCGCCGCCAACGGGCGTGACCGCCGCGCCGGGTTCGGGTTCGGGGGCAGGTGCGGGTGCGGGTGCGGGCTCAGGTTCGGGCGCGGGCGCGGGCGCGGGCGCGGGTTCAGGTTCGGGCGCAGGCGCGGGCGCGGGCGCGGGTTCAGGTTCGGGCGCAGGCGCAGGCGCAGGCGGCCCGGATCGAAGCTGCGGATTGGTCCACTCACTCTCTACGCCACCGGGCCCGACCGCGCGCATCGAGACGAGCTTGTCGCCCTCGCCGACTTCGACCGAAACCGAGAACACGCCGCTGGAATCTTGTGCGGGTACGTTGAGTGAAAGGAATTGAGCGTCACTGCCATCGGGATTGCGGATATGGACGCGGAAGTCTTGGACGTCGCCCGGTCGCGTATGCGTCCAGCGCAACAGTTCCGAGCGAGCGTGGGCCTGCGTCGTGAATACGGCGCCCGCGATCGCGACGAGGCCGATAAGGGCGAGGCGATTGCGGCTACGAGACCGGAGGATCATATGGAGCTCCTTTCGAGCATCAAGGCAGTCCGAGGCGAAAGCGCGTATGGCGCAGTACCCCGGGTCCTCTGCACAGTTTCGGAAGGCAGGGCTCTTTGGTCCGTGATTTCAGTCACAGCAAAGGCCGACACATCGACTTTTTTAATGGGCTAGCCACGCAGCGAACCGGTAGCTCGCCGGCAAAGCCGTGGCAGGGAAGCGACAAGCGGCCAGAATACCCCCTTAATCGGCTTCCGGCAGCAATCCTGCGCAGTGCGGACCCGAGGCGGCGCGTTCTCTTCTAGACCTCTTGGGGTTCCCGGGGCTAAGTCTGCTACAGCGTTAGGGATGCAGACGCGGTTACTTGGACGATCCGAACTCTCTCTTCCGGTCCTCGTTCTGGGCGGGCTTTTTCGTGCGCCGGAGACGCGGCGGGCCGAAATTGAGCGAGCCCTTGATGCGGCGCTCGATCACGGCATGTGCGCAATCGATACGGCACCGCTTTACGATTTTGGTGCTGCCGAAGTGTTGCTCGGGCGATGGATTGCGGGGCGACGGGAAAAAGTAGTGCTGCTGGGGAAGGTCGGCCTTCGCTGGGACCGGGCAGAGGGCGATCTGTTTTTTGAGACGCATTTCGAAGGAAAATCGCGCTCCGTTCGCAAGGACAGCCGCCCCGAGTCTGTGCGGCGCGATGTCGAAGAGAGTCTGGTCCGGCTGCGTACGGACCATCTCGACCTCGTGCAGATTCATCAGCGCGATGAGCGGACTCGGCTCGTCGATACGCTGGGAGAACTCGAGCGCCTTCGTGAGGCGGGGAAGGTCCACGCGGTCGGCGTTTCGAATTTCGAGAAGAAGGACCTGATAGAGGCCGAAGCGGCGACCGCGACTCTCCGCGCGGGCGCGCTTGCAAGCGTGCAATCGTCGCTCAGTTTGATCGACCGGCGCGCTGAGTCTTTCGTGCTGCCGTGGGCGCAGGAACGAGGCTGCGGATTTCTCGCTTATTCGCCGCTGGCGCGCGGTCTCCTTGTGGGGCGCGGCAGCTCGGCGGCATCGCCGATCCAGGATAGCCGCCTGCAGGATCCGATGTTTCAGCCGGGCAATCTTCGAGCGATCAACGCCGCGGTCGAGGGCGTTCTGCAAAAGATGGCCGACCGGTATGGCGTTTCCCTCAGTACGTTGGCGCTGGCTTGGGTGGTCGCGCAGCCCGGCGTGACGTCGGCTCTAGTCGGAGCACAAACGGAAGCGCAGGTTCTCGATGCCGTGCAGGCCGGAACGCTTTGCTTGGATCCGCCTGACAAAGCGGTACTCGATTCGCTTTCACAGACGCTCCAGATTGACCGGTCCGAAGGGCGCCCTCTGGTCGAACGGGTGAAGGGGCGGCTGCGAAGGCTCGCCGCGCGATTCTTGTCCTGAGTCTTATCGCGCGGAGGAGTTCGCGCTCTCACGCAGGATCAGCCGGACGGCTTCGCCGACATCTTGGCAAATGAAATCCCCGGAACGGACGTCTTTGCGAAACCGCTCGCCGTGTCCGGTCAGGACGAGGAGATTCCCGCGGCACCCCGCGTTTCGACCCGCCGCAAGATCACGCGCGTGGTCGCCGACCATCCAGCTCTCTCCGAGGTCGAGGCCGAGGTCTTTGGCCGCGCGAATCAGCATGCCCGCTCCGGGCTTGCGGTCGGCACGTGGGTTCGCCGAAGGGGCGGCGCCCTCGGCATCCACGTCTGGACAGTAATAGATGGCATCGAGCGTCAGATCCGTGTCATCCAGGTGTCGTTCGAGTTCGTCGTGGATCTCGCCGAGCTTCGTTTCGCTCAGCCAACCCCGCCCCACAGCTGATTGATTCGTGACCAGAACAAGGGCGAAGCCCGCATCGCGCAGCTCCGCCATCGCTGCGGCAGCCCCCGGGATCAGTGCGATTCCACTCGGCTCGGACAGATATTCCCGTTCCTCGATCAGCGTCCCATCGCGGTCCAGAAACACGGCGGGCCTGGGCGCGGAGGCGGAGGCTTGAGCCGGGGCCTGGGCGCCGCGGGCAGCGTCGTCCGTTGCGGTCTCCCGGTCGCGCCGGCTGAAATGCTTCTGGCTAGCCATTCGGGCCCTTTCTGAACGCATCCACGCACAAATTGCGGATCAGCGATATTCTATTCCCAATGGACGATTTTAAGCACTTCGTGTCGGGATATTACGAGACCTTTCTCGACGTGCTGCGCCGCGTGGAAGCAGATCAGCTCCGCGGCATCTTGGACGTCCTGCTCGACGTCGCCGACCGAGGCGCCACCGTCTACGTCGCCGGCAATGGGGGCAGCGCTTCGATCGCTGATCATACCGCCTGCGATATCAGTAAGGGGACGCACGCCGACGGTCATGGTCCGATCCGAACCGTCTCCTTGGCCTCGAACGCCGCGATGATTACGGCGATCGCCAACGACGTCTCCTACGACCAGATCTACCGCAAGCAGCTCGAATTCTACCTTCGCGAGGGCGACGTCGTTCTCCTGGTGAGTGCGAGCGGGAACTCTCCGAACGTGGTCGAAGCCTGCCGCTATGCCCGGAAGCAGTGCGCGCCGACGATCGCCTTCGTCGGCTTCGAAGGCGGCGAGCTAAAACGAATCGCCGATCATGTCGTGCATGTCGAGGTCGATAACTACGGCATGGCTGAAGATACGCATCAGAGCATCATGCACGTGCTCAGCCAGTATATTGCCCATATGCGCAGCGAAGCCTAAACAGCTCCCGCGCTAGGCTGCTTACGCGTTAGGCCTGCTCGCATAGTTGGTCCTGCGCGCATAGTTGGGCCTGCGCGCATAGTTGGGCCTGGACGCACAATTAGGCGTAGCTGATAGGGGCCTCACCTGAATGGGGCGGGCTTGCATCGCCGCGCGCGATGCGAACGGCATCGGCGAGGTCCGCGATGTATTCATCCGCGACCTTGGCGTGAGACGGCGAGAGCATCAGGTGAATGCCGTCGGGGTTCTGGACGACGCCGCTGAACCAACCGCGATCGTGCATGGTCTTCCAGACGAGGAAGATCGGCAGGTCGTCCCCAACTTGCGCGCCGAAGGAGAAGA
The DNA here is from genome assembly GCA_041690055.1 of Myxococcota bacterium. GTDB lineage: Bacteria > Myxococcota_A > UBA9160 > UBA9160 > UBA4427 > UBA4427. Next base: position 28,212 of record JBDNFB010000239.1, on the reverse strand, counting down.
GGCTGAGCCGGGGATCGCCGAAGACGCGGAGGCCCAGGCCTTCCATGCCTGCCGTCAGCTTCTCTCGTGCGCCGATCATCTGGGAAGCGCGCTTTCGGTAGCCCGCTTCGCCCAGGTAATGCATCACGGCCCAGGCGGAGGCGATTGCGCCGCCGGGTCGGGTGCCCGCGACAGTGGGGGTCGTCATGCCCCCGGCTGGCCAATTGTCTTCTTGGAAGATTTGAAAGGCGTGGGTTGCCGGCTGGCGATGCAGAACGGTGGACGCACCCTTGGCGGCGTAGCCGTATTTATGGAGGTCCGCCGAAATCGTGGTCACGGCATCGACGCGGAAATCCCATTCCGGAAGCTCTGCGCCTTCCATTTCGGCGAAGGGATTCAGGTAGCCACCGACGCAGGCGTCGACATGCAGCCAGAGATCATGCTCCGCTGCGACTTCGCCGAGTTCCGGAATCGGATCGATCAGGCCGTAGGGGAAGCAGGGTGCCGAGCCGACGAGCATGATCGTGCGCTCATCGATCGCTGCACGCATGGCATCGGGATCCGCGAGATAATCCCTCGTGACGTCGACGCGAACGATCTCAAGGCCAAGATAATGCGCGGCTTTATCGAAAGCGAGGTGGGCCGTTCGCGGAACGATCAGCTTGGCCCCGCGGACATCAATGCCCTTGGCTTCGGCGGCGTCCCGACAGGATTTGGTCGCGAGCATGATGCTCTCGGTCCCGCCGGAGGTCATATTGCCCGTGGCGTCCTCGGGGCCGTGCATCAGCCGGGTCGCCATTCCAATAACGTCGGTTTCCATGCGCTTGAGGCTCGGGAAGGCCGCCGGGCCGAGGGCGTTCTCCGACTGGTAGAGCGCGTAGGCTTCTTTGGCGACCTTCAGGACGTCTTCACCGGGGTGGAAAACGTAGACGGCGGTGCGCTGATTGCGCCAATCGATATCGTCTTTTGCGAGCCCCTTCAGCCGCTCTTGGAGCGGATCCCAGTCTTCGCCCTGTGCAGGCAGGCTTGCTCGTGAATCCGGCATCGCGTTTCCTCCCTCTACATTGCCGCAATCATTCGTTCTAGTTTTCCGGTCTACGGGATCAGGTTCTTCACCGATTCCGGCATATCCTTCGCCACCCGAATGATCGGGATGCCCGTGACCGTGTTTGCGTGCATGTCGACGATGGCGCGAGGCAAATCTTCAAAATTGTAGATCTCGTTGTGAATCGTCGGCTTGAAGACGCTCCCGTAGAGCGAGGTCGCGGCTTCGATGCCGGGGATCGTCTCGTAGTGGGTATGGTCGATCGTGAGCTGCTTGGTCGACGCGCTCGCCGAGTTGTACGTGACCATCGTGCCGAGCTGCCAGCCCGCCGAGATGTTCACACCGCCACGCGCGGCGGCTGCGATACCCGCCGGGAAGACGGGGCCGCGGAGTAGGTCGCATACGATGTGCATGCCCTGGCCGTCCGTTTGCTTCTTCACTTCCTTGCTGAAGGCTCTCACGTCGCTCTTATCGGCGAACCGGTTGAAGGCCTTCTGGTCGATACCGACGATGCCTTGGGCTTCGAGGGCTTCGCGGCGTTCGGGACTACCGGAGCAGAAGAATGCGTTATGTCCCCGATGCTTCGCGAGCATGAGGAAGAGTTCGGAGACGCCGCCGCCGAATCCCATGACGTTCATCGTCGCGAGACGCTCGTCCGTGATCTTGACGCGGAACATGCCTTCCGCGCGGCGCCACAGGTGATAGGCGGTGGGCGCGCGGAGGGGAAGGGCGCCGATCTCCCAAAGGTTCAGTCCACAGTCGAGGGGCGCCTTCACGAGCTGCCAGTCGCCGACTACGCATTCTTCGGCGTACCATCCGACCGAATCGGGTTGGTCGTACGCCCAGATGCGATTCGCGTAGCCGTACTCGTCCGGCTCACCGTTACAATGCGTGATCGCGATATCGCCGACTTCGAAGCGTTTGACGTCGCGACCGATCTCGACCACTTCGCCGACGGCGGAGTTGCCGGGATAAATCTTGCCGCCCCGCATATCCGCGATGTTCACCGTATCCGCGAGCGCCGCGTGCGCCAGATTGTGCTCGGCCGAGACGACGAGAATCTTCAGCCGAACGTCGCCCGGACCCAGGTCCGGGAGGTCGATCGTGTCGAGCGAGATGATGCTCGCGATATTGACCTTGTCCAAGTCGTCGTTTACGCGCGCCCGTTCGGCGGCGATGGCTTCTGCAGTAATGGCGTATGCCGCAGGCATGCTGTCCCCTTAAAATTGTTCTGCCGCGTCGGGCCTCGGCTCCCTAGCCGGCCACACGGGCGCCCTAGAATAGCTAGACCCCGATTCCGTTCCATACGCAGATTCGGCGGCAGGCCTGACGCAGGTTCATCCCGTCTTTTTCCCATTTGACCCCATTCGCCGCCTCGAATTAGGCGCTTTCGGGCGGGGCGGGCCTGAAACCGGCTTTGTGTTGACCTCATTACGGTACCGGTCTTGCAATTAACCCAATGTGAACTTGAGGGTGGGAATGAGCCCAACGCTTCTGATGAGGAGGCGCCGTGAGACTGAGACAGACCCAAATCGGGACGGCGAGTGAGCTGGGCGGATTGTCAAGAATCCGCCCCCTCGGCCGAACGATCCTGGTCCAGCTCGGGCTGCTTCTTCTCGTTCTTTCCGTCTTTCTCTGTTCTTGGTCGGCCACCGCCTCCGGTCCCCTTGATTTGCATGACCCCAATCCGCGCTGGGTCGATGTCCGTTTCGAGGTTTCACCGGCCAACCGTCCCGGCCAGCTCGACTCGAAGTGGAGCGGTATGCGAGCGGCTTTTGTGGACCCCGCCGCCGGCCCCGGCATAGTTGAGATCCGAATCCCGGCCGACGAGATGGAGGCGCATCTCCGCTCGACCGGCACCGATGCGATCTCCGGAACCTTTTCTGAGTTCGTTTGGACCTTCGATCGTGAGACAGGTCACGTTCTCGCTGCTGTAATGCGCGGTCGCGTTCGAGAGCAAGTCCGATTCGGTTTCATTCACACTTCTGCGACGATTGATATCCAAGTGCAGATGACGACACAGCAGGTGGCTGGATTCGCTTCTGACTCGGGAATGCTCGGCATTGAAACCCAGCGTTTCTGCGCTCCCGGTCCCATCAAGAGGGGGGCCAAGATCAAGCGAAGCCGATTGATCGAAGGGTGTGTCGGCGTCGAGGCGGCTCCGCTCGATCCGGCGCGTGGCTATGTGAATGCCGTGGGGACTGTTCGTGCGGCCACGCCCGTGCTGGAAATAGAGGCGTTTTCGCCGCTCGGAGAGGTCCGCTTCAGTGAACGGAGCGCCGCGCCGAATCATGGGGTGCCGGCCTCGTATTCGCCTGCTGCCGTCGTGTCCGGTGTTGCCTCCGGTGTTTCCACAACAGACGCGGTATGCTCTACGAAGTTCGGGGGTCGATGTCTGGCCGATGATCTCGGGGGGGAATCATGAACACAGTCTTGGGTAACTCATTTGTGAGAAGCGTCTTTTTCGTGAGAAGCGTCGTTTCCATCAGAAGCGTCGCTTTGGCGGCCGTTTCCTGTTACGCGCTGTTTGGGCTTTCGCCGAGTGCGGCGAGTGCGGAAGAACAGTTGACGGAAATCACCTGGGCGCATCCCGCGCCACAGAGGGTGAGCGGCTTTGTGGTGATGATTTCGCCCACGGGCAGCACTTCGTCGGATACACGCTGGGTCGAGGTGGGAAAACCAACCGGTCGGAGCTCGGGCACGATGAGCTTCTATACCGCGATCATTCCTATCTCGAGCGACGAGTATGTTGCGATCGGTGCCGTCGGGATTAATGGTCTGATGAGTGCCATGTCGCCTTGGAGTGCTGTCCCGCCTTCGCGACCCGGACAGCCTCTCGTTATCGAGCCCTAAGGCCGCAGCGACTCGCGCGATGTTATTCCGCTCGTCTGCGTCCGCGCCTATGCGCGAACCCGCCTCGCTCCGTAAGGGATCGAGGAGACGGTCTATCCGTGCTCGTGGCCTAACGCGACTCTTGTTCATCGCGCTTCTCGTACTGCCTATTGCGGCTCCGATCGGATGCGGCGGCCGAAAGCCGCGTGCAACTCAGACCGTGCACCGCGTCGGGCAAGGCGAGAATCTCTACCGCATCGGTTTGCGCTACGGCGTGCCCGCGAAGGAAATCGCGCGCGTCAACGGGATTCGCGACGTGACGGGGCTTCGTGTCGGGCAACGCCTTGTGATCCCGCGTGCGGGATTCGGAACCCGCAGCGGCCCTTCGACCCGCCAGAAAGACGAAGCGCGGGGCCGGGCTCGTCAAACTGCGATCCAGCAAGGCCAACTCCAGTTCGCCTGGCCCGCGCGCGGTCGTTTGAGTTCGCGATTCGGCATGCGAGGTGGACGCCCTCATGAGGGTGTCGATGTCGCGGCCTCTCGTGGGACCGCGATCTATTCTGCCGAAGCGGGCCGTGTGATTCATAGCGGGCGGCTTGGCAGCTACGGGCTTGTTGTGATCGTGAAGCACGTGGGTTCGTATCGCACGGTCTACGCCCACGCGAGTCGCCTGCTTGTGAAGAAGGGCGCCTTCGTTGAACGCGGGCAGAAGATTGCAGAGGTGGGTTCGACCGGACGTTCGACGGGGCCGCATCTTCATTTCGAGATTCGGCGCTCGGAATCGCCAAAGGACCCGTTGGCCTATCTCCCCAAGAAGCGATGAGGCGGAAATGATCAGGCGGGGCTATGAAAATCCGTGCTTGTCGCGGAAGGCTTCGGCGGGCACGGCGGCTGAGAAGTAGAACCCCTGCATTTCGTGGCAGCCCTGCGCCGAAAGGAACTCGGCCTGGTCTGCGTGTGCCACGCCCGCTGCGATCGGAAGCAAGGATAGATCGTTGGCCATGCGGATCACGTTGCGGAGCAGAGGGCTTCCCTCGCCGTCGGGCGCAACGGTTTCGATGAGACGACGATCGAGTTTGAGCACGTCGATCGGTTGACTCATAAGGACGGCGAGCGCGGAATAGCCCTTGCCGAACTCGTCGAGGACGATGCGGACACCCATTCGGCGCAGCTCCTCGAGGGCCTGCTCGATGGACGAATCGTCGCGAAGGAGGAGTCCTTCCGTGATCTCGATGTCGAGGAGCTCGGGTGGCAATCCTGAGGATTTCAGCGCATCCACGACCGCGTCGAAAACATCGTCTTGTTGGAATTGGAGCGGCGAGACGTTAATCGAGACTCGGCAGGCTTCTTCGCGGCTCGACGCCCAGAAGGCGGCTTCGCTGCATGCTTTAAGAAGAGCCCATCGGCCGAGCCGTGTGATGAAGCCCGTATCCTCGGCGATGCGCAGGATTTCTTTTTCATTCACCCGACCGAGCGTCGGAGAGGACCATCGGATCAGCGCCTCGGCGCCCACGGTCTTGCCCGTCCGGTAGTCGATCCGCGGCTGGTAATGGAGTTCGATCTCTTCTCGGTCAAGAGCCGAGCGCAGCTCGGCTTCGAGGGAGAGGCGGCGAACGGCGCCATCTTCCATGGACTGCTTGAAGAATCGGAATCCTCCCCCAGCGCCTTTGGCGGCGTATAGCGCGGCGTCCGCGCGCTTTCGGAGTTCGTCCGTTGTGTTCCCGTCGTTCGGGAACATGGAGATGCCGAGACTGGCCGAGGGCGTGAGTGATTGGCCGGCGATTTCGACCGGTTCGCTCACCGCGGCGAGCATACGCGAAGCGACGAGCTCGGCATCGGCGGTGCCATGAATACCCGAGAGGAGGACCGTGAATTCGTCACCGCCCAGGCGCGAGACGCGGGCCTCGGGGCCGGGCGAGTCGTGGTCGAGACACACGATATCGTTGGCGCGGACGGCGTCCGAAAGGCGCGCCGAGATCACGCGCAGGAGCTGATCACCCGCATCATGGCCGAGCGTGTCGTTGATGAGTTTGAATCGGTCGAGGTCGATGTACAGAAGGGCGAGTTCTTCGCTTTCGCGCTTGGCGCGTGCCAGCGCGCTCATCAGGCAATCATCGAAATGTCGCCGGTTGCCGAGTCCCGTTAGGTCATCGATGCGTGATCGTGCTTCAGCCTCGGCGAGGCGCTGCATATGGTCAGTCGTGTCCTCGCAAACGGCGAATACGCGAGCGGAACTACCTGAATCGAGGGCGCCGAAGGCGCGGCCGCGGGTGCGAAAATGCCGCTGATGGCCGCACGAGTCCGTGAGTCGGATCTGTACGCAGAAGGGCGTGCCGCTTCGCGCGGCTTCGAATAACGTGCCGGCGAAGAGGGCGCGGTCATCGGAGTGAATGCAGTCGAGTAGGGGGCTCGGCGCCATCGAGTCGCCGTCGGCGTGATGGCCAATGATCTGCCGCAGCTGATCAGATGGGCAGAACGTGCCAGTGTCCGGTCGGAAATCGAAATACGCGAGATCGGTGGTGGACTCGAGTCGCTGCAGAGTGGCGGCGGAACTTTTGAGTTCTTCGAAGCGCTGCCAGCGAGCGAGCACCGAACGCAGATGGTCCGGGAGTTTGGCGAGCGGGAGAGAAGCCGGTAGCAATTCGAAGACGTGATGATCCACGGTTGGATGGGCATGCTCGCTGGCGAGTGTGTGGAGCACAACGGCGGGCGCGGTGGGGTAGGCCTCAGCGATGGAGACACACGTCGAAGCGAGGTTCGAATCGCCTTCACCGGGCATCACCAGAATCACCATCGGTCGCGCGGTCGAGAAGTCCAGATCGTGGACCCCAAAGCCGGCGGTTTCGAGGAGTCCGGCGACCTCAACGGCGCGCTTTTCATCCTGCGACTGCCAGATGGCAACGTCTATCTTTCGTTCTTCGGACATTCGTTCTCCGCGTGACCGGGTGCCGGCCGCTCAGAGAGTCATCGGTCGGTTGGGGGTGTGGCCTAATGCCAGCATCCTTTGATTTTTGGAAAAATGAATAAGCCTGAGATTGATGCACAGACTCTGCCGGGCGCGTGCGTTCTGTCTGCCTATACGCCCTGGCGGTCTCGGAGCGGGAATCCGCTCAAGTCGCGCATGAATCAGCTCCGTTTCCGTCGAGAAAGGACTGCACTTGAGACGGAAGGCCTTTCGCAAAAAAAAAACATCGAGGTGACCCCAAAAGGCGTCCCCAGGCGCCGGTTAAGGGCACTCATATTGGGAGGCGGGGTGTAACGAATTTCCACTTTTGGGTGAAAAACGAGAGCGGACTCGGTGCGACAGGAGGTACATTCGAGGGATATCGCCTACAATGCAACGAGAGCGCTTTTTCGAAGCGCTTGAGTTTGGCCCGCTCCTTGCTCTGTAGTCGTAGAAGTAACGAGCGTAACAAGAGTTACGAGGAGCCTGGCGGCGCCAGGTTTTCGAGAACCTGCGAGCCGGTCCTCGAACGGATTTATAGATCGACTGTCAACGGATGCAGCAGACCGCGACGAGTCACCTGGAGAGACTCGGAGCGAATGATGATCCAGATAGCGACGAACATGAAAGAGATGAGCAATAAGATGATGAACGAAAAATCGGCGAAGAATTTCTGGGGAACTGCTTTCATCGCGCTAGGGGCTTCCACCAAGCTCAAGGCTTCCGCCGCGCTAAGGGCTTCCGCCACAATTATGACGGGAGCGATCGCGCTCCTGATGCTTCCTTCCATTGCGTCGGCGACGCTGATGACGCTGACTTTCGACGAGGGTGCTTACGACGAGACGATCGAAAATATCCCTGGCAGTCTGCATGGGCCCTACGATTGGGTCGAGTCGAACGGGATACGCGCCGCAGGTTTTTGGGCGTTCGATGTCGGCACGCCCGGCGCGATCTTCCAGCAGGGCCACACGCATATCGCCCCCGACTATTTTGGTGACAGCAACGAGCAAATGCACGCCTGGACGAATGATCTTCAGGGACTTTTCATCACGCTAGAGGACGGACAAGCCTTCGATATCGTCTCGATCGACTACTCGATCCGGAGTCGAGAGACCCTGATTGATCCCTACATGCAGAGATTGAACTGGCAGTGGGGACCGGAAGATGCCCAGCTGCTTCTCAGCACTTCTTTCGATCCGACTGCCGCGGTGCTCGAGAGCCAGTGGACGAACGTGGCTGTGGACGATTTCGGCCTTCCCTACTCCCCTTGGTTCACGGAATCCGTTTCCGGCTTCACGGGTATCACGGGCTTCTATCTCTCCCACACTACCCAACGGATTAATATCGATAACATCGTGCTCAACGTCTACGACGTCGTTCCGATCCCGGAGCCCTCGACCGCTCTGCTCATCGGCCTTGGTCTCACGGCCCTCGCTTCTCGCCGCAAGCAGGCGTAGAGAGAGAGCACTTCGCTCTGACTCGTTGACCCGCAGCCTGGCGGTTCGCTTATCTCGCCCGGCTTGTCACGGTCTCTAAACGGCCGCTTCTGTTCCGAAAGGAACGAGGCGGCCGTTTTCGTTTGGGGTCCGCTATCTTTGGCGCGGTGTGCCCCCGTAGCTCAGGGGATAGAGCGTCGGTTTCCTAAACCGAGCGTCGCAAGTTCGAGTCTTGCCGGGGGCACCATATTCGTCCGCTGAATCAGGGGCTTGGGGCAGGGCGCCCGAGAGCGGCGCGAACTCAGGTACTTCGTCGGTGCTTCTGTGGAGCTTGGCGAGCAAACGAGCGGTTCTTTCGAGTCGCTACCTGAGCGGAGCCGAATTCGGCGACTATTCCGCCCATTCCGCGCACAGCGCGCCTCGGCCTGCTCAATCACCCGCCATACCGCTTCTTCCTGGCCGTCAGGTGGATACTTGTACTTGCGTAATAATCGTTTGATGAGCAGCCGCATTTTGGCTCTCACGCTGTCTCGAAACTGCCAATCCACCGTAGTGGACTTCCCCCCGAAATCGTGGACACGAGGATGGCTAGCATTGAGCTATCTGAAGGAGTCCCATGGGTCATCAACGATACACCCCCGAGTTTAGGGATTAAGCCGTTCGCCAAGTGACCGAGAGAGGTCATCCGGTCACGGAAGTAGCTGCTCGACTCGGAGTCTGGAACCACAGTTTGTGCAAGTGGGTAAGAGACGTTCGCCCAACAGTTGCCTCGTCGGCTCATGCTGCACTCGATCCCGGTTGATGCCAGGGCTTTTCGGTACTCGTCGCTCGCATACTGCGACCCTCGATCCGAGTGATGCATCAAGCCTCGGACGTTTGTTCGAGATTTGAGCGCCATTGAGAGTGCAGCGAGGCAAAGACTCGTCTCCATGTGATCGGCCGTCGACCATCCCACGATGCGACGCGAGTAGAGATCCATCACGGCGGCCAGGTAGAGCCAGCCTTCACCCGTCCAGATGTACGTGATGTCGGTGACCCGCTTCTCGTTCGGCTTCTTTGCCGTAAAGTCTCGAAATAATACGTTAGGCGCGATTTCTTTTGAGTGATTGGAGTCTGTGGTTCTCCGGAACTTGCGGGGAAAGACGCCCTTAAGGCCCAGACCGCGCATCAACCTAGCCACGCGACGACGACAGATCTCGTAGCCCTGATCAACGAGATCCTTCTCTACGCGAGGGCTTTCGTAGGTTCCGCGGCCCCTCTTGAATGCTTCCGCAATCTTCGGGCGAAGTCTTTCATTCTCGAGATCTCGATGCGAGGGCTTCCTTCGCAACCAAGCGTAGAACCCGCTTCTTGAGACACGAAGCACGCGGCATAGAATTAGCACCGGATAAGACGCCTTCTCCACTTTGAATGGGCAAATTGTCACAATGGTTGGTGTCGGCGCAGCAGAATGCGCCGTCTGTGATTTCTTTCCCTACATCGTCTGCGGCCGTATACATAGGCCTTCGAGTGGCGTGCACGTCCGAATCTTCGAGTTGACCTAAGGTTGACCTAGGTGTTCGTCACGCACCTCTACGCACGGTACGCATCAATGAATGCAACGAGCGCATCGCGTTGGCAGACGTTCGGCGATTTACGATTCATTGCCTAACGCAATGACGAATGCTTCACCGAGTAATGCCCCTGAGGCGTGGCTGACCAAAGTCGCTTGCGGCGGAACGAATCGCCAGGAGTGTCGGGGGCGTCGAGGAAGAGCGCGGCGGAGATCCCATAAGTTCTCTTCTGCCTGGAACCGACGCCGTAGGGTGCCCCAAGGGTCTGGAATCGGCAGATCTTGCTCGAACGGACCGGCATGCATTGGAAGACGCTCGGGGGCGCCACCCACCGTCGATGCCGGGGGATTTCAACTGCGAAAAAGCCGGACGCTTCCGTGAGCCGGGCCTCGGCTATCAAGCAGAGCTTGTCCCTGGGTCTCTTCTCTTCTCCTCTTGTTTGCCGGACAGCGTGTAAATATCCCTACGATTTATTCATTAATGAACTTGAAATTCATTTTCATTGTGATTAAATCGCGGTGTCGCATCGTATGCACCTGAGTCTTATGCGGGGCCCATCGCCCCCCATTCATTCCCAGGGCGGTGCATCAGCGGCGAGAGTTGATGGCCCGTATAGGCGACAGGAGCCGACTGAGCTTCCACCTGTTCGAGCTGGGCTCAATCAATCAATCGAAATTCTGGGAAATGAGGATAAAACATGCTGAAAAAGATGATTCTGAGTGCAGCGGCCTTTGCCGTAGCGGCCATGGCCAGCTCGAGCGCAGTCGCCGTGACGGTCCCCTTTTCTGAGTCTTTCGACTCGTCCGTCGAGAATTGGACGGATAGCGTAATCGCACCGATGACGTTCGTGGGCAGCGGCGGCGCAGACGGCGGAGGCTACGCGTCGACGACCTTCGACTACTCGGCGTTCAGCTCGCCCTTCGGCGGCGGGCCGATCGTGGCCCGCGGCAATGGTGCGAACAACGCGAGTGGCGGCGCATTCGTGGGTGATTGGATCGATGCAGGCGTACTCGCTCTGACAGCAAACGTTCGCCACGATTCGCCGGTTCCGCTGAGCTATTCAGCGCGCCTTTCGCCGGCGACTAACTCGCCGGGCACCAACCTGATTTCGTTCGCGCCGGTTCTTGGAGGCGTCTGGACGGAGGTCACGTTCAACGTGACGACAGCCCCGGGACTCTGCGTCTTTGAGCGGCCTGGCGGATGTACGCTCGCCGGCTTCGCGGATGTCGTGAACCTGCAGTTCGCGACCAACGACCCGGACGGCGTCGGCCTGGTTACACTCGATTTCGATGTCATCTCGCTTGTGCCGATTCCGGAGCCCGGCACTGCGCTGCTGATGGGCCTCGGCCTCGCGGGTCTCTCGGCCGCCGGTCGTCGGAAGACGATCGCCGACTAGAGTCGGAGCAGTACTCTTGGCCCGAGCCCAAAGCGGGTGAAGCGCCTCGGCTATTAGCGCCGAGGCGCTTTCTCTTTTCTGAGCGCAGATCGACTCTTGCTGGCCCCGGCATTTCGAATCACACGCCGAGCGAATGCTCGCGAAGCGTGTTCCGGCGGAAGCCAGCCCTGCGAGCCCGAGCCTCATCAGCACCGCCGTGCCGGGTTCGGGATTAGGCGGCGCGATCATGATCGGATCCGTCTTACTGTCGTTGCGGAAGCCCGTGATGTATTCTTCGCCGTACTCAAGCTCGGCGGATTCACCGGTCTGCGGGGTACTGGTTCCGGAATTGCCGCTGCTGTTTTTCGAGCTCTTCAGCCGGAGCGAGCCATTGGCCCGAAGGGGCAGAAACGGCGGGTGGTATCGGGACACATCCGCTCGCTCGAACTCGCGCGCATCGATCGTCCGTACCTGGTTCCTCGCACCCGCGACCAGATCGGACGCGGAAATCGATCGACCGGAATCCTGGTCTTCTCTCGGTGCTTCTCTGCGGCCTTCTGCAACCAAGCTTTGCCCCATTTTGCCAAGTTAGGTGAGCTGAGAAGCGCCTGAGAGCCCCTCACACCCTAATTTTCCTGCCTCCTAAACCGAGCGTCGCAAGTTCGAGTCTTGCCGGGGGCACCACGATCGTCCGCTGCGTCGTACATTACGGGTGCTGAGATCGCGATCGATGGTGGGATGGCCGCCGGGATTTTCGCCCCGCGCGCGGAGCGCTAGGAAATGAGTTCCCATTGCGGGATTCTCAACGTCCCCTGCTCTGCGTCTTGGACCACTTCGAAGACCGCTCGAACGACTTGCCCAACCGCAATCGACGTCTCGGGGTCGCCCGCGAGGTTTCCGATCACGTTGATCCCTGGGAAATCGTCAAGGGAAACGACAAGGACTGCATAGGGGCATTGGTCCACGAGGCCAGGGTGCACGGCCTGGCGCACAATGATGTGACTCTCGATCTTTCCGTTTCCCGCGCTGTCCTTGAATGTTAGGTCATCGCTGCCGCACGCCGGACACACGAGCTCCGGGGGGTGTTGCACTTCGCTGCATGCGCTGCAGCTCTGCACACACACGCGGCCCCGTGTAAACCACTCGCGATTAAGATCATCGAGGCCAGGGAGCATCCAGTCGTTTCCGAGAATTCGTTCCATGATTCTGCTCCTTCAAGCCTGGCCGAAGAGAACGGTGCTGGCGGGGCAATACCCGGGCCCAGCGACCATCAGCGAAGTTTCCACATTTTGCACCTGACAGGTCGAGTCGCCGCGGACCTGCCGGACGGCCTCGTTCACCAATTCGAACCCGTGGATATAGGCCTCACCCAGGTTTCCGCCCGCCGTGTTGAAAGGCGTGCGTGCGTCCGGTCCCTCGAGTGCACCGTCTGCAACAAAGGCTTCGAAGTCCCCCGGTTCACAGAAGCCCATCTCGCAGATTGCCATCATCACCGAACCCGAAAAGTTCTCATAAAATTGCGAGACATCGACATCCCCGGGACGAATGCCCGCGCGCTGCCATAGGGTTTCGCCAGCATCTCGGTAGAAGCTGCCTCCGAGCCAACGCGGCTGAAAAGGAGCGCTGCCAAACTTGGGCCCGAGACCCTGGGCTGCAGCCACGATTGAGACTGGCTTTCCCTTGCAGTCCCGCGCGCGTTCCTTCGAAGTGATGATCGCCGCGGCGGCCCCGTCGTTCTCCGGACAGCAGTCGTAGAGGTGGAAAGGTTCGACGATCCAGCGCGAAGCGTGATATTTCTCGCGGGTGAGTTCGTGCCCCTGGCGGATTGCGCGTGGATTCCGCTGAGCGTTCGAATAGCAAGCGAGGACGATGTCGCAGAGGGCTTCCTGGGAAATGCCGTAATCGCTCATGAAGCGCCGCGTCTGGATCGCGCATTCCATTGCCGGCGAGAGAAGGCCGTAATTGGCGCTCCAAGACATCACTGGATTGGTATGCGTGCCAGACGCACTCGATTGCCCGAATCGGCCGAATTGGCCCTGAGCGATCGCTCGGAAGGCGACGACGTTCTTCGCATAACCTGCCGTAATCGCGGCATCGGCTAATTGGATCGAGGCGCCCACGTTGTTACCACCGCCCGAAAACGGATCGGCCGTAAAGTTCAGGGCTTTCAAACCGAGGGCATGGGCGAGTCGAACAGGCGGGTTTCGCACATCCATGTAGGAAACGATTCCGTCGATGTCACAGACATCGATTCCGGCATCATCCGCCGCCTTACGAATTGCTTCGCAAGCGAGCGCGAACTCACTATCGGGCGACTCACCCCGTTTGTAATAAGAGGTTTCGCCTATGCCGACGACCGCCGAGCTTCCGTGCATTTCAGACCTTCCATGCGGCTAGATTGATTGAGTGGTCCCTACGGTACCACCCACTCCGGCCTGCTGGGTCTGTTACGGATTTTCAGTTGTGAATGCGGACGTTCCCCGGCTCTGGCGCAGCGGGAGCCGCCTTGTTGAGTTGAAATGAGGCGCCGCAATGGTTCAGGGACTCGCTAGGGGCCCGCTCGGTGCACCAAGCCTCGCGATGCGCTCGAGATAAGCCTGCGGAGGAATGAAGGCGAGCCAAAGACAGGCGCCCGTCGCGAGGCCGAAACCGCCCACGAGCACCGCACCGATGGGACTGGAGGTGATCGTCTGTCCCATCAGATTGAAGCCGATGCCGAAGACAGTGATCGCATCCGCGGAGAGGATCGCGAGTCCCCAGAGACGAAAGCGATCCGCGACGATGGGATCGGCGAGTCCAAGAGCCAACCTCTTTCGCAGCAAGCCGAAGTAGCGAATCGACTCGACGCCAGCCCAGGTGATAGGCACGAAACTAGGATAGATCTTCATCGACACCCGCGCGGCCTGGCGGTTCGGCCTATCTGCCGAGCTTTAATGAGCGTTTACTGAGGGCGGAGATGCAGCCGTGGACTAAAGTCGCGGGAGTCAAACGAAAAAACCCCGACCCCACCCTGTGTTGGGTGAGGTCGAGGTTTTTATAGAAAGGCCGATTTGGCTAAATCTCGACGTTATAAAGCCGCGCCGGCGTATCCTGCACAACCTTCTTGATGGTCTCTTCCGGCACGCCGGCAAAGGCCTCTTCTGCGTAGTCGGCAGGATGGATCGCGATGCTATTCGGGCTCGGGTACTGGCTCGTGGGATGGGGATAGTCCGTCTCCCACATCAGGTTGTCCGGGAAGGCTTCGAGCGCGCTGGCTACGCCGCTCTTTTCAAACCAGAACGAGCCATACACCTGGCGCTTGAAGTACTCGGAAGGCAGCAGGTCGTATTCCGGATGCTCCTTCTTGACGTCGCCATTGATCCATTGCCAGTCGAACATTTCGAGTACGCACTGGAGCCATCCGACGCCGCTCTCGACCGAGACGAAGTCGAGCTTCGGGAAGCGTGCGCAGACGCCGCCGAAGAGCAGGTTGGCGAGGCAGTTCTGGTTATCGAGGAGCGCGAGTGCACCGCCTCGGGAGAAGTTGGCCTTCGTGCCCATCTCGGCCTTGTCCTGCGTGAGTTCGCTGATGTCGCCGGCGCCGATATGAAAGCTCACCGAGATTCCCGCATCCTGCGTCGCGGCCCAGACCGGATCCCAGTGCTTGTGCGCGAGATGCGGCTCGCCAAATGTTTCCGGCCGGCTTCCGAAGAGAACCGCACGATGTCCCTTGGCGGCGGATCGTTCGATCTCTTTCACGCACTCGGCGACGTCCCAGAAAGGCAGGGCCAAGACGGGCAAAAGCCGATTTAAATCCGCACTCGCCCAATCGACGAGGAAATCGTTATAGGCCTGCACGCATTCGAGCATAAGCGCGGGCTCTTTGAGCTTTAAGAAGCCGCCGGATCCGAACCCGCCGAGGTTCGGATAGAGCACCATCGCGTGGATCTTCTCTTCGTCCATCAGCTTGAGCCGAGCGTGCGCGTCATGCGAGGCCGCGGGAATATCGTGGTAGCCCATCGGGACGTTCGGGAACGTATCGTTGTGTCCGGCCATGGTGTAGAAGCCGGGCCCGCCTGCAGGATCATCGCCGATGAACCACATGTCGCGGCCTTCGATATGCCGGATATGGGGAACCTTGTTGCCCCATTTGCTGGAGACGCGATCGGTCCAGACACCTGCGGGCTCGGTGATATGGGTGTCGACGTCAATGGCTTTGTACCGGTCGAAGATCTGTTCGGACATGGATTGACTCCTATAGGGTGCAGGCGGCTGCATTCAGTGGCTTTGAGCGTTGGCTTTTAGAAGGCTGGAGTATAGACGTCCGACGGGCCCATGCGTCAAGTCTCCGGCTTGGGGAATTCCAGCTCAAGAAATGCGTATTCAGCCGGCTTGTTTCCTCGAAAATGCCGATCTCGCGAGTCACTCGAGTACGCAGCACGACCCCCAAAGGCGCTTCCCGGGGCCGAGCGTATCGGCTCTGTCTTGGGGGTGTGGGCGATGGCCTGTTTTCTCTACGGTGCACGTTGTCGTCGGGCTCACCCGTAGTCCAAGGAGACGCAGTGGCCGAACTCGACTCGATTCGTAGCCTGAAGGATCTGTCCCGGGAGGAGCTCTGCGTCCTCGGCCGGGAGTACCTGTTGATCGGCCACTTACAGGATCGCGTGGGGCTGCCGCTCGCGATGCAACTCGTCGGTGAAGACGCGCAGACTCAGCTCTCGATCGACGAATGGATGGGGGCGAGTCCTGTCTACGCGCGCCGGATGCAGAACGCGATGGGGTTCGCGGGCGCCGACGTGACGACGGTCTTCAAGGGAATCCAGCTTGAGATCGGTGCTCCTCATCAGTTCATGGACTTCAACTTCCGCGTGGACTCGCCAGAATCGGGCGAGTTTTGGTTGCCGCATTGTGGCGCGCTCTTGGACGTCGAACCCTTCGGCGAGAAGCGCGTGAAGACCATGTGCCATGATATTGAGGATCCGACCTTCGACGCGACGGCGGCGGCAACGCATCCCCAAATGAAGATGCGGCCGATCCATCGCCCGCCGCGCAATCCTCATCCGGGACGTAAGTATCCCCATTGTCGATGGTCCGTCTTTATCGATGAAGGAGATCCGACACCTTACGAGCAGCATCCGAATCTGCCCGCGATGGAAAAGACGTTAGTTGCATCGATTCCAGTCGATGACCCGACCGGGGAACTCGAGTCGGGAGGCTGGGCGGATTACAGCGGCGAGTTCGATCCCGGCATGCAGCTTGAGGATCTTGGGCATCGAGCTTTGCTGGTTGTGTGTCAGGAGTTTGCGGTTCAGGCCCACTTGCTCGCGCGATCATTCCTACTCGACCTGGACCAACGGCATGGCAAAGACGCGGCCCGCGAGATGGGCCGACGAATGTGGATCGGAGCCGCGGGTCTTGCCGCCAACCGACTGAAGCGGGCTCTCGACCTCGGTGACGGGATCGGCGCGATCGCGACGCTCTTTCAGCTTCATCCACATTTTCTTCCGCGGACCTACGTGGATCTCAACGTCGAAGTGCAGGACGAGAACCGAGTGCGCATCTCGATCGGGGATTGTCCGGCGCTCGAGGAGGCCGATGAATATTCATGGTTCGACAGCCTGTCTGCGGAGGCGCATCCCGCTCTGGACACGATGGCCGGAACGGTGAACCCACATGCGCGTTCTCAGCCGGCCGACGCAGGGACGGCGCGGCTCGCCTGGGACATCGTGATCGACCCGAACAGCGAGCCTTTCGAAGAACCACCCGAAGTGCGAATCGCTCGAATGAGTCGGGGCTTCGGATTTGAGCTGATGCAACGCCGCCCACTTCGGCACTGAGCCGTCGCTCCGTGAGGAATGGGCGGGTGAGGTCGACGCCCGTGAATACGGTGCCGGTTTCGGGCGCCTAACGCCAGGTCCCCTTTCCGGTCTCGTCGTCCCAGCGCATCACCGCCTGCACGACGGGATCCGACAAATCTCTCCAGATCGGTTCGAGCCCGGCAGTCGTTGCGTGGATTTCGAGCAGCTCGGCGCCTTCGGGACCGGCCTCCAGTGGGCCGTACCAGATATTTGGCTCGATCATCGCGACCGAACCGGCTTCGTACCAAGTATCCCCGATCCGCAGGCGGCCTTTTAGGACGACGTTCGCGGTCCAGGACTTGTGCCTGTGTTGGGGGGCTCCTTCGCCAGGGCCCCAACGTACGTGCATGAAGCCCGGCCGCACAGGGTCCTCCTCGTAGCCGAGGCGCCAGGTCGCGGCGTCTCCGGCTGCGGTCGCGAGGCGCTCCTCCGTCTCCCAATGCGAGAATACGATCCCCGGCTGATCTTCCTTGCTGCGTTCCGTCATTCCGATCTCCCAGTGCGCGCCCTGCGCGCGTCGTCAACGATTTAACGGTAGCCGATGAAACGGCTCGTCGTTAGGCGGACAGTGTTCGCACGAGCCGGATTCGGGTAGGCAGTTTTAGCGGACCTTCTCTGCGCTAGGCGCGCCTGCCGCGCCGGCGGGTGGCTCGACCCCGCGCGCGGGCAGGGGCATGGATCCCCGCTCGGCGAGCAGTCGGCGGTACTCTGCCCAGACTGGGGCCGCCTTCGGGTAGCCGGCATATTGCGTGAAGTGGATAAGCCACTCCCATAGCTCGGTCTGGGACAGGTCCCCGCTCTCAAGTGCACCGCGCAGGTGGGCGGCGAATCCGAGGGTCGAGCCGACGGCGGACGCGATACTGAGTGACACGAGCCGCCTCTCCTTGATTGTGAGGCCGGGCCTTGTCCAGATCTGGGCGAACAGATGCTCCTGGCCCATCTGAAGCCATGGATCATCTGCGGGCAGGTCGGCGTAGACCCGCGCCTGCATTTCGCGCCCCTGCTTGGCAAGGTCTGGGGCTTTAGCTGCGGGGCCCTCTGTCTCGGCATTCGTTCCCATCGGACCCAGCGCGAGCGGGATCGCGAGACACGCTCCCAGAGCTAGGCGTCGTAGTATTCCGGACATTCTCCACCTCCTTCGGTCCCGTTGCGATCGTACGGTCGTTCCGATCACACGGGCCGCGAGGGGTAGGGTGGAGGAGCCGGCTGCTCAGTTCAAGCGTCGCGCCCGGTGTTGATCTTGGCCCGCAGCTAATACTTTCTGGCCGCTTGCGCCGCCTTCCTGCGTGAAACAGCATGGAGGGCAATCCCTTCCACTAAGGGAATTACTCACGCCCTCGTTGGTTGCGCTTCGCTCTGCTGCAGCGCTGATTCTTGTCCTTCTTGTCCTTCTTGTCCTTCTTGAAGACTCGGCCCGTCGTCGAAGCGTATTACCCCGAATGCACTCGCCTTGTGCAGGAGCAGACCGGGGCCACCGACGTCTTTGCATTCGATCACAACGTGCGATCCGTCGCAGGAAAAACCAATAAGAAGCAGATCGAAGGGGGACAGCAGGCGCCGGCGCGTGTGGTCCACGGGGACTACACGCTGACGAGTGCGCCGCAGCGGCTTCGGGACCTGGCTCAAGCACCCGCCGAGAACGATACGTATCGCTCGAGCCTTGGGGCAGGGGAGATGCTGCTCGATGCCGAACGCGTGGAGCGAGTGCTGGCGGGCAGACGCTTTGCTTTGATCAACGTCTGGCGAAACATCGCGCCCGAACCCGTGCAGTGTGACCCGCTTGCATTCTGCGACGCGCAGAGAGTCACGCCCGAGGACCTCGTCGTCTTCGAGATTCACTATGCGGACCGCGTGGGGGAGAATTATTTTGCGAAGAGCCGGCCCTCACATCGCTGGTGGGTCTATCCGGAAATCACGCGGGACGAGGCGATCCTGATCAAGCAATGGGATTCGGCGGGCACGATGGCGCGCTCTGAGGGCGCCTGGCCCGACTCCGCGGCAACGGATGCACGGTGCACATTTAGCTTTCACAGCGCATTCAACGATCCCACGACGCCTGAAGACGCTCCTCCGAGGTGGAGCGTTGAGGTGCGCTGTTTAGCCTTCTACGACTAGGGCGTCGGGGGCCAGTTCGGCGAACAGAATGTTCCTCTCGCTAATAATGATATTGAAAGTCGTTTTCATTTAAGTATTCTTCATCCCTGTGAAGGCGCCGCGTCGGCGTCCAACGGAGGGAATACGATGTCTTTGAATCATGATCCCGCGCGGGATGCACGCTCATTTGCTCGGGAACAGCGGTTCGCGCTGGCCTCTCTGGGGCCGGGCCACCGTGAAGAAGCCGTGCGGATTGCCATCGCCGGCGATGGTCGCATCCTCTTGGGCAACGATGTCCCTGTGGTGGCCAATTCACGCAAGCCCACGCGTCTCGTCACGGGCGTTCGGAATTGTTTCTCCTGCTTCGAGGGACAAGTCGCACCGAGCTTCGAGCAGGCCGACCGGCGGCGCTTCAGGAGTCTTCATCCCGGCTTTCATCTCAAATGGTCGATCGAGCCTGATCTTGTCACTTGGCATTGTGTCGATCGCGGCCCACACGCGTTCCTCGCTTCCGAATGGCTGGTGGAGGAACTACCCAGGGATGAGGAGATTGCAGAGCTGATTGATCGCGTGAATCGCGTCCATCGTCCGATTCTTGAGGCCCTCGTTGAAGAGTTCAGTCCGCATGATGGCCATGGTGCGCGGCTGGTGGATCTTGATCTCGAGGGCCTGCTGCTGGACACGCGCACGCAGCTGCTTCACCTACCCTTTGAAGCGATCAGCCCTATGGCTCGGGACGTTGTTCAAGCGCTGGTGCGGCTTGTCCGCAATGCGAGCGGCCTCGCGCCGGCTTCGTCGGCTGGATTTGCAGACCCGCTCGGGCCGCGTCGGGTCGAGCCCGTGCTAGACATAGCTAAAGCGCCGCGACTTGCTCTCGTGCGGCCTTGGAAATAACCAGAGGAATAAAGATTCATGACGGTCTCCACTCAAGCTGCCATCGATTCCCGCTCTCTCCTGCGCAGTCGCGCGGCGGGCGTGCTCGCGACCCACTCGGTGGCCGCCGAAGGCTATCCGCTGGGATCGCTCGTGCCTTTCGTTTTGACTCCGGATGGGCGGTGCATCGTCTATGTGAGCCGAATCGCGCAGCACACCAAGAACTTCGAGGCGAATCCGCGCGCGAGTCTGACCGTGATCGAGGCCGATCTGACGGGCGCGAGTGACGATTCTCAGGCGTCGGGTCGGGTCAGCTTGCTCGGCGATGCCAGTGTCTTGTCTGGGGCCACACGCGATGCCGCGCAGGCGCGCTATGCGACGTTCTTCCCCGAGAGCCAAGGTCATTCAGGAGTCCATGACTTCGACTATTGGCAGATCGATCCCGTTCGGATCCGATACATCGGAGGCTTCGGCGCGATCCACTGGGTCGAGCGCGAAGAGTTCTGTCTCCCTCGCGCGGAATGGCAAGAGGGCGAGCAAGGGATCGTCAATCATATGAACGAGGATCATCGCGCGCATATGGCCCTGATCTGGGCGAAGCATCTCAGCCGCCGTCCCGAAGCTTTGTCTAACGCGACCGCGACCGCGGGTGACGACGACGATGAGCCACTTATGCTGGCGAGTGATCCGGAAGGCTTTCACATCCGCTGGCGAGGACGCGTGGCCTACGTACCCTACGGGAAACTGTGCGAGACCTCCCTTGATGTGCGCAAGGAAATGGTCCGACTCACGCAGGAAGCGCGTGAGGCGTCAGAAACTTGATCCGGGCGTCTCAAGGAAGGCCCGTTCTTCGTCCGTTGATTCTCGCCCGAGGAGCGCGTTGCGATGCGGGTAGCGGCCGAAGCGATCGATGATTGCTTTGTGCTGGACTTCGTCGTCGAAGGAACTTATTCCGGCGAATAGCTCGATGGCGACTGCGTGCACATGGCGCGATTCGCTGTGCATATAGGGCATCAACAGCGTTGCTTTTTGGTCGCCGAGTGCGTGATGCGAACGGCGCTCGACGGCTTCTTGGGCGAGGACCAGATCAACGGGGTCCGCCTCGAAAGCGCGGGGAGAATCGCGAAAGAGATTCCGCGAGAACGGGTCAAGGACAATGACCTCCGCCAGACGTCCTGGCGCATCGCGTCGCCATTGGCTCAAACATCGGTCCACCGCCAAGCCAGAGAGGCAGCAATCCGTCGGCGAAGCGCCCGCTATAGCCATGCTCCCAGGTTTCACTTTGCTGCTCAAGCCATGGCTGAAGCTGCGCGTTGATATCCGCGGCGGTGATGCCGCTGGTGGGCGCGGCCTCGACTGTGACGGTTCGCAGTCGATCGCGCCTCCGGATGACACCGGGTTCCCAGACCGCTTCGACATCCGCGATTTGCTTGAGCGGGACGGAAGCACCCGAGGACTGAGACGCGACGTTGATGCTCTCGAGTTCGCCGATTTCAGTTCGCCCTCGAACAGAAGAGCGCAGCGTAATCGGAATCAGCTCTTCGCCTTCCCTAAATTCGGTTGCATCGATCCCCGAGAGATAGCTCTGTAAGGAGACCGCCACATCTTGCGAACTCAGGCCCGCCCGGCGCGCGCGGACTTGATCGATGTGGACGACGAGTTTCTTCGCCTCAGCTCCCCAGTCGTCATCGATCAGCCGGGTGCCTTCGAGCGAGAGTAACTTCTCTTTGACGGAATCGACGATGTCGAAGAGTGGACCCAACTCGCGGCCCGAGATCTGAACCTGGACAGGCGGCCAGCTTGAGGGGCCGCTCTGGAGCGCGCGGACCGTGGCCTTCGGGTTCGGGAAGGTTTCGTTGCACCAGTCTTCGAGTCGTGGCGCGGTGTCTAGGATGGCTTCTCGTGAGTCCGCGTTGATCAGCATCGCGGCGACGAAGGAAGCGGGTTGTTCCGCGTTGTACCCGAGGTTGAATCGCGGACCGCCTTCGCCGACGTACGTCACCCAATCAACGATGCCGGGACCTGAATCGCCCTGACTCATGAACTCGGCTTGCATCTTCTCTTCGATCCGTTTGACGACCTTATCCGAATGTTCGATGGAGGTGCCGGCGAGTATCTCCGATAGCGGCAGATCATCGACAAGATATGTGAGGTTGGTTTGGCGGCTGGTTCCCGCGTCTGTGAGAGGGAATCCTTGCAGCTCTCGCTCGATAACCGTGGTTCCGAAACACGGCTTGGAGAGTGCGGGATGCTGTGCGAGTGCGTGTGTGCTCCCGGGGCCAAGGGCGACGATGAGATCGGTATCCGGGCGCGCAAGCAAAGAGTCGAGAAGGCTCTGCGCATCACTGTCCGACCCACGGATTCGGAGATGAGCATCTTCGGGGAACTCGATCTCGAATTCTCCATCGAGAAGGGCTCGGATCTCCTCACGTATGACTCCGTCGTAGGGATCAAGCACCCATTCCGTGTCGGAGAGGAAGGCAATTCGCACTTGCTCTACCGCGTAGGCCGAAGCAGCCGTGACCGTTCAGAGCAAGAATTACAGATCGATGACGAGGAGACGATGAACCACCGCCGTTGAATTTAACGGATCTAGGTCGACAGTGTGCTCCACTCGCTGAATTCAGCTCCGGGCAGCTATGCGCTACCGAGGGTCGATTCGATACAACCGGTCCCCTGGCTCTGCTTTGTTTGCACGACCCGTGAGTGCTTCACCCATATTGACGACCGCGCTATGTGCCGCGGTCTCCGAAGCAGCGCGCCCCCCGCTGTCGCCGGAGTACTTTCGGTTCCGCCCGGCACGAACGGCTTTGTATTCCTCGCTTCCGTGCGGAATATGAACGAGCTCTGCATTGGCCCGACGACCGTCGATGCGAATCACGGCCCGCTGATCGAGATCGATCTGCTGCGGCCAGCGCTTTAGAAGCCCGCCGACGCAGTCGAGATCACAAGCGACATAGGGAACACCGTCACGGACGCTGAACCAGAGGGTGAGCGAAGTTTTCTCGGCCACGATCTCCATCTCGAGCTCGTGACGCGCGTCGAGCATTTTCCAGTCGAGGTCGCCCAGAGCCACGACCTCACCGGACTGAAATGGACCCCCCGCAAAGATATTGACCGGACCGTCGGCCCGCGAGATCAGAAATGAACCCACGAGATAGAGCGCGAGAATTAGAGCGGCTGCGATTGCGAGTCGCGTGATCCAGGTTCTGCCCTGGCCTTGTGTTGTGTCTGTGGCTTGCATCGGGAACTCCGTTCTTGACGATCCTAGTTCGAAAACATCTTGTCGATGGCACGCTCGCATGCGGCATGAGCTCCGGAGGTAAGCAGACTGCCGTGGGCAGAGAGGAGCTGATCGAAATCAAGCTCTAGCAAACGACGGAACTCACTTTCGAGGTTGCCGCCTTCCGGTGTCATGGCCTTGACCCAGAGCGGACCCACGAGGGTCGTCTTTGGAAAACCGATGAACGGGAGCATGAGGCGGGCGATCAGATTATTGTGTTTGTAGTCGCCGTAGTTCTGAATGGCGTCGCAGGTGATCAGGAGACCCGGACCGCGCTTCAGGAGCAGCGCCGCCTCAGGTTGCTTCAAGCCTTCGAAGCAGAAGAGCTCTGCATCGGGAAAAGGCAGCGTCGTCGACGCATCCACGGAAAGAGATGGCTTCGGATCCGGTTGCAAGTCGGGGGAACCGGGTGCCCAAAGCGGAGCGTCATACCGGTTCATATAGTACGCGTCGTCGACGCTATGCATGGGTCCAAGCCGCAGGATTTGCTTGACCGTGCCGAGGGTACCAAGGCGCTTTTCCTCGTCTTCTGAGAGCCGGATGGGGTCGACGAGCGTGAGCTCGCCGCTATGCCGAATGATCGCCATGTTTCGCGTGATCCGCACGACAGGATTCAACTTGATCGACCCGCGAACCATGAATACGTCGGTCTGAATTTCCTCGATCGGATCGTGCGGGTATACGGGAGAATCGGTCATCGTCTTCCTTGACCGAGCGCAATGGGCGGTTTTTGATATTTTGCTCGGATCTACCCCTAGCGGTATAGCGAAGCTTGAAGCGCAGAGCGCAGCTCCGCCTGATATTCGGAGGGAGGCCGCGGTCAGTCGAGGGCGGCGAATGGCTTGCCGGAGGCGACGCCAGGCCTCGCGAGACAGGCGGACTCAGTTCTCTCGTTCGCGAGAGCCCTGGTCCGCATGTTCGCTGGCCGGTGGCGAGTCGTTCCGCTCGCCAGGTTCCGGCAACTTAGCTCGGGCGATGCAGCGCGCAGAGCTTATTGCCATCGGGGTCGCGCAGATAGGCGAGGTAGATTGCGCCGTCTCGCAGACCCGGCGGATCTTCGCAGGTCGTGCCGCCATTGGCGACGCCCGCTGCATGCCACGCATCGCCCTGCTCGGCGGACTCGACGGCGAATCCGATCGTGCTGCCGTTGCCATGGGTCGCAAGTGATCCGTCGATCGGCTTGGTGATTGCAAAGTTGCCGGTGGGCGCGATGTAAAAATAGCGTTCCTTGTTAGCGACGCCGGGATTCACACCGAGCGTCTCAAATATCGCGTCGTAGAACTTCTTGGAAGCCTCGAGATCGTTCACACCGAGCATCACATGACTGAACAATGTTTTCTCCTGTTATTCGATTAGATAGTCTGCGGGATCGACCTGGCTGGCCATTTCCCAATACTCATCGATCGTCCAAGGCGACAGGGTATAGACCTTGCCGTCGGGATTCTTGTAGTGGCTGTGCTGAATGGACGGATGCGCCCAGACGAGCGATGCAATCTGCTCGACGAGCTTTTTGGCATATTGATCGTGCGCCTCTTGTCTGACTTCGATGGCGTTCGCGTCGGCGGCGAGGACGCGGTGGATCGCATCCATTGCATGCATCGTCTGGTACTCTGCATGGAAGAAGAGCCCGGCGCTATGCGCGAGGTTCGTGCCCGGTCCGTAGCAAAAGAAGACGTTGGGGAAATTGGGGACGGTGATGCCTAGATGTGCGGTCGGAGTGTCGCCCCATTGTTCGTGGAGGGAAGTGCCACCGCGGCCGATCATGTCGAAGGCCACGAATTCGTTGTGCTTGAAGCCTGTGGCGTAACAGATCACGTCCGCAGGATGGAGCGTGCCGTCTTCTGTAAGAATGCCTTCGGGTGTGATGCGTTCGATGCCAGTGCGGACCAGGTCCACGTTGGGACGCTTGAGGGCCCGGAACCAGCTGCCATTGTCCTGGAGCGCGCGTTTTCCGACGGCGGGGTAGTTGGGCAGGATTTTTTCGACGAGGTCGGGTCGGCCTTCCAGCTGTGAACGCAGCCAGTCGACAAGGAAGTCGCGGGTGCCGGCGTTGATTGCGTTGACGGATTGGTTCGTCGGGTCTTTATGATTGGGATCGATGCGGAAGGGCTCTACGCCCGCCCCGATCCCCGGGTAGGTCATCATGAAGCGGAGCCAGCGGCCATAGAAGGGCAAATATTCCATGGCCCAAGCCTCGCCGGTCGGAACCTTTTCGTGGTAAAGAGGGTTAGGCAGGACCCATTGTGCGGTGCGCTGAAAGATCGAAAGGTGTTCGACGTCTTCGGCAATGGTCGGTGCGATCTGGAAGCCGCTGGCTCCAGCGCCTAATAAGGCGAAGCGCTTTCCCTTGTAGTCGAAACCCTCGGGCCAGCGCGTAGAGTGAAACGACGGGCCCGCAAAGCTGTCGATTCCATCGATGTCCGGCATGTGAGGGATATTGAGCGAGCCGACCGCGGAGATGACAAAGCGCGCTTCAAGGTTCTCTGTGCTGCCTTCCGCGTCACGTGTGTCGACGGTCCATCGGCCGCTCTTCTCATCCCACCGCGCGCCCGTGACCTCCGTCTCGAAACGGCAGTTCGGGCGAAGCCCATGCCTGTCGAGTACATCTGTGAAGTACTGGCGCAGCTCCGGATGCTGGCAGAAATATTCGCTCCAATGGGCTCCGGACTCAAAAGAATACGAGTACTGATGACTCGGCACATCGACGCGCGCGCCCGGATAGCGGTTTTCCCACCAAGTGCCTCCGGGACCCTCATTCTTCTCGACGATTGTGAACGGGAGACCCGCTTGCTTCAGTCGGATGCCTGCCTGAATACCGGCCATCCCCGCGCCGATCACGATAACGGGGGAGTCGGTCTTCACTGCATCGTCGATCTCTTCGCCCCAAGTAATCGCGCCGCGATCGACGCCATCAAAGCCGAGATCAAAGAAGAAGAGTTTCTGCAGTCGCTCGGACAGCGGTTTGCAGGCCAGGAAAGTCATCATCTCGCGAAGCACTTCGCGGGAGAGTTCGATCGGGTGACAGCCAGCGTCGCGGTAGGCTGCGATCGCCGGCAAGGCCGCGGCGCGAATTTCGGCGAGCTGCTCTTCGGTCAGTCCGCTCTGGATACTCGTCGGACTGGCCATCTGGGGCCGCCACGACCCGCGGATCCACGAAGCATCGCCGGTCATGTGCACGAGGGCGCAGAGGAGGGCGGGACCGCTGGCATCCTCAAGGGCGGCCGCAATTGATGCATCAGTATCTGTGAAAGGACGACCCGCGTGGAGATTGGCTTTCGATTCGGTCATGCCTTTGAGCATCGCACAGTTAGCGCGCCTGGCTAGCGCCGCTCGAGTGCGCCGACAGGGAGGGTGAGCGGGAGATCGAGCGCCGTGACGATGCCAGGGGGCGCCGCACAGACGGCGGGAATCGCGTTCACGACGCGCATCGTCGTCGCGATCATTCCCTGGTCGGAGAAGTCCTCGGGCGCCCCCACCAGCAAGTCGAGGGAGAGGCTGGGATCGCCTTGGATCTGAATGCGGTAGGTGCCGTCGCGTTCCGAGCTGGGCCAATGGGGCGCGAGGTCGAGGGCCATCCGGTTGATATGCTCGATGACGATTGCGTCGCGGCCATCTACGACGCCGATGGTTTCAAAGCGGACGGCGCCGACCATGCCCGCTTCGATCACGCCCGCGGCAGCCTCGATGCGCCGGGGCGTTTCGCATTTCTCATAGGTCTCGCGAATCTCATCGAGCTCGACGCCGAGCGCATCCGCCACCATGCGGACGGGCGGTCCCCACGCGGAAGCCTGGACACCCGGAAGTTCCATGATGCATCGATGCTCCATCGGTTTGCCCAGGCCGAAGACCTCGAAGATCGTAAAAGCAACGGGATAGTCCGTGTAGGTGAAGAACTCTTGCGTGCGGATCTGGTCGATCTTGTGCGACATCGTGGCGAGGGTCAGGACAAGATGATCGGCAGCGAAGCCTGGCTCGATTCCCGAAACGTAGAGCGAGGCGCCCCCGCGCTGGGCCGCTGCTTGTAGGCGGTCGACCGCTTTCGCTTCGAAGCCGCCGGGATAGATCAGGCCGGGGACCGAGGTTGTGACGACGTTGATGCCGGCGTCGAGCATGCGCTCGAAATCCGCGATGCATTCGTCCGGTCGCGACTCGCCCGAGGCTGTGTAACAAATGCAATCGGGCGCCAGCGCGAGCAAGGCCTCTGCATCCCGTGTTGCGTGGAGGCTCAAGGCCGCCATCCCCGCGAGCGTTCCAGCATCCTGGCCGTCCTTCGATTCGCCGTGCACCCACACGCCTTCGAGCTTGAGGTCGGGGCGATCGCTGATCCGGTTGATCGCGATCGCGCCGCAGCCCCCCGTCGACCATTGCACAACGCGCAGAGGTGCCTCGCGTGTCTGGGGCGGAGAGTCGTTCGGGCTCATGGGCATATAGGCGCTCGCTTTCCTTGGCGGATAGAGCGAAGAAGCCTACCGCGAAGTGGGCCGACGGGTCTATCTGCTTTGGTCTGCGATTGGATGGAGGGTCGCTTCGCGAATGCCGCGCTCGGCAATGGGATCTGCTTACGTCCTCCCGGGGCGCGAAGGTCCGTATTGAATCGGAGCGTTGAGACTGGGCCCGCTTTGTCCCGACCTTTTCGTTCGGTCCGCTGCAGAGAGCGTATGCCCATAGCGGAGAGCGTCTGCCACCTGGGCGGGGCGGGCTTCCGCGCCAGAGAGGCTGCGCGCCATCCGAAGGAGGGCGTCGTCCATTGCTCTAGGGGTCTCGCAAGTCGAATCAAATGCCAAGTAGGCAAGCTCGGACGAAGCTTCGATAAGAAGTCCTTCGGAACCTGCCAACGACTTTGAGACACCTCGTTTCGGTATTTACTGTAGACCTCCTTGCTCCGCCATCGTTTCTTTGGGCGGGTTTATGTAGACGGCTGCGGGAAGGCACGCCGTTTTCGGCATGCCTCGCGGGAAGCG
>JBDNFB010000238.1:0-5563 GCA_041690055.1 Myxococcota bacterium | reverse complement strand
TTAAGTAGCGCGTGAAATACGTCGTTGAGCTCTTCAAGGTCGGGTAGCAAGTCCTCATGCTTCCGGCGCAGCTTCCGATCTTTCTTGAAAAGCATCGCGGCGACTTCATCGTAGGTGAGCCGCGCGTGCGAGCGCATAATACCTTCGTAGAAGTCCGATCGCGAGACGGTTCCGTCCTTTTCGATCTGCATCTCGCAGACCATGCAGAGGCGGTCGACCTTCTCCTTGATCGAGCATAAACCGTTCGAAAGCGACTCGGGGAGCATGGGAATCACGCGGCGCGTGAAGTAGACCGAAGTCCCGCGATCCTGGGCTTCCTGGTCGAGTGCCGACCCGGGCTCAACGTAATGTGCGACATCGGCGATGGCGACGAATAATGTCCAACCCGAATCGTTCTGCTCGCAGAAGACGGCATCGTCGAAGTCCCGCGCATCCGCCCCATCGATGGTCACGAGGGGGAGATCGCGCAGATCTTCTCGACCGCGCGCTGCGCGAGCGGGAACCTTATCGCCCAGGCGACGCGTTTCTTTTTCGACCGCGGCGGGCCATTCCGTCGGGAGACCGTGGACTTGGACCGCGATGTCGATCTCCATGCCCGGTGAGTTAGGCTGGCCTAGCACCTTGACGATCTTCCCGATGGGCTGGCTCTGCCGCGTCGGTTGCGAGGTGATCTCGACCAGAACGACCTGACCCCGTTTCGCCTTTCCCGCCGCATCGGCAGGCACGGCGATTCGATGCGTGATGCGGGGATTCTCGGGCACGACAAATCCGACGCGGCGTTCCCGGACGTACCTCCCGACCACCGTCGTGGTATTGCGCTCAAGCACTTCGACCAGGGAGCCCTCCGGCCGACCCCGCCGATCGTGGCCGCTGATGCGAACGGCCACGCGGTCCCCGTGCATCAATTCGCCCATATAGCGCGGCGTGAGGAAGACATCCTCGGCGCCGTCTTGATCCGGGACCACGAACCCGAACCCGTCTTTGTGCGCGCTGACCACCCCGGTGACCAAAGCGATTCGGTCAACCAGGCAATATTCGTCCCGGCGGTTCGGCAGGACCTGCCCGTCGCGAACCATGGCGCTGAGTCTATGGGAGAGGGCTTTGCGCTCTAGCCGATTCAGCTCGAAGGCCTCGACCAGATCGTTGAGGAGCATAGGGACGCCCCGATCTTCGAGGATTTCCAGGATATAGGTGCGGCTCGGCACCGGGTTTTTGTGCTTCTTGGCCTCGGTATTCGCCTCGGGATCCAGGGCCTGCCAATCGCGTCGTTTTGCCATGCAGTGGAGGGTAGGCAGGGCCGATCATTGAAGCCAGAGCTGTGGCCAGAAGAGGCCGTCCGCGGTCATAAGCTTGAGCGGGGTCCCCCTACAGAGCTGCGCCCTGAACCTTCGATGGTAAAACTCAGGTGGGCTCGCAGCGGCTCAGACCAAGCCTGATTCCAACTCTTCGATTGATAGAGCACGCCCCGCGAAGTGACGTTTCATCTTGAAACCCCGGCTTCGCGCCCGTGATGTGGGCGACGCACAAGGGGGCCAGCACGATGATCTCAAGTCTATGTCGCGCGACCTCGATAGATTTAGTCTATTGAGCAGCAGGGAGGGTGGATACATGCAACGGGGATTCACCCTGATCGAACTCGTCGTAGTCATCGTGCTCATCGGGATTCTGTCTGCGGTGGCGCTCCCCCGACTGATTGATCTCTCGAGCTCTGCAAAAATTGCTTCGCTCCAGAACATCGCCGGCACGATGCGTTCGTCCGCCACGCTGGTCAAGCTCAAAGCGCGCGCCATGGGGATGGCGCCGGCCGCGAGTAATCCAGGAAATCAATCCGCCTTACTGATCGATATAGGTGGCGCGAGCTCGGAAGTGGACTGGCGGAACCTGTGTCCCGAAAGCCAGGCTGAGCTGGGAGATCAGCTGACGATGATCGATTTCATTCGGCTCGAAGGCTCGGGAGGTCTCACCTATCAACTCAACAATAGGTATACCCTCGTGGGATACGATATCCCCGGGTTCTCCGTGCCCACCGACCGCGGTTGCTACATCATCTACGATTCGTTCGGTTTCCCAGAGTGCACGGTCGAGGTGGTCACCGCGGACTGCTAGAGGAGAGGCTCCCCCGCTTCGGTACCGAAGCTGATCCACTTCTGCGGGGCGAACTCGATCAAGACCCGGGTTCGTGGAGTGCGGATTGATAGGAATGTCCGTGGTTTCGAAACTATTTCGTTGAGAGTCCCACGATCATCGCCTTGACTATTCCGCGCACTCGCTGGGCGTGTGTGCGCTCCGGCACGAAGAGTGAATCGTTTCGGGCCAGTCCATGCGTTGCCGCGATCAAGGTTTCGGCGAGCGATTTCGGCGAAAAGCCAGCGAGCGCGGGATCGATCTCGTCGCGATCCATTGCGTCCTGCAGGACGCGAGCGATCAGGCGCGCGTATGTTCGGCGATCGTTGGCGACGATATCTGCAGCCAACGTCGTCGCGGAATCAATATTCGCTTGTCCATGTTCTGAGTTGCGCGAGATGGAGTAGAAATAGCCGATCTTGGTCCACAGCATTTCGAAGAGTTTCGCTTGAAGGTCCGCCTCTGACTTGGCCGCAGCCTGTGCGCGCGCCATCGGCTGGTCAAGCACCTGCGAGATGAGCGCCCTGAAAAGTTCTTCTTTGTCCGCGAAATGCAGGTACAGCGAGGCTTTGGAAAGTCCCGCCTCATCCGCAATCGTCGCCAGTGAGAGTCGGTCGAATCCGGATTGATTGAATAAGCGTTCCGCGGCTTCCAAGATCTCTGACCGTCGAACGGCCGCGTCTTTACGAGTCCATGTGGGCATAGTGCTAACGCGACGCAGCCTCGAGTGCGCGGACCGCCGCATTTAACACAACCCGATTCGCCTCCGTCGTGAGCGTGCCGCGTTTCTCGCCAATATTCATTCTGATTTCTTCGTGAGCCGATATCGGATGTGGAGTTTTTTGAGCGTTCGCAAGGATAGGCCGGGCAGGTGCTCGAATGTGTTCTCTGGGAGAAGCTCGAAGGACTCCCATCGTTCGAGCAGTACGCGAAATGCCGTCTGGAGTTCGAGCCGAGCCAAAGGCGCACCTATGCAATGATGGACCCCCGTGCTGAACGCCATATGGGTGGCCGCGTTTTTTCGGTAGAGGTCTAACTTGTCTGGATTCTTAAACTGGCGCGGGTCGCGGTTCGCGGCAGCGAACCGGACATGCACCATTGAGCCCTTCGGAATCACCACGCCCCCGACCTCTCCGTCGCGAACGGCATAGCGAAAGAAGCCTTGGCTGGGCGATTCCAGACGAAGGACTTCCTCGACGAAGGGGCGAATGAGGGACGCGTCCTTGCGAAGACTCGCCTCGACTTCAGGTCGCTGTCCGAGGAGCATGAGTCCCGAGCCGAGAGCGCTAGAGGCGGTTTCGTGCCCGCCTACGATGAGGTGTTCCGCGATCCCGATCCGTTCTCCGATCGGCAAGGGCGTTCCATCGGGAAACGTGGCGAGCTCAAGCTCGGTCAGAACGTCCTGCTCGGGGGAGTCTCGCTTCTTTTTCATCCATGCCGCGAGGTATTGCTGGAGTTCGACTCCGAGGCGTGCGACCTCAAGCTCTCGCTCTTCCGAGAGTCCGTAGGAGAGCGGCTCCACCCAGACATCAGACCAATGCTTGATTTTGGGCGCATCTTCGGAGGGCAGGCCAAGCAGCTTGGCGATGACAGCGATCGGAACACCCGCCGCAAAATCGCTCATGAATTCACAGGTGCTCGCGTCGGGGAGGGCGTCGACCTGTTTCGTGACGAGCTCCTCGACGAAGGGGGCGAGTTTTTTGATGCGGCCCGCCGTGAATGCCTTTGCCACGATCGAGCGATAGTTTTGATGATCGGGTGGGTCGGATTGTAAGCGGGTGTCGCGTTTCCATCCTTCCTTTTCGAGAAGTGCGTCGGCGTCAGGGCTTTGGAACATCGACGACCCGGTGTATCGGCCAATATCGTTCGACCAGATCTCCGGATGATCAATCACGTATCGGAGTTCTTCGTACCCGCCTACCAGAAAGAAACCCGTGTCAGGCATTTCGTAGACAGGGGCTTGCTCGTGGAGCGCGCGGTAGTAGTCGAAGGGATTCTCTTGGATCTTCGGATCCATCAAGCTGGCGTCTTCGACTCTCATCGCGAGTTCCCTTCTGCACGTAGCGAAATGTTGAGCGTGCGGGGGATGCGGACCGTTGGGTTATCGGTCCGCCATTCCATCGCGTCCGCCAGATGCAAAGTCGGGGCGACTTCAAGGAGCGCCTCAAGCACGGTTCGGGCCTCCATGCGAGCGAGGGAGGCGCCGAGGCAAAAATGTCGTCCGCCACCGAAGGTGATCATGCCCGAGTAGTCGCGTCCGAGTCGAAATGAATTCGGATCCGCGTATTTGTCGGGATCTCGATTGGCCGCGCCGAGACAGACAAGAATATGACTTCCAGCGGGAATCTCGACGCCGCCGAGCTGAAACGCGCTTGGCGAAAAACGACTGCAAGAGAGCGCAGGAGACTCAAAACGAAGAGTTTCCTCGACGACTTCGGGAATAAGCGAAGGGGCTTGGATTGCCTGTTTCAGGATCTCGCCATGCTCCAGGAGGCAGAGCAACGAATTCGAGATGAGCCCGGCGGTGGTGTCGACCGCCGCCATGGTGAGAAGGACCGCATTCGCGATCATTTCATCGTGGGAGAGTCTGTTCCCGTCTTCGTCGGCTTCCTGAAGATCATGGAAGAGCCCTTGATCCGTCTCGACGTCCTGGAAGAAGTCGGCGAGCGCGCTGATCTGCTCCGACGAGGTCGAGTTGGCAGAGGGCAAGAACCCGGCGTGGACTTCGCGTGCCCACAAAGCCTCATCGAGTTGAAATAGATGTCGGATGACTTCGGAGGGCAGGGCAAGTGCCACGTGGCTCACGAAGTCGGTCGGCTCCTCTTTCGCCTTTCGGATGAAGGATTCTGTGAGCCGCTTGACTTGGTCCTGGACTAGAGAACGAAGCGATTCAACCTGACGCGCCGAAAAAGGGCGGCGGACTAGGGAGCGCGCTCGAAGATGGTTTGGCCCGTCGAGTGACATCAACCAGATTGCCGCCGGATCCAACTTTTCCCCGACCGGCTTATTCATCGACTCAGCGACGCCACTTCCCGCCAGGAGCGAAGGGTCGCGCAAGACTTTGTCCGCAAGTTCCCAGGAAGTCACCGCGAAGACGTTCTCGCCTACATCGAGCACCGGAGTGGTGGCGCGCATTCGGTCCCATATTGGGTATGGATCCTGGCGACGTGCGATTTCGTAGATGCCCCAGCCCGTGAGTTCGCTGACATCGAGTGTCGAGTCCATCTGCGGAAGGTCTCCATCGATTTGTAATTGACCAAAATACGGTAATTGGTCA
The DNA here is from genome assembly GCA_041690055.1 of Myxococcota bacterium. GTDB lineage: Bacteria > Myxococcota_A > UBA9160 > UBA9160 > UBA4427 > UBA4427. Next base: position 162 of record JBDNFB010000238.1, on the reverse strand, counting down.
TATTCCCAATTGCAAATTATGAGGTCGGGACACTTCGAGGGAAAACGCAGAGGGGAGGCGTGAGTGGCAAGTTTCTGTTTCGAGAGCATCAACTGGTCTCCGTATTTCGGTCAGTCGTCTACGTCGGTGTTTGCTCTCGTCGAGGCTGCGTCGGAGGCAGGG
>JBDNFB010000237.1:0-84837 GCA_041690055.1 Myxococcota bacterium | reverse complement strand
CGCTCTACGACGAACAGATCCACGTGCCTCTGATCATTAAGTGGGCGAAGGATGGCCAGGGGGCTGCACGCGGCGCGGAATCCGGCGTGGCGCGACTGCTTGATGTGGGACCGACCCTGCTCGGCACCGCGGGCATCGAAGTGCCCGAGACGATGCAGGGCATCGATCTCCGCACGCCGTACTCAACCCGCGCGGAAAAGGATCGACAGATCTTCTCGGAAGAAGACCATGAGGGGAACGTGATCTGGTCGCTGCGCACCGAGGCCGAGAAGCTGATCGTCGCCACCGAGGGAAATCCGCGCGGACTGCCCGCGCGCGAGTTCTTCGATGTATCAGGCGATCCGGGCGAGCTCGATTCCTACTCAGATCCCGAGGCGGAAGAGCGGCTCGAAAAAATGGCGGAACTCCAAAGACGCGTCGCCGAAGGTAAAGCGGTCGCCGGCGAGGACGTCGAAATGACCTATGAAGACTGTGAGCGCCTCCGAGCGCTTGGGTATGTCGATGATTGCTCACATCTTCGCTAATCAGGGGCAATGAACGGCTCAGTTCGGCTCTCCACGACGTCTACCTACCCCTCGCATAATGAAGATCAGCGGCGACTGAAGCGACGGGGGCCATCGACGGCGACGACCGCTCTCGCAATCGCCCTTGACCTAGCACTCGCCGCCGTCGTCTTGCTGATCGGACTCACAGTCCATCCCGCTCTTGCCGATGCTGCGGATGCCGAAGCAGCAAGCGACGAAGCCCAGGCCGCTCCGGATACGGAGCGGCCTACGCCCGGCTTCTACGCCACCCCGGAACGTTTCGAGATCACGCCGCCCGGCCACATTGAACCGCTCCATTTCATTGGCCTCTTCGCAGTGGACGCCGGCTTGGGCCCCGACTCCGTCACGAATTTCGATGGCGGGTACGACATCACCGACGCACGCCTCGCCATGGGCGGGAAACTTGAACAGGGCTTCGGCTATTTCGTCCAGGCGAACCTGATCCAGAGCACGCCGCTCCTCGACCTCGTCCTCGACTGGACCGGCCCTCATTCCAGTCATGCGGACGGGGGTGGGAACGATAGTGGGGCCGGCTTTGGGGCCGGCCTCCGCATCGCCGCCGGCTATTTCCGAACTCCGTTCAGCGCCGAGCTCTTGATCGGCGCACCCAATCTCGACTTCATCAACCGAAGTCAGATCGTCCGCGCCCTCGCTCCCGGCCGGCAAGTCGGCATTCAGATCGATCAGAAGCTCGCGGGCAACGCCGCCGTACTGCACGTGGGCGCCTTCAACGGCAACGGCCTCAACACCAACGACGATGAACGCCTTCTGTACATGATGCGTCTTGATGGGAAGATTCCCTGCGCATGCGGCGGTCGCGAAACAACCGCGACCGAGAGAGCGAATGGTCTCATCACGCCTAACATTAAAACAGAATGGCAATACGGCCTAAACGTCGCCTACAGCGAAGACGATGATGCCAAGCTCGGCCTGGGCCTCCGCGACCGCTTCGAAGGGAAGCGACTCCTTTCGGGTGCGGATCTTCGCTGGACCCGAGGCAACGTCTTCATCTCGGCAGAGGCCATCTACGGACGCGTCGCTCCGAGCGGGCCCGGCGGCGGACGCGACGTATACGGCTATCAGGGAACTCTCGGATGGACGATCACGAAGATGTTCCAGGCGCTCCTTCGCTACGACGCGCTCTGGGCGGGATCACTCGCCTCCGACCGTGATCTGGCGATCGCGTCGCTGGTCATGGCTTTTTCGAAATACGTCTCGGTCCAATCGGAACTCCGCGTTCCAGCTCGCGGAGCTCCCCCGACGCCGGGCGGCATCGTGAACTTAACGTTCCAGTTCTAGCAATCGTCTGAGAAGCGTCTAAGAGGCGTTCCCAAGTAGCGCCTAAAGAGCATCTAGGACGCCTCAAGAGCGTCTCAGGAGCGTCTAGGAAGCGGTCGCCGAAAGGCCGAGCAAAGACGTCAGCTCGCGCATCGAATCCAGCCGCGCGTGCGCCCTCCCGAAATCACCACTCAGAGAAGGACCCGTCGGAATCACAACGCAGCGCATTCCCGCATCCGAAGCTGCCACAAGACCCCGCTCCGTATCTTCGATCACGAGGCATCGCGCCGGGTCCACATCCAGCCGCTTCGCCGCCGCGAGGTAGGGCTCGGGATGCGGCTTATGGTTCTGGTAGTCGCCATCGGCCAAGACGAATTCGAAATGCGGGAGCAGATCCGTCTGCGAATGAATCCGCTGAAAGTGCTCCTTCCCGGAACTCGTCACGATCGCGAGCGGCAAAGTCCCGTGTAGGCGACCTAACGTCTCATTAACGCCGTCGAGTACGACAACGCCTTCATCAATCAGATCAGAATACCGCGCGTCGCGCCGATCGCGTAGATCAAGAATCGCGGCATCGGAGACGCCCTGTTCCGACGCAATCGAAAACACGCTCCGCCCTTGGCGCATGCAGATCTCGGCGTAGTCCTCTGCCTCGATCCGCACGTTCACCGTCGCCAGGATTTCCTGCGTCGCCCGCAGAAACATCGGCTCGGTATCGACGAGCACACCGTCGTTATCGAAAAAAATTGCGTCGAGCCCGTCGATCAAGGCGAACTACTCGTCCTTCTTCAGGCTCAACGAGGCAGAGTTCATGCAGTATCGCTGACCCGTGGGCTGTGGACCGTCGGGGAAAACATGTCCAAGATGCGCATCGCATTTCGCGCAGATGGATTCGACCCGAACCATCCCGTGCGAGGCATCGCGGTTCTCGGCGACCGCCTCGTCGCTGATCGGTTGAAAGAAGCTCGGCCACCCCGAGCCCGAGTCGTATTTGCTTTCAGAACGGAAGAGCGGGGAATCGCAGCAGATGCAGTGATAAGTCCCTTCCGCCTTTTCATCCCAATAGCGCCCCGAGAACGCGGCCTCGGTCCCGGAACAGCGCGCGACCTGAAACTCCTCATCCGTGAGTTTTTCGCGCCACTCCAAATCGCTCTTCGTCACTTTTTCTTCGCTGCCCATTTTCTGGCTCCTTCGTTTTTTGCTGCTGCTACTGCTGCAGCGTGATGCGAACTTGAGATCCTGCGGAATCGAGCTGCACGACGCGGGGATTCTGCGCTTCCTCGCGAAAGCGCAGCTTCACAATCATCAGAGATCTTAGCCCCTGGGCCCCGATGCCATCTTCGACACCGCCCGGCCAGGCCGCTGTCAAAGGCTGGCCCAGCAGCCGCCACCACGGATCATCTTCATCCAAGACCGATAGACCCGCAGGCGCCGCTTCCGGTTTCTCCATGTGGCTGGCCTTGAGGCCAGCATCCGACGAGGTAACGAGAATCCGACCAATATCAAAAGTCAGCAAGAGCGCACCGGCGGCATCGCCCTCTCGATCCGCCTCGACCCGGAGAAGTCGCCCACCCGCTTCTGCGGCTCGCTCAAACACGGCAAGTTCAGTCTGCGTTGACATGCCAGTAGTCTACACTCCCGGCTCCTCATGGAGAACGCATTTGCCGCCCAAGGTTTCAAAATCAGAGACGACAGAACTCGTCCTCGCGGACGGACTCGCCGTGCGCCGACGCCGCCACGATCGCGGCTGGTCGCTTCGCAAACTCGTCGCTGAAATCGAGCGCGCTTCCTTTGATTCGAGTGGCCTGCGCCGCACGCTCACGCCCAATCAGATCGAGGCCATCGAAGAGCGCGCTGAACGCATCACTTACGATGATTTACTGCTGCTCGCGGACGGTCTCGACTGTGATCCTGCGGATCTCATCGCGGAAGGCGAATTTTCGTCCCGGCGCGGCGGCCCACGGCTGCACTGAAAACCCGAGAAGCAGCTATCCCCGAACACCCCGCGATATCTACATAGATTAGAGAGAGAGAGAAGGAAATCGTCATGGAATATCTCGATCCCGAAGAGGCGCGCTCGCGAGCCGGCCTTCGCCTCGCGCTCACGACGGGTGTCCCCGGACCTTGGGGCGAAGCGGCAAAATCGATCTTCCACGTAAAGGGGCTCGACTATTTCCCTGTCCGACAAACCGCGGGCGAGGAGAATGCCGCGCTGCTTGAGTGGACGGGTCATAGAAACGCGCCGACCGCAGTCTTCAATAACGAGCCCGCCCGCGCGGGCTGGGCGGAGATCCTGCACTTGGCCGAGCGACTCGCGCCGGCGCCGGCCTTGATCCCGGCCGACGGCCATGCACGCGCCTTGATGTTCGGTCTCGCAAATGAGATCTGCGGTGAGGACGGGCTGGGCTGGAACCGGCGGCATCAGCTTCTGACTCCGATGCTCTCGCTGCCGGACGCCGCGACGAACCCAGCGCTGGCGACGGGCCGCACGCTGGGCGGGCAATATGGTTGGAGCGCCGAAGCGTCGGAGCGCGCCAATGACCGCGTTTGCCAGATCCTCACGCTCTTCTCGGAACAGCTTTCCGCGCAGAAAAAAGCGGGCAGCGAATACTTCGTGGGCGAAACGCTCTCGGCGGTGGATCTCTACTGGGCGACGTTCTCCGCGATGATCGAGCCGATGGCGGCGAAACTCAACCCCATGCCCGCCATGATGCGTGCAGCCTATTCGGGGCTCACTCCCGAGATCGAGGCCGTGGCAGATCCCGCGCTGATCGCCCATCGTGATTTCATCTATCGGAAGCACCTCGTGCTCCCGCTCGACTTTTAGCGCGCTGCATGCCTAGTATCGATTCTCGCTGAAAGACACCGGTCAGGCGTACTGCGTGGAGTATCGATGCAATCCATAATCGACCGACTTCTTGAAATGTTCGACCCCGAGAAACTCATCGAGGGTGTCGCCTCGGTTATTCCAGACCTCGAGGTCGCTGCACTTTCCTTTCTCGCGTTTTTCGTCGTCTGGACAGTCATACGCCGAGCAGTCGAGCCTCTCCTGATCCGAGCGGGCATAGACAAGACGGCGCGTACGTTTATCCAAACGACGCTTCAGTTCGCGATCCTCGCGGTCGGCACCGTCACGGCCTTGGGGCCAAATCGGCGTAGACACAAGGTCGGTCCTCGCAAGCCTTGGCGTGGCTGGCCTAACACTTGTTTTTGCGGCCCGCGACGCGCGACGCGCGCTCTAATGTGATCTCGGGAGTTTTCATTTTCTGGGATCGCCCCTTTGTCATAGGCGACCTCGTAGAAGTCGACGGGCACTACGGCAAAGTCGAAGACATTACGATGCGGTCCACACGGGTCGTTACGCCAGACGGCAAGATGCTCGCGATCCCGAACTCCACGATCGTCAACACAACAGTGGCCTCCTACACGAACTTCCCACACCTCCGCCTCGATGTAGGGGTGACAATCGGTGTCAATGAGGACATCGGGAGAGTGCGACCGATCCTTCTTTCCGCCGCGGGTTCCGATAATGACTTCCTCGCAGAACCGGCTCCATAAGTCTTCGTCAACTCCTTGAACGACTACAACACGGAAGTCGAATTGCGGGTGTGGCTGCGTAATGAGCATCACCATATCGCGGAGCGTTTCCAGCTGCGTGAACATACGACGACGTCGCAGTCGATGCATGTGCTCCGCGATCTCTGCCTGATCGCGTGCGCAGACGGCCATATCCACGGAACGGAGCGCGATGTGCTGCGCCGCAATCGCGGATGGTCGCAGCGATTCGCAGGCAAGCGGACCAAGCCGTCACCGCCGCGCGGCCGGCCCAAAGATCCGGGCCGGCCACCCACGGTTCGCGTCGAAACGCTAGCAGCCTGCTAAACGCTCGCGACCTTCGCGGCCGGTGCGTTCTTGCGTACGGAAGCCACGCCATTGGCACACGCCTTGGGTGACTTGTAGGTCTCGCTCGTGCCGACGACGCGGCCATTGCTCGCGACGAGATTGAAGCGATGTCCCGACGGCGTTCTCGAGACCTTGAAGCAATCCTTCTGCTTGCAATTCTTCTTGACCGAATTGATGCCGGTCGTCACGCCCGAGCGCGAGGCGTAGCCCTGACTCGGGAGAATGATCTCGCCGTTGGAAGCCTTCAATCGGAACCGAAACTTCCGACCGCGATCTTTATTGACTTCGAGTTATGAGTCGGCGAACTGAATCATTCCGCCGCGCATGGTCCATCGGCCAATCCGCGCGTTCACAGTATCACGGACGTGCTCCGCACTCGACAAACACGCGTTTTAGTTACGCGACAGGAGGCGTTGCGTCGAACACCCACTTCCCGCGGCGCGTTTCACCTTCGAGCGCGGCGGACAGCGCATCGAGGAAGGCATCCCGCGGCCATTCACTTGCGCCAAAGCGCTCCAGATGATCCGTATGCACCTGACAGTCGACGAATTCAAACTCCCAACGCGCCAACTGCTTTACGAGCGCTGCAAAGCCGAGCTTCGACGCGTCCGGCGCCTGCGCGAACATCGACTCACCGAAAAAGGCCCGCCCGAGCGACACGCCATAGAGTCCTCCCACCAATCGCTCGTCCGCGTCTCCTTCGTCTCGCGCCCAGGCCTCGACCGAATGTGCGAAACCCATTTCATGCAGGGCGATATACGCCTCAACCATCTCCTCGGTGATCCAGGTCCCGTCCTGATCGGGTCGCGGCGCGTCACGGCAGGCCCGAATCACGCCTGCGAAGTCGGTGTCCATCCGAATCGCATAAGGCCGCGCGCGCGCGCGCTTCGCCAGACTCCGCCCAACATGAAGCTCCTCGGGCAAGAGCACCATGCGCGGATCCGGAGAGAACCAGAGGATTGGCTCTTGGCTGTACCAAGGAAAGATGCCTTGGGCATAACCGGAAAGCAGACGTTCCGGATCAAGATCGCCGCCGTAGCCGAGCAGTCCGCGCTCGTCGCTCGCGCGCGGATCGGGAAAAGGATAGGCCCGGATCAGCTCATCGATGAGCCCCCTACTGCTCGCGGTCATCGTGTCGCGAACCGCACGGAATCATCCGGCCACTGCGCCACGGAGGCAATCGCGGGAAGGATATGATCTACATGATCGACGGCATGCCAGAGTTCGCGATGCTCCTCGCTCATGAAACGCTCGTCGACACTTTGTCCGAGGAGGGTAAAGAGCGGATCATAGAAGCCACCCTGATTCAGGATCACGATCGGTTTCGGGAACAGGCCGAGCCGTTTCGAAGTCAAAGCCTCGAATAGCTCTTCGAATGTCCCCGACCCGCCGGGCAAAGTCACGATCGCGTCGGCGACCGCGAGCATATCCCGCTTGCGCGTCTGCATATCGTCCACCAGCCGAAGCTCCGTCAAACCCTCATGCGCCCATTCGAGTTCGCGCATGAATCGCGGAATAATGCCGACCACAGGCCCGCCTGCCTCAAGCGCAGCGTCCGCGAGCGCGCCCATCGAACCAACCGCCCCCCCGCCGTACACAAGGGTGTCCCCCGCCTCCGCAATCGCCCGCCCAAGCTGCGCCGCCGCCTCATGAAACGAAGCATCACAACTCGCACTCGACGCACAGAAAACGAGCACGCGACGCCCCTGCTTCGCAGCCTCCGACGACATGAACGACAACCTCCTTGGATACGGACATAGAGAGCAGTATAGAAAGCGAAAAGGACTGCGAAGTAGACAGCGAGACGGGCGGCGAAAGCCGAGACAGGCCGCCCCCTCGCTTCACCGCCCGGGATGCTTGACTCCCCCCAACAAGGGTCGTAGGGTTGCGACTTCAGGTTCGAACGCAAGGGGTTGATTTCCGGCGCTTGCAGACCCTCGACCCGCTTTTCGCGCGATTCTCTTCGGATAGATCTCATCTAGAAGAAGTCATCGTCCGCGTAGAGCCCCGCCGAGTTGCTAAGTGCCCTCCCAGGTCCGTCACAAAGTGAAGTGTTTTCTGTCTTCGCGGAGCAGCTAGGAACGGGATCTTGCGATCCTGCCGGCGCTGACCCCGCACCGCTCTCCATCGACCCGGAGATCGGCGCCCGAAACACGATCCGTCGTGCTCGACCCGCCAAAAGGCGACATCACAATGTCCGATTCATCCAACAAAATTCCGCAGGAACCCAAAGACCGCGGAACAGCGACCAGCTCCGTCCACGCCGGCGAACTCCGCCAGCAGGAAGCCAACGCGATCACGACGCCGATCTACCAGACCTCCACGTTCTGGTTCCGCAATTCCAAAGAAGTCACCGACTACCAGGAAGGCAAGAGCGACCGAGAAGAATACGGCCGCTACGGCAACCCCACCTGGCGCGCCGTCGAGCGCAAGATCAGCGCCCTCGAAGGCGGCGAAGAAACCGTTCTTTTTGCCTCCGGAATGTGCGCCGCGACGACGACCTTCATGGCACTTCTGCCCGAAGGTTCCCATCTCATCGTAACGAGCGATTGCTACCGACGAACCCGCCAGTTCATCGAGCAATTCCTCTCGCGCATGGGCGTCGAAACCACGGTCATCGAACCGAGCAATCTCGAGGCATTCAAAGCAGCGATCCGGCCGAACACGAAAATGTTCTTCACCGAATCGCCCACGAATCCCTACCTCCGCGTGATCGACGTCCCCGCCTTCACCGAAGCGGCGCATGAGAAAGGCGTGAAGGTCATCATCGACTCCACCTTCGCAACGCCCTCGAACCACAAGGCTCTCTCGGACGGGGCGGATCTAATTGTACATAGTGCGACGAAATACCTCGGCGGACATAACGACCTTCTCGCAGGAACCCTCACCGGCCCCCGCGAGCTCGTCGATCCCGTCCGCAAAGCGCTCGGCGTGCTCGGCGGAATTATTGACGCCCATGCCGCTTGGCTTCTGCTGCGCGGGATCAAGACCCTCGATATCCGGATGGAACGGCATAACTCGAACGGCCTCGCCTTGGCGACCTATCTCGAGACGCATCCGAAGATCAGCAAGGTCTTCTATCCGGGCCTGCCGAGTCACCCCGATTACGAAGTCGCGAAGCGCATCATGAAGGGCTGCGGTGGCGTCGTCACTTTCGAGATCGACACGGACCTCGAAGGTGCCATGCGCTTCATCGATGCCACGACGATCCCGTATCAGGCCCCGAGCCTGGGCGGCGTCGAGAGCTTAATCGAATTGCCTGTCACGATGTCCTTCTGGGACAAGCCTAAAGAAGAGCGGCTCGCGCTGGGCATTACGGACAGCCTCGTCCGCTACGCCTGCGGTATCGAAAACGCCGACGATATCATCGCCGACGTCGAACAAGCCCTCGAGAAGGTTTAGATCGCCCGTGGCGACGGCCGGGCCAAAAGCGCGGTGCGCCTTTTGAGAAGAGCCCTCAGCCCAAGGCGCGGCGCGCCTTGACAAAAAGCGCCTGCGGCCAAAAAAGCTCTGCGCTTTTCTAAAAAAGACGTTCCTGCAGCGGGGAAGCGTCGGGGAGCGCTGACTCCATGGCGAGGAGGCGCGCTTTGAGATCGAGCCCGCCGGCATAGCCTTGGAGCGCGCCGCCGCGGGCGATGACCCTATGGCAGGGGATGATCAAAGGGATCGGATTGGCGCCGTTCGCGGCGCCGACTGCACGCACTGCCTTGGGGTTATCGATGGCATTTGCAATATCCGAATAGGAGAGCGTCTCGCCGTAGCCGATCTTCGCGACCTGTTTATAGACCGCGGTCTGAAACGCCGTCGCGCGGATATCGAGTTCGAGCTTGAACTCCTGGCGCTCGCCGGATGCGTATTCGAGCAGCTGGTCGGCCACTTCGTCCTGGTTCGCGCGGCGCTCGACGACCTTCGCGTCGGTCGCGTGGGTCTGCTTCCAGCCAGCGAAGCCCCGACCATTCTCGTGCGGCAGCTCGACGTAGACGAGGCCTTTCTCGCTACTGACGATGCGGAGTGAACCGATTGGAGAATCGAAGCGCGTCGTGGAGAGGACTTCCATGCGTTCGATACTACCCGACGCGGTCGAAGGTAGAACGGAAAACTTCACGCAATCGCCCACGGAATGAGTCGGAATCGGACATGGCCTTCGCCGGCGCCTAGCCGTCCGCCTGCCCATCTGCGGCTTTATCCGCCGCTTTACCACCCGCTTCATCCGCGCGCGGTTCGGGCGCCACCCATTCCTCTTCCGAAATTTCGAGTCGCTTCACCATCTTCTGCAGTGATTGCCGCGGAATGCCCAACTTCTCCGCCGCCCGGCTCTTGCTGCCCGCCTCGCGCACGGCCGCGATCAGCATATGCCGCTTAAGCGTCTCAACTGAGCGGTTCAGATCCCAGTCCAGGATTTCCCCGGTGTCCGCCCCACCGCCGCCGAGCGTAGGCGGCAATGCGCCCCCGCCCGCGCCGTCGACCGCTTTACGCGGCGGCGCCCCGCGCACATGCTCGGAGAGGTTGTCCAGACCGATCGTCTCCTCGGGGCCGGCCAGTGCCGCAATCCGCTCAATCTCATTCGCGAGCTCACGGACATTGCCCGGCCAGGAATACGCGACAAGCCGGTCCATCGCGGCGTTCGAGAAGCCCTTCAGCTTGCGCTTCATGCGGGAGGCCGAGGTGTCTAGAAAATGATGGGCCATCGCTGGAATATCAGAGCTGCGATCGCGCAGAGGCGGCAGCTCGATCTCGACAACGCGGAGCCGGTAGTAGAGGTCTTCCCGGAAGCGCCCTTCTTCCACCAGCTTCTTCAAATCCTTGTTCGTGGCGCCTACCACGCGCACATCGACCGTAATCGTCTCCGACGAGCCCAGCGGCCGAAGCTCGCCGTCCTGCAGCACGCGCAGAAGCCGCACCTGCATCCCCGGCTCCGTCTCCCCGATTTCGTCGAGGAAAATCGTGCCGCCGTCCGCCAGCTCAAAAAGCCCCTTCTTGTCCGCGTGCGCCCCGGTAAACGACCCGCGCTTATGCCCAAAAAGCTCACTCTCAAGCAGCGTATCCGGCAGCGCCCCACAGTTCTGCGCCACAAAACGCTTGTCCTTGCGCGGCCCCGAGTAGTGAATCGCCCGTGCGAGGAGATCCTTCCCCGTCCCAGTCTCCCCCGTGACAAGCACCGTCGCGTCGGTCTGCGCGACCTTCTCGGTCACATCGAAGACCTTCTGCATCGCCGGCGCATCGCCGATGATCCCCTCGAAGGAGTACCGCGCCTCGACCTCGCGCCTGAGATAAACGTTCTCTGCACGCAGCTTTTCGTTCGCCTTCGCGAGCTCCGCTGCCAGCTCCGCGTTCTCGCTGGAAAGCTCAAACACCTCGAGCCCGCGCTTCACGGCGATGCGCAGATCGTCCGATTCCCAGGGCTTCGGGATATATCGGTAGATCCGCCCATCATTGATCGCGCGGATCAGCGCCGGCATATCCGCATATCCCGTGAGCATCATGCGGATCGCGCGGGGGTTGTGCTCGATGACCTTCTCGAAGAATTCGACGCCGGTCATCCCCGGCATCACCTGATCTGAAATGATCAGCGCGATCTCTTCGCGTTCGAGGATCTCGAGACCCTGCTCCCCGCTCGTCGCGGTGAAGACGCGGTACTCGCCGCCGAGGGTCAGTTCGAGCGATTCGAGGATGGCGGCCTCGTCGTCCACACACAGAACACCGTAGCGGCGTGTCTCGTCGGTCGGTCGCGCGCCCTCGATGCCTGCCATATCGATACGGTACCTCAGGCGAAGATGGCGCGGAGTTCGTCCACGGCGCGTCTAACGATGCTGAAAGCTGCGGAAAGCCGAGGCAGGCTGAGAAAAGCCACTCTAGCGCGCGGCAGCGAGCGCCTCCGCTCGGTCGATCACGACGGCCTCGAGCTGAACGCCATCAAGAGCGTTGATCTCCCGCACGCCCGTCGGGCTCGTCACGTTGATCTCGGTCAGCAGGCCGCCGATCACGTCGATGCCGACGAAAAAAAGGCCGTGCTTTTTAAGGAAGGGGCCGACGCGGGCGATGATCTTTTTGTCTGCCTCGTCGAGGGGCGCTTTCACCGCGCTGCCGCCGACGTGGAGATTGGCGCGCGCTTCTTTTTCCGCAGGCACGCGAAGGACCGCACCGATCGGCTCGCCCTCCAGGAGCAGGACGCGCTTATCCCCCGTTCGAATCGCGGGGAGGTATTGCTGAGCCATCACCGCGCGGGTGCCGAACTCGGTGGACTGCTCGAGGATCGAGCTCAGATTCCGGTCGTCCTCGACGAGGTGAAAAATGCCTTCGCCGCCCTTGCCGTCGAGGGGCTTCACGATCATCTGGCCGCTCTGCTCCGCCATGAAGGCGCGCAGCTCGGAAATCCGGCGACTCACCCGGGTCGCGGGCATCAGGTCGGCGAACTGGGTCGCGAGGAGCTTCTCGTTGAACGCGATCACGGCCTGGGGTCGGTTCAGGACGACCGTCTTCTGGCAGACGTCCAGGATCTGGGTGGCCACGATGAAATCCCTGTCCACCGGCGGGTCTTTCCTCTGAAACGCTACGTCGATTTCTTTGTCGAAATCATAGACCCGCGTCTCACCGCGCTCGATCGGGTCCGCGCGGTCAAGATGCAGTCGAATCGGGGTCGCCATCGCCCGCACGCGGCCCGCATCGATCTCAAGATCGTTCGGATCGATGTAGAGGACCACATGGCCGCGGTCCTGCGCCTCTCGCATGAACACGATCGTCGTCGAGCCATCCATCGGCTCGTTCTCCACAGGATCCATGATGAAGGCGATTGTGAGGGATGTACCAGCGGGCGATGAGGGGGGCATGAAGAACTCCGCGAGAAGACGGGGTGTCTCCTCTTCACTTGATGGGACTTACGGACGATACGAAGGATACTTAGGTTCAGCGCCCGATGGGCCCCGACACGGCTCAATCGGTAGCGCATGGGCGATCGCGTCGGCTAGCTTCTGAAACTTCGGAGAACACATGGCTTTATTCCGGTCTGGGGGGATCCGGATCGCGCTGGGCGTCCTGCTCCTTCTCGCCGTCTGCGCGGGAATTGGTGCGTGGTTCGTGTACGCGCTCCTGATTCGCGATCTCCCGGACTTCACCAGTCTCGATGATTATAACCCGCCGGTCGTCAGCGAAGTCTACGACCGGAACGGATTATTCATTGGCGAGTACTACACAGAACAGCGTAGGCTCGTTCCGATCGACGAAATCCCGCCCCATGTCCAGCACGCCTTCGTCGCCGCCGAAGACGGTGCCTTCTATGAGCATGGCGGCATCGACTACGTCTCGATCCTGCGCGCTGCGGTCGCGAATCTCCGCGAAGGCGGCATCGCCCAGGGCGCCAGCACAATCACGCAGCAAACGGTCAAGAGCCTGCTGCTCACGCCCGAGCGAACCTACAAGCGGAAAATGCGCGAGATCATCCTCGCCCGGCAAATCGAACAACACTTCTCCAAGGACGAGATTCTCTATCTCTACTTGAATCAAATCTACTTCGGCAACGCCGCCTGGGGCATAGGCCAAGCCGCCCGTGCCTACTACGGCAAGGACGCGAAGGACCTTACCGTCTCCGAAGCCGCACTCCTCGCCGGCTTGCCGCAGCGACCCAGCGAATACGACCCGAACCGCAATCCCGAAGCGGCAGAGGCACGGCGGCGATATGTGTTAGGTCGCATGTTTTCGGACGGCTATATCGACGAGGACGTCTACCAGGCCGAACTCGCGGCGCCGCCCGAGATCAAAACGCATGCCGACTACGAGAACGTCAAGGTCGCCGGTTACTTCACAGAAGAAGTGCGCCGCCTTCTCTTCGAGAAGCTCGATAGCGAACTCATCCTGAACGCAGGGCTTCGGATCGACACGACGCTCGACGTGACCCTTCAGCGGGCGGCACGTGAGGCCGTGCAGAACGGCCTAATCGCCCACGATCATCGGCGCGGCTACCGCGGCCCCCAGCGCAAGGTCGCCAAGGATGCGATCGCGGACGAGCTCGAAAAGCTCGCCGAAGCCAACCGCAAAGCTTTTGACGCAACCGAAGTGGAACCTGCAGGCAGGGCCGAAGCCGGCCTTCCGGATGTCGCCGCGAACGACACCACCGACACCGACACCACCGACACCGACACCAACAACGCCAAGAACGCCAAGAACGCCGACAGCGAAGAAGCGGCCAAGGCGGGAGACGCCTCGACCGGCTCAGAAAAGACCGCGGCGACGAGCGCGGCCGGCGAATCGGAGGAAGCGACTGAGAGGGGTGAAGCCGAGACCGAGATCACGTATTCGGTGCCCATCAAGAAGCCGCTCGAGGGCATAGTCCTATCCGTTAGTTTGACGAAAAAGGTCGCGCGCATTGGTTTCGGCGAGGGCCTCGAAGGACTTGCGAGCCTCTCGGACAATGATTGGGCGCGCAAGCCGAATCTCGAATCACGCCCCCGACCGGTCGAGAAAATCACGTCCATCTTTACGGTCGGCGATGTCGCCCAGTTCGTTCGCTTGCCGGACGCCAAGGATGCGTCTAAAACCACGGAAGCCACCCAAAACGCGGAAACCACGGAAGACGAAGAGGCTGAGATCGAACCGCGCCTCACGATCTGGCAGGAACCGAAAGTCGAAGGCGCGCTCCTCTCGCTCGACAATAAGACAGGCGACGTGATCGCGATGGTCGGCGGCTACGATTTTGCGCGCAGCGAATTCAATCGCGCCGTCCAGGCCCGGCGCCAACCCGGCTCCGCCTTCAAGCCCTTCATCTACGGCGCGGCGTTGACGCGCGGCTACACGCCGGTCTCCACGCTGGTTGACCGACCCGTCGTTTACACCGATCCCACGAGTGGCTTCGTCTGGGCTCCGCGCAATTACGGGCGCAAGTTTTACGGCCCGATGACCATGCGGGATGCGCTGAAGAAATCGATTAACAACGCGACCGTACATCTCTTCCGCGATCTCGGCGTGCGCTATGTGATCGACTACGCACGACGCTTCGGCATTCAGGCGCCGCTCTCCGCGGATCTCTCACTTGCTTTGGGTTCGAGCAGCGTCACCCTCCTCGAACTCACCCGTGCCTACGCGGTCTACCCGCGCGGCGGCAGTCGCGTGATCCCGCGCTTTATCAAGCAAGTGACAGACCGCGAAGGCAATGTCTTGCTCAGTGATGTGCCGCTCGGCGATATTCCTCCGCCGGTTCTGAAGCCCCTCGCCCGGTCAGGCGAAGAGCGCGACGAGAGCTATCCCGATTCTGAGATCATGCCGACGCAGCAGATCATCTCTCCCGCGGATGCCTATCTTGTCTCGGACCTGCTCCGCGCCGTCGTGCTCGAAGGCACGGGCGCGCGACTTCGCTCTCTCGGCCGCACGCTCGCGGGCAAGACGGGCACAACCAACGATTACTCCGATGCCTGGTTCATGGGCTTCTCTCCAGAGATCACGACGGGCGTCTGGGTCGGTAATGACGATAACGCCACTCTCGGTTACGGCGAGAGCGGCGGCAAGACGGCGCTCCCTATTTGGGGCGAGTACATGAAGACGGCTCTGGCACCCTACCCCCGCCGCGACTTCGAAGTTCCCGACCATATCGAGTTCCAGCGCATCGATCGCGCCTCGGGCCTCCTCGCGGGCGCGAATACCCAGGACGCCTACTTCCAGCCCTTCTTGGAAGGCACGGCGCCGCTTAAGACTCTGACTGAAGAGACCCGGACAGAGAAAAGTCGGCAAGCCGCGCGCGACGACATCTTTTAGAGCGCCTAGATTAGGTTTCCTCGATTGACAGCCAGCGACGAGATCGGTAGTCCTTGTCCCATGGGGGAACACGCGAGTCCAAGTTCGCGCGCAGGTACGATTGCGAGCGCGATCGGAGACCGGCGCCATCATTCCGTACGCGCTGCCGACCGGCGCCGCTCCGCAGAAGATGCATTGCTCGATGCTGTGCTGCTTCCCGCCGAAGGGGCTCGGGAATCGGTCGGGATGGAGGGGCAGACCCTTCTGATGAAGGGCCTGCAGCGCCTCGTTCGCCAAGAGGGGGTCGGGGCGGCCGTAGCGTGGGCAAATCATCCTGATGGTGGCCCTCGCGTGCTCGGTGCCCAGCCAGTAGAAGCCGGCGCCCGCGTTCAACCCACGTCCGAGTTTTTCGATTGCCTCGCCTCGCTCGAACGCGTCACGCACCTGACCGAAGGCGATCTATCCCTGAACCTGAAAGCGTTGGCAGCCCTGGGCGTGAGCGCCGTTGCACCGGTGGGCGGCCGCGGCGGACCCGCCTCGGCGGTCCTGCTCGTCTTTCCCGAGAAACTGACGGACCAGGCCACCCGACCTCTCCGCCCGCGTACGATCGCTGTACTCGGCGAAGTGGCGACTAAGCTTACCCACTCGATTTCAACCAATCTCGCCGTCGAGCGCCTCGGCCAGCTCGATGACGCGGTCCAGCGCCTGGACCGCCTCGCGGCGCTCGGTGGCCTTGTCACCGAGATCGTGCACGAGGTGCGGAACCCGCTGGTCTCGGTGAAAACCTTCCTTCAGCTGCTCCCCGAACGCCTCGACGACCCTGAATTCCACGGCGATTTCCGCAACCTGGTCGGCGAAGAAGTCCGGCGCCTTGAGCGCATGCTCGACGATTTACTGCGCCACGCGCGACCCCGCGCGACCGCGGATGAGGGCGAAGGCGGACGCATAGCGGATGCGGCAGAGACGACTCTCCAGCTCTTGACCTACCGATGTCGCGAGCGGGGCATCGAACTCGAAACCGAGATCCGCCCGGAGCTCCCCGCCCTCGCATTGTCTGATGATGCTCTGCGACAGCTCTTGTTGAATCTGATGCTGAACGCGACGCAAGTGACGCCGAAGGGCGGGCGTATTCGCCTCGTCGCCGACTGGAGTCCTGAAACCGCAAACCATCTCGAACTGCGTGTCGAAGATGATGGTCCGGGCCTCGACCCGGGCGTGGGCGAGCGCCTCTTCGAACCCTTCTGGACCAGTCGTGCCGAAAGCGCAGGAGGCCTCGGACTCGCCATATGCAAGCGTATCGCCGAGGACTGCGGCGGCCGCATCAGCGCCGAGAACCGCAAGCAGGGCGGCGCCTGCGTGCGCGTCGAACTTCCGATCGCGTACTAGCGTGGGCGGCGGGCAGCGCTCGGACGAACGCGACCTGGCAGCGAGCAAGGCGTGCGCAGCGCGGCGGGCGAGCAAGGCGCGGCGGGCGCGGCGGACTTATTAGTTCGCCCCAAGCCATTCGCGGACGCTGCGCCCTACGTCGGCCAAACCATTCATGAAGAAATGGTCGACGCCCGGAAGCACGACGAGCATCGCTTCAGGAACCCCCGAAACCACCGCGCGCAGCTCTTCAATTGGCACATAGCTATCCTGATCGCCCGCGATGAAGAGCATCTTCTTGCCGCTTGCGGCGAGTGCTTCGCCGTCGAGCATGCCGGGCGGAGGCGCCACAAGGACAAGCTTCCGAACACGATTCGCGCTCAGTCCAACCCTCGCCGCCGCCAGCGCACCCCACGAATACCCAGTCGCGAGAAGCGGCCCATCGACGCTCTCCTCGACGAACTCAAGACACGCGCGGTAATCGATATCCGCGTGCTCCACTTCGCCAGAAGGCGTGCCGGCACTCGCGCCCACGCCGCGCCAGTTGAAGCGAACGGCTACGCGGGCCGCATCACTTAACGCGAGTGCGATCTCGGTGGCGACGGGAGAATCCATGGCTCCGCCCATCAAGGGATGCGGCGGCGCGACAACGGCGCCCCCCAGCGGATCCTCTTCGCCATCTCCTTCGCTGCGAGCAGGCAACCAAAGACCTTCGAGAGAGGCGCCGGAGGGCATGCCTTCGGTCTCGGGTAGAGCAATCGTGGCGGGACGTTCAAAGGGGCGCGGACTCATGCCTTCGAGCCTACCCTGCTCTTCGAAAATCTGCTGCGCAGGACGCGCACCGCCGAGGCTCGGCGAGCGGCGGCCGTGTCGAGACCGGGGCCGCTCGCGTTCTTGGCGGGGCCACAAGGAGAAAAGGGATGGATGAGGAGCAAGGCAAGCGGCGGGTGCATCGCGGCGCGCAGTTCGAGTTCGTGACGGAGCCGGTCGAGCTCCCGAACGGGCGCACGGTCGAGCTCGACCTGCTGCGACATCCGGGGGCGGCGGCAGTAGTGCCGTTTCTGGATGACGAGACGGTGCTCATGATTCGGCAGTACCGGTTTGCAACGGGGGGTGAGATCCTTGAAGTTCCGGCGGGCAAACTCGATCCCGGCGAAGCGCCAGAGGTCTGCGCGGTGCGGGAGCTCGAGGAAGAAACGGGCTACCGCGCGGGTCGAGTCGAGAAACTGGGCGCGATCTGGACCACGCCGGGATTCACGGACGAGATCATCCATCTCTACGCGGCATTCGACCTCAGGCAGACCGAGCAGAACCTCCAGCCCGACGAGGTCATTGCGCTCGTTCCTATACCCCTCAGGGAAGCGATCGATGGGATCCGAGCGGCGCCGATCTACGACGCGAAATCCGGGATGGCACTCCTACTCGCGCGGGACCTGCTGGCCCAACGCTAGCCATCCCCCGCGGGGCTCCCGCTCTGGGCGAGACGAATCCGGTCGCGCTTTGTTGACCGCCGAATCAACCCTCCTTAAGATCCGTGGGTCTAAGGGAAACACGTGCCCGTCCCCCGACACCAATCCAGCCTCTGCGGCGTCTGACCATCAAGTGACGGATTTCACGGAATCGTCGCCTTTTGCTTGGTTGCGGGAGGCTGCGAACCTGATTGTTGAACGGAGTGTCGATTTTTGTACGGACGTGGCGGCGCACAGATGAGCTTCGGGCCCCCAGAGACCCCTGGCGTTATCAAGAATTTGATGATCGCAAACGGGGTTGTCTTCATTGCCCAGTTGATCGGACCCGGCATGGGGATCGACGTAACCAACTTGGGCGTCGTGTCCCCCAAGCTCGTTTGGGAAGATTTCCAGATCTGGCGAATCTTCACCTACATGTGGCTGCATAGCCCTTCGTCGATCATGCACATCGCGTTCAACATGTTCTCGCTCTGGATGTTTGGCTCCGCCGTCGCTCAGCTCTGGGGCGAAGAGCGCTTCATGAAATATTATTTGGTCTGCGGCGTCGGCGCGGGCTTCATGATCGCGACGCTGCCCTTCCTGCTTGGCCTCCTCGGCGTGCCGATTCCTGCCTCGACCTACTTCGGAAGTACGTTAGGCGCCTCGGGCGCTGTGATGGGTGTTTTGCTCGCCTACTCCTTTGTCTGGCCAGACCGGAAGATCATGCTGCTCTTCCCGCCGATCCCGATCAAGGCGATCTACCTCATCCCTCTGATCTTCTTCATGGAGTGGATCTCGGCACAGACCGGCAGTAGCAATATCAGCCATGTCGGCCATCTCGCCGGTGTCTTCGTCGGATGGGTTTACCTCGTGAACGAGGGGCGCACACCCGGCGCCCCCACGCCTCAGGGCCTGCTCTTTAAATGGAGGCGCTACCGCATGCGGCAGAAGATTCGCGCCGTCCATCAAGACGATAAGCGCGATCGGGAACGCCGTGATCGCGACGAAGACAATGATCCGAGGCGCTTTCATTGATCTTCTTTGAGTTAAATACGCAGGTCGACCCGCCGATCGACGCGCAAGAAGGAGCTTCAAAATGAAGATCCCTTCGAGCACGCACGCGCAATCCTCGACTTCTAGTCGCTCTGCCGAAGACACGTCTGAGGAGACGGAGAAGGAGACGCGACCCAACCGCCGCACGTCTGGACCTGGTTTCGGTGGCCTCCTTCGCAGCCTCTTTTCCAAGATGCCGTGGGGAGAAACCGCAAGCCGCGAAGAGCGACTTCGGATCCCCGCGCCCGCCGGCAACGCGATCAGCGTGCGCAACGCGAACGGCAAGACCCGCGTCATCGGCGAGGACCGCGACGATATCGAGATCGGCATTCTGAAGAGCGTCCGCGCCGATTGCCCCAATGTTGCAAGCGATCTCCTCGATTCAATCCAGCTGCAAAACGCTAACTCCGCCGACGTCCTCGAAATCGAGATTCAAATCCCGCGCAAATGCGCGCGCCACGCGATCGCCCATATCGAGCTCCGCGTTCCCCGCGGAACCCAGGTCTCACTCAGCTCCGCGAACGGCAAGATCTGCCTCGAAGGCATTAATCGCTCCGTCCGCGCGCACTCAAGCAACGGCTCCATCCATATCCATGAAGTGAACGGCGATATCGACGTCACCACGGCCAACGCCAAGGTCGCCTGCCACAATACCCAAGGCCATCTCCGCGCCAGATCGAGCAACGGCAAAATCGAGGTCGGCGCGCATCGCGGTTCCCTCGACGCCTCGACCTCGAACGGAGTCATCCGCGCGGTCCTGAAGGAGCTCGGCCCTGTCGGCGTTTCTCTCAAGACGAGCAACGGGCGCATCGTGCTGGAACTCCCCGAGAAGTCCGACGCCGACGTCGACATCCAGGTCGAGAACGGGCATATCCGCAACGATCTGGATCTCGAAGAGCAGACCGGCGATTCAAACGGCCGCGTCCGCGGGCGACTTGGCAAGGGCGGCGTCCCGATCCAGCTCCGCACTTCGAACGGAACGGTCTCGCTGCGCTAACGCGAGCGGTTCTCCTCCTCTTACCCCCCTCTTTACCCCCTACTGCTCTAACGCTCTACTCCTCGGAGCGATCCGATCCTTCACGTGAGACGCCCGGCGGGAATGAACCCTGCCCTTCGAACCAGAGCGCGATTTCACGCGCCTCCTCAAAGCGCTCGACGGGCGCCTGCACTTCGACCGCAATCACGGTGGCCGGAAGTTCGCCGACTGCGCCCTGCAGCGCCTCGCCCTTCACATAGACCGGAATCCCTTCCGCCTCGATCGAGTTCCCGACTATTCGACCCTGAGCCGCATTTGCTGCGATGAAAACCGTTCTCCATTCGACGAACTCAAGGCCCGCGTCGTCGCTCGAAGCCGGGACTGCAGCCCCCACCGCAAGCGACGTGTCGCAATCGAGACAGCGCTCAATCTCATCTCGGAATTCCGGAACGACTCCGTCGCGCTCGCGTCCGAAGCATTCCAAATTCGGACAATGCTTCACTCTACCCGCCTAATTACCCTGCCTAAAAGAAGAACTGGGAAGCCTCCGACTCGCCGCTCGATGCAGCTTCAAGCCAGTCGTGCGCCGCACCGCACTGGTTCGGCCTTCGGCGAGAGTCTGACCAAGATCGAGACCCTTGTCGCCCTATCCAGGCGTGAGGGGTGTGACGGGCGTGAGGAGCACCGTACCGTGCGCTCTGCGACGAAGCCTGTGCAGCCCAGGCGCCCCTGCGCGCGCGTTCTCCCCAGGCCGGGCCGCCCCACGCGTAATCCATCAAATTCAAAGGAACGCCGCAACGTTCGTTGAGCTCCGTCCTAAGGCGCTCGTACTCACGGTCGATACTCGAATCAAGAGCGCCCGCGCAGAGGATCGGGGTACCTAAACAAAGCGGATCCTCGCCACAGCTCGAGATCTCATGAGAGAGCGCGTGAATCTCGCGGTACAGCGTGCCGCATTCGGACTCCAAGAGGCTCACCGGAATCCAGGCGACCTGCTCGCTCCGACCGCTTTGCTCGACGGCCGAGACAAAGGAAGAGGCCGAGAAGAGAAGTAAAAGCGCGAATCCAGTCGCAAGAGGGAAAAAGGCGAGCAATCGCAACCGCATGAATCACCTCGCCGCGCAGCACCCTTTCGGGCGGACGGTTTGGGTCGGCGCTTGCTCCGAGTTCCGCTGAAAATCCCCAAAGGCGCTTTTCACATCGAAGCCATCCGACTTCTTCATCCTATCAGAGAAGAGTGTGATCCCGGCCCCAAATTCGCTCGACAAAAGACCTGACTCGGCATCAAGACGCGCCGTATCACGTTTGCACCCCGCAAGTCATGTTATGTCTCGTCAGATGAGCGTCGACGGACGCCTGCTCACACTGCGAGAGCGAGCCCCAGCATGAGTGCGCTACCCGGCTCAAGAAGAAGAATCCAACCGACGGCGAGGGGGTCGAAAGGGTATCAAGCGCTCGCATAACCGATCGCAAGCCACGCATCCCACTCCTGCCCGGCACCTTCTTGCTTGGTTCGTTGTAAAGCCAGCGCGTGCAGAATTCAACCGGAAACTCTGAACTGCCCGACTCGGCGATACGGCGAATTCGGGACTCTCGCCTCTTGAGCTGCGATTTCTCAGAGTCGACCAGAGGAGGCGTCACCAGGCCTAACCTTCCTCGATCATCTCCACGCGAAGTCCGTCAGGGTCCTCAAGGAAGAACATGCGCACAGGAGTCTCTAAATCGTCGAAGGTGTAGATCTCCGTCGGCGCGCGTCCTTCCGTCTGTGCTTTCAGATGGGCCTGGTCGAATTCAGGCACGCGAAACGAAAGCCCAGAGAGACCTACGGGCCGCTCGAAAGGCGCAAGCGCGCGGCGCGTGCGTTTGACGTCGAGCGTTTCGATCGTATGGATTCGAACGCCCGCGATCTTGAAAAAGGTGTCTCGAATCCGCACGCCCTTGCGGCCAAAGATTGCATCCAGCGCCGGCGCTTCCATTTCCTCGTCCGACTCAAGCGCCGCCCCAAGACCCGCACACCAAAAATCGAGCGTCGCCTCCGTATCGGCGACGTGAAGGATCAGATGCGTCATCTGTGTCGGTCGGGAGGTGGATTCGGGCTGCGACGCAGAAGGGGACGATGCACTCATCTTCGAAAAACCTCGGTTCTTTTTTCACCGCGCGGCGAATCAACCATGATCAAATCTAGCCAAACCGAACCCATCTAGTGTTGGGGCGTGCAGACGAAGCAGGGCTTTTCTTGACCTTCGACGCAGACGGAGCGTTCGCATACACCGAGCGGTCCCTTGGCCAGCTGACACTGCGTTGCGACTTCTTTGCAGACCTGAACGGGCGCCTCCAAGAGGAACGCCGCGTCGCATCCAGTGGCGCCGAGAATCGCAATCAGAAGCAGCAGCTTTGGGATCACTTCTATTAGGCAGGTGGATCGTTTGGCCTTTCGCTCGGACACCTTCATTGATCTTTTCCTTCGTGCTCGGCTGCGCCGCGCGCGCCCTCTTCGTCGACCACATGCAGTTCGGGGTGCGAGCCGTGTCGCTTTTCATGACGGTAGACGAGATAGGCCGCCACCAAGACGGGGAATGTGAGGAAGAAGCAGACATAGTAGAGGGCGGGGCCAAAGGCGCCGGGGGGGAGCAGGTAGTGTGATGCGGCAATTTCGAGCGCTGCGAAGAAAAGAAAATAGGCGAGCACTGCCCAAGGGCGCGTCCAACCTCGGAAGCGAAGCGTGTAGAGCGCGGTCAATAGAACCGAGAACGACAGCCCGTTCAGGATGCCTTCCAAATCGCCCTCCCCTCGCACGCTCGCCGCGACGTGACCGCGACGCTCACGAGTCCGACCGCGGGACGGCGGCGGCGGCGGAATGCTCCGAAGCGCCCGACGACAGGTAGCGTTCCTGGGTGCGTTCGAAAATTGTCTGTCGATGCCATGAGCCACGCGGCACAACAAAGAAAGAGCCCGCGCCAAACCGCGCGATCTCACAGAATTCCGTCGCGCCCAGATTCGCTGCAAGCGCCGAGGGCTTGTATGCTTTCAGTTCATTCATGTCGCACCTCATCCCTGATTCGGAAAACGAAACTCGTCGGTCTCGTCGATTTCCGCCGACCAACCGAGCATGACAGAACGGCCCGCGTCGAAATGAATTTCAAGGGAGACATCGGGAAACTCGAGCGACTCGTCGCCGCCGTCCTCCTCTGAATCGACGCCTTCCCCAAGATCCAATCCGGATGTCGACTTCACGAGCGCCGCGCGTTCCAGCCCGAGCATAGTCGTGCCCCCGACTTGATAGTCGGCGTGGCTCACCTGCAGATAGGTGCATCGATACTCCTCATCCGCATCAAATGTGATCTCGAGTCCCAGATCCGGATAGGACCAGGATTCCCAATCGGGCACCGATTCCGCATCGACCTCCGCCGGGTCACCGAGAATCGCGCGTACTCCGTCCCGGTCCATCCCGAACCGAATCTCACCCACGCCGATATGTGGAACGACGATTTTGTCTGAACTCAATGCGTTCACCGAATCTCTCTGGCCTGACTCTATTCAGGCCGAATACTGGTCATTCACACGCGTTTCTCGCAGGTCGCTGTTCGCATCCTACGGTTCAATTGAAAAACATCACGTGTCGTAGATTGAACGCCCTGCGCCCAAGGGCTTCGCTTCGGGGTAAATCGCCGCAAGCGAGGCCGCGAAATTCAAATCCTCAAGTCGATCCAAATTAAATCGAAGGGGTTCGCTTCGCGTCTGCAAATCCGCATCGAAGATCCTTGCCACGTCTTCGAAAGAAAGGAGGTCGTCGGCAACACTCTTTCGTGACGCCTCATCCTGATAGACGTCCGCCTTCCAAAGCACGCTCACCCGAAACGACTCAAGCGGCGCGCAGTACATGTCAGTCCCGCGATCCTTCACACACCATGCGTTGCCGCCTTGCCCAGCCTGCGGCGCAAGCTCCGCCTGAGCAGTGACGCGTTTTGTCCCGTCACCGAACGGCCCGACCCGCTCGACTTGATGAAACATACGATGGTTGTCGCCCACGAGTGCGGTATTCGCCATCCGGCCCACATGCCTATGCGGGGCCTTATCCGGACCGTCCGCCCAATAGGAAAGACCGCCCTCTTCGACATCATTCAACCACCAAATCGCTGTCGCCTGCACGATTCCCAGCGATCAAAAAGACCCGACCAAAGCATCGTCCGCAGCAACCACATCGGCGTGTTCTTCCGCTCTCGACCGCGGAACTTTGGATTATCCGTATGCGCCGGACCGCATTCCTCGAGACCCGCCATCACATTGACATAAACCGAATGCGGCAGGATGCATTCGGCACCGTAGTAGTCCTTCGCCGCGTCGAAATAGCGCTCACATTGCAGAAAAAGGTCGGAGCCCTCGGCCGCATAGTCCGCGTGGACCCAGTCCTGCTGAAACCACATCGCACTGCTTGCGTCATCCGGATTCGCGCCGGGGCGATACCAGCCGCCCAGAGGTGTATAAGGAGCGTTGCGTGCGAGCAGCGTCCGCACCGAGTCCAAGTCCGCGATCACATCGCGAATCAAAAGTGGCGGCCGCGCGTAATGTATCTCGCTCATGCATGGAGCTTAACGAAGCTTTCGGGGGAGCGATTCCTTTACCGCGAAGATCTCAGAAGCGTCAGCACATTCCCGTCCGGATCGCGAAGAGGCGCAGTCAATACATGAGACATCACTCCTGCTTCTCTCGCCAGAAGGCCTCAGTCGCAGACCGAGCGCAGCAAGCAATCAAAAAGCCGCTCAGCCTCATGGATCGAGTCTTGAGAGGTCGTTTTCGGAGTACCGACGAAAATCGCCCGCCTCCTCAAAGCTCAAAGCGTCTGACGAAATGCTGACCCACGGGAGCCTTCTTTTCGTCCAAATATGGGCCGTTACGTCGACTCGATCGGGATCGTCGAGCGTCCCGACGTAAACTGTCGTCGCTCTCGGGCGCGCGGAGTTCAGAGCGAAGAGAGTGCTTCCACACTTCGCGCAGCGAGTCGCCTTGATGAGGTTTCCGCTGTCGGCGGCTCGTTCAGTGACCGCGACTTCACCGGAAAGCCGCTCGATCGCTTCAGTGGGAACGTGCATGCACGTGGCGAACGCACTTGAAGTCAGCCTATGGCAGGCACGACAGTGGCACGCATAGCCAACGTAGGGTGCCTTGGTACAGCGATATCGAACGCTGCCACAAAGGCCAGCCTGCTTCGTAAGGTAGATCAAGCATAGAGCGTCACGCGCAGCCATGCGTTTCGTGGATGCTTCAGTTTGAACAATATATCGGCCAACGATCGCAAGAGAGATCAGCGGGAATACGAAGAGAAACTTCATTATGTCTCGGACTGCGAGTCCGCGGCATATTAGAGCTGGCAAGTGTCATGAGATGGCCTCCGGCCTGCGGGCCGCTTCCCATGGGTCGGGACCGAAGAAGCTCCACGTTTCAGTCAGGGGAATCGGCGGATCGTCAGGATCGTTGAGCCTTGCGTCGATCATCTCACGCACGTCCGAGTGGAAGGCGAGCCGCCCATTTTCTTCGTCCCACCACCGGCGTATGCCCTTCGGCGCGACGATCGAAACCGCGTACCTCGCCCACAACTGATACTGCTCCTCGTCGATGGCTCCGCTCTGATGCAGCTCGTGGACGACCTGGAAGTGATTCAGATACTGCACGACCCAAGTAAACGCCGCGCCCCAATCTTCCACCGACGGGTCGCGGCCCGCAGCGGCGCGGACGTAGCCTCCGAAGACCTGGGGATCTCGGAGCTGGGCGATCACTTCGTTCTGACCGTGCTGAATCGAAATCAGCTCTTCGCGCTTCTGCTGGGCCGTATTTTGGCGAACCTGGACCGCCAAGTAGGCCAACGTGACAAGCGTGAGGATCGAGCCAATAAACTCGCCCAACGCCCCTAGTTCTGAAATTGTCACTCCAGTTCCCCTTCACGCCGCATAACGGATCAGGCTTCAGCTGCGGCAGATTTGGCGGCAGACGCCTGCGGGCCACTCAAGACCGCCAGACATCCCAAGACATAACCGAGTCGCAGCGTCGAAACGTGTACTGCACAGGCGGCGCGCGTCTGGAATAGGGACTCCAACCGCTTCCGCATAACATTTCATCCTAGCTATCGGGGGTGTCCAAAACTCTAACGCCCAGAAGGCGCTTCACCCACTCGCCTGCGAATCTGGACTTCGCCCGCGGAGAAGACGACCGCGGAGGGCGAAATCTCGTGGATCACCATTCCGCCTACTGAGTCTCCTTCGCGGAGAGTGACGAGCTCGTTCTTCTCTTCAAGTCGGATCTTCGCGGAACGCCGGTCCGCGGTAGGATGCCATGACGTGCGAATGACGGTGAGATCCAGGAGCCCGCGGTGCTCGACCAACTCAACGGAGGGAACGACAGCAGAAGTCGCCTTCGCGATCTCAGCGGTCGGCCTATGGCTCGGCCGGACGGAGCCAGCAGGGGGCGTCGCCTCAGGAACAGTCGCAGGAACAACGCGAGCAGCAGAAGTCGCCTCCGGGAGAGCCGGTACAGGACGAGACGGTGCGACCTCCGCTATTGGCAATTGCTCTCCCGGCGGCTTCTGGGCTGACGCTGCGACTTGAATCGACTCGGTGAGAGCCGACGATTTCGAGGGCCCGGCGGCGGCGACTCGGGCGCGATCGGCGGGGAAAGTTTGCACTCGCGGGCGCGACGCGACGACCGGATCGGCGGGCGCCTGCGGAATCAGTGCTCGGCTCGCCTCACGGGCGGCACGGGTGGGCCTGACGGCCGCGCGGGCAAGCGCACTTGAGGGCTTGGCTTGTGCCGGCTCTGGGGCTGGGGCTGGGGCGGCTCGTAGAGCGGGCCGCGGTTTCGGAGCAGCGGCTTGCCGAGGCGCATCGGTTCGCGGGGCAACCTTGCTGCGCGTGACGGTCATGGGCCGAACGGGGGCAGTCGGCGATTCGACGGCAGGCGTCGCCGCAGAAGCAACTTGCGCAGCGACGCGGGTCGGCTCGGCACCGACTTGGGTCGCAGCCGGAAAGGCAGGCACTGCGGCCGAACGCGACGCAGGAGGCGGAGGAAGAGCCGCCGGCGAGTCCGCGATTTCACTCAACGCAACACTCGCTTCGCCGGAATTCGTCCCAGCCTGGCCGCTATACAAAAATCCAGCCAGGAAGACGACAACGACGCCCAGGCCCAAGGCCGCGACCATCAGGCCACGCGAAAGCAATCCACTCGCGCCCGCCGACGCACTCGAAGGCGAGGCGGAATCAATCCTGGTGTTCGTGTGCCGAGGCGTCGCGCTCGAAGGCGGCGTGAAGGCAGGCTCGACAACACGATTCGCAAAGGGATCGGGCGCGGACGTGAGCGTCTCTGCGATCGAAGCAGACCCGGACGCGGACGCGGCGATCGCTTCATCTCGCTCGCGACTGTTCGCTCGCGACCGATCGGTTCGCGCCACTTCGGAAGCGCGCTCTTCGGCAAGGATGCGTTCGCGAAGTTCATCTGTGGCACGCGGGTCGGTCGGCGCGCTACGCGACGGCGGCCTGGCCTCCGCCGGACGGGCGGGCGGGGGCGCTTCGGTCGTAGCGGCGAGGTCGGAATCGACCGCGCCGGGTGCAGCTGCCGCCGTCGAAACCGCATCGGCATTCGCCTCACCTTCCGCTCCCGCAGACTTGGCCTTGCCGGGTTTGTCTTCTTCAAGGCGGCGCAGCGCTTTTAGAATCGTGCTCATCCGCGTTCTCCGTTTCGGCGGGGGGCGGCGGCTCCGGCAGAGAGCCGCGGGACGGGGTATTGAGACAGCTGCCCATAAAGGGCAATCTGAGTGAGCGGGCCGGCGACGCCATCCGCGACGAGTCCACGCTCGCGCTGGAAAGCGGCGACAGCAGAAAGTGTCGTCGCGTCATAGAGGCCGGTCATTGGGCTCGTGAAATAGCGAAGCTCGGAAAGTGCGCTCTGCAGCCAGATCACGCTCTTGCCCTGCGCGCCCTCGGCGAGGAGCGGCGGCGTTTTCGCGAAGCTCTCCCAGACGATGATGCCGGTCTCGAGCCAATGGGCTTCGATCTCGGCGACGGGGACGGTCACGACGCGACCTTCGACGAGACCGGCGACCCGCGCGCGATCGCCTTCAAAGCCTGTGATCACGAGCCAGCGCCACGTCTTTTCCGGCGCTGCAGAAGGGCGATCCGCGAGCGCGCCCTGCCCCGCCTGCCCAGGATTGGGCACGAGCGGCATGAGCACGGGGTGTTCGAGTCGACGAATCAGCGAGAGCGAACCGCCATCGAAAGGCGTTGCGAACAGGCCACTCGATTCAAAACTCGCTTGCAGCGACGCGGCATCCTGCAGCCGTACGTCGGTCGACGAAGCGGATCTCCCGAAACGCGCGAGCGCGGAACCATAACTCTCTTCGAGGGCGGAAGTCGCAGCGCGCTCTTCGAGCAGGCCTGCGAGGAGTCCGGGGGCGATTGCCGCAGCGGGAGCCGATGCAGAAGTAGTGACACGAGCGCCTTCGCGCGCCGCGAGGTCGTATGTCCCGAGCTGGCCCGGTGTGGGATGCAAGCCTTCGCGCAGCGCCGCCGGAATATTCTCAATCAACTGCCCGACCGACGGCCCGGCACCCGAGGACGCAACCCCCGTCGCGTTCGCCCCCACTGAGGGCCTTACTTGCCCCCCGGCGGTGGTCGCAGCCACAGAACCAGAACCCGAACGAGAGGCCGACGCGAGCGTCGTGCCCGCATCACTCGGCTTGAAGACCGAAGCCTGCATCGCATCTGTTAGTCGATTTCGCCCAAGGAACAAACCGCTAGCGAGCGCGGCGGAAATCAGGAGCACAACGCTCGCCATCATCATCCACGGGCGGAAGAAAGCGCCACTCCCGGATTGGCGTCGCTCACGCGGATACTGCGCGTCGGGGATTTCGGCGGCGGCCGTGCGAATTAGGCGCGGGCCGATCTCGGCGACACGATCGGCATAGCCAGCAAGCAGAGCGCGGTCGCAGAGTTGGTTCACGAGACGCGGGATACCGCCTGTGCGCGCATGGATATCGCGGAGCGATGCCTCTGAGAAAAGGTTTTTGGGTTCGCCGGCGGCAACGGAGAGGCGATGACGGACATAGGCGCGAGTTTCGTCGGCGCTTAGGGGATCAAGCTTCCATCGGACGCTGATTCTTTGGCGAAGTTGGCGCAGGCCCTGACCGTCGAGTTTTCGGTCGAGCTCGGGCTGTCCGAGGAGGAGAATCTGGATCAGCTTTTCACTGCTCGTCTCGAGATTGGAGAGCAGACGCACTTGTTCGAGCGTGTTGTCAGAGAGCGTCTGCGCTTCGTCGATGATGAGTAGGACGCGGCGGCCGTTCTGCTTTTGCTCGACGAGGAAATTGTTGAGCTGCGTCATGAGCGTGCGCCGCGCTAGCCCCTCGGCGGGCAGATCAAATTCGGCGCAGATCGATTGCAGGAGCTCGAGGGCGGTTCGGCTCGGGTTAAAGAGAAAAGCGAGTTCGACATCGCCTTCAAGCCGTTCGAGCAGCGTCCGACAGAGCGTCGTCTTCCCGGTTCCGACTTCGCCCGTGACGGAGATAAACCCCTCGCCTTGCTCGATTCCATAAAGGAGATGAGCCAAAGCCTCGCGGTGCGAGCCGGCGAGGTAGAGAAATCTGGGGTCGGGGCTTAACGCGAAGGGCTTTTCGCGCAGGCCATAAAACGCGGTATACATCGGTTCAAGTTCCGGCGGCCGAGTCTAACGGATTGAATCTAATAGTGAATCCGAAGAAGCCCGGGGGAATAGACGAGAGATGATAAGGCGCCAGAGTGAGACACTGGAAGGGCTGGGGACGTTCGCGCCCTTCGGCGAGTTCGATGAGACGCTGGGCGGAGACGCTTCGGCGGGTCGAGTCGCAGCGATCGGCGTCGACTCCGGCGCGACGCTCGTGAAGATCTGCGTCGAGATGGGTAATGGCGAGCGGCATTTTTCGACCTGGCTCTCGCCGGCCACCGACCGGATTATCGACATCCTTCACCGGCTGAAACCCGAGCGGATCGGTGTGACGGGATGCGGTTCGAGCGCGATTCTGCGCGCGCTGGAGCGACCCGCGAGCAATCCGATTGAATTCGACGCCTGGGGTCGAGGGGCGAACAAGATCCTCGAGATTTCGGGTCAGAGCTCCGACGCGGCCTATCTCCTCGTCTCGATCGGAACGGGGACATCGACTTTGCGCGTCGAGGGCGACCGGGTGGAGCGCGTCGGAGGCACTGCGCTCGGCGGCGGGACTGCGCTCGGATTGGGCGTCGCGCTCACTCAATGTCGGAGCCATGACGAACTCGTCGCGCTCGCTTCGACCGGCGAGCGTGGACGCGTCGATCTCTTGATCTCCGATATCTACGAGAAGAGTGAGATCGCGATTGCGGCGGAAGCCACGGCCTCTTCGTTCGGGCGCCTGGCGCGCAGTGTCGATCCGGGAAAAGCCGGCCAGCTCGGTCCGCCCGCCCGCGAGCAGGACCTGGCGGCCGCCGCCATGAGTCTCGTCGCGGAGAACATCGCGCTGCTCTCTACGGCCAATGCGCGCTCGGCCGGAGTGACGCGCGTTGTGTACGGTGGCTCGACTCTGAACGCGAATCCGACGATCGTCGAGACGATTCGAATCATCTCGACCGTCCTCGGATTCGAGTCGATCATCTTGCCGGCGAGCGGCCATGCCGGTGCGTTCGGAGCAATGTTGCTCGGGACCTAACATCTCACTCTAGACCTTTACTCGGACCGTCGCTCGAACCGTCAAAAGGAAAACGCGCGCCGGCCTAATGACCGACGCGCGTTCTTTTTTCGTTCGTTCCGAGATCTACTGATTCGGATCGCGCAGCGCCGGCTCCGTGGCCTCTTCTTCGCCGGCATCTTCCGGGCGAGCGAGGTTGCGGACTGCACGCTGGGTGCGGGCGATCGCGGCGCGCTGAACGCGGAGTTCCTCGGTCTGCGCCGCCACCTGACGTTCGAGTCGATCTCGAGCGTCGACGAGTTCGTCC
Organism: Myxococcota bacterium; assembly: GCA_041690055.1. Taxonomy (GTDB): domain Bacteria; phylum Myxococcota_A; class UBA9160; order UBA9160; family UBA4427; genus UBA4427. Next base: position 53,564 of record JBDNFB010000237.1, on the reverse strand, counting down.
ACTCGGCCCTCAAGGGACTCCACGCGGCGATTCATCTCGCGCATCATCTGCTGAAATTCTTCCGGAATCCCGCCAACCGGGGGCATCGCTGCGTCGCCGAGACTCTCGTTTACCTGATCCCGCGAGATCACTTCCATATCGTCCATGTTGTTCTCCTGAATACTCTCGAAGACGATGGTCTCCGATTCCTTGTCGTCATCGGCAATCGGCACGATCGTCGTGCCCTCCCCGTCCATTCCGTCATCGTCCGCAAAGGGCGTAACCGTCGTCGCAGCCGCATCGGCGACCGTATCGTGGCCCCCTGCGAGATCTGCGAAGGGATTCTTATCCTCATCACTCGTCATGATCGTCGCTGGGTCATCTCCGAAATCGACCTCGTCCTCGCCTTCGGAGAAGTCGACTTCTTCGTCGCCACTGCTTCGTCGCACAAAGAGCAGGCCTGCACCACCCACAACGAGCGCAACCGCGGCGACCAGAGCCCATTTCATCCAACCGTTCTCGTCCTCGGTCGTCTTCTTGGCGACCATCGGACGAGGCGTCTTCGGCTTAGGCTCTGCCTTCGAAACCTGCGGCGCAGCATTAGGCGTCGAAGCGCTCCCGGCTGTTCCGGTCCGAGCGTTTACGGCATCTGAGGCGTCTGGGACTTTGGCAGCAGCCGTGTCCGAAGCCGCCGAGTTTCTGTCGATAATCTCGTCGAAGTCATCGAAGGAAAGCTCTTCGGCCTTCTTGTTAATGTCGGCGACCTTATCGGAAGCGGCTGCCCTTGCATTCGAAGCCATTTCCTTAGACTTCGATGCAGCGTTCGAAACCGTATCCGACGTGGCCTTGACCGTTGTTTTAGCCGTGACCATAACCCTATCGGCCGCGGCACTCGCCGAGTTCTTGGCAGCAGCCGCTGAGCTCTTCGACGCGTCCCCAAGCTTCTTGGTCTCGGCCGCGAGCTTTTCAGTGGCCGTAGCCCTTGCAGTGGCTTCAGCCGCTGCACGTGAAACTGTCGAAGAGATCTTCGGCTTATTGGTCGCCGCTTTCGCGACTGCCTTTTCCGAGACCAGGTCGAGGACGATGCGCGGCGGGTTCGAGAGGATCATTTCCTTCAGGCGGAAACCATCCTCCGTCAGCCGGATGCGCGCGACCGAACGGGATCCGTTCGGCGTGACGTCGACCTGTTCGATCAAAGTTTTAGATGAGCGGAGGTTCCGTGGCATGGAGCTCGCTTCAAGCGAGATCACAAGCTCGGAATCCGCACCGGCGTCCGTCCGCTGGATCCGGTAGCCCGCGGCACGGTCGAGTTCGAACACGAGGCGCGTAAATGTGGGATGTCTCCCAATTCGCACCTCCGTGACCTCGGCCGCCCACGCACTTGCGGCGCTGACGATCAGCCCAAGCATCAGACACAGGGAGAAGACCCCACGTCCGATTCTCAAGCCTCGTGGAGCGGACTTGCATCCGTCCCCGAATCGATTGGTCCACAGCTTTGACATTTCGCTCGGCACCTCCCTATCCCTTGCGCCCCGGTCCTATATGAAGACCATCTGTCCCGCGCCAATTTCCTAAACAAACGGCCCAACTGCCGTCGAAATTGCACAAGCGCTTCCCCTTCTTCGGGAAAAGTGCGCTCAGGCTTAATGAGAGATCTGCGACAAAGATGCGTGTATCTGATTAGGCCCACAGAGCCTAGCTAGAAACCTGGAGCGAAAACGCTCCAACTTTCCACGCCACGCCACGCCACGCCTCGCTCGAACGAAATTCCCCCCAGAAGCCGCCGTCCCGGGCGGTCAGCCGGATCCGGATCGCCTTGAGCCATGCTCCCCCAAGCACTTAAATCCGGCTCGTGCCCCGCGAAACCGCTCCATCCCTACTCCCCCTTATCGATCTGTAGATCTACAGATCGATACGGGAGGGACTTCACGAAATCGCAAAAATCGGCGCAAGTACCCGAATTGCCTCAGCGATACGAGGACCGTACCACGAGACCAGAGTGCCGTCGATCAAATGCACCCGATCGTTCCGCGCGGCGGGGCAGTCGAGCTCGAGAAGCTGCCGCCGGTCCCTTTCTTCGAACGCGTAGGGCTCGTCCGGGAGCAAAATCACGTCCGGCGCCGCCTTCTCCACCGCCGGCAGGTCGATCATCGGATACCGACGCTCTCCGACCTCGCCGGGAAAGGCGTTCAGACCGCCACAAACCTCAATCAAATCATGGATATAGGTGTCTCGCGCGATCGTCATCCACGGATCCCGCCAGATCGGACAAAAGACCCTCGGCCGCGGCTCGCGACGCGACGCAGTCCGGCCCTCCACCTCTTCGAGTGCTCGAAAAACGGGCTCCACGATCTCCCGAACCGCGTCGGGACCCGCTCCCAGATCGGCGAGATCCCGAAGCAGATCGGCACCCTCGCGCACGGTCCGCGGATAGGTCACCCATACGTCGATGCCCTGGTCGGCGAGCTTTCGGACAACCCGCGCCGTGTTCTCTTCCTGGTTCGCGATCACGAGATCCGGCCGGGTCCCAGCGATCGCGTCCACATCCGCATCCTTGGTCCCGCCGAGCTTCGGCAAAGACCGAAAAGCAGCCTCGGGATGGACGCAGTAGGACGTGACCCCAACCAGCCGATCTCCGAGCCCGAGCGAAACGAAGGACTCCGAGAGACTCGGCACCAGACTCACAATTCGTCGAAAAGGCTTCGCTTGTTCCGGCGACGCCCAATGCACGTGCGGATGAGCCCGCAGGGCGTCACTCGCTTCCGCGACCGTAAGCGACGCGTCTTCCTCCTCTCCCTTTGTCATGGATGCCACAGTCGCCCTCTCTGGTCTTCAGCCTTCGCTGAACAAGATCTCAAGCACCGATGCACGAAGCCGAACGCGTTCGATCTTCCGACCCACGAGCGAATCAGGCAATCCAATCGCACGGCGCCCGTCCCGAACGCGAAGATAGAGATCGGTCCCACGCGCCGACACTTCGATCTCTTCTTTCGCGATCCCCGGCAGATCAATTTCCATCACGCGCCGCCCTTCTTCGCGCCGCAGACGAATCGGCTTCCCTTCCGCAAAACGCGCCGCAGGGTCGACGTCACCGAAAAGGTCTTCCGCCAACCGTTCCAGCGCAGGAACACCTAACACTTCTTGAGAGCGCAGCGAAACGCGGCGAATCGGGACGGGGAAACTCTCATCGATGCGCGCCAACTCTTCACGTTCGCGCTCGGTCCACTTCTTGAAATATCCGCCGCTCATCGACTCCGGCATCACCCGATTCACGAGCACCATATCCGTCGCGATTCCGTAGAGCGATAGATAGGCAAAGGATCGCCGCGTCTCTTCCACGATGACCCGAGTCGGATTCACGACGAGCCGAGCGCTCGTCCGCTCGCCGTCCAGTAGGATTTCGCGGACCGCTTCAACCTCGAGATAGAGCCTCTCGAAAGCGTCGAAGAATTCTTCCCGCGGAATCAGCTTCCCGACATCAAAACTCCGCACCAGAGGACGCAGCAACCGCGCGCCCTTCCGTTCGAATTCGAAAAAATTCTGCATAAAGATGCGCAGAGCGTCCGGGAAACGAAGCATGCGCATCGTCGCCCCCGTCGGCGCGCAATCAACCACGCATAAATCGAAGTCGCCCGTCGCCTCCACCTCGCGAATCGCTCGCAAGGAAACCAGCTCCTCGATTCCGGGAAACGCGAGCAGCTCCTCGGCGACCAGCGCATCCGCCTCCTGCCGCAGCAACTCTCGGAGCCAAGCCTGTACGTCTTGCCAAGCCCGATCCAGCTCCACCTGCGCTCGAATTTCACGCGCGCAGACGTTCTCCGCAATCACACGAAGGTCTGGACCGACCGGAGTCCCAAGCGCGTCCGAAAGGCTATGTGCCGGGTCCGTCGAAAGGACGCAAACGCGATGACCGTGCTGTGCCGCGCCGAGGGCCGTAGCCAACGCGAGCGTCGTCTTCCCGACGCCTCCCTTTCCCGTGTGAAGCAGAACCCTCATACCGGGGGCGCTCCGAGGACACTCCCGACACGGGTCCGCGGAGCGTCGGCTTCCGCGAACGAAATCACGAGTTCATCGCCGCGATAGGACACATGCGAAACTTCAAGCCGCGCAAAACCCAGCGGCAGAACGATTTTCTGCCGGCGCCCCGAACTCCCGATCCCCACAAAGAGTTCGTCTTCGATCCGACTCACATCCACCGTATCCGCACCCAGCCCCGGAAGCGGAACCCGAACACGCGCGACTCCCTTCTCGCGCTCGAATAACATCCGCCGCGACTCACCGAGGCGTCCTGCAGGATCTGATGACCCGAAAATCGTTTCGCCGTGGTCCGCCAAAGCGTCGATTCCGCGCACTTCATCTTCACGCAGCTCGGCAACCAGGCACGCCATCGGCGAAAAGCTCTGCCGCACTTCTTGATGCCGCGCGTCCTGAACTTCCCCCCATTCCCGGAAGAAATCTTCGGCGAGTGCCTCCTCGGGCAACATTCGGTTCAACACCACCGCATCTCCGCCAAGCTGAAACAAGCAGAGATCTGTCAGCGTTCGCCGCGCTTCTTCGATCACCATCGTCTCGGGCGTGAGCACGAGCCGAACACTCGTCTCTTTCGAAAGGAGTCGTCTGCGGATTTCCTGCAGCGTCGAATAGAACAGTCGATCCACCTCGGCGAAGATTGCCGACGAAGGCAGGGGCGCATCGACGACACCCCGTGCAAGTGGCTCCACAATACGCGCCGCCGCTTTCTGCATACGCAGAAGCCACTTGAGACCTCCATGCGCAACCTCGGGCAGAGCCAGCAGGCGAAGCGTGCTCCCGGTCGGCGCACAATCAACGACGATCAGATCGTAGTCGCCGCTCTTGGCCCAGTCCTCAACACAGACGAGTGTCGACAGCTCTTCTGCACCGGGGAGCAAGGCGAGCTCTTCGGCGACTATATCGTCGAGCCCCTGGTACCGAAGCAGTTCGACGAGGTATGCGCGGACCTGCCCCCAATGCTGCTCAACCACATGCCGCGCATCGACCTCAAACGCATCCAAACCGGGCGCAAGCGTGCGCGGCGTCGCAGAGAGGCGCTCGCTGAACACATCGCCGAGGCTATGCGCTGGGTCAGCCGAGAGGACCAGCGTCCGCAGGCCACGCCTGGCCGCCAGGGCTGCGGTCGCCGCCGCCGTCGTCGTCTTGCCGACGCCACCCTTCCCCGTATAAAGCAGGAGCCTCATTGAACCAACCTATCACGTCGCGGCAGGCTCCGTCGGTCATTCAAGAGAGATCGTTTGATGCAAAGGGCTTCAGCCAGAAGCACCAGCAGGCGCCCCGGCCGTCGCTCCATTCGAAATCAGCGGGGCCTGCGCGGCCGTCTTCGCAATCTGAGGAACCTGAGCAACCACAGCACGGGCAGGCGCGAGAACCGCGCGGGAGCGGGGACGGTCCGTCCAGCGATGGTCACAGTGGAGACATTCGGAGAGCCTGAGCAGTCCCCCGCTCATGACCTCATCGCGAACGACCTTCGCGCTCGTACAGACAGGACAGGTCGAAGCATGCACAGGGAGCCCGCGCAGGCGCGCAGGGCGTTCCGAGAGCGGCTTCTGTAAAGAGAGCGGCGCCGATGCCAGCATCTCCTCCACGCGGGCACGCTCAGCGAATTCGCGCTCGCGCAGCCGCTGTCGATCGCGCGCACTCGCCAATCGGCCTCGGCTTCTTGAGATGGGCCGCGCCCGCTCATGCGATCGCAGCGTGGCCTCTTGCGACTCACCGCGCCGGCTGGGTTGGAATCGAGGCGTGTTCGTGGAAGAGGACGTGGACGTGGACGTGGACGTCGACGAAGGTGTGGGTGTGGGTGTGGGTACGGGTACGGGCATTGACGCGGGCATTGATGTGGCCGAAGACGAGGACACTGCTGAGAAAGGGGCTGACGCGGTTGAGGTGACTGACGGGGCGGGGGCGGGGGCGGGCGCAGCCGCCGCCATCAATGGCAATTGGTCGGCTTCCTCAGAGTTGAAATGGCTGGAAGAACGCATCGCTTCATTTCGGGTCATCTTCTTTTCCCTCGCTTTCGGCTCCGTGGATCCGTGTCGTCGTGAGAGGCCCAGATACTGATCAAGGCGCCTCTCGTTCCAGAGCCACGCGGAGTGCCAGACCGAAGAAGGTCCCAGGCCGGCACTCCGCGCGATCCCGGGCAACCCCGCCTGGGGGAGCACGGTTGCCCGATGACTCCACCTTAAGAACCCGCTGTGACGGAATCGGTCACGAATTGCGAAGAAAAGGCGAAAATCTACATTCCGCCGCTCCCCTCGGGGCGAATAGGGACAGGAAGGGCAGGCCGGACAGCAATGCGACCAAGCCGCATACAGAAGGACGCGGCCGGAAGGAATCGAGGACGTGCGAGGGAATGAGCGAAGCCAGGCGCGCGCGCCTCAGTCGCGGAGTTCGCGCTTCAGGATCTTGCCCGTCGGGCCCTTGGGCAGTTCGTCGATGATTTCGACGAAGCGGGGATATTTGTAGGCGGCGAGGCGGTCCTTGCAGAACGCCTGGAGATCTTCAGCCGTCGACTTCGCGTTAGGAACGAGCGCCACCACGGCCTTCACTTCTTCGCCGTGGCTCTCGTGCGGTACGCCAATCACTGCGGCTTCGACCACTTCCTCATGCTGATAGAGCACTTCCTCGACTTCGCGCGGATAGACATTGAATCCGCCACGAAGAATCATGTCCTTCTTGCGATCGACGATCCAATAACAATCGTCCTCATCGACGTATCCAATATCGCCCGAATGAAACCAGCCATTCTTGAGCGCCTCGGCGGTCGCATCGGGCCGGTTCAAATAGCCTTTCATGATGTTATGCCCGCGAATGCAGATTTCACCGCGCTCTCCATCGGCGACCGGCTTGTCCTCGTCATCCACAATGCGCATTTCGACACCCCATGCGGGATATCCGATCGATCCTGCCTTTCGGGGCTTGCCGCGCACACCAAAGCTGGCGATGGGCGAAGTCTCGGAGAGGCCGAATCCCTCGTAGATTTCGGAATTGAACTTTTCCTCGAAGGCGTTCAAGACTTCGACGGGCATTGGCGCACCACCCGTCATGCACATTTGCAAGCTCGACACGTCAAAAGCGCGATCGCCCCTATGATGCAGGAGTGCGAAGTACATCGTCGGAACCCCGGCAAAGAGCGTGAGCCGATCGCGTTCGATCAACTCGAACGCGGCCTCCGGCGCAAATCGCGCAAGAAGCGTAAAGCTCCCGCCGTGGGCGATCATGCCGTTCTGAATCACACTCTGGCCGAACGAATGAAATAGCGGCAGTATGGCCAGCGCCTTGTGCGGCACGTCCGTCGGCGGAATGATCTTCGGTACGACCACAGCACAGTTCATGAAGAGATTGGAGTGGGTCAGCTCCGCGCCCTTGGGCTTGCCGGTCGTGCCCGACGTGTAAAGGATCACCGCCGTGTCCTGAGGAGATGTTGGATGCGGCTCTTCGATCGGGTCCGCAGTGGCAAATCCACCAATCGCGTCCTCCGCATCCTCAGAAGTCGCCATCACAACCGGAACGGAAAGTGGCGCCGCCCCTTCGCGACCGGGCGCTTCGAAAAGCGGATGCACGATCAGCATGCGCGCGTCGGAGTCCTCGAGGAAATAGGTGACCTCGGGCGCTACAGCGAGCACATTGATCGGAACGACGGTCGCCCCCGCGTAGAGAATGCCGAAATAGGCGATCGTGAATTCAGGAACGTTGGGCACCAGGAGCGCGACCTTGTCGCCGGGTTTAATCCCACGCTCCCGCAGGCGGGTCGCCACCCCACGGACCGCGCGGTCGAGCTCCCCGTAGCTCATGGACAGATCCCCCGCGCGCAGGACCGTCGCCTCTGGCGTTTCGTTGGCATTGGCGAGCAGGATGGATCCTAGATTCAGATACATGACGCGGTCCTCGAAAGATGCGGAGCTTGGGTTCCGCCGCGAGGCTACTTTGGACCTGCGATCCGCGCGAGAGCGAACCGCGTAACCCGAGGTCGATCGCCGAAACCCGGGGCCCGGCCTGAGTTATGCTCACCCACTCATTTGACTTCGCGGCACCGCGCATTGCTCCGCGATCCTTCATCAGGGCATGAATCCGCGCACCCGCGACTTGCCCGCAGAAACCGACCCTGAAAACCCGGAGACTTTCCCCTGGCTGCCTCGCCCACAAACTCAAACAAAGAAACGCGAACGCCCTGGCTGCTCTTCGCAGGCGCCGCGCTTGGCCTGGCTCTCGCCACGTTCGGACTGCTTGAAGATCGGAACGAGGCAAGCTCCCTGCCTGCGGAAGCCGCAGCCGTCGTCGGCGACCGAACGATTCGGCGAGTTGATTATCTCCGGGTCCTTGCGGGCGTCGAAAAGGATTTGCGAAACCCGGTGGACGAGACCATGCGGCGACGCGTGCTCGAGCGCATGATCGATGAAGAGCTCCTCGTCCAGCGAGCGCTCGACCTGGGTCTCGCCGTCGTCGATCGACGCGTCCGCGGCGACCTCACGTCGGGCCTGATCGATTCCGTCGTGAGCGAAGCCGATCAATCCGAACCGAGCGAGCGAGATGTGCGCGCGCATTTTGAAGAGAACGCAGATTTCTTCACGCGCCCCGGCCGATTCAGAGCCGAGACGCTCTACTTCTCATCCCGCGCGGATGTGAAAAGAGGCGAGGCCGCTGCCGAACGCGCCCGTATCGCCCATGAGCGGCTCGTGCGTGGGGACGATTTCGACGAAGTGAGCCGGACGCTCGCGGAGACTCAGATATCACCGCCGCCTAACGTGCTTCTGCCCGCGAGCAAACTTCGTGATTACGTAGGGCCGACTGTGCTGAAGATGCTTGATCCGCTCGAAGTCGGAACGTGGAGCGCGCCCATCGAAAGCAGCGCCGGCTTCTACCTCGCGCGACTCCTCGAGCGCGAACCCGCTCGCGTTCCCCCTATCGAAGAAGTCGAATCGCTGGTCAGGCAAGATCTCAAGCGACGACGGGGAGACGAGGCGCTCCGCCGGTACCTCGATTCGCTGAGAGCCGAAACCGCTGTCACGGTCAACGAAGACGTCTTCCGCGCCGCGGCCGAGGGCACATAGAACCGTACGCCTAGAGCCCGTAAAGGGCCTCCAGGGCCTAAACAACCCCTGAAGCGAAGCTGAAGGCATAGGGGCGGACGGCCCTTTCGGGACCCGCCCAGCTAGCGTTTGGAAGTCAGTAGAGATTGCAGCAGAGTGCCGAGGGTCTCGACGAGGTCTTCTCGCTCGCCGCCCATCTCCTCAAGGCTCGTGTGATACATGGCGAGTCGCTCAAGAACCGAAGTCAGTGCCATCGCTCCGTACGTCGGATCCACGCGCCCGATCGTGTGTCCTTCGCCCTCCGCCGCGCGCGCATCTTCATGCGAATCAGAGATTATCTTCGAGAAGGCTTCGACCATCGGCATCATCGCATCCATGCGTACCCCGCGGAAGCGCTGATCGCCTTCGTCCGAAGCGTTGTTGCGCACGCGAAGAATCGGTGCGAAGCGGTCCCAATGATTGATCACGACCTCGGCGAGGCGGCGTCCACGCTGATGTCCTTCAGGACCGTTCCAATCACCGTGAATCAACTCGACGATCTCAGGTGTGAACTCGGAGACCTGCGATGCCAGATGGAGGATCACGTCCTCGACGTCTTTGAAATACTGATAAAAAGTGGCCGGCGAAGAACCGATCCGGCGCGCGATATCAATCACGCGCAAATCGCGCAGCGGCTTTTGGTCCAGAATTTCGACCGTCGCTTCCAGAATTTTCGCGCGCGTTTGCAGCGCGCGCGGGCCGAGCGGTCGGCCGCCCTGGTCGACGAGGGTGGTTTCATTGACTGACGCTGAGTTCGCGCTCTCCGAAACGGCGTTTGATCTTTTCGAGCTGGATGAACTCGCGGCCGAGTCTCCCTCCTCATGATCGAGCACCGCTTCGGACACTCCCGGTTCTTTATGGCGGGTTGAAGTGGGGTTGGGATCACCGGAGGGGGTATGCGTCATATGTCGCATAATACAGAGTTCTACGCTGTCAGTGAGAAAAATATTTCTCAATTTGGCGTCAGAAACGAACGTGCTCCAGCTCACCGGATATCTTGATTGATTGTACAATCATGCATGAAGAGCAACACACCTGCAAAAAGCGCTCATAAATATGCAGCGGAGGGGACCGATCTTGTGAAATAGAACCAATCCCGTAGCCTATCCAGAGCGACGTGAAGGCCGCCCTGAAGTGCGCCAGCATTGGCTCACAAAGCCAGGCGACCAACTCAAAGCCAGGAAAAGAGCCCAAAAGACGAGTCGACCCATCTTTTACCCCATCTACATAGAGACGAGCGCAGATCCCGCCCGAGGCCCGAAGCCCATTCGTGCCCGGGAAGTGAGGATCGGATGCAGGAGGTCCCGATTGGCCAAGCTGACGATTGAAATCGACATGGACGATCCGCAAGAAGTCTGGGATGCGCTTTACCAGCGCATAGAGGACTTCGACACGTCCGAGCTCGAAGACGATGGCTCACCCAAGTCTAAGGACATGAAGAACTCGCGGAGCATGCTCCCCGCGACCTACGATCTTCTGCTTGATCCAGAGCAAGCGTTCGGGGATGCACATACCTTCTTCGGCATTTTTTCCCGAAGCGACTAACACCTTTCAATACCGCGGAAGCACCACGAGCTCTCAGCTAGAGCGCGCGCAGCCGCTTGGCTGGACGAGGCCGTTCTTCTTACGGCTTCTTCGGAACGACGACGATCCGTGTCTTCGCGTTGGGATGCTGCCTCAAGTAGATCTCGTACGTCCCTTCTTTCTCGAAGGTGTAGTGCCAGCCGTCGCCCGGCTCTTCAAGGGGCGGACTCTCCAGCGTGCCCGCCTCGTCCACAACGATATGACCACCGGGCATCGAGACCGTATTGTCAAAATGCACGGTCGTCCCCACATAGAGATTCAGCAGCGGCGGCGTCATCTCCGAATGACTGATCTTCACCGTCGGTCCATGCGCATGCACAGCACCTGAGAAGCTGACACCGAGCAGCACCAGCGCGAAGAGCGTGACGAAAGAGCGGCGGATTGAGCGGATCTGAAACATCGGGGTTCTCCTGGGCGGATGCGTAGCCCGGACTCTAGAGTCATCGCCAGGCCCAGTCGAGGCGAGTAGCCTCTGCAACCCCGTCCCACAGAACCCGCTCGGTCCCGAGGGATCCATGTCCTCTCTCGACAAGAATGATTCAGAAGCCGGCGAGCCGCCTCCGCTCGCCAGTCCGCCACCGTCTGCGCCACCGCCACCTTCACCCTCACCCTCGCGGCCCGCGCGAAGCGAGTTCCGCACCCTCTTCGCTCTCTCCGCACCCATCGCGCTCGGCCAGGTCGGCGGCATGCTGATGGGCGTCGTCGATACGATGATGATCGCCCGCGTAGGCGTCCCCGAACTCGCTGCCGCGGCAATCGCGACCACCTGGGTCTGGTCGTCGAGTTCCCTGGCGCAGGGCATCGTGCACGGCATGGATCCGATCGTCTCCCAAGCCCACGGCGCGGGCGATAGCGAAGGCGTGGCGCTGGCTCTGCAGCGCGGCCTCGTACTCGCGGCCCTCGTCTCGATCCCATTGATGCTGCTCTGGGCGGCAACCGGAACGATTCTCGGATGGCTCGGCCAGGATCCGGAAGTCGCCGCTCTCACCCAGGTCTATATCGTGGCACGCCTTCCGAGCGCCCTCGGCTTCCTGTTTTTCATCGCGCTCCGGCAATACCTTGCGGGGCGCGGCATCACACGGCCCGCGATGTGGATAATGCTAGGCGGGAACGGGATCAATATTCTTCTCAATTGGGTTTTGATCTTCGGGCATCTCGGGTTTCCCCCGCTTGGGCTTTTCGGAGCTGGAATAGCAACGGGGATCACCAATTTTTTGCTGCCTCTGGCACTCTGGGCCTGGATTCGGTTCTTCCGTCTCCATGACGGGGCGTGGCGTGCTTGGGATCGACGCTCTTTCGAGCCGGCCGGCCTCGGGCGCTTCTTGCGCCTCGGCCTTCCGGTTGGCGTCCAACTCGCACTCGAATCGAACGCATTCACGGTCGCCATGATCATGGTGGGTTGGATGGGCGTTGCTGAATTGGCAGCGCATCAAGTCGTCATGAACATGGCCAGCCTCACGTTCATGCTCCCCCTTGGTATTGCAATCGGAGCGGGAGCGCGGGTCGGCAACCTGATCGGAGCGCGAAATCCAGCGCAGCTCCGCCTAGCGTGTCGGGCGGGGCTTCTGATGGGCGGTGGGGTCATGTCGATTGCCGCCGTGATCATGGTGGCCTACCGCGAGGAACTGCCTCGTTTGTATATTGCAGACGTTGAGGTCGTCGCTCTCTCGGCTCTCCTGCTACCCATTGCAGCCGCTTTCCAGATCGCAGACGGCGTACAGGTGGTCGGCGGGGGATTGATGCGCGGCATGGGGCGGCCGCAGGCGGGCGCAGTCGTCAACCTGATCGGCTTCTATATCATAGGCTTGCCCCTCGCCTACGGCTTCGCGTTTCCAGGGGGCATGGGCCTCGCCGGGATCTGGTGGGGGCTCGCAGCCGGCATAGGCGGCGTTGCCGTCATGCTCTGTGCATGGGTCTACCGGACGATCGAGCGCCCACTCTCGGAGCTCAGCGTCGACACGCGCTAGGCGGTCACCGGCCGGCCGGCTGGCCTGAACAATCGCGAGCGAGCCCGCCAGCGGGTGCGCCCACGTGACAAGAGTGACAAGAGCGACGCGCTACCTACTGCCGCCGAATCGACGAAACCATATCTTCGAATTCGCCCATCATGCGCGGCACATTCGAGGTCGGTGCCGTCGCCGTCAGAACCAGGGTCGTGTTCCAGCCACGCTCGAGCTGATACTGAAGCGTCGTCGTCCCCGGAATCGCGCCATCGAATTGGAGGTAGAGCGCGCGATGATTGACGACATCGCGAATTTCACACGCCTCCATCCCTATGGGTCGTCCGAATACCCGCGAAAATTCGCCGGGTAGAAGCGAGCAAATACTTTCAAGCTGTTCAGCGTTCGCGGGCAGGGCGGCACGCTGCATCATCACGTTCACGTTATCGATGAAATGATCTTCGACGCCGTCCTGGCGATAGAAGACTTCCAACTCACCGGCGGCGATGCGCTCAAAAACGGTGCGGCGGAGTTCCCTCGGAATCGAGGCTAGAGCACTGGGTCCATCGGGCGACAGAAGCGCGTCCGCATTCTCGGCCACTGCATTCCGGGTCAGGACCAGCCAGACATCCGGCACGGAAATCTCAAATCCGAACCCACTCTTGTAGTCCTCCGCGTCCGCGGCCGTGGCCCATAAGGCGCTGCCAGCTAAGACAGTGCCGCCAGCCACGAAGGCGCTGCCAGCCAACAAAGTGCTGCCGGCCGACAAGGCGCCGCCAGCCAAAAGGGTGCTGCCGGCCAACAGAGCACTGCCCGCCCACGAGGAAATGATCCCAAGAACCATCCAGCCACGCTTGATACCCGTCAATCTGCTCCCCCTCGCATCGATATCGAGCCTCCACCAATCTATTCAGATTCCCGGGTCCCCGGCTCTTCCCACGGGCCTTTTCTGACTTTCGGCAATTCGCTGGCAGCCCTTGAGCAGCGGTCGCTATCCCCCCGGCCGTGATTCGGGCTAGCCTCTGGGTCTGATGACGATGCTCGATACGTTTCGATCCTTTTTCTACCCACCGATCACGGCGGATCCTGAGCAAAGCACCGCGAAGCTCGCGTGGATGGTTCGCCTGCGTTGGGTAGCGATTGGCGCTCAGCTGCTCTCGATCGTGCCCGCGCTCGAATTCCGTGTTCTCGAATTCGAAATGCTGCCGCTCTTCGCGGCGATCGTCGCCACCCTCGCCGTTCTCAACATAGGTACCTGGTTCGCCCTACAGCGCGGCGTCAAGGGTTCGCCCCCCCAGCTCTTGGTTCAGCTCTGCGCGGATATCCTGGGTATTTCGGCTCTGCTGATTCTGACCGGCGGCGCCTGGAATCCGATGGTTCCCATTCTTCTCGTCCATTCGGTTTTGGGCGCGCTTCTTCTCGAGGGTCGGCTCGGCCTACTCTTCTTCAGCATCCTGCTCGCAAGCATCGGCCTCATTCAGTTCAACAGTCATATTCCGCCGGGCCTCGCGGGCTCACTCATGCCCGCAAATATTCTCTTCCCCGCACAGATCGTCGTCGCACTCGTGTTCTGGATATTGACGGCCTGGCTCTCGAGCACCCTCGACAATCTGAAGAGTTGGTTTACGGAAGCCCAAGCACGCAAGACGCGCATTGATCGACTACGTGCGGTCGGCGCTCTCGCGGCGGGCCTCTCCCATGAATTCGCGACGCCGCTCAATACGGCCCAACTCCGCCTAGCGCGCGTCGCAAGGAACCAAGGTCTCGAAAACGACGAAGACCTCCGTACGGCGATCGAAGAACTCGATCGATGCGGCGATATCTTGCGGCACATGGCCGGGTCGCAGCTGAAACCCGACCGCCTAGCACTTGAGATCATCGATCTCGACGCGCTCGTGAAACAAGTGCATCGGAGCGTGAGTACCGTGCACGAAGGCGCAACGATTCGCTTTCTCGGCGACGGCAGTGGCCCCAAGCAAATCCTCGTCCCGACCGTTGCATTCTCCCAGGCGTTGATCAACCTCGTTGACAACGCGATCGAATCGGGCGACGCGACCAACGAAGTGGAAATTGTTGTTCAGCGCACAGGAAGCCGCGCGATTCTTTCCGTGCAGGATCGCGGATCGGGCTGGCCCGAAGTCGTGCGCCGCCACTTGGGTGAGCCCTTCGTGACTACGAAATCCGAAGGCGTCGGCCTTGGCCTCTACTATGTGCATTCCCTGGCGGAGGCCATCGGTGCGGAACTCACCCTTGAAGATCGTGAGTTCGGCGGAGCCGTCGCGCGCATGTCGATTCCCCTGGCCGTTGCCCAATCCGAAACCACCTCTCAATCGACAACCCCAGCGTCCGAATGGAGTGCTCAAAATGGCTGACCCCATCCCACCAATGCCTAGCGGCAACGAGCGGACGCTCTTACTGGTCGAGGATAATGACCGGTTCGCAGAAACCCTCGCGTCTGAGTTTCGAGACCGAAACTATCAAGTGCTCCGGGCCCGCGACCTGAGTTCGCTTGAGAGCATCAAGAGTCCTGAAATCGACTTCGCGGTCGTCGATCTCCGGCTCGGCGCGGACTCAGGACTCGACGCGATTCAAATCATCTTGGGTGTCGCGCCGTCTGCCAAAATCGTCGTGCTCACGGGCTACGGCAGTATCGCCACCGCCGTCAAAGCGACAAAGCTAGGCGCCGTCGGCTACCTGATGAAACCGACGGACGTCGACCAGGTGGAACGCGCTCTCCACGAGCAAGACGAGGATGAAGACGAAGTGCCGATTCCGACCGAGTTCCAGAGCCTCTACCGACATGAACGCGAATACATCGAGTACGTGCTCGCGGAATGCGAAGGGAATATTTCCCAAGCCGCGCGCCGCCTCGGACTCCATCGCCAGAGTCTTCAGCGCAAGCTCCGGAAATACACCCCGCATTAGTCGGCGCGGACGACGGCCCTAAAGTTCGAACGTCTCGGTGATGGCCTGAAGCGCCTCGGGCCGCTTAATCACAACGCGCCCCCGGCCCAGCTCAACAAGTCCCGCTTCTTCCCAAGCGCGCAGCTGCTTATTGACACTTTCTCGTGTCGTCCCGACCAGATCAGCGAGATCCTGCTGCGGCAGACGGACCTCGACCGGACCCCCGACGATCGGTCGCTTGCCGTGCTGTTCCGAGAGGGCGATCAAGCGTTTCGCAATCCGTCCCGGAAGCGGCATCGTCTGCCGATCTTCCGCGCGCTCAGAAAGCTTACGAACCCGTGCGGCGAGCACGCCCGCAAGTCCGATCGTGGCCTGCGGATGCTTCTCGAGGAACGGAATCAATTCGCGCCGATGCAGCGTCAGCAGCTCCGTCGCCTCCACCGCAATCACGCTCGCCGATCGCTCCTCGCTATCCAGCAGCGCGATTTCGCCGAGCACTTCGCCGGGTCCCATCAGACCAAACATCACATCCTTGCCATCCGACCCGGTGGTCAGCACCTTGATCGAGCCGGACAAGACGCCGTAAAGCTGATTGCCTGGATCGCCTTTGCGGAAGAGTACTTCCTTCGGCAGGAGTCGCTTCGTCGTGGTCGCCTGGAGAAGAAGGTCGAGTTCTTTCTCTCCCAGCGAGGAGAAAATCGAAACGCTACCCAAAAGTTCTCGACGATCCATGTCATCTCCTCGCAGCACAGTCTCGGTCCGGCTCATGTCTATTCTCTGCATGAGACCCAGAATCGCCCAGTGCGCTCCTTGTCACCGTGAAGGCCTTCACATTCACGGCTTTCGTTCGGTTTCAGTTCAGTTCGTCGCGGTCAAACGGCCCGTCGCCGCATCGAGAACGAGGCGTGGAGCCGGCCTAAGCCGCAGGTTCCGGCCGTCCGAACTGCGGCCTTCCGCAACCTCAAAACGATAGCCATGCCAGGGGCAGGTGATCTCCCCCTTCTCGACGTCGCATTCCGAAAGTGGACCGCCCCAGTGCGGACATTCGGCAGAATGCGCAAGAAACACCCCGTCCGCCTCGACCAACCGAAATGCATGTCCACCGAAATCGAAGCGGATCGGCACACGTTTTGTCAGATCGGAAGCAAGGCCGAGATCAACGGACAAAGATGGGGGCGGAGCTGAGGCATGGGCCTGCAGAGCCCGAGCGTCGCGAACCTGCACCATCTCCTCGTCCTGGTCCCAGAGCTGAGCATAAACCGCGAGATAGGCCTTCCCGACCGCAGCCAGTTTCTCTTCAGGCAAGCGGGGTATGCAAAACTCAACGCGAATCTGGGTCGAGGCCGTACGCTGATCTGCCTTGCTCTCTTCCTCGCCCTCAGCATCAGCAGAGCGCAGCGAAGTCCAGATCTCGCTCGGAGCCCCGGCCCCCTTGATCGTCCGGGCGACATAACAGCCCCGCTGCCGATCGGTCACGAGTTCAACGATCGATTGCCCACCGCCCGGGAAACCGATCTCTGCGCACCAACCCCAGTCGCCGCTTTCCAGCAAGCGAATCGAAGTGAATGCTTGATCATGAAGCCAGGGAAGATGCTCCCAGTCGTAAACGTTTTCCCAAACCCCGGACAAACATCCGTCGACCTCTCGCTCGTAGACCGCAGCGACCGTCAGATTCCCGTTGCGATCGAGTGAGCGAGCGCTCCCAGAATGCTCAGGCACTCGCCGGCTCGGGCGAAGCATTGCCAGCTACATCTGACGCTGGAGCATCCGCTTCGGACTCCGCTTCCGGCGGGTCGATGCGCGTCCAGCCACGCAGCCCGAGTTCGCGCAGGGCATCCTCGCGCTCGGGCATATGGACCACGACGGCGATCCGATCGTCGTCCTGAAAGCTCAGCTTCGTATCCATCACTCGGATCTTGCCGGCACGCTCTACCGAGAGAATCACGAAGCGCTCATTGAGCCCTCCCAACTTTGTGGTCGCGGTTTCTTCGGGATCCTGGCGATTCGTTTCGGCGTAGGTGAAATACTCTACGCCCACATCGCCGCGACGACCGCGCACATCCCATCGCTCCACATCGTGAGGCCCGTCAAAAACAATTTTCGCGGCCCCACTCTCGACCTGCTCTGAAACCAGGCCCACACCCGCTTCCGAAGTCGAAACCAGGCCGTTAGGTACACCGAAGAGATCCCGCGCGCGCGCGACGAAAACGCTGTTCAAGGTCTTGTTGGCGGTCAGTGCAACGACCGTGCGCACGAAACTCATGCGCGCTCGGAGCATGACGCGTTCCTGGATCGCGTCGCCGAAGACGACGGAGAAGCCCGCTTCTTGCGCCCTCCGCGCCCCCCCTGGGTTGGAGTCCAGGAACACGACAGGGACGCCGCCGCGCCGAAGCTCCTCGCCAAGCGTGAGACCTAACAGTTCGGTCTTCAAAATCGCAACAGTGTCTCGCTCGCGCAATCGCACACCGAGCAAGGTGCCCACCGGACCTGCAGTGAGGCCCGCGAGTGTGACCGTGACCGCGATCGTCAGAAAGACGAGGGCACGCAGTTCGATGCCACCGGCGATGCCAGAGCGCTCGAGGTCTGCAGCGACCAGGGACGCGATCGCCGCAGCGACAATCCCGCGCGGGGCGACCCAGGCGATAAAGAGTCGTTCGCCGCGGTCGAGATCCGACCCCATAGTGCAAAGCCAAACGCCGAGCGGGCGCACGACCAGGATCAGCGTCGCTACGACGGCGAGTCCGCCCCAACCGAGCGCCTGCACCTGGGCGAAACGCACATCCGCCGCGAGCAAGACAAAGAGCAGACCGATCAGCATCACGGTGAGCTGATCCTTGAACTCGCGCAGGTCGCGTTCCACCGGCGATCGCGTATTTCCCACGACCACACCCGCCAGAGTGACCGCAAGCACACCGCTATGCGAGAGCACGCTCTCCGCACCGGCGTATAGAAGAAGCACGGCTGACAGCACAAACACATTCTCAAGACCATCCGGCAGCAAGCGCGAAAACTGCAGAACGCGCGCCAACAGGAAGCCCGCGACAATCCCGAGCACTGATCCCGCAGCAACCCGCGCGAGCCCGGCCCCGCCATGAGTCAGAAAGCTCGCACCCGGATCGCCGCTCGAAAGAGCGAGACCGAGAATCACAACCGCGAGAATCGCGCCGATCGGATCAATCAGAACGCCCTCGGCTTCGAGCACCGTCGCCACGCGCGGCCGCAAGCGCAATTCAGAAACCAAAGGCCCGACCACCGTTGGCCCCGTCACGGTCACCAGCGATCCGAAAAGCAAAGCCGATATCGGAGTCCAACCGAGCCAAAACAGAACCGCCGCCGTGCCGCCCGCCAACGTAACCACAGTCCCCAGCGTGATCAGGCGACGAATCGCCTGGCCCTCTCGCCTAAGGCGCGACATTTCGAGATTGAGACCCCCCTCGAAAAGGATGATCGCAACGGCGAAGTCGACGATGAGATAGAGGCCCTCGCCTAGCTCGCGGGGCAGGACCCAACCGAGGCCATCCGGGCCAAGCGCCACTCCGGCAATCAAGAGTAGGACGATGCCCGGAATGCGCAGATGGCGAGACAAGGCATGCGAGACCATGCCTGCAAGCAGCGCCAGCGCGAAGGTGAGTTTTGGATCAGCGACTGGCGCGCTCATGGATTCCTTATAGGGAAGGTCAATTGGGAGGGGGCGGGGCGGGGGGCACTAAAGCCTGGCATCCCGTGCCAGACGAACGCCGCTGAATTGCCATCTTGAGTCAGGGTAGAAGAAGTTTCGATAGGTCGCGCGTAAATGCGAGCGGGGTGAGACACAGGACCCGCCGCGCAGCACAACCTGACTCGACATGAACTTGCCGTTGTATTCCCCAAGTGCCCCCTCAGCGGCGCGGAAGCCGGGATAGGGGCCATAGGCGCTCGACGTCCATTCCCAAACATCGCCGAATAACTGGAGCGGCCCCTCTGCATTCGGCAGAGCGGGCAGAGCATGCGGATGGAAACGGCCACCCTCTAGGAAATTCCCTTCGACCGGCATCTCTGAAGCGGCATGCTCCCATTCCGGTTCCGTCGGCAGCCGACATCCGGCCCAACGGGCGAAGGCATCCGCCTCGAAAAAGCTGATATGGCAGACCGGCTCATCCATCCGAATCGGGCGCAGCCCCGAAAGCGTGAAATTCCACCAGCGATCTTCCTGTCGCGACCAGTAGAGCGGCGCACGGCGGCTCTCTTCCTGAATCTTGGCCCAGCCTTCCGCCATCCAGAGCTCCGGCCGCCCGTAGCCACCCTCTTCCATGAAGACCAGGAACTCGGCGTTCCGAATCGGCCGCGACGCCAACTCGAAGGGCTCGAGGAAGACGCGATGCCTCGGAGATTCGTTGTCGAAGCAGAACGGTGCGGCACGCTCAGGTCTCTCACGCCCCGGCCCCGCACGCATAGGCTCTTCGCGTCCAGGTACCTCGCAACCAATCGAAACCACGCCGCCCGCATAAGTCTGCCAAGTAAGCGACTGAATCGGGACCGACTCGGGCTCTTTCGCTCGGGCGAAGACCGGGGCCAGCGGATTCTGCGCCAGGAGATGCTTGACGTCGGTGAGCATCAACTCTTGATGCTGCTGCTCGTGGTTCAGACCGAGCTCTACAATATCGAGCAGTTCTTCCGAAAGTCGCCCAGGCTCTTCAAGCAACGCCGTGACATGCGAATCGACATACGCGCGATAATTTCCAACCTCTTCGAGCGAAGGGCGCGTGAGGAGTCCGCGATCGGGTCGGCTGAACTGAGCGCCAACGCTGTTGTAATACGAGTTAAAGAGGTACTCGAAGCGCGGATGAAAAACGCGGTAGTCAGGCTCCGCAGCGCGGGCGATGAAGGTTTCGAAAAACCAAGCCGTATGCGCCAGATGCCACTTCACGGGACTCGTATCGGGCATCGACTGCGCCGCGCAATCCTCCGCACTCAGCGTCTGACAGAGCCGCGTCGAGATCCCTCGGATCGCTCGGTATCGCCGAACCAGCCCTTCGCTTCGCATCTGCGTATCCACGGGGCGGAGTGTAGACCGCTCGCGAGAAGTCCCCAAGCACGACAAGGAGCGCATCTTCGCGAAGCGGCTCAGACGCCCACCAAAGCCGTCCATGACATCGGCCGCGCTTACGGCGCCCTGTCTCGCGCGTATGACGGGCTTTCGGCGTCTAAGGCGGCAAAGGCGTCCAGGGCCTCTGCAAGTCGCGCGCACCGGGGCGTGTTACATGCCGGAGATAGAAGAGCAAATTCGCGAGCTGCCCCGAGCCGGAGACCCCCGGCGACACCATGCGATTTCCCGGAACGAAGGCGCCTGGATTCGCCAGAAACGCACCGAGCGAGCGATCATCCCAGACAATCGAGGCGGAACGCATCGCGTCCGACCCCTCATATCCTGGCGCAAACCCAGATCGCCGACCGTATACACCGAGCAGCGAAGGCCCCACCTTCTTCACCGTGCCCGCCAGGTCATGGCAGGTCCAGCATTTCACGGCGACCTGTCGCCCGGCCAGAAACCGCGACTGCTCGGCCTCCGACATGACCGCCAGAATTTCGAGATCGGGATTTCCGCAAGCGACATTCAAAAGAGTCGCGAGACAAAATGCGATCAAGCACATCGCCTGCCGGGCACCCGATGGTTCCTTCTGCGCCTTCACCTCATTGCCTCACTCCGCCAGCTCTCCACGAAGCCATGCCCCCAGAAATAGGCCAACAGGTTCCCGTCGTAGCTCGCCAGCCCGGAACGACGGCACACACTCTCGAGCATGTCGTAGGCCACTATGCCGCTGCGCGCGGCGATTGCCGTGCTCGCCTCTAGGACCGTAGCGGGCACGGACGCAAGACCAAGCATCTCCGTGGCGCGGGCGCCGTCCGCGAGCGGGAACGCGTCGAGCTGGGCGATGAACTCGGCAAGCGCGATGCCGCGACACATCGCATGTCCCGCAGCGCCGACGAGGTCTTCGCCACGCCCGATCGTTACGCGCTCCTCCCGCAAGGCGTGCACCCAAAAATGAAAAGGTGTCGCGTACCGTTCAAGCTTCGGCGCACGGTAGAAGCGGTAGGAGCCCGTTCCATCCTCTGAATCGACAAATTGGCCTTCGAGGGACGGCCAATCGCTCGCCGCAACTTGATCGATCATGCGACCGATGATGCGAACGGGCTGAATGCTCATCGCCGACCGTAGAGCAGATCGAGCCGCACCTGTTGATGGGTCGCACGACCATCCGACCAAGCCACCCGCGCCTGGCGATGGCATCGGTCACAGCGCGTCACGACCTCGACCGCGGCGCCCACGCCTGCCCTCATCCCTGCCTCCGTCCCCATCCCAAGTCCGTCCTCTTCCGCACAGCCCACCACAAGCGCCACAGTGCCGCGACGACACAATCGACATCGATAGGACTCACATGGATCCAACTGCGCCTCCTCGGGAAGCCGCCCGGCAACGGAGTCATGCTCCAAGAGAACGGACTCATCTCCACATCGTTCGCAGCGCGCCCGGAGCGGCAACCAAAAAGGCGACTCGACCGGTTCACCGTCCTTCATGACGACGCGGGCCTCACGCCAGACGCGGGAAACGCTGCGCCAGAAATAGCCGCCCTCCCCCGTTGCCACCCGGGGCCAACCCGAAAGATGGAAGAGCCCATGACCGCAGCGACAGCGCAGTCCGACATAGACGAGCGAATCATCCGGCTTTTCGGGAGAGAAGACGTCGAGCGAGACGTCGATATGCAGCTGGCCGACCAGATCGGGGTTCACGCAACCAAGGGTACCGCGTCGGTGGCAATTGGGCGTCCTTGGGCGTTTCTGAGTACGTCCCGCGCATATTCCGGGCTCGTCGCCTGGACCCGGCCTCCGAGCCAGGTGGGCTCCTACCGCGTCACGTCGGCGATTCCCTCATGACGCGACGAATCGCGCGGCGGTAATGCTCTGCTTCGGTGAGTGCGGGAAAACGCTCGCGTTCCGACTCGATTCGGCGCTTCATCTCGCCGCGGTCGCCCTCGCAGGCGGCGAGCAGGTAAGACACATCGTCTGATTTGGCGGCACCCGCAACGCGGTCTCGAAGACCGATCCGCTTCGCCACCTCATTCCCACGTTTCGTCGTGAGGAAGACAGCGATCGTCCCGATCAGCGCGAGCACAAGCGTAAATGCCGTCATTGAGTCCTATTCGTCCTGACCTTCGGGAAGCGGCTGACCCTTCTCAACCAGCGTGTATCGATATCGCAGTTCCTTACGCATGAAAACGAAACCACCCGCCATCAAACCGACGATCCATCCCTGAGTCATGAGTTCGGGGTCCCACTTCCATCCGAGTACACCGCAACCGATCGCAGGGAAGAGCGCGAGAAAGGCGAGCCCCTTCGTCGCGACATACCAAAGCGCGCCCCGAGAGCGAGTGAGCTCCCACCAGCAGCGCTCGGTTTCATCCATCATCCACTCATTGGATTCCATTGCACTTGCCCCACCCACTTCGTTGGGCGCATCGAGATCACCGACCCTGATGCCTCCTCTATAATCGGCACGGCGGGTAAAGAGATTGAATTTCTCGGCGCGTCGATCAAAAGGCGCGGGACCATTCCCCCTCACCTGTGCTGAGTACAGAACGGTTATGGCGGCCCAAACGAAAACGTGCTCCCTCGCAAAGAGCGAGGAGCGCGTTGTGTCTGTTCCGAACCTCGGCGGAGAAGCCAATGACGTGGGCGTAGGAACTAGAGGCTGCGACGAATCATCCGCGTCGCGACCAGAGCTATGCCGGCGCCGAAGATCAGCGCAGCGCCGGGCTCAGGAATCGCACTGACCGGATCCACCTGCGGCGAACCGATCGTCACGACCTGCCCTTCGACCTCGTGGCGCGTCCGGCCCGCGTACAAGACTTCGTCCCGCGCGGAGGCTGAACCGAAGCGAAGCTGCATCTGGCCAAGGCCTGTCACGCGAAAGGTCAGGCGCGCGTGCACAGCACCGGCGGAGGCCAAACCACCGTCGACGCCATCATCTTTTTCGCCCGTGTCCGTGACCCACACTTTGTGGCACGTCTTGCCTGATCCGCAAGGGGCGGATTTGCTCTCAAAGTCCTGGATTTATGTGCAAAATCTGGAGCGGTCGAAGGGCCTGGGCACAGCTATCGTTCGATTTCCTAGAGAGAATGCGCGACTGCAAAGCGGACGCCTAACCGGAGACCTGAACCAAGATGGATTTTTCAATCGCCGAGTCGATGTGCGACATCAACCATTACTTGCCGATCGCCCAGGCCGCTGACGAAGTGGGCTTCGGCTGCTTTGCGCTCGGCGATAGCGTGCTTTATCCCAAGACCGCAGTTGGTAAATATCCCTATAACGGAACGGGCGACCGCGATTTCCTGGATAACGCTCCCTTCATTGACCCCTTCCAGCTCTTTGCCGCAATGTCTGTCGTGACCACGAACATCAATTTCTCGGTCGGTGTCCTGAAGCTCCCGATTCGCAACCCAGTGCTCGTTGCAAAGCAGGTGAGCTCGCTTCAGGTTTTTTGCGGCGAGCGATTCATCCTCGGCTGCGGATTGAGCCCCTGGCTCGAAGACTTCCAGGCCTGTGGCGAAGATTGGGACTCCCGCGGCAAGCGGTTCGATGAACAAATCCAGATCATCCGCGGGCTAATGAGCGGCGACTATTTCGAATGGAAGAGCGAGTACTACGACATTCCGCCGATCAAGCTCTGCCCGGTGCCGACGAAATGTCCGCCGATTCTGATCGGTGGGCATAGCAAGCCCGCCTATCGGCGTGCCGGGCGCTTCGGAGACGGCGTCAACTTCGTCAGCCTCAATGAAGAAGAGCTCGTCGAACGCCTCGCTATCGTGAACGGATTCCGGAAGGAATACGGCCGCGAGAACGAACCCTTCATCGTCCAAGCCGGCATGGCCGCCTTCACTGTCGACGATATGAAGCGGCTCGAAGACAAGGGCGTCACCACTCTCGGCGTTGGCTACCGCAACCCCTACGAGCCCGACACCATGAAGCTCCAGGACAAGATCGACTGGGTCCGCCGCTTCGGCGACGAGGTCATCGCAAAGTACTAGCCGGAAGTACTCGCGCCTAGGCCTCGGCGACGAATGATGACGAACTAGGACGTGCTCTTTTCGGGTGGGACAACCATACGCAGTTGTCTCGCCCGTAGAAGCATCCGCCCGTCCTCAGCCCACACCCCAATTTCCTCATCCGTCACGCCTTCTCCTCCGCTCGAGAGTTTGAAGTGGACGAGAAAAGCCATGCCATCAGGCCCATCCAAATCGGGCCCGAAATGCGCGACATGCGAAAGTGTCGGCGTGGCAAACATCCGATCAGGATGGCGAATAAGCGGCGGGACCCAGACATCGGACATCAAGACCGCCTGACGATAATCCCAGTCGCCCGCATCGAGCGCCTGCACCCAGCCCCCATCCTCAACGGGGACCACTGCGCCCGAAGTCCCAAAGCGGCGATGGTAGGTGTATCGATCATGGACCGGTGCCATGAAGAAATCCGGCTTCTCGCCCTCGCCCGTCGGCGGCGCAACGTCGGGTAAGGCCTCATCCAAAAACACCGGAACGTCCGTAGGCGCGCCAAGCGGCAGACTAAAGAGCGACGTCGCAACGCCCACAACCTGTCCGAAGGAGAGCATGCGCGCCGTCACAGACGTCACCGCACGCCCCGCACGTTCGACTGACACCTCGATCATGACTTCGCCCGGCTTCACGCGCCCTAAAAAATGCTGCGAAAGCATCCGCGGCTTGCGCGCGGGATCGCCGACCTCAAGCGTCATCGCATGCAGCACGAGCGCCATGAGATAGCCGCCATGCGGCGTAACCATCCCCCAGAAAGGACCCTCGTCGATCGTTCGGACATAACGTCCACCCCCGAGCGAATCCAGTCGCGTCGCCTCCTCAAGAAGTCTCGACATCACACCCTTCAAGGCTCATCTTGCACACCTCGCCTCAGCGAGAAGAGCGAAAGGCCGCAGGCAAGGCAATTCGAAGCATCCCACATCGTCTTGTATCCATTCGGCGTTTCCCGAAATCGCGTTTCGCACCGCGGACAGCGCCCTAACCAAACCACGCCCCGCGCGAGCAAGGTGAAGACAAGCCCCGCCAGCCCCAGGATCAGAGCAACCCGCGTCTCCTTCATCGCCATCGAATAGACAACGAGCGGAAACCAGAAGACCGGCGCCCAGAGCGCTGCGAGCTTCCAGCGCCGAAACTGCTCGAGTCGCTCCTGCTGGGGACCCATCGATTAAGCCTCCCCTTCCGCAGTCAACGCGACGAGATATTCGCCGCTGGGTACAGCGCCCAATTTCTCGACTTTGAATCCGGCCCCTTCGGCCACCGCGCAAAAATCTTTCTCCGCTAGATAGAGCCAGGGAAAGGCCTCCCCGCGCCAGCCGCGATAGCGCGTCGACAAAACAATCTCGCCGCGCGCGGGCGATCGGTCGGCTATCTCGCCGTCCCATGCCTCACGCAGCGCAGACGAGTCGGCAAGAATGCACCCGCCCGGCGAAAGACTCGCGCGCAGCCGAGTCAAAAGCGTCCCGAGCGCCGCAACGCCGCCCGCCACCCCGATCGTCTGCATCCCGAAAAACATCGTATCGAACTGACCCAGCGGTGCGTGGAGCCCAAGATCAAGCACATCGAAAACCCGGGCATCGCGCACCCCACGCTCGGCACAGAGCGCGACACAAAGCGGGCTCACATCGATCGCAACGACGTCGCAGCCCTGCTCTTGCAACACCAGCGCATGCCTTCCCGCCCCCGCCCCCACGTCCAGCACGCGCCCAGAGCAGTGCGCCATCGCGCAGGCATCAAGCTCCTCCAGCTCGCCGGAGAGCGTGAAGTACTCCTCCGTCTCGATCTCAAAGCAGACGCCGTCGGCACGGGTGGCTTGTACGCGGCGAGCGCGACCGGTCCGATGGTGATCAACAAGGGCGGCGGCAAGAGGTTCGGCGGGACCCACACGCTTCGGCCAAAGCCTATTCCACAACTGCGGCCGCGCCTCAGGCATTAAACGCGCCTCAGGCATTAAGCGCGCCTCGGGCATTAAGCGTCCCGAAGATCGAATTTCAGATGCCGAGACAAATCGCCCGCAAGCTTGGGCTTCATACGCCGCTCGCGAAAATGCCAGCCGCGAATCTCGTCGTACGAAAACTTGTCTTCGTAGTAGCCCGTAATGATGCATTGAAGTGAGAAGTCGGGAAGACCCTGCATGACCGTGAAGCGCGAGCGCGCGTTCGCCGAGCGCCCATCTTCCGCAAACTCCAGAATCAGGTTCGTCGTGACATGCTGAGTCATGGGCGTGCCGTCTTCATAGAGCATCGTCGAGCCGTCATAGATCGACTTGATCTCGTCTTTGCCTTCGCCCTGCACATCACCCTTCGGCCCGAGCATCCGCGCGTCCGCAAAGATCTCGCCGATCCCGTCGAAATCGCCACCGTCTATGCACTCCGCATAACGGAACATCAAATTCTCAATCGCCGTCCGAGCATTCGCAGGCTCCAGCGGATCCATATCATTACCTCATTCATCTATTCGAGAAGCGGGCGGACACCAAGCCTCGCCGAAGCAAGGAAGATACGAACCAAAATCTATTGTTGCGAGACGAGCAAGGCCCCATCACGGACCTGCATCCCGTCCCGAGCGGGACGGGTGGGCGCCGTAGCACGCGACGTAGAGGCCAGGCGGCAGCACCCAGCCCGATGCATCATGCGGGGCCCCTGCCGCAGCCCCGGTCCCGGAGCCGCGTCGCGACGACCTCCAGGCACAGTCCAACAGCCCCTTCAAACGGGCCTTGCTAGCGAGCCGGGGTTTGGAGATCCGAAGATTCAGCGGCTTCTTCGACGAAACGGCGCCATTCTTCTTCGTCGACCGCTTCCATATGGTCTTCCATCGCACTCTTGAAATGGAAGCCGCAGTTCATGCACTCGATATAGTGCTGCGTCTCCGGCCCACGGGACGAGGCGACTTCAATCTCCGCCCTCACCCAGAGGCGACTCGGGCGCCCGGCAACTTCGCATTCTTCGCAATACAGTGTGAACAGGGAATCGATCATCTTTATCTCCTCCTTCACGATAACCCATTCGCGCCCGACCCAACCGGGAAAATTCGCCGATCGGGAGAACGCGCGTCACTGCAAAGATGCCCTCCTAAGCGGGCGACAAAGGCGCGCGTCGCCGGCATCCGACACGCAGTCAGACGCAGAAGAGGTCGCAGAGCGTTCCTCGGCGTCGGGATTTTGAATGGAGCAGATGCCCTATTCCGCGTCTGTGGCCTGATCCGGCGCAGTCGTCGTAACCGGCGCAATCGTCGCAACCGGCACTTCAGCCACGTACGCTTCTTTGCCTGCGCGATCCCGCGTAAACACGATTCCCTCGCCCCGAAGTTCATCCAACCAAACCTCGCCCTGGGCAAGCGCGGCAGACAACGCGCCGACGCTATCTGCTGCAGCCACTTCGACCGGGCGCTGCAAATCCGCCAGGGCAACGCGGCACGTCCAGCCGGAATTGTCCGGACTTCGGGCCGGCGTCCCCACCACCAGAGTGAGCCGTCGAGGCCCCGAGGCCTCGGCCTTCTCGGCCATAGGCCGCGCCCAGGCGAAGAGCTCCACGCTGGCGATCGCGCCTTTCAATGCATCCCTCTCATCAGGCCTCGCCCGAAATGGGGCGATCGGAATGCCCGAGCGAACGGTCTTTCGCGACGCGATCACGCACAGCTTGTTTGAGTTCACGCATCTCCGGGAATCGGCCCACCGTGGCGCGGTCGAAGATCGTGTCGCCGTCGAGTCGCACGATGAAAACGCCCGATACGGAGCCCGGAACGAGCGCGACTTCCGAGAGCTCGTCTTCGAAAGTCGTCAGCAGTTCCTGCGCCACCCACCCTGCGCGCAGCAGCCAGCGACAGCCCGTGCAGTATTCAATCTCGACGCGCGGCGTCCTATGCGGATTCATGATGGCCGATGATACCCTTTCGCCTGCCGAGCAGGGACCTTCGCGGTCTTGTTCCGAGCAGGAGGCAAAAGATGCCCGAGCTGCCCGACCTCACGATTTGTATCGAAGAACTTGAGCGGCGCTGATCGCCTAACGATCGCTCCCCGAAATCATGAGCTGCGCATAATGACGCAGAAAACGCTTCTGCCGCTCGATCTGCTCTGGCGCCAGCGGGTCAAAATCGAAGAGTTCACGCAAAAGAGGCGCCGCCGCGAAATGGCCCAGGATCACGTGGATCCAAGCGGCCACCGCGAGCGGCCGTTCATCTTCGGTCCAGACCGATCCCGGATTCAACGCCATCGCCGCCTCCCCGCCCGCCACGATCGGCCGTAGCCAACCCTCCACGATCTGTGAAAGACTTGCCCCGCCTAACAGGGACTCGTGCTGGATCAGCTTCGCGAGGTTCGGATGCTCCGCCAAATGATCCATGATCCCGTCCAGGATGGTGCCTGTCCGCTCAAGTTCGGTCTGGCCAGGAGTTCCCTGCGGATTTTGGATCAGATCAAAGAGCGGTTGTACGCCCCTCGTGATCACCGCTTCGTAGAGCGCCTGCTTGCCGACAAAATGGTTGTAGAGACTCGGTGCGGTCAGGCCGGCTTCGCGCGCGATGTCGCGCACGGCGGTGCCCGCCAGTCCCTTGCTCGCGAAGAGCGCTTCAGCGACATCGAGGATCCGCTCGCGGGTGCTCTCCGCCTCCGGCGGAAGGCTCGATTCATCGGTAACGTTGGGTGCACCAAGTGCGCGCTCGGATGCCTGGACCATGAATTGCCTCTTGCGAACAAACGTTTGTTCGCGATGAACAAACAGCGACAGTCTCTCGATTCGATGCAGCAACGTCAACCCTGACCGCCGCGACGCTCAACTCCCCGAGCCTTTTTTCGCTTCTTTCTGCGCCTTCCCCCCGCGCTTCTCCCTCCGCCTCTAGCCCGTTCCTCTACCCGTGCCTCCCCACAGCAACCGCCGATCTCCTTCTTTAGTCCCCCGGCTGCTGGACGGGGCCCTCGGAATGCCCGATGCGGAAGCGGTGCCCATTATTTTCCCGGATCGTGAACTCCCGCATGCCCCAGGGCTGAGAAACGATGTCCTCTACGATCTCCACGCCGCGCTCGCGGTAGCGTGCGAGAACCTCGTCGGCGTTCGCCACGCGCACAAAGCAACAGCCCGAATGGATCTCGCCGTCCTCCCGATTCAAGAAGATCTCATTCGGACCCTGATAGACCGCGCCGTAATCATCGCCGCGCACCCAAGCGATCTTGAAATCAAGCATGTCGCGGTAGTAGGCCTGCGTTTCCCGCACGTTGGCGACCGGAAGTTGCGGCGTGATGAACTCCCAACGGGCCGGCTCATTCTTCGTCGACATCCTGATCTTCCCCTTTCGCCAAGCGGCCTCGCGGCCCCGAGACTTTCTCATTGGTCATTCGCCCTGCGCGGTCCAGCCCAGCTCGCGCTCGAACAGCGATCGATTCGCGCTGATCACGGCAGGTGGCGCGCGTCGAATATACTCCTCCGCACGGGCAAGAGCCGTCCCCGAAAGCGATTCCAGATGTGCGAGAAGCTGCTCCGCGCTTGGCCTAACACAATTCCCACCGGGCGCGCGCAAGGGCAAGGCCGTCCAAACCAAAGCGTCGAGATCCGACTTGGCCAGCCAGGCCGAAACGCATTCACGCGTTTTCTCCGACGCCTGGCCGAAGTCCTGCGTTCGGTCTTCACGCATCTGCGCCCCGATCCATTCGCCCTCGCGAGATGAGGAAATCTTTTCGCGGATCGCCAATTCCCGAATCGCTTCGCCCAGGGTCGAAACCGCAAGCAAACACCAGTACGTCTCGACATCGCTCGTCGCGACGGGATCAATCACGAGCGTCACGCGCCCGTCGAGCGCCACCCTTGAGAACTCAATAGGAAGTCGCGGGCCGCCCGCCACAAATAAACGCGCCATGGGTAAAGTGCGCGGATCCCAGAGCAGCGAACCCCAACCCAAACAGCCGACCCGAAGGCCCTCCGGCCGAGGGAGCGAGGCTGCGGGCGCTTTGTCGTGGGCGGTCAAGGCAAGACCAGTGAGGGCAGCAGCGCGTTAGCCGCGGGCCGCGGGCTCGGCGCCTTCTTCAGCGGGCGAAGACGAAGAATCAGACGGGGCCGATGGGCTGCTGGGCGACTCGTCGTAGCCAAAGGCGGCAGACAGTTCCTTTTGCACGAGCTCGTCAATTTCGGCGGCTTGGCCCGCGTCGAAATAGTCCTTGTATCCCCCAACCTTCGCGCGGCGCACCTTGTAGGAATTCGGATCACCCTTCTTGCCGGGCTTCATCCGTCCACCCGCTAGCCAGAAGACGTTCTTCTCTTCAAGCTTACGCATGTTCTCCACGCTCGAGTACTCGACAGCGCCGGCGATGGCCTCATCCTGTGGCGACTCGCTGTTAATGAACTCCATCACCCGCGCGAGCGTCGCGTTCGGATCCGAGCGCATGTCTTCGTAGCGAACGATCAGAAGCTGCTCGACGCGCTCGGCCTCCTTCGCCCATAGGTTCAAATAGGCGATGATATCGGGCAGACCGCAATTCGGATCCATCACGAAATCGTAGGCAGATACATCGGCACCGTGCGCCGGATATTGATTGAGCTTCTTCTTGGCGGGGCGCATGCGATGCTGCCACTGGAAATACTGAGAGACGACGATGTCTTTCGGATTCCGAACGAGCAGCACGACCTTCTTTCCATAGAAGGGCTTCTTGGAATCAAACTCGCCGGTGTAGTCCTTGATGTAATTGTCGTGGGTGAAGAAGATTTTCGGGATCTTCGCGTCGCGGCGATGATAATTGTCGAAGCCGAGGAGGATCCGCTCAGGAATATCGAAGACGAGCTGGTAGTAGCGCGAGATCATCACGCGCAGCCAAGTCCGCCCGCTCTTGCCGAACGACACCACCGCCACGTCGGAGCGGTCGAGGCGGCGCGTTTCTTCACGGCCCCGCAGCCAGCGCTCGATCCGAATGCGGCGCGCATCGGGCAGAAAGAAGAGCAGCGCGAGAATGATCTCTCGGCTCGCCTTTTTAAAGATGGAGTCCATGGATGAAGGCAGCTCGTCGGGGGGAGGATGAGTGGGGAGCCAAGCAAAAAAGTCGAAAGTCGAATTCAAAATGGGTCGATGCGCATGAATGCGGGACCCGCCCCACGGGTGTTGCTCCGCCGGAGTCCCCGCAAGCTATCACAGGTCGCTGGGCGTCTCCCTTGATGGCGAGGGCGGAAACGCCCGTTTTTTGAAGCTCTGATCGCCTGGGGCGTCGCCAGAGGTGGCCGCGGTGTCTTTGGAGCGCGAAACTCGCGCCCAGAGGATCCTTTTTTGAATTCGCCCGACAACTCTTCATCAGCCGCAGGCGCTTCATCAGCCGCAGGCGCTTCGCCAGCCACAGATGCGCCCGTGATCCGGCCGATCCGCCTGCCGGGCCGGCCCGTTCGGCCTCGGGCTAGCGCCAAGCTCTCCCGCTATCTGATCTCGGAAATGCTGCTGCCCTCGCTCTACGCGACGCTGGCATTTGGCCTCGTTGTGCTGCTCACGGACCTCCTCGGCTACGCCGAGCTCATCGTGAATCGCGGACTCGGGCCGGCCGAGGTCGCCGAGATCGCCGGCCTTCAGCTGATTCCGACCCTGGCGCGAACGCTGCCCTTTGCTGTCCTGGTCGGATCGCTCGTGGGATTGGGTCGTCTCTCCGGAGACCGGGAATTACTCGCGCTCGAGACCAGCGGCTTCTCCGCGCGCCAGCTCGCGCGACCGGGCCTGCTCTTCGCTCTGGTCGCGACCGTGATCTCCATAAGCATGACGGTTTCAATCTCCCCCGGCGCACAGCGCACCGTCCGGAATAGAATGATCGACCTCTCCACCGAAAATGCCGGCCTCGCGATTCGAGCGGGCATGGCCACGAGCCTCGGGGGCTGGCGACTCGAAGCCAAAGAAGTAGACGACGCGGGAACCAGACTCGGCAACGTCCTCGTCTACTTGCCCAGTCTGCGCGAAACAATTTTCTCGAAGCGCGGTGCAATCCTGTCAGAGGAAGGCAGTACAGCCAAACGCATCGTCCTCGAAGACGGCCTGATTCTCGGCAACGGCCCCGAACGAGCGTCCCTCATGCGCTTTGACCGGATGGAAACCGCTCTTCCCGAGATCGAAGTAAATAAAAATGAAGTCCCGGTCGATCTGATCGCGACGCTCCCCTTCGGTCAATTAGTCGAGGAGACCCGCGCCCAGCTCGGCACCTCGGAAGGGCGCAAGCGGCATATCGAAGTTCATCGCCGCTTGGCGCTCGGCGCAGCGGCGCTGCCCTTCGGACTCCTAGCGATGGGCCTCGCCCTCGGTCGTCGTGACCTCTCGCGTTCGGGCGGCACAGTCATGGGCATCATCGGTGCCATCGCCTACTACGCACTGGTCCAGCTCTCTGAGGGCCTCCTGCGCGACGAGAGCCTATCTATCGGCCCCGTTGTCTGGATGCCTAACATGGTGCTGATCGCGGTGGCCAGCGTGCTTATCTTCCGTGCCGGGCGCCATGCTTCGGAGTCGGATCGGAGCTCGGGCAAGGGCGAGGCCGGCCTCCTCGAACGCCTCGGAATCAAGCGCAAAGGCCTGCATATGAAGCGCTGGGCCTTATCTCGCTACGTGAGCGCGCAGTTCGTTCGCATGGTCGTTCTCTGTATTGGCGGCCTCGTCTTCGCTTATCTCATCATCGACGCGTTCGATAATCTCAAATGGTTCAATCGCTACGGCGCCACTGCGGACGAAATCCTGCGCTTCTACTCCGCACGCCTGCCGGTTCTGGCCGCGCGCGTTGTCCCTATGGCCCTCCTGATTGCGGTGGCCCTCACGATTAGCCTGATTGGCGCCAATGGCGAACTTTTGGGCATGCGCGCCTGCGGCATTCCCGTCTTCCGCGTCCTCGCCCCGGTCTGGTTGTTATGCGGCCTGGCGGTGCCCGTAGACCATCTCCTCGCCAATGAGATCGTTCCGCGTTCCAGCGAGCGGGCGACCTATCTCAAAAAGACCGAGATCAAGGACCAGGACCTGAGCAAGGAAGAGGTTCGCGAGCGCGTCTGGTACCGCGTGGGCCAGCGCATTCACGAGATGGAAAAACTGGACCTGCTTCAAGGGCAAGCGCGCACGGTCACGCTCTACGAGCTCGGGGCCAATGGTCTTCCTGATCAGCGGACGGATGCGGACGGCGCGCGGCATTTGGGCGGCGGCCTCTGGCTCCTCGATAATCCGCGCTCGGTTCGGCTTGGTTCCGATGGGCTTCTCGATCGCGGGATTGAGACAGAACGCCTCGTCGAATTCGGCGACGAGACGCCATCCGAGATCGACACCGCGCATATGACGCCCAAGGCGCTGCGCGAAGCGATCGCCGATCCCAATTTGGAGGGTCCGATCGCCCAGGCCTACCGCACAGACTTGCAGATGAAGATCGCCGCGCCCCTAGCCTGCCTTCTCCTACCCCTCATTGTTCTTTTTTTTGCGGCCACCGGCCCACCCTTCCCACGCCCCGTGCATACGCTCATCGCCTGCGCCGTCATCGCCGTCAGCCACGCGCTCGTGACCAGTTTCGCGGGTTCGATGGGCTACGGCGGCTCACTTGAGCCTTGGATCGCCGGATGGGCGCCTTCGCTCCTCTTCGGCCTGATCGCTTTCGCGATGGGGCTTCGCCTCCGACTCAAGCTAAGCCGCGCCGGATAGGGCGCTCTGCGAGCGATCGCCGATTTCCAGACCGACATGTGCGCCTGATTACGGTAAATTCAGCCCACCGCGGGCAGGCCCTATCATCTGGGACCTATGCGGGCGAAGCGCGAGACAGAATTGCGCGGGGGGCGAAAACCAAAGCTGGGGGCTTCGGATTGTCAGGGCGTACGCAAACAGAATCAGGCGAGCCACTCGTCTGGCTTCTGATGGGCAATCGAGCGGGAGACAACTCTCAGGTGCTGGGCCTCGGCGA
Source organism: Myxococcota bacterium (assembly GCA_041690055.1). Taxonomy (GTDB): domain Bacteria; phylum Myxococcota_A; class UBA9160; order UBA9160; family UBA4427; genus UBA4427. Next base: position 19,099 of record JBDNFB010000237.1, on the reverse strand, counting down.
GGCCCTGGGCTGGCCCCTTGAACAACGCCATTTCGTCCACACGTCCTACGAAAAGGCCGTGAACCTCCCCTTCGGCGCGCACCTTCTCGGCATCGTCCAATCCGAGTCGAGCCGCCTCGAGGCGCCCTGGCCCGACCTGGTTCTTTCGGCGGGCCGGAAGAACGAACCCATCGCCCGCTATATCCGCAAGCGGGCCGAAAAGGAACGGGGCCCCGGCGCCGATCCTGTCCGACTCGTCCATATCGGCCGACCCTGGGCCAAGCCATCGACCTGGGACCTCGTAATTACGACGCCGCAGTACCGGCTGCCCCAAGACCCAAACATCCTGCATAACGATACGCCGCTCCATCGTGTGAATCGCAAGCGCCTCGACGAGGCGGCTGAAACCTGGCGCGAACGCGTCGTGCATTTGCCGAAACCGCTGATCGCTGTGCTCGCGGGCGGGAACTCTGGCCCTTATCCCTTCGACCGCGCTTCAGGGGAGCGGCTCGCGGCGCAGGCCGATGCCCTGGCAAAGGAGCTCGGCGGATCGCTGCTCGTCACGACGAGTGCACGCACGCTCGACGAAACGACGGAAGCCTTGTTCGACGGCATCACCTCGCCCTCGATTCTCTATAGATGGAAAAAGGACGATCCGGACAATCCGTTCTTCGCCTTCCTTGGTCTAGCCGATCACACAATCGTGACCGCCGACAGTGTGTCGATGATGACCGAGGCCTGCGCGACGGGTCGCCCCGTCTATCTCTACGATACGGGCGAGGGGCGGACGTCTATGAAACACAATCCCTGGCTGGATGGGGAAGGCGATCAATCGCCCGAAGACGGCGAGAGCGGTGACGGAGGCGAGGGCGGGGGCTTCGGCCTGAACCGCTGGCATCTCAAGGCGCATATCTATCGTGCGACCATGAAACTTGGGCCTCAGCGACTTACCCGCGACATCCGAATCGTGCAGCAGCTGCTGATCGACACAGAACGTGCGATTTGGCTTGGCGACGGCATCCCCGAAAAAATGCCGCTCCCGCTGGAAGACATGCCCCGCGCCGTTGCCCGTGTTCGCGCGCTCTTCGGCTACAACGCGTAACGAGACCGCTTGACCGAAGGAGAACCTGTTAGGTCAATGGCTCAGCGCCGGCACGCGATCGAGCACCTCAAATGCATCGTGCCGGACGTGATTCCGTTTCATTTCTGCGCGGATAAAATCCTCGTCGACGATCTTCTGATCGAGGCATTCCCGGAGCAGGCCGAAAAAGAAGGCTTCCTGATTCGGGTCGGGATGCGGCTTATAGGGGCCGACAAACGCGTAGTCCCCAAAGAGTTTTCGCCGCGCACGCAGCACCCACCGAATCGGCGGGAAAATGCGGTACTTCTCCGCAGGAACATAGTCGGCGGGCAAGCCGGCCTTCCAGGGCTGCGTCTTTCGCTTGGTGTTATGGATCAATTTAGTCGCGGGACTGAGTCGATCGAAATCGTTCCACTCATTTCCGAAGAGGCCGATCTTGCTTCGGTCTTCCTTCTTAAGGCCAATCCAGTCCGCGTAATCAAGCGTTCGCTCAAAGAGCTGATTGAACTGCTCCTGGCATTTCCAATGCGTGAGCTGCGCGCAGTCGAGAAGCATGACACTCGTCGCCAGCACACCCTCAAGCCGCTTGGCGCCTGAGCGCGGCCGACACATGAGAGCGTTCCCCTGCATATCGCGCTTCAGCAGTTCAGAAACATCCCCGACCGCGAAAACATCGGGGTCGGTTACGACGGCTCGCCCCTCATAGCCCATCAGCTCCGGAGGCATAAAGCGAAGCGGCGTAAACGATTGCAGATCGTCGTTGCGCCAAACGCGACTGGCGCCGTCTCGAAGATACTCGCGACCTTCATAGTCCTTGAAGAACGAGTAATGCGTGTGATCGATCAGGTGGACATCGAAGGCATCGGGATTCGGCGAGTTTCGCTTCATCGAGTACTCGGAGACGACCGCGCCCAACATCTGACGAGAGTTTGTATGAATGAAGACGGTCGGACGCCCGCTCGAGGGGCGCGGGGCGCCACTCGCGTTTCCGTTCGCGTTGCTGGGGTTAAGACTGTCGCTGGACTCCATCGCCCGACTCCTTCTTCTCTCTTGGCCTCGTCGCGTCGCTTTCAAAATAGGCGCCGAGAACTCGCCACAATCCTCTGCGATTCAAGGTGCAGCGGGAATTTATCACAAGCGCTGGCGAGAGCCCCGTCAGCCCCTGCTCGACCCCGTGTCGGTCCACAAAAAGGTTCGCCCGAGCACCAGTCAGAGTACCGGTCATAGGACCGGCACTATGACCGGCCAAAGGACGGGGCCCAGTACAGGTTTAAGAGCCCGCCGGCTCGACCAAGGCCCGAACCCGCTCTGCCACCTGGGCCAGCTCATCATCTTCGAAGGGGACAGGCGTCACCCGCGGCTCGCCCAGCCAACCCGCCAGCCCCTTGCGAACCAGGAGCCGGGGAATGGACGAAAGATCCCGCGAATGGACGGGGCGACCCAGGCGGTAGAAGGTGCGCGCGCGCAAACCGCCTGCCGGAAGGGGATCCTCACGGGCCGAGAGCGGTCGAACGATGCCCAGAGAAGCCAAAGCCCGCTCGAAGACCCCCACGGAGCTCTCGAGTGGATAGATTGAAAGCGCACGGCCGAGCCGAACGACCTCGACCATCATGGAGACGCTATCGGTCGTGACTGCGAAATGATCCGCCAAACCGAGCAAACCGAAATAGGGGTTTTGCTCTGGCGAACCGTCCGCATCGAACACATAGAGACGCGCAGAATCGGGACACTCGCTGCGCAGCATCTCAACGACCTTCTCCGGCGTTCGACGACTCGTCGTGATGTAGAGAGATCCCGAATTTTCTTTCACGTCGCGCAAAGTCTTCTGAAACAGATCGCGCGCCGTTTCGAGATCAAATTTGAGCCCGCCCGTCGGCCCCCCGACCATCAAAGCCGTCAGAGGCCGCGGGAGATCCGCAAGCCGCGGCTCCCAAATCGAAACCGCGCGCTCAAGCCGTTCACGATCGACATGCATAAAGGGCAGATCGTGCAGCGCACGATTCGATCCCGGCTTAAGCACGTAATGCGCCGCAACCACGATCATATCCACCGAATCGAGTAGGCGACGCGGCTTGCCGATCATGACGAGCTTCGTCTTTCCGCCAGACGCCTTCTTGATCCACATACCAACGCTCGAAAGACGTCGACCCGCAGTGATGACGAGGTCTGGCCACGGACCTTCAAGTGAAGCGGAGCGCTCGCGGTCCACATGTGCGACCGACGGCTTCACCCTGGGTTTGCCCTGCACCCATTTGGGATGCACCAAAATTCTCTTCTCAACGTACGGAAACCCAATTGCCTCAGCGAGGTTCAAGATCTGGGCGTTGTCGCCGGGCTTCTCACCCATCACGAGCCAAACACACGGGCGGGCGGCGGCGCTCTGGGCTTTGGGGGATTCCGTCATGGAGTGGAAAATACCACTCTCCCGCGCGAACTACACCGCGCCGGAAGGTCGACCGCTCCCCACGCCACTCTATGTACGGGCATCTGTACGGGCGTCAGCTCGCGCCCTTGTGCGACTCCCTCCGCGAATGAGTGCAAAGAGCGCGAGGCCACAGGAAGCAATCTCGAAGATCAAACCGCCGAGGGTGTAATCGCTCATACTGCCGTCGATCATCATGCCCGCCAGTCGCGTCGAAGCGAGGCCTCCCGTCAGGAAAACCAAGGTCAAGAGCACGCCCGGGATGAGTCGCTCACGAAAGATCGCCGCCAGGGCGAGCGCACCGATCGCCGCCTGCAGCCCCCCGTACATGGCCCGAATTTCCGTCGTTGCCGTGGGCGTCGTCGCGACCACCCCCGCCGCATCTGCGAGCATCGCCGGCTGCGCGAAGCAGTAGAGCCCATAAGGGAGCCAGATTGATGCAGATAGAATCAATACACCGCGTTCGAGCATAGGGGTCTCTCTCCTCAGGTTTGGAGCGAGATGCTAACGAATGACGGCGGGCAGCGCGTTAGGCGGTCTGATCGTCCGAGGTCCCCGATTCGAGTCGAGCCAGAATCCCGCGCGCGTCATCAAACGCCTCTCGCTTCACATCCGAGTCGATGCGCGCAAGCGTCCCGAATCCGACGGCAGGGGCCAGGGCCGCAAGTGCCGCTCCACTGGCCGCACCGCGCAAAAATGCACGACGATTCAGGCTGGGATGCCTGCGGAAACCCGCGGCCAGAAGTGCCGCCAGAGTCCATCCGCCCGCGGACTTGAAATGCGCGCGCTCGCGTCGATTCGCCTCTTCATCACCGACCTCAAGCAATTTCCGGGCGCGGTCGAAGGCGGCGGGGTCAGGCCGCGCACCAGACTCCGAAGCGGTGAACAGCGAGGATGCGGAGGTCGATTTTTGAGACCAAACGACTTCGGCCTGAAATCCGAAATGATCCGAGAACGATCGATCGCGATTGCGAATCCGAGGCGCTTCCGAGAAGAGCAGCCCGGAATCCCGCCGTTCGAAGGCGACATCGCGATCCGGTCGAATGAACAGGAAGTCGATTCGCTTATCCGGGCCGGACCGCGCGCGCTTGTAGAAATTGCGATTCGAGAGCGTCTCATGCGAGGCGCCGTAGGCGAGTTCTTTGGTCTGCGTGAGCGCACTCCAGACCTCGTACTCGGCCTCGCGCGAAGTGCAGTTGAAATCGCCACCCACAAAAGCCGTGCCCGGCAAACGATGCAGCGCGCCTATGACCTGAAGCAACTGTGCCATACGCACGGCGCTGTTCAAGCGCGGCTGCTCACGGCGGTAGCGCGCGTGGACATGGGTGTTGATGACCGAGAAGGGCCCGTCGGGGCCCTCGAGCTCGAGCGTCTGAAAGCCTTTGGCACCGAGAAATTCGCCCTGCGACACACGCTCGGGGTCACCGCGAAAGCCAAAGCGTTCAAACCGACTTGACCGAATCGGGATCCGCGAGAGTGTCATCAATCCACCGCTCGAAGAATGCTTCGCGGCGACTTCAAAGCCTGCTTCAAGCCCGGCGCGCGTGAGCGTCTCGCGCACCTCCTCGGTCCAGGCCTCTTGGATCAAAAGCAGGTCGAGATTGAGCCCGTCGAGCCGAGCGGCGAGCGCTCGCATGCGTGACGAAACGTCATCTGAAAAGGCCTCTGGGAGGCCCCACACGTTGAATGTACCGAGGCGCATACAGCCCACCTCCTTCGGGTTCAAGGGCAGCGCGAACCCAGCGGAGCAATCCGTCGTAACTGCTCCTATGAGATTGCAAAGAGCACGCCAGAGACCCTTCGCTTTGTCGGAAATCGTTGTTTCACGAGACACCGCGGAGGCCTCCCCGGTTGCCTGCCTCTTTCGTGCCTACCCCTGAGCACGTTGCCTGGTAGCAATCCGCCCCAGGGAGGGAAGAATGCTTCCGCGTTTCACCCTTCTCTTTCCCTTCCTTTCTATTCGCTATCGTCGGGCGCTCTATCCAACCCGGCCAGCCCGGCCGCCCAGGGGAACGATTTGTCCAAGATTGATCTCGCCGCAGAACTCGATGCCGCCCTCATTGCCGTCCGTGACGCGGCCACCGTTTGCCTAAGCGTTCAGAAGAATCTGGTCACGGCGGCCACGCTTGAGAAGAAGGACCGCAGCCCCGTTACGGTCGCTGACTTTGCCTCGCAGGCTCTGGTCTGTTCGTCCCTTTTGGGCGTCTCTAAAATCTCCGAGTGCGTCGGCGAAGAGAACGCTGCCGAGCTCCGCGCAGCCGGCGCAGAAGAGACGCGGGACAAGGTTGTCGAACATGTGCGACACGTACGCGGCGCCGATGTCAGCACGGACCAGGCCCTCGATTGGATTGACCTCGGCGGCCTCACGCCGGACGGCTCTCAGGAACGCTACTGGACGCTCGATCCGATCGATGGCACGAAGGGGTTCTTGCGCGGCGAACAATACGCGATCGCACTCGGCTTGATCGAGCATGGCCGTGTCGTGTTAGGCGTTCTCGGCTGCCCGAATCTTCCCGGGCCCGACGGAAAGCCGGGCGTCGTGATCAGTGCCGCCCGCGGACTCGGCGCCTACGCCTATCCGCTCGCCGCCAGCGGCCGCGACGCCGCCAAGAAGATTGAAGTGAGTGATATCAAGGACACCGCTGCCGCGCGATTCTGCGAATCGGTCGAGTCGGGACATAGTGACCAGGATCAGAGCGCACAGATCGCCGCCGCTCTGCGCATCACGGAAGAACCGGTCCGTGTCGATAGCCAGTGCAAATACGCAATCGTGGGCCAAGGCGAAGCGCAGATCTATCTGCGACTCCCCACGAGCAAGGAATATCGTGAGAAGATCTGGGACCATGCTGCGGGACTCATCGTGGTCGAAGAAGCCGGCGGACGCGTGACGGACGTGCGCGGTCATGATCTCGACTTCGGACACGGGCGACAGCTCGAAAACAACGCGGGCGTGATCGCGACGAACGGACCGATCCACGACGAAGTGCTCGCTGCCGTCGCGAAGTTTGTCGATATCAGTTAGTTCGGGCCCTGCACTCTGCCCTGCACTCTGCCCTGCACTCTGCCCTTTGTTCTGCCCTGCACCGGCTACGGCGCTAAGCCGAACCCGCATCTACATTTACGCTGCCGTTACGAGACGTCGTACGTGAAATACCACGCCCACGGTAAGACAACCGTGTAGAGGAGCACGCCCGCGACCGCCCAGGGAAGCTGGCTCGCGGAGAAAGCCCCCGCATCCTCGAGGCCCGTATGATCCACGCCGATTCGGTTGCCGAGAAAACTCAGGACCGATCCGGCCGCAAGCGGAACCAGCGACACAAACAAGGTGGGCAGCCACATCGCCTGAACGAAAAGCGGCACGAGCGCCAAGGTCATCGCAATCAGCAACGCGCCCGGCAAGCGCATGCCGTGGGCGAACATCCAGAACGGTGACATGAGCGCAGCGCCCAGATTGAAGCCTTTTCGCGGATCGAGCGGCGGCCCTCCGCCCGTCGCCGCGAGCGCAGCGGAGGACACGCGCAGACGATGCTGCATCACAACGCCATAGAGCGCGAGCGCGCCCAGAGTCAGCGTATAGGCGGCAATCGTATAAACCAAAACTAGCTCCCCACGGCGCGCGCGACGTCGGCCGCGGCGCCTCCGGAGCTTATCACGTGTGGACGCGGCGGTCGGGCAACGCAGCCGCGTTCCCTGCTCATTCCATTCCGCCCTGAGGTCAGGGGACGTCAGGGGAAGTGAAGGACGGGCGCTCAGGGAGCGGGCGGGGCCGCCACATGCGGGGTCGGGCTTCGCAAGAGCCGCTCCCGCAAATCGATGACCGAATCAACCGCCTGCGCTTTCAAGAGACGATCGCCAAGCGCTGCTGGAATCGACCCACCCACCGTGGCGCGAGTCACATAGGTCGCCTCTGTACCCCCGGCGGATCCAGGCCGAAACTCCCAATATCCATCGGTCCCATCCAGCCTCACGACGCCCTCTTCCACCGGCGGCAGCAGTTCGTTGGCGTCCCGAAACTCCACGCGATGAACACCGGTTGCCTGATCTTCAGAGTGCTGAACTCGCACAGCGACTTCCCGATCCGAGAGCATTAGAGGCAGCTCGACCAAAGTCCGCACAACGACTTCACGGTCACTCCGCTCAAGAACCGTACGCGTCTGCCCCTTCGGCATCTCCTTCCCGCCGATCATCTCATTCATCAGCGTCAACGCAGCAACCGCCGGCCCCACGGAGAACTCCGTCTCCACGCGAAAGGCCGGGTTGCCCGGCCGCTTTTCGGTCTCTACGAAGATACGAAGCGGTACACCTGCATCCTGGCGATCCGAAGCCAGCGTCCAGCGCAGGTCCTGCGCGCGCGCGGCCTCGTCGGCTGGCTGCGAAGAAGCGGGCGATTCCGCGAAGGCCACGCCGGCGCCTGCGACCATTCCGGCGAGCCCCAGACCTAGCCCCAGAACGAGGCTAATAGAGAGGAGCTCGGCCAATGCGACCGCACGGGCGCATCGAGGCCCCGAGTGGGCAATCTGAAAGCGAGCTTTTGCAGAAGAGAAACGACGGGGCTTTGTCATTTTCGGGTTTCCTTGGCGATTTCGGCGCGAGGGCGATCTGTGCTCCAAGGCGTTAGCTTCACTCGCTGGCGATGGAATGCAAGCGCGCAGCCCACGAGGAGACGAACCATGACCAAGGCCGGAAACGCAGATTCTTCGACATGGAGCCAAGAGGCCATGCTGGAACTCGGAGAGCGACACGCCCGCGTCGAGACTGCTGGCGATCTCGACGCCACGATGGCGACACTCGTCGACGTACCGGTCTACGATTTCTGGCCGGTCGGTCGGCGCGCAACCGGCAGCGAAGCAGTGCTCCGCTACTACGAACATCTTGTCGGTTCCTTCATGCCTTCGATGGTCGGCTTCACATTACTCGACGAATGGCTATCCGAATCTTCGCTCATCCAAGATTACGAGGTTGAGCTGAAAGCAAAGGACGGCACCGAAAAACATCGCATCATCGGCATCCTCTTCGCCTCGAAAGAACGCGACGGCCTGCTGGGCGGCGAGCGCATCTGGGGCAGCGAAGAGGTGCTTCGAAAGATGGTCGGCCCGGTCTGGGACGATCTCTCCGTTATCTCAGACTAGAGCTGAACGCGGCGGCACCTACTCCCCAAGGGTTTCGAAGTGTCGTGGGGTCGAAGGGGCAAAGAGGCGGAGGGAGCGGTCGGCGCTAGACCGCCACCGACTTGGGCACTCCGCGAGTCGCCAGACCGTAAAGCAAGAGCGGCGCCTCAAGCACGAGACCAAGGAACGCAAGAAAAAGCGCGCCGCCCCGCGCCGCCCGACTCGCGAAATAGGCGTCGGGCAAAAACGCATAGGATGCATAGGACGCGTAGACCACAAGGGCCGTGGCCAAGAATCCAGAAAGCGACATCACCCCGAATTGGGGCAACGAGTTTTCGTCCGCGTCAAAGCTGAACAAAAAGCCGGATGCCAGATTCGTTCCGACAGAGACCTTACTGCGTGCGGCGACGGCGCCGATGTAAGGACTCCACTCATGAGCCAGGCAGGCGCAAACCCCCATCATGAGCCCCGCGACCCAGCCGGAGAAATCGGCCAGAAAACCCACATCAGTCGAGCGCGCTGCCAACAGCCACCAGAGCGCAAGGGGTAAGGAAACGAGGACCGTGTCGCGAATGACGAAGCCGCCGAGCATCCAACTCTCCTATGATGCGGTCCGGGCGAGGGAATGCTCCAAGCCGCAGACTATTGCTAAGTCTGGAGGCTTCCCCAACCGGATCCCTCGCATTCGAATCGCGGGAATTGATCGCTTCGATCTTTGTGGCCAGCTGTCGATCTATCTGACGGTCTATCTGTTTAGTTGTTCAATCGGTCTCTTAAACGGAAGGACTCCGTGAGCGCCTCCATCCGGCCGGTGCTTGGGATAGCAGGGGGTCGAGGGAGGTGAGGTGAGTGGCGCGGCGAATCGGTCGTCCTTGCTTCTGGACTCACGGCCCGCCGCGCCCACCTGTTCCGGTAACGCGCGCTTAGCTCGTTCCCGGGATGCGAAGCAGAAGGGTGGCACCCTTCGTCGTCGCTTCAAGGTTCGACCACTCGGCGAGCAAGCGACATCGCGTCACTTGAGCACTACCGGGTGAACCCATCTTGATCTTCAACTCGCCCTTAGGGGTTTCGTTGAGTTTAGAGATCACAGAGGACCAATCTCTTACTTTTCTCATGACTTAAAACCTACTTGTTTGGTTAGGGTTGACGCCTAGCCCCGACAATAGCCTTTCCCCACTGATAGGCACAAAGTCAAGCAAGAAAAAATCAACTTGGCTCGAATAAGGCAAAAAAAACTGCCCTCAAGACGATTTCCCTTCGGCGCAACGTTATGCGGCAGGCACGACAAAGAGGCTGTTTAGCGACCTACCTCACACCAAACACTTTGCGACCGGCATCATATAGCCTGATCTAACAAACAGTCAGAAACGTCAAATACGGACGTGACGTCCTCAGATGACGCTAGGGCTCCCGTTAGTCCAGAACAGAGTACGCGCTGCATTTTGCTTTGTTGATCAACCATTCTCGGGTAGGTAGGTCTGGAAAAGCTCGCCGAGTTCCTGCTGGGAGTGTCGGGGTACCTTGTAAAATGTACGAATGGACACATCTCCGTTTTCTTCGAATCGATAAGTCTCGATCGAGAGTCCAATTTGCTCTCGCCCATCAGACGTGAAGTGGTTTTCCAGTAGCCAAGCGACCTCATTGCCGCAGACAAAGAGCGAGCCTGGAACGATTCGAAAGCGAATATGGGGCTGGAACAGCTCCCAAGAGTCGAGACAGCAATGCTCAAACCCTTCTTTTTCAGGAGTTCCTACCGGATCAAGCATCCGGAAATTACCGGGACCGACCTTTCGGTAGTTCTCGACCCAAGCCTCTTTATTTCCTTCGTTCCATAGCTTTGGATAATTCTCGGCCCAGTTTTTTAGCTCGTCGAATGTCGGGGTGGCCATAACAGAGACTCCTTGTTGTGATTCGCCGTCGCCTTACCCTTAGGCAGGCGGTGCGAGATGTTCGTTTGTGGATTAAGTGTGCGGATATCCGCACACTCAATTGAACGGATAAATATATGACTGTTATCGCAACCTAGAGACGCGACTAGAGGTGCGGCTAGACGCGCGGCCAGGGACGCGACTGAAAATGCGAACTGGAAGCGCCTTCAGGTGTTCAGTCGTGACGCAGTTTGCCTAGCGAGGGTTTTCGTAGAAGACATAGGAAGTGGAGTAATCGCTGAACTCGAAATAGACCTTGCTTTCGCCCGGATCCACGGCGCCATTCAAATTTGCATCCAAAACACCATATCCAAATCGGTAAGGTCGAGATTCGCCGGATCCAGTTCCGGTCGCGGTCGTTAGCTTGTCGATGCCGATGAACTTTTTCACGAGTTTGTCGCCCGCATAGATCTCAAGAACGCCGTCGGTCCCTGTCCAGTTCTGCACGGCGCGTCCCAACTCGTTCTGCCGCTCCTGCGTGCAACCCCCCGCCAGGGCGATTCCCACTGCCAGACTCATCAAGAGGGCAGCACGCTGCCCCGTTTTCCGGGTCGCCCAGCGAGCCAGCGAGCAGGTCGCACCACGCGAGAAAGACGCACCACGCGAAAGAGGCGGACGGCGGCGGGCAGATACGGAACTTCAAACGTTCATTTCCTGTTTTCTCCAGTCACGAAAGCGCCTTGCTCACAAAATAGGTCGACGGCTCCCAACCCTCGAAGCCAGCACGGCGATAGAGGGCCTGCGCTCCCGAATTGGAGGCATGCACTTCGAGCGTCATTTTTGCACAGCCACGCGCCCGCGCACGCGTCTCCAGCGCCTCGAGCAATGCCGTCCCGACCTCACGACTCTGGGCCTCCGGCAAGACTGAAAAGTCATGAAGGTTGACGGAAGGCCGGCCGGCAAAGGTCGAAAAACTCCACACGCAGACAGCCGCGCCAACAACACGTTCGTCCAGCTCGCCGAAGAGAACGAAGGCGTTTGGATTGGCCCGAAGTCCCGGCCCAAGATTCTCCCGCGCGAAATCCGAAAGCGGCGCGTTCTGACCGCCCGGTCCCCGCGCATAAGCATCAAGAATCGCAAAGAGTATCCCGACCTCTTCTGCGTCGTCCAGCCGCGCGTCCCGAACCTGAATCCCGGCCATCCGACTAGCTCTTTCGGATCAGGTAGAGCGTGACCGCTGTGAGCGTCGACTCGATGGCCAGACCCTGCATGTGGAAAGCGCTCAGCTCGCCGTCCATCAGAACGCCAAGCGTTCGGGAGAGAAAAAGAGATCCGATCGAGAGCGCGATCAAGATCAATCCCGCCCTCATCCGATCCTCAGCGCCCGCAGCCCAGAGCAGAAACGCACCCATCCCGATCTGGAAGCCGCCATAGGTCGCGCGAATATCGGTGAGCGCACTTCCTCGCAGCGGTCCAAATCCGGCAGGCTCCGTCATGATCGAGGGCATAAGAAGATAGATTCCCCCGAAGAGGATCGTCAGAACACCGACCACGAGCAGATAGGATTTGGTCAAACTCATGGCGCTAGGCCTCGGCGTCTCCGCTGTAGATATCAAATGCAATCACGAGGCCACGATCGGCGAGCGACTGGCCCACGCGCGGCGACAGCTCAAAGCCCTCGTTGTATTGATCAAGGAATACACTGCAAAGTAGGGAGGCTGAGAATCGGGAAGTCAGATTCTCCCACTCGTCGGAGTCGTTACTTAGAGAGGACAGCAGAGACTCGATATGCTCTTCGACTTCGGATTTCTCGGAAACCCAGCTGTCGAGAATCCATGCGCCCGTCGGCTCCACCGACGAACCATTTTTTGCCGTCGCGTCCCCGACGCGATGACATCGCGTCGGCTCGCGGCCCAAGAGAGCCGAGACTTCATCCGGTTCGAGGCTCTCGCCAAAGACTCGAAGCGAGACGCGAACGCGTGCGATCGTTCCCAACGTTTTCTCCTCAGGCCGCCTCTCCACGGAATGGGTCACGACCGGTCTCAGATTAACGGTTCAATCCTATCACAGCGAGAATTCTCGGGGCGCTGCTACTTAGCGAACAAAGCCGCTACTTCGCCAGGCAATCGGAGTAACAAGCGGCAGCCGTCTTGACCGTACCTGCAAGCGACAGACAGCCCAAAACGCAATGATCAAGCGCGCTCATCTCTTCGCAGCGATCACCGCGCCATTCATTCAGATCGTATCCGGCCATCGAATAGCGCGAATCCACCTGATAGCCGCATAGATCGAAGCGCGCGCCCACCGTGAAGTCGTTCTGATCTCGATGCGGCTGTGTCACCATCAAAACAACTCGAGATCCGACCCAAAAGACGAGAAAGAGCAAGAGTCCAGCAATTGCAAGCGCAGCAAGGTATCGCATGATTTTGACCTAACATCCACCGATATCAAAATCGTGGGAAAGCAGAATTTGATTGTCTCCGACCGTGCGAATTTCAAACCGGTAGATTCCCGGCACCTGGTCGTTCGCGCTGTCGATACTCCAAAGGCTTCGGCCCAATAGCTGCACGCGCCCTCGCTCCATCACTGGATTCGAAACCCCGCCTTCGGTCTCGGTTCCCACGCGAGAGGAGCCTTCGACCGGGATCGCTGGATGAATCCATTTGAACTGCACCGGCAGCACGCCCGAAGCACCGCCTGCCACTTCAAGTGCATAGCCAACACCAAAAAGAAGACCCACTTCGCAGGAAATATTCGTTCGGGATTCGACGAAATCGGGAGAGCCTTCGCGCAAGGAGTACACCCCGGCAGAGACCACCCGCGCCGAAATTCTAGAGGGGTCGACCGAGGCGTCCACGCAGCCCGCCAATACACAGACCGTCAAGAAGACGACGACCATGACCGTCAACCCGAAGACCCTTCGCGTGGCCGCTCTCGCGGCGCCGCGCAGCCGAACTCGATTCCGATCTCGCTTCATCGTCGCCATTCGGATCCCTTTCTTCTGCAATAGGCCATGCCCAATCAGAAACATCGGCAGAATCCATCGAGTCTAGAATTTCTCGCCGCCGCTTTCCCTGTGCACATCGGGGAAATCGCGATAGAGCGCAAACCGCACATCTTGCGCGCTTTGATTCACCGAGGCGTGAAGCACTTCGATTTCACCCTGTCGCGCCGAGGCTTCGCGGAAGGCCGCGTCGAGCTGAGCAAGATCACGGACTTCGATCACGATATGAAATTCAGCCAGATCACTCGGCCCCAGACCCAGCTTTCGGCGTGTTATTCGAAACTGCTCGATCCGCCCCGACTCGCGCAGTCGGCCGAGATACGCGTTCACGCTCTCGCAAAATTCCAGATCTGAAACGTCTGGCTTGAGATTGCACCAAATATTATAGAGGTCCATCGCGGCACTCTCCTTGGTGACAGTCGGCGCCATCCAGAGATAGGCGGTGCCACCCAAGAAACAGGCGGGGCCGCCCAGAATACAGCGGTGCCACCCGAAAAAAGCGGTGCCACCCGGGAAAAAGCGATGCCACCCAAAAGAGGTGCGATCTAGATCGGCAGGTCTTGTCGACCGAAGACCGATTCGAGCTTCACTCCGCGATCTTCGAAAGCTTCGAACGCCCCCTCGCCCCGGTCCACCAGGCAGATCACACGCGCCACCTTCCCACCCGCGGCTTCGACGATGTCCATTGCGTCAATTGTCGAACCGCCGGTCGTCGTCGTGTCTTCCAAGAGGGCCACGGTTTGGCCCGGCGCGAAGCCACCCTCGAGCTGCTTCCCCATGCCGTACGCCTTCTTCTCTCTGCGCACAAAAAACCCGAGCAGCGAATCCGTCGCCGGATCGGCCGCCGCTGCCGCCAACACCGAAGCCACAAGCGGAACTGCGCCCACAGCCATGCCGCCCACAGCGTCGACGGGCGGACCACTCTGCAAAAGGTCGAGAACGAGTCGTCCCGAGAGAGAAACCCCCTTCGGACGCATCAGTGTCTGGCGAAGATCCAGATAGAAATTGCTCTTCTTTCCGCTCGCCAGCGTGACTTCCTTGCGCTCAAACGAAACGTCGAGGATTAGGTTCAGCAGGGCTTGTCGGTCTGCGTGGGTCACTTTCGCCATGTTCGAGCGGGGCTCCTCTTTCTTGTTTCCTTATACCGACCCACATAACGAAATGCCCGGATCGATGCCGTCGATGTTATTGCTTTCGGAGGCCGAGTGCGGTCTCCGCGATGATTTTCTGATGGAGATCCGAGGTGCCTTCTCCGAATTCGAGCGCCTTCGCTTCCATCAGAAGACGGCCGATCTCGTACTCCGCAGTCACGGAATAGCCGCCAAACACCGCCATTCCGTCGAGTGCATTTTGCGTCGCCGCCTGGCTGGCCTTGAGCTTGGCGAGCGACGACTCCACAGTACATCGTTCGAGGCCCGCGTCCTTCATTCGGCCCAGACGATAGACGAGGAGCCGTGCCTGCTCAGTCCGCGCCACCATGTCGGCGATCTTGGACTGAACGAGCTGGAACTCGCCGATGCGCTGTCCGAAGGCCTCGCGCTCCATGGCGTAGGGGATGGTCAGATCGATGGCGCGCTGCGCCTGGCCGACACAGCGGGCCGCGACCGAGAACCGGCCCGTGTCCAGTGCCGAACCCAGCACAGGGAAACCGCGTCCGGGCTCACCCACCACCGCCTCATCCGGAATGAAAGTATCGACGAAGTTGACCTCTGCGAGGTTGTCGCGCTTAAGCGTGCGCATCGGAAAATCCCCGATCGTCATGCCCTTCATTTCGCGCGGATCGGCCAGAAAGGCGGTCACGCCCTTATGTTTGAGGCTGCGATCGATGCTTGCCACGATGAAGAAGAGACCGGCATGATGGGCGTGGGAGATGAAAACCTTCGTGCCGTTCAGCAGATAGCCGCCGTCGACCTTCTTGGCGGTGGTCTCCATATTGCCGAGATCGGTGCCGCCCCGCGGCTCCGTCAGGCAGGCGGAGCAGATGATCTCGCCCGCTGCGATCCCGGGTAGATAACGTTTCTTCTGTTCCTCGGTTCCAAATTTGAGCAGCGAGCCCGCAATCAGCGAGTTCGCCACCGAAACGACGGAAGCCACTACCCAGTCGACCCGAGCGAGTTCCTCGCAGATCACGCCATAGGTCACGATATCGGAAAACGAACCGCCGTATTCCTCGGGGATCATCGGCCCGAGCAGTCCCAGAGCCGGCAGCTTCTCGATCAGCTCCGTCGGGTAGCGCTCCTCCTTCTCGTAACGCTCCACGTGGGGCAGAATTTCCGCCTCGGCGAACTCCCGAACGGTCTTCCGGACCAGGCGCTGGTCCTCAGTGAGGTCGAAATCCATCATTCGATCGAGTGCGGCGTTCATCTTGGAAAAATCCTTTCCTCTGGTCATCCTGCGCGGTCTGAGCGCCCGGCGATTCTAGCCTGCGTCGGCGAAGAGCGTCGAAATCCCTTCGGGGATTGGAAATTTCCCGCCGCCTCCCCTAAGTTCCGCTCCCCTTCGTTAGACCCCCATTCAAGCGAGGCCTCGCTCGACCGAATCAAACCGGTCGCCCCGAGCCCGCGAGAGGCAATCCCCGATGAGCTCGACCAAGAAATCCAACGGTCATGTCAAGCGCAACAAATCCAGCCGCCACCGCGCGAAGCTGAAGGCCAAGCATCGTAAGGCACGAAAGCGAAACACGGGCGGCGAGCGCAAGTACTACCGCTAGTTGCGCGTCGGCTGAATCAGCATTTAGTCTATCCCTAGCCTATCCCTAGCCTGTCCTAAGGCTAGTCCTAGCTAGCCTTAGCCTTCAGCGAAAGACCGTCGGCCACCCGCCTTGCATCAGCCTCAGGATCAACGCTGAACGGCGTTTCCGAGTTCATCGATCGCTTGCGAGAGCGCTGCGTCGAACGCTTTCTCCCATGTTGGGGAGTCTGTCGTCCCTGCCGCGTCTTTTGGAAAGAGGATGCCGCGGGACGAGTTGACGATTCCGCCTTCCCGACCCGCCGGGCCGGGCACGAAGCCCTGCACCGCGGCCGCGGCTGAACCACCCTGCGCGCCGTATCCCGGCACGAGGAAGAGCGCTCGGGGCAGTGCCTCACGCACGCGACGCGCCTGATCTGGCCAAGTCGCACCACACACCACGCCGAGCGAAGACCATCCCGTTTTCGGCCCAACGAGCGCACCCTCGATTCGCGCGAGGCCATCGGCCACGCGACCAAAAAGTGGCTCGCCCTCGACGTCGCGATCCTGCAGATCACCACTGCCCGGATTGCTCGTCTTCACCAGCACGAAGAGCCCACGCCCCGCGTCCTCGGCGACCTGCGCGAAAGGCTCAAGCGTGTCGAAGCCGAGATACGGATTTACGGTCAAAGCATCCACCGGCATCACCGCGTCCTCTGCGAGATAGGCGCCGGCATAACCCTCCGCCGTCGATCCGATATCGCCCCGCTTTGCGTCAAGCAGCACGAACATCCCCGCCCTGCGCGCTTTCGCGCAAACGCGGTCGAGGGCCCGAATCCCGCGCCATCCGAGTCGTTCGAAGAACGCGATCTGCGGCTTCACGATCGCGACCTTGCCGGAGATCCGATCGATCACTTCCCCCAGAAAGGCTTCCACGGCATCCGCTGTGCGTTCATCTCCTGCGGCCATCGAGCCCTGACCAAAAAGCGGCGGAATCGCAGCGAGATGCGGATCGAGGCCGACACAAAGCGGATGGCCAAGCTCGCGCACGCGCAAGGTCAGGCGATCGGCAAAATTCGCCGAATTGGCGTTGGAGAGCAAATCGGGCCGGGAGCTGGGGCCGGTCAATCGAACCTCCCTTGCGCAGAACCCACCTGGAAGCGCGAAAGCAAGCGCGAGGGGAATGAGGCGGCGCGAATAGAATGAAAAGGAAGCGGCGCGACCGCTCGAAGCGGCCGAATCCCATCTTAACGCAAAAGCACCCGGCCGAGCAGAGGGGGCGCGCGCGGAATCAGGCCGAGTGGCTCGCAGCGGGTCGCGGCGGCGGTAGCGATGGCCGCTACGATGCAAGCCATGACCGATTCGAGCCCTTCCACCGATTCCGCGACCGACTCTTCTGGAGCGGACGACACTTCCTTAGCGGGCGACACTTCCTTAGCGGGCGGCACTTCCTTAGCTGGCGGCACTTCCTTAGCTGGCGGCGCCTCATCAGCTGGCGGCGGCTCATCAGCTGGCGGCACTCCCCCAGCAGGCGCCGATGCCGCCCCGTTTCAATTCAAACTCGAACGAACCAGCGATCGCGCGCGGGCGGGCCGACTCGAAACGCCCCACGGCCCGATTCAGACGCCCGCCTTCATGCCGGTCGGCACGCATGGCGCGCTCAAGGCGATGACTCCCGCGCAGGTTTCAGATACGGGGGCCCAGATCATCCTCGCCAACACCTATCACCTCTTGTTGCGGCCCGGTCAGGAGGTTTTTCGAAAATTTGGAGGCATTCACCGTTTCATGAATTGGGATGGACCCGTGCTGACTGATTCTGGCGGATTTCAGATTTTTTCCTTACCGAATGAACGAGCGATGACCGAGGACGGAGCCCATTTTAAAAGCTACGTTGATGGGCGAGTTTATCTGCTTTCTCCCGAAACGAGTATCGGAATGCAAAAAGACATTGGGAGTGATATCATGATGGTGCTCGATCAGTGCATCCCGTCCACTGCGTCACATGATCAAGCGTTGGCTGCGATGGAGTTGACCCACCGATGGGCCGAGCGGTCACTCCACGCACGCGGCGACTCACCGCAGGCCTTATTTGGAATTGTCCAAGGTGCTTGCCACGAGGATTTGCGGATCAAGAGCGCAACCTTCCTGCGCAATCTTCCATTCGATGGACTCGCGATCGGCGGCCTTGCGGTCGGCGAGACCCATGAGGAGCGCTACGCGTTCACTGACTTAGTGACCGACCATCTTCCGGCTGAGTTGCCCCGATATCTCATGGGCGTAGGCACGCCGATTGACATTCTCGAAGCGGTGCATCGAGGCGTCGATATGTTTGATTGCATCATCCCCTCGCAACTGGCGCAACGGGGGGTGGTGTTTACTTCGGAGGGCAAACTGCAAATGCGTCGAGGGGTCTACAAACTGGATGAGGCACCGCTTGACTCAGCCTGCCCTTGCTCGACCTGCGCTCATTATTCCCGGGCCTACCTTCACCATCTCGTCAAATCCGACGAAACACTTGGGTGGCAACTATTGAGCGTCCATAATTTCACTTTCTATCACCGCCTCATGGCCGCGATGCGCGAGAGTATTCTTCGCGGCGAATTCGGGACGTTCTACGAGCGGATGCGCTCCGAGTTGGTCCGCACCGACGAGGAGAATCCATCGCGTCCCAGCAAGCCCAGCCGGAAGGGGCCGCCTGCCCGCTTAGGCGACTACGAGGTGCATCAATCTCCGTTGGGATTCAGCAGCATTCGACAATTGAGTTCGGGGGAAGTCATGCATTCGGTGAATTCTCCGGCAGAGGAAGCGAATCGACTCTACGTTGAACAATCGGATCTTGCTCGTCGGCTCCGAGCACCGGGAAAAGAGTTAGTGGTTTGGGATGTTGGACTTGGCGGTGCTTCAAACGCCATGGCCACGCTTCACTGTTTTGAACACGAGTTTGCGGCAAAAAATGGCGGCGATGACGCT
>JBDNFB010000236.1:0-3901 GCA_041690055.1 Myxococcota bacterium | reverse complement strand
GCGCCGTCATGCACGCGAAAAGAGTCTCCTCGGTCACACTGGACCTTACGATACGCTGCGACCCGTAACAAGGACAGGGACCCTTCCCAGGGCGCTCAAAGGGCTCTAGATCGCGGTTGGAGTTATTTTCTCCGCCGCGCGTCGGGATTCTCGGGCTACCGTTTCTAGGCACGCGGGTCGCGGGGGCCGCAGCGCAGCCCCGAGTCGATCCCACTCTCGCACCCCACCGGCCGAATCAAAGAAGAGGAACATGATGATCGAGGCGGCAACGCTCTGGCAGCTTATCGAGGACCGTGCAGAAGCGACCCCGGACGCGGTGATGGCTGTGGATGTCTCCGGCCGAACCATCACCTTCGGCGAGTACCGCAAAACCTGCTTGCGCGTGGCCCGCGGCCTCGCGCGTCTCGGCATCGGACCGGGCAAGACGGTCTCCTGGATGCTCCCCACCAAGATGGAGTCCATGATTCTAGTGGGCGCGCTGTCCCGTCTTGATGCCGTTCAGAATCCAGTCCTCCCGATCTACCGAACGCGGGAGGTTAGGTTCATCACGCAGCAATGCCGCCCCGCCCTCCTCGTCACGCCACCGCTTTGGCGCGGCTTCGACTACCCCGCAATGGCGAAGGAACTCGCTGCCGAGCAAGACGGGCTTAAGACGCTCGTCGTCGACAACGCACTCCCCGAAGATGAAAGCTTCGAACTACCGCCGCCGCCTGCGGCCCTCACGCCGGCCGAACTTCCCGTACGTTGGCTCTTCTACACCTCGGGCACGACCTCGGATCCGAAGGGGGTTCAGCACACGGACGCCTCGCTTTGGGCGGCCGCAAAAGGCATGAGTATCGCACTCGATATGCGCGTCTCGGACCGTATCGCCTTCGTCTTTCCCTTCACCCATATCGGCGGGATCAACTGGCTTCAGTCGGGTCTTGCTTTCGGATGCCAACATATCCTGATCGAGAACTTCGGAGCCGAATCGACGATCCCCACACTGCGCCAACACGGATGTACTCTGGCCACCGCGGGGACCGTCTTTCATGAGGCCTACCTGAAGGCACATCGCGAAGCCGACGACCCGCCGCTCTTCCCCGATATCCGCGCCTTCCCCGGCGGCGGTGCGCCGAAGCCCCCACAACTTCATTACGACCTGGTCGCCGAGATGGGCGGCGTTGGCGTGCTCTCGGGATATGGACTCACAGAAGCCCCGATCCTCACCATGAGCCGCTTCGATGATCCTACGAAGAAACTCGCAGAAACCGAGGGCAGGATCTCCCTGCCCGACGTTGATCTGCGTGTGGTGCGATCCGACGAGGTCGTGGCCAGCGTTGGCGAAGAAGGCGAGTTCCGAGCCAAGGCGCCTCAGCTATTCCGGGGCTACCTCGACCCCTCGCTTGACGCTGCGGCCTTCGATGCAGAGGGGTATTTCCGAACCGGCGACCTCGGCTACATCGATTCGGAGGGCTACGCCGTCGTCACCGGACGACTCAAAGACGTCATCATTCGCAAGGGCGAGAATATCCCCGCGAAGGAAGTCGAAGATCTGCTCTACAAGCATCCGAAGGTCGCAGACGTGGCGGTCATCGGCCTTCCCGATCCGAAGACCGGCGAGCGATGCTGTGCCGTGATCGCGCCCAAGGATCCGAACGATCCGCTCGGCTTCGAAGAGATGCAGATTTTCCTCAAAGCCCAGGAGCTGATGGTGCAGAAGATCCCAGAACAGCTCGAACACGTCGATGCGATCCCGCGCAATCCGACGGGCAAAATTTTGAAGCACGAGCTGAGAGAGCGGTACACGTAGGCCGCGCGTAGGCCCTGTAAATCGCTGTAGTCAAAACTCGAGTCGCAGCTCTAGCCGGGACTCTACTCCGCCCTGTGCTAGGTCTTCTTTTTCAGAATACCCGAGAGCGCGAGGTCCACGATCGGTCCCACCATTGCGGGTGAGAGCGTACCTCCGCGAAAAAACAGGTTCACGGAAATAGGGCCGACCACAAGGTCGGCCGCAAGGTTCAGGTCGATCTCGCCCGAAATCTCGCCGCGATCTCGAGCGCGCTCGAAGATCCGAACAAAAGGCGTTCGCCGGCCCTTTGCGACAGGGTCGAGCAGCTTCGAAAGCTCGGGATTATGCGCGCGCTCTCCCGCGAGGCTGGGGAATACGCTGCCTAAAGAGGTCGAGTTAAAATTCTCGAGGTACCTCTTGAGGGTCTCCTTCAGGTCTTCCTCGAGACTCCCCGCGTCCACATCTTCGAAGCCCGGTAGCTCGCCAAAGGCCTCGACCACAAGCGGCAACTTGGAGGGCCAGCGCCGATAGATCGTCGCCTTGCCCACGCCGGCGCGCTGGGCGACGCCTTCCACTGTGAGCGCGGAGAACCCCACTTCGACGAGCAGATCGAGCGTCGCGGAGAGAATCGCCTGATGGGCTTCCTCGCTCCGCGGGCGCCCTGTGCTACTTGCGGCTCCATTGCGCGTCACGCGCGCCCCCTTTAGCGGGCCCCCTTCGACTTCCTCCAGATCTGGCTCGTCATCCTGAGACATGTCGCCCCGGTCCTTCCTCTGAATCCTGAGATCACTTGCGTCAGTTGTCGGGCCCGGGCTCATTCTGCGCCTCCCGACGCACCCTCGGATCTCAAGCCAGCCCGTCAGCGTGGTGAGCGACGGCCCGAAACACCCAGCAGGAGTCGACAAGCGGCTCATTACGATACAATACGTATCGTTATTCTTCACCCGAGCTGGATCATGCTCCCGCTCGGGGGGTACGAGCGCATCAGGGCATCCACAGCGGACCCAATCGCTCGCAGCATTGTCGCGGAGAGCTCAGCAAAATGGTCGAGTACAACCCCTTTTCTGATGAAGTCATCAAGGGCGACCCCCTTCCGATCTATAAGCAGATGCGCGACGAAGCGCCCGCCTATTACCTCGAGGAATACGATGCCTGGGCGCTGTCCCGCTTCGAGGATATCTGGAAGGGCTCGGGCGATATGAAGAACCTGACAGCCGCCATGGGCACGACCTCAGCGCATCTGCTCACCCGGGTCCAGCCTGTCACGCCCATGATCAACAATATGGACGCCCCCGATCACTCCCGCCTGCGCAGCGCCTTCCGAAAGGACTTCGCTGCCCCTGAGGTCGCTCTCCTTGAGCCGATGATCCGGAAGATTGCCGTCGATTCGCTCGACGCCGTGATGGATAAGGGCGGCATGGATGTCATCCATGACTACTCGGCCAATGTCGCCGTCTCCGTGGCGTGCACGATCAGCGGCCTGCCCCCCTCAGACGGTCCCTTTCTTAACGAACTCGTTTGGCGATTTTTCCTACGCGAAGAAGGCCACGACGGCATGACCGAAGCCGGGCTCGCCGCCATGGGCGAGATGTTCGCCTACTTCCATGAGAAGATTGCGGAACGCCGCGCCGGGGAGCGCCAGGATGACGTCCTGCAGAAGCTGATCGAATTCGAACAAGACGGCGCGCCACTCGATGACGAATCAATCGCTTCACATCTCTCGATGCTGATCATCGGCGGCTCGGAGACCTTCCCGAAAACCTTCGCGTCAATCGCGCGACGCCTCGCGGAATACCCAGACCAGCGCCAGATGTGTATCGATGACCCGTCGCTCATCCCGGATGCCTACAACGAAGGCCTGCGATTCGATATGCCCACGCAGTTTCTCATGCGTCAAGTGAAGCGGCCCATCGAGCTGGGTGGTGCCAAAATGACGGAGGGACAAGGCGTGATGTTCCTGTACCACTCCGGCAATCATGACGAACGCGAATTCCCCGAGCCCGACAAATTCGACATTAAGCGCCGACCACCGCGCATTCTGAGCTTCGGATACGGACCGCATTCCTGCCTCGGAGTGAATGTGGCTCGACTCGAAGGACGCGTCTGCCTTGAAGAGTTTCTGAAGCGGGT
>JBDNFB010000235.1:0-7177 GCA_041690055.1 Myxococcota bacterium | reverse complement strand
GCGCGCTACGGGTGTCAAGGAAGCCTTCAAGAAGGCCAAGCGACGCGCCGAGATCGACAAGCCTGGCGGCATCCATATGCTCCGTCACAGCTTTGCCACCCACCTGCTCGAGGCCGGTGTCGATCTCCATACCCTGCAACGGTTACTCGGGCATAACTCGATCCGTTCAACGACGCGCGATCTCCATCTCGCGAGTCCCGCCTACTGATCCGTTTCCAATCGACGACCGGGAAGGCCTGCTCGTACGCTATGCGTCCACGGACGAGGAGCCTTCGCATGGGCCACTTTTATCTCATTTGGGGGCCCTTTTTTCGGGCGACCCGATCGGAGGACGAGATGAAGAAGCGGAGAACATCGAGTAGAATCAGGGCTGTCGGTGTGCGCCGACAACCCTTTGCCATTCCGCAACAGCCGGGTCAAACGGTGCTTCTGTGTCGTGCCTATGCAAACGACGAGCTGCTCCTGAAAGGTCCCCACGACATCCACCTGAAGTCGACCGCAACAAGAAGCGGATTCCTCTCCCATAGTCGGGCGCTCATTTTGGCACTCGTCCTCATTCCACTTCTCCCAGGGGTCGGCCAGAGTGTCCCGGTTGTTCCGCAACTCGTCACTTCCGGAGACGGTACGTATCCGGTCATCAACTCCCAATGCGACCCAATCAGTCAGGCGAGTCAAATTTCTGTGGTGAGCGGCGGCGGTGTCCTCAGCGCGCCAGAGGTCGTGGATGTGTATTGGCCCGGCACGCAGAGCGTTGACCCGCAGGTCCGTGCGCTCTTCGGAGATTTCGTGACCGATCTCTTCGACGGGCCCCACTGGGATGCCGTGATGCCCCAGTACGTGGGAGCGGCGAGTGGCACGTACGAAGGGAGCTATCACATAGCTCCGCTGATCACGATCGCCCCGTCAAACCAGCTGTCAACGTCCGACTTCGGACCGGAACTCGCGGCACAAATCGCAAGTGGAGCGCTTCCGCTCTTTGGTGAGAATCTCATCTACTACGTCCACATTCCACCGGGTATTACGATTACAGATCCCAACCCAAGTGGAATCGGCACGTCGTGCGTCGACTGGTGCGCGCTCCATGACTACTTCATCGACGTGAGCGGGGCCCCTGTCTCCTTTACCTACATCGTGCACCCCGATTACACGCAGAATTCGGGATGCGGGGCATGTGGGATTGGCACGCCATTTCAAGCTTACACTTCCGCGGCGGCCCACGAACTGTTCGAAACGGTGACCGATCCCTACGGCGCAGGTTGGATCAACCAATGCGTCGCTTCTGGCGGCGAGGAAATCGCAGATCTCTGTGCGTCGTACAACTTCGACATGCCGCGCAGTACCTTCGGCGCCGACTCGCCCCAATGTCCGCAGCAATGGCGAACTCAAGCGGTCTACTCGAACGCCACGGGCGGCTGCGAAGTCGTCGACTGGACGTCGGAGCTCCTCGATTGCGACGGCGACTCGGTCAATGACGCGGTCGACAATTGCCCGTCTGACGCCAATCCACTTCAGGAGGACGCAGACCTGGACGGCCTGGGCAACGCCTGCGACGTCTGTCCCGTCGATTCGGACCCGGGCCAAGAAGACGAAGATCTGGATGGCGTGGGCGACGCTTGTCCCTCAACGCCGCCAGCACTCACAGCCGCTCAAGCCGACTTCGAGCAGGCCGGTTTCCTCGCCGTGGATGCAATCGACGGTGGCCTAGCACAACTCGTCGGATGGTCGATCAATGCGGGTGGGACGTCGCGCACGTTCACAGTCGAAACTCAATCCGACTTCGACTCGATCTCTGGCATCCGAATCAGACTCTCTCACCGCTACGGCTTCGACTATCGGCTGGGACGCTTTCGGCTCTCCTATACCACGGACGCGAGGGGAACCTTCGGTCCGGCGAGCGGAAACTGGACCGTACTCGACAGCAACATCGGGTCGTTTGCCGACGCGCTGGAAACGAACAATGCAAGCGCACAGCCCGATGGGAGTTGGCTTGTGCTCCCAGGCGGAACGAGCCCGGCCGACTACGTCCTCGACTACCCGGTCCTGACTTCAGGTATCACGGGGTTTCGTCTCGAAGCGCTCGTCGACCCGAGTCTGCCGGCCACCGGTCCGGGCTGGGCCAGCAACGGCAACTTCATTCTCAACGAACTCGAGATCACCGACGAAGCGGCTGCCTCCTACCCTCCGGTCGCGATCCCGCTTACGAACCCCGTGGCGGACTACGAGCAGTCGGGGCGCCCTGTGTCGGTTACGGTGGACGGTTCTCTCGATTCCAATCAAGGTTGGTCCATTGACTCAGGCGGAATCGGGCGCACGATGACACTCGAAACCCAGACCGACCTTGAGTCGACTGAAGCTATTTCGGTCAAGCTCTACAACCGTTATGCCGCCTTCGACTTTAGGCTCGGACGATTCAGACTCGCCTATACGACAGACGCGAGGGGAACCTTCGGCCCCGCGAGCGGAAACTGGACTGTCCTCGACAGCAATCTCGGCACGTTTGCGGACTCTCTGAGCAAGAGTTCTGCTAACGCGCAGGGCGATGGCAGCTGGCTGGTCGAGCCCGGCGACTCGAGCCTGAGCGACTACGAGCTCGACTACCCGCTGATCGCCTCTGGCATCACCGGATTTCGTTTAGAGGCCATGCTCGACCCGAGTCTGCCGGCCAACGGACCCGGCTGGGCGGCCAACGGCAACTTCCAACTCACCGAAATCGAAGTCCGGAACGTACCCGAGCCCGGCACCGTAGCGATGTTGAGCGTCGGCTGTGTTGTACTCGCCGGACTCGTCGATCGACGCAGAAAACGAGCCGCTCGCACACTCCTCTGAGCACAAAGCCCTGATATCGACGCGTACGGCACTGCTCGAGGCATCGGCTTGCCAAGAAGTGGCTGCCACGGCCGCCGCAGCGCGGACAACCAAAACCGCGCGGCCAGCGGGCGCGGCGTAGGTACCTCCAACAATGTTCCTCATCCGGGAACTGATCTTGAAACTCGACAAGCGTGCGCGGAAACTCCATTCTGACTTCCTCCTCGGAAGACACAACATTGTGTCAAGGTCGTGACAGGCAAGGTCACGAGCGGAGCGAACCGGATAGGCAGAGAAATTCCTATTCCCATTCCCTTCCCTTCCGTCAGTTCCCGGGGAGAACTCTTCTACGAATTCCTTTGCTCAATTGGCCTGGATCCGCGAGAGGTCTGAGTCCGAGAGACCCATTGCGGGCTTTTCGGCCTTGCTGTGGAGTGGTCCGCGACGCTCCCCGCAGATCAGATCTCGTAGTGCGCAACAACTCAGCGGATCGAAATTCGAAACGAAATCAGCCAGTCGTCCCGCCGGCGGTGTGCCACAGATCGGTCGATTGATCCCGTTTGCCCACGCGAGGGGCGGGGATTCTGTCCCTCGTGCGGTGGAAGGCGGACACGGCCGCCCACCTCGTCGATCACGTTCTTTCCGAAGTGCCCGTCCGGCAGTGGGTGCTCACTCTTCCCTATCCGCTCCGGTACCGCTGTGCCCGGAACGCCCGACTCAGGAATGCTCATGCGTCGTCCTCTTGGCGCGCTACTCACACGCGGTTCGTATTGGGTTCACAGCTTATTCACGCGGTCCTCAGGATGGAGGGGGTGCCCTTGAATAGTTAGTGTGGCGCGACGGCCCAATCTATCGATAGGTCTTCTCCCAGTCCGGCTCACGACCTGCGAAGGTCATTCGGTCGTCGCCCTCCACGAAGAACGTCGTGTAGTCCCGCCTATGGATGCGCCAACCGGCGGAAGTGCGACGCAGTTTGTCATCGTACTCCCCCCACATCGAATAGATCTGCCGGGCGAAGTCGCCCGCGCCCTGGTGCACCGCGTAATAGTTCGTGACGCAATGCGCGGCGTCTCCCTCAATCTGAATCCGAAAATTGAGCACATTGTGTTGCGTGCGGGCGATCGTGTCGCGGGTCATATTTTCGTTTCCGCTATCGATCAATTGTTTGAGGCCCGGCACTTCCATGCCGTTGTAAACGCCAATCACGTCTTCGGTAAAGACCTCGCCCATCGAATTCCACGCATGCTGATCGACGAGCTCGCACCATCGGCACAGCAGCTGCTGAATCAACCAACGGTCCTCTTGTATGTCCTGATCCGCCATCGTTCATCCTCCACTCGCATCCACGATACCGAGCCGAACCGAAGCGCGCCGGGCCCTTCTGAAAGTGGGTTTCGGGGCGTGAATAACGCGTGTTGCGTCGGAAACGTAGGGGTTACACTGATGAAAAATCGGTTGAGAGGGATGAGATGAGCGAGACGCATGATCTTTTGATTCGCGGCGGAATGATTGTGGACGGGACGGGCGCGCCCGCCTTCGAGGGCGATGTCCTCGTGGATGGCGGAAAGATCTCGCGCATCGCGCGTGGGGGGCTCGATGGCATCGAGGCGCGTGAGACGATCGATGCAACGGGAAAGCTCGTCACGCCGGGCTTTGTCGATGTGCATACACATTACGATGGGCAAGCGACCTGGGACGAAGAACTCGCTCCGTCGTGTTGGCATGGCGTGACGACGATTGTGATGGGCAATTGCGGTGTGGGCTTCGCACCAGTCACCCCGGGTCGTGAAGAGATCTTAATTGAACAAATGGAAGGGGTTGAAGACATCCCGGGGACGGCGCTCGCGGAAGGGATCGAGTGGCGCTGGGAAACCTTCCCCGAATATCTCGACGCGCTCGGCGAGCGTAAGTTCATGCTTGATGTCGGAACCCAGGTTCCCCATGCGGCGGTGCGGGCCTACGTGATGGGGGACCGGGCGCTCGAGCCGGAGCCGAGCGACGAAGATCTCGAACAGATCCGCGATATTATTCGCGAAGGGATTCTGGCTGGCGCGTTAGGCGTTTCCACTTCTCGCATCTTGTCCCATCGAACCAGCGCAGGCCTTGAAGTGCCCGGCACTTTTTCTGGAGAGCGTGAGCTTGAGGCGATGGCGCGCGTCCTGGGCGAACTGAAGACGGGCGTCTTCGAGGTCGTCCCGCGCGGAATGGACGGGGAGGTGAGCGAAACTTCTCATGCGGAAATCGATTGGATGGGCCGGATCGCGAAAGAAATCGGTCGCCCCGTCACGTTCTCACTCGTTCAGACACATACAGAGATTGACCGGTTCAAGATTCTGCTCGAAAGATCGGCGGAACTTCGAGCAGAGGGTGCGCCGATTTATCCTCAGGTGGCGAACCGAGCAACGGGAATTCTGACAGGCCTCCAAAGCGACCAGCACACCTTCTCGACCCGAGCGAGCTACCGCGAGATCGCAGATTTACCACTCGCCGAGCGCGTTGAGCGCATGAGGGATCCTGCGCTGAAGGCGAAGATCCTGGCGGACCCGATCGAGCCCTACGATCACCCCTTGTCCACAATGGTTCATCAAGGGTACGAGAGCCTTCTCGCATTAGGCGAATCTTTTGATATGGAACCGTCCGTCGAAGATACGATCGAGAACCGAGCAAAGCGTGAGGGACGCGACCCTGAAGAGCTTGTTTACGATCTGCTGCTCGAGGCGGGCGGGCGGACCTTTCTTCTCTTTCCCTTCACTAACTATTTCCGGTTCAGTCTCGACGATGTACATGAAATGCTGACCCATCCGGCCTCGGTTTGGGGATTGGGCGATGGCGGTGCCCATTGCGGCGTGGCTTGCGACGCCGGGGGACCCACTCTCATGCTTACGCACTGGGTACGCGATCGTTCCCGAGGCCCCCGGCTCCCACTCGAGGACGCGGTCAGGATGATGACCAGCGAGCCAGCAGCGCTTTACGGATTGGGAGATCGTGGCCGACTCGCCCCCGGGCTTCGTGCGGACGTCAATGTCATCGATCACGAAAATTTGAAGATCGAGTTACCCGAGATGATCTTCGATCTACCCGCCCATGGTCGCCGTATTATGCAGCGTGCCAAGGGCTACCACCGAGTGATTGTTGCGGGGGAAGTGACGATTCGAGACGACGAAGCGACGGGCGCGCGACCCGGGCGTTTGATCCGGGGGGCGCGCTAGGTGTCCGCCGGACTCTGCGCGGTCGCGAGCTTTTCATCACCGCGATCCACTGCGATGACCTGTGACGCGCCAATGATCCGTGCCGCAACGATCGCGCAAAGAAGGCCCCTTTTCAGCACGTCCGATACGTATCATTCTGACAACTAAGCCCCGACGGGGCTACTCGGCCCCTTCCGGGCTCGCCAGGATGACTGGCCTGAGATCACGGCGATGGGCGTTTCGCACGTCCGTGCGACCATCGGCGAAGAGCTGCCGTTCTTCTTGCAGCGCGTGCCGGTGATCATCGATTGGCAGCAGCTAACGCTACACTCGCAAGAGCGCCGCGATCGTAAGCCCGAAGAGCACCATCAATAAAACAATACTGAAAATGAATGCCCGAAATCGCGTTGGAACATAGTTCGTTGTCACGTGGACGTAAGCGTGGATGTAGCGCGCGACGACGAACAGCCACGCGACCACGAGCACTGCAGTGCTGACGGCGTTCAAACTCGCGAGCACAAGGCACAACACGTAGAAAACCACCGGAAACTGGAACTGATTCGCCAGGTTTCTTGACGTCAGAATCGTTAGCTCGCTCCAGGCCTCATTGTCCATGGCCGCCTTGTCGCGATCGAAATCGCCGGACTTCACGTCACCCGCTTTGCGTTTGCCGTTCAGTATAAGGACAACCAGCGGTATCAATATCTGGGCCAACACAGGCCAGTAGATCAGGTGACTCATCAAGATTCCTCTCCCCGCCACGCAAGACGCGTGGCTCTTCGTCCAACATTAGGCCCGCCCAATTCATTCTTCCGAGGAATGAGTCGTTTTCTCGAGGCTCGAGGATGCGAACGACGACCCCGTCTGAAAGAGGCCGGCGACCAGTAGCGCGCTCACGCATAGCACGACGACCACAGCGACATGCGAAAGTGTCGTTATGGGCTCGCCATCCACGTGGCGCATGGACCCGCCGTAGGTCTCACGGATGAGGTAGGCGAAGAGGAATGAACCGGTCATCGCGAGTGCGAGCAGGCTCGCAAAGCCTGCCTCGTGTCTCACCCATACGAGCCACAGGCAAACGCCGCTGAAAAGTGCGTGCACGCAAAGCTGCCAGACTTCATGAAGTCGGGCGTGCTCGGGCCACGCAGGATTGAAGAGATGGCTCTCGCTGATCTCGAGTACGG
>JBDNFB010000234.1:0-4290 GCA_041690055.1 Myxococcota bacterium | reverse complement strand
TCATAGCCTCGCGCGGGCTTCCGATCGCAATCGCGGCCCCGACCGCCAGATTCACCAGCAGGTACAGCCCTGGCAGCCAGGGAAAGCCCCAGGCACGGTAGGGTCGAGGCCGATCCGGCTGACGCCACCGCAAAGCGAAGAGCGCCACGATATCCGCCGAGGTCGCCAGCACGATTCCGAAAACTGTGAAGTCGAGCGCCTTCGGAAAGCTCTCCAGAAAGACCACGAGCAAGATCGCCACCACAGCCTGGATCGCGATCGCGACGCTCGGCGTCTGGAAGCCCGGATGCACCCGGTCCGAGCCCCCAACGAAGAGCCCATCCAGCGCCATCGCGTACACGATTCGGGGCCCCACGAGCACGGTTGCATTGAGGGTTCCCAGCACCGAGACCAACACGAAGGCCGAGACCCAGCGCCCGCCGGCCTGGCCGAAAAGCGCCGTGGCCGCCGCTTCACCCGTATCGCCGGCCTCACGAAGTGCCTCCGGCGCCAACGCATAGAAATAAATCAAGTTGATCAACAGGTAGAGCACCGTGCACAGGGCCAGTCCAAGAAAGAGCGACCGCGGCAGATTCCGCTCGGGATCGCGGATCTCGCTCGCGACGTACACACTCGCGTTCCAACCCAGATAGCTAAAGAGGATGGGCGACATCGCCTGTCCGAATCGAAGGACGCTGCTTTGGGCTCCGCCGAGCGCCGTGGCGGGCGCCGCCTCGGCGCCGAGCCAAGGCGCGAAGCTGCCCTCGCCGAAGACCGGCCCGAGTACAACAAAGGCCAGCAGGGCTCCGATCTTCGTCACCGAAGTCAGATTATTGAACCCCGCCCCCCAACGTGTCCCGCGCAGATTCAGAGCCGAGGTCACGAGAATCGCCAGCGCTGCAAGCGCGATCACGCCTCCCCGCGAGAGCCCGAGCGGCTGCGCCATCGACTCTGCAAACACCACGGCAAGCGCCGCGATCGTCCCCGCGTAGATTGCGAAGAAGCTGAGCCAACCCGTCAGGAATCCTGCCGCGGGATGAATCCCTTCACGCAGGTAGACATAGTCGCCTCCCGCCCGCGGAAACATTGCCCCCAGCTCCGCGTTCGCGAAGGCACCCGCCAAAGAAAGCGCCGCACCCACGACCCAAGCCAGCAGGATGAGTTCCATGCTCGGAAGGAGCGTGGCGACATGGGACGGCGTAAAGAAGATTCCGCTGCCCACCACGGACGCGACGATCAACATCGACGCATCCCAAAGCGTCAGCACCCGCGGCAGCTGATCGCGCGGGTCTTCACCGGTCGGGGATACGGGCGTGGGCGGAGGTAGAGGCGGCGGCACGCCCCACTGTCTAGCTCATCTGTCCTCGCGAGCGCCGAGCGGCCACCCCACCCAGTGCAGTCCACGCAGACAGCGGGGTCTCAACGCGATATTCGATCTCGCTGAGCCAGCCCTGCCCATCGAAAGCCAACCAGCAGCACCATCAGGCAAATCAATGCGAAGAACTCATCCGCGTTGGGCGGCAGCAGCGACGACCACTGAGCCGAGGAAGTCGCCGTGCCCGCAGCGTGCCTTTCCCTAGTCAGTGCCCAGCACCGAGCTCCGGGTTCCCAAGATGGCTAAATCGGACACTTTCCCTTTATTTTCAGAGGCTTTGAACGACTTGCAACTAAGAGTCTCATGATAAGCAGATCCCTCAGGTCACCCATCAGAGTTCGACGACGCGGACCCGATCGCCCATCGAAGCGGCAGCGTCCGCCACAAACTGATGATGGCTGAAGAGCAAGATCTGAGTCTTCGTCGCCAGCTCCGCGAGAACATTCAGCGCCGCAGGCGTCCGGGCGTCATCAAACTCCACCAAAATATCGTCCGCAATCAGCGGCATAGGCTCCGTTCGCTCAACCGATTCCTCAAGTGCAGCCAGACGGAGCGCGAGGAAAAGCTGATCCCGGGTGCCCTCACTGAGCGCATCAACCGCCACTTCTCGCCCTTCCCGATCGACCGCAACGAGACGCGCGCGACCATCTGCTGCCTCATCACTCAAAACCGACGGATAGGCGCCGATCGTGAGTCCGCTGAGAAGGCGACCCGCGCTTGCCAACAGAGGCGATTGATTTTCCTCCCGCGCTCGATCGATCTCGGCCTTGAGAATCTCACGGGCGAGGCGCAGCTCCACATATCGACCGACATCACGCCGCACAGAAGCGAGCTGCGCCTGCGCACGCTCGCTCAGCTCCGCCACGACACTGCCCCCGTCCATCGCCGCGAGCGCATCCCGCGCGGATTGCAGCTTTGCGACGGCCGCGCGGGTCTCCGCGGTCCGCTCCTCCTCTTTCGCCCTGCCTTGCTCGATCTGCGCGACAAGCACATCCGGGTCCAGCTGCCGGCTCTGTTCTTCAAGTTCTTCGACCGGTCGGCCTTCCGCCAACTGCTCCAACTGGGCGATTGCCTCGTCGCGTTCGCGCAGAGCCTGATCGACCAGCCGCCAAGCCCGAAGCGCTTCATCAATCTCTGCCGTCTCCGAAACGCGCGCTTCCTCTCGAAGCCGCTCCAGATCCTCTTCGCCCGCGCGCAGCCGGACAATGGCCTCTTCCATTTCCTCCCGCGCCTCGTTCAGAGACTCGTCCACGTTTCGAGCCAACGTCTCGGCCTCGAGCGCATCACCTAACATTCTCTGCAGACGAAGCGCAGCCGAAGCCGCATCAAAATCCGCTAGGTCCGGGGCGCACGCGTCGACGCGTTCGCGCACATCCGATTCGAAGCGCTGAATATCCAGCCGGATTTTGCCGACCCGGTCTTCGATCTGCTCTCGCTCGCGCAGTTGCGCCATCAACTCGCGCAACGCGGCAAGCCGCTCCCGCGCCTCGTTCGGCCGCGTATCGGGCGCCAATTCAAGCCCTTCCAGCGCCGCGCACCACTCGTCTCGCCAGGATTCAAGAGAGCGAAGCGCGGCTTCCTCCGCATGATCCGAACGGAGCGCCCGCTCCTCCGCCTCCTGTCGAGCCTCCTCAAATCGCCGACGCCGCTCGTCGGCTTCGTCAAGGCGCAGCAGATGCGCTTCACCGCTCTCCGTCCATGCCTCAAGCCGTTCTGCATGTGCGCCGCGCGGCTTTGCCGGCGCTCCCGCGGCCCCGGAGCCGCCAATCACCCGGAGAGTCTCAAACGCGCTTGATAGCCCTTCAAGC
This sequence comes from Myxococcota bacterium, assembly GCA_041690055.1. Classification (GTDB taxonomy): domain Bacteria; phylum Myxococcota_A; class UBA9160; order UBA9160; family UBA4427; genus UBA4427. The sequence goes on along the minus strand of JBDNFB010000234.1, from coordinate 1,128 downwards.
GCGTCGGAGAGATCGGCCCGTGCTTCTTCTCGGAGCGCCCGGTCTCGGTCCGCCGCACGGCGCGCCTCCCGGAGTTCCCCCCGACGCTCAAGCAGATGGTCCAAGTCCCGACGCCAGCTGCCCAGTTCTTCCGCTGGTCGGACCGGCAGCCCGACCTTGGCCCAACGTTCCTGCCATTCCTGGTCGAGGTCTTGCCGGGCAGCTTCTCTGCGTTCGGATTCCGCCTGGATCTCTTCAAGGTCTGACGTAAGCCGACCCGCACGCGCTTCAAGCGCCGACTGTTGCGCCACGCGCTCGGCATCGATTCGGAGCCGATCCGCCAGCTGATCCGCCTGCGCTTCTGCGCGCTCGAAATCGTCCGCCACATCCGCCATGTCCGCCATGTCCGCCATGTCCGCCATGTCCGCAACGACGGTCATGCGGCCCTCTGGCGCAGTCCGCTCCGTTTCGAGCAGCTCTGCGCGAATCGTGCGCCAGACAAGGTCGCGCCCCTTTCGTGCCATTTCCAAGTCTTGCTCGCTCGGAACCGCACCCTCGCCGCGCAGTCTCGCAAGGTCCTCGGCCACCGCGCGCTGCTCCGCGCTCCGCTCTGCACGTGCCTGAACTAGCCGCGTCTCACGTTGTTCGAGATCGGCAAAGCGGCGCGCCGCATTCGCAATCACGTCCGCTTCTGGAAAAAGCAGATCCTCATGTCGCGCATCGCCCAAAACCTCAAGCCCAAGCGCGCGCGCGCGGCGATCACATTCCTCTTGGCGTCGTTCTAGATCGAGGGATTGATCCGCAACGCGATCGTCGAGACCGCCGAGACCGCCGAGCTTGCGCGCGCGGGAAAGCGCAGTTTGAAGCGCCGTTCGGTCGACATTCGGCGGCACGGCCGTCTCTTGTTTGAGCAGTCGCTCGATTTCAGCCCGCGCTGCGGCCCGTTCCTCGGTCGCCTTTTCGAGACGTTCCCCAAACTTGGCGAACTCACTCGCCAGGTCCTCGACGCGACCAGCTCGCCCGACCGCTTGATGCAATACGCGCATTCGTTCCGGGGAAGGAGCAGCGCCGCCCCCCTCCTCGTCCACCGCTCCAAAGGCTCGCACGCCCCCGTCAATCTCAGCCTCGACCCCAGCCAGTTCGCGCCCG